>JBBAMM010000001.1:0-5708 GCA_040402475.1 Rhodoluna sp.
CTTCGTTACGGTGACCTTTTCAGGTATGCCGGAAGACCAACAGACTAACTCTCTTAGAATTGAGAGTAACTTCAAGGAAGGTAGCATGACTGATTCACGTCAGGTAAAACCTGCTACCGAAGGTTGGCAACAGAAGAAGGATGCCTCCGGCAGACCGTTACTAGAATTCGAAGCTAAACCTAGAAAACAACAGCCACCTGTTCACCTAGTTGATATGACTAAAGAAGATCGAGTAGCGAAAGCTAAAGAACTTGGTGTTCCTTCTTTTCGGGTGAAGCAAATAGAGAAACATTACTTCACTCATTACACATCCAACCCAGAACAGATGACTGATCTTCCTCAAGAGGGTAGAGCAGAACTAGTCAAAGCTTTCTTACCTCCACTTCTAACAGAAGTAAAAAGACTGCAAACAGATAACGGTGACACCATCAAGTTCCTTTGGAGATTATTTGATGGTGCTCTAGTTGAATCTGTTTTGATGCGCTACCCAGGTCGAATAACCCTATGTGTTAGCTCTCAAGCTGGCTGTGGAATGAACTGTCCGTTCTGTGCGACAGGGCAAGCAGGCCTTACTAGAAACATGACTGCTGGTGAGATAGTTGATCAGATTGTTCAAGCCAATGCTGTTATTGCAGCAGGTGGTTTAGGCGGACGCAAGGACACCGAGCATGAAGAGCGGGTATCCAACATTGTCTTCATGGGAATGGGAGAACCGCTAGCTAATTACAACCGCCTAATGCTTGCCGTTAGAACCATGGTTGGAACACAGCCAAACGGCTTAGGAATGTCAGCTAGAAACATAACTGTTTCAACTGTTGGTTTAGTTCCTGCTATCAAGAAACTTGCTGAAGAGAATATTCCAGTTACCTTTGCACTTTCATTGCATGCACCTGATGATGAACTCAGAGATGAACTAATTCCAGTTAATTCAAGATGGAAAGTTGATGAAGCATTAGATGCTGCTCGAGCCTATTTTGATGCCACCGGTAGAAGAGTCTCAATTGAATATGCCCTTATCAAAGATATGAATGATCATCAGTGGCGAGCAGAACTCTTAGGCCAGAAACTAAATGCTCGAGGGAAAGGTTGGGTCCATGTGAACCCAATTCCTCTGAACCCAACACCAGGATCTATCTGGACTGCTTCAACACCTGAGGTAACCAGACTCTTTGTTTCCACCCTTGAGAAGTCAGGCATCCCAACAACCCTTAGAGATACTCGAGGCAAAGAGATCGACGGCGCTTGTGGGCAACTAGCCGCTGCGGAGTAGGCTGTTGGCATGAATAAAGTTCGTTTTATCGCACAGGTTTTTAGCGTTGTGATTTTAGGATCAACTTTGGCTTTAGCCCCAATCACAGCTCAAGCAGATGATGCTACAGAGCAGACTCTCGAGATTTACGGTGGAATCATCGATGAGAACCATCCACTTAATTCAGAGGACCCATACACCGAAGCATCTACTGATGAAGGGATTACTTGGCACCCTGCATACCTAGTTGGCGGCGATCACCCCTGGGGTAATGTTGCGGGGACTAACAGTTGGTTGAACTGTGCTCCGAGCTTCTTTGATTGTTTGAATGTTAGATCTGATTATCGTTATCGATTCTTTCTACCTGAAGGGTGGCGAGCTTCTAATCTGGTTGCAGATATGAAGATTGATAACTACGGTTGGATTTCTTTGAACGGAACTGACATTTCTGGATATCAAGCTTTTGAATGGAACAGCGGAGCTCCAATCAACCTAGATTCCCTGACTCACACGGGCTGGAACGACCTTCATGTTGTTTTAGTTGATGAAGGTGGATGGGCTGGCATCAACTTTCACCTTACTTATACAGTGATTAGCCCCGAGCCAATTAAAGTGATGAAACCAGGCACACCAAGCACTATAGATGTTTTGTTTGATCTCGAAGGTGCAGCCGGCTCTATTGCGAAACAGGTTTACACATTGGGAAATGATCCACTAACTTTGCCAACTCCTACACGGCAAGGATACACATTCCGTGGTTGGGGTAAAGGCTCTGTCGATGGTTTGATTATTGACCCAGGTTCATACATACCTGATGACAACGTAACTTTGCATGCCATCTGGGATGGGCTACCTATTGACGATAAAACGTATCTTGCTGAAACAGGCGAAACATCATGGCCATTAGCTTTTGCATCACTCTGCCTACTTTTAGTTGGAATCGGGTTGGTTAGGTTTGCCAAAAATAACTGAGCAAACTGAGGTAACAGAGTTACCTGACGGCACAAAAATGTTTTGGGCTCCTATACCTAAGAAGCAAACTGGAAAAAAAGTTTTACTAGTTGTTGGTGAGACTTTCATAACCCTAGGTTTAGTTCTCGCATTATTTGTTGGCTATAAAGCAGTTCTTCAAGATTCTCTTATTGCGGATAGTCAGATAACTAAGTCGCAAGGATTTGGTAACGGCGCTAACCAACATAAATTCAGAGACCCTGCCAAAGTAAATAAGCAGGCTCAGATTTTTGGACGCATGTATGTTCCACGTTTTGGACACAAGTGGACTCGCTTGGTTGCTGAAGGAACTAGATGGCATCCGGTTCTAAATGATATTGGGGTTGGACACTACATTGGGACAGCTATGCCAGGTGAGGTTGGTAACTTTGCTGTTGCAGCTCATCGCGGTGGTTTCGGCGGTTCCTTCAAAGAGATTCACAGATTAGTCTCTGGCGACAAGGTTTATGTCGAGACTAGAAACTTTTGGTATGTCTATAAGTATCTACAAACCAAGATTGTGAATCCGAACGACATGACAGTTATCCAACCTGTTCCACCAGAACTAGATGGATCTATGGCTGGATCAAAGTACATGACCATGACGTCTTGCACACCTATCTTTGTGAACACCCAAAGAATCATCGTGTGGTTGGAACTGGATCACGTTATCCCAATCGAGGATGGCCCACCTCAAGAACTTCAACTTGGAGGTAACTAATGTATTCATGGCTATGGCGTAAATTACCTGGTGGCAGATTACTCAAGAGTTTTCAGTGCATAGTGTTAGCTGGTTTGTTTATCGCAGCTTGTTACTTCTGGATATTCCCTTGGCTTGATGCTTTGCTCTTTGCTGAAATCCCTACTTTATAGTAAAGCCCCCCTTGACTAAAACTAGAGATATGTCTAGGGTTGTCTTATGACTGAAAAACTTCGTCTCGAATTTGGTTTAGATACCTTCGGGGACATCGGATCTGATGACACTGGTAAACCACTAACTGCCGCTCAATCTATTAGAGATGTAGTTGAGCAAGCTGTGCTTGCTGATGAGCTAGGCATCGACCACTTCAACGTTGGTGAGCATCACCGCAGTGACTTCGCGGTCTCTGCTCCTGACACCGTCCTAGCGGGTATCGCAACAGTCACCTCAAAGATCATCCTTGGTACCGGTGTGACAGTGCTATCAAGCGAAGACCCAGTTCGGGTCTATCAACGCTTTGCAACCCTAGATGCTCTGTCTAATGGAAGAGCAGAGATTACTGCTGGTAGAGGATCTTTCACAGAGAGCTTCCCGCTATTTGGCTTCACTCTTAGCGACTACGAACAACTATTTGAAGAACGACTGGACCTTCTGGTTGAACTTCTTAAGGAAACTCCTGTTACTTGGTCAGGGGTTACCAGAGCAGCGCTTACTAACCAAGAGGTTTATCCCAAGACGGAACGAGGTGCTATCCCATTACGAGTTGGTGTTGGTGGCTCACCTCATTCAGTAATCAGAGCCGCAAAGCATGGCGCGACTCTTGCTCTTGCAATCATCGGTGGCGGTGCTGAGCGGTTCGCACCTTTCGCAGGCTTGTATCGAGAATCACTGAAGCGTTTTGATAAGCCTCAGCTTCCAATCGGTATTCATTCACCTGGGCACATAGCTGATACCGATGAAGAAGCTGCTAAGCAGATGTGGCCTCATTACAACACTTCATTTGGACGCATTGGTCGTGAACGAGGTTGGGGTCCGATGACCTACGAGCACTTCGATAATGAAGTGAAGTTCGGCTCTTTGTATGTTGGTTCTCCAGAAACAGTTGCGAACAAGATCATCCATGCCATCACATCAACTGGTGCAAGCAGGTTTGATCTCAAGTATTCAACCGGGCCGATGCCGCAATCACAGATGATGAAATCCATTGAGCTCTATGCCAATGAGGTTATTCCAAGGGTGAAAAGTGCTCTTGGTGATGAAATACCAATAACTTATTAGTTAAAACAAATGGAGCCACCTTTTCAGGTGGCTCCAAATGTTTAAGAGGTAACTAGTGACTAGTGACCTTCTGCTGAAGCGTGGCTCTTGTCTTCTTCAGCTGACTTGATACGTGCAATGCTGAAGATGATTAGGCCGAATAGACACTTAGCTAGGATGTCAGCAATTGTGTATCCAACTTCACGGTTTACAACATCGCTTGCTGAAGGTAGATCTGTGTTCATAGCAAGGATGAAGGTGATTGGGTAGACACCCCAGGTAGCGATAAGAAGAACGCGTAGTGTCTGGAATAGACCGCGAACCTTATCTGACTGAGATGCAAGGCTCTTCTTCAATTCGAACCATAGTACATACATGATGTATAGGAATGGAATTGTTGATAGTAGACCCCAAACAGCAGCTTCGCTAGCAAAGCCGGTGCCTTCGATGCCCAAGATGCTTAGCTTTGCGTCACCAGGGTAACCAAGAGCGATCATCAAAGCAGCAGCTGGAACTAGACGCTTTAGAAGTGATGACTGGGTTGCCTTAGCTAGACCTAGAACAGCAACAAGCTCAACTAGTAGTAGTGGAACTGTTAGGAACCAGTCGATGTAACGGTAGCCAACGTTGTAGTGAGCGAATGCCTGCAATGCTGCTGGAACTGGGCCTGGGTGATTGCCACCGTAAGCCTCGTTGAATGAGTCAAACATTCTGAAGTAGTGGTAAGCAGCGATTGATGTAACAGTTGCTGAAACCATAACTGCAAGGCGGTACTTTGGTAGAACTCTGTCGCGAGCTACCCATAGGAAGATCGCGGTGAATAGCATGCTGGCGATACCTAGTGACAGCATGTTGTAGACGACGGTGAACTGTACGTTGTTCAGCACGTCAGATAGGAGGTTATCCATTTCTTGAGTTGCCTTTCCATAATTGTTTATTCGGGCAACCGTATGGCTCACCCGACTTTGGGACTGCCGTTTCAGGTTACTCTCAGGAATGTCGTTAAAAAACGCAATAAAAGGGCAAGTTACCTTTTCGTTACAAAGCAAAATAACTGCCAATTGGCAACAAAACAGGGCTTTATAAGGCTACGGGATACTGATTACTTCTATTTTTTCGTAGCCCCTGAGGACAAAAGTTGGCCTTCTAACCGGCTCAGATTTGAGTTCAATGTTAGGCATTCTCTCGAATAACAAAGGCAACGAGGCACTCATCTCTATACGGGCAAGTGGTGCCCCTAGGCAGAAGTGAATGCCAGCTCCGAAGCCAATATGAGGGTTCAGCTCTCTAGTGAGATCCATCTCATCTGCTCTGTCAAAGACTGTTTCATCTCTATTAGCTGAGCCAAGGAGGGATGCAATTTTCTGCCCCTGCTTCACAGTTATGCCGCCGATCTCTGTGTCGGCTGTCGCAGTTCTTTCAAAAAGGTGCAGTGGAGCATCAAACCGAAGGAACTCCTCAACCGCTGTATCTGTTACACCTCTAGGGTCATCCTTTAGAAGCTGCAGTTGG
>JBBAMM010000001.1:5808-15505 GCA_040402475.1 Rhodoluna sp.
TTACTTCATACATCTTTACTATTGCCTGCGACCAAGGTCTAAGTAGGTATTCATCTTTATCTGGGAAACCTAATAAGGCAGCAATCACTTTCACAGGTAATGGTTCTGCATAGTCAGCAATCAAATCAAAGTAGCCGTCTTTCTCAACTTTGCGCTGAGCATCATCTAATAACAAGTTAGCGATGCGTTCGATTTCTGGTCTTAGAGCTTCAATGCGTGATCTAGAGAAAGCCTTTCCGACTAGAGACCTAAGACGAGTATGTTTAGGTGGCTCTGAGTCGAGGATGCTATCTGCGTGTAACCAGTTGAATTCAGCCCATTCGCTCTCCGGAGCTTTAGGGGTGAAGATTCGACCTAAGGTTTTGGTTCGCAAAACTGCATTGGCATCAGTATGCCTAGCTGCCAGCCACATCCCTAAACCTTCATGCCAGACAGGTTTACCTATTTGACGAAGTTCTTTTAGTTTCGGGTATGGGTCAAGAACAAACGCAGAATCTTGAAAATCAATCATGAACTAAGGCTAAGCCTCAAATAGGAAACTATTTGGGTAGTTTGGCTATCGCTCTTTGGGCAGGAACAAGACCAAGGGATAGCACGATGAAGAATACCGAGATTGCAATAATCCAAGTAACCATCGTTCCAATTCCATACTGAGGGTCAATGAACCAGTAAGCCCACCAACCTTGAATGTAACCACGAGTAATTGAGAAAGCTAACCAGGTCAAAGGGTAAATCAAGACCCAGAAAGCACTCTTAATCTTCAAAGTAACACCAGTGTTGGTAAGAAGCCACTCCAAGAAGATCACGATAGGCATGTATGTGTGTATGACCTGGTTAGGTAGCACAGGCCACGCGTAGCCAACATCTCTAGCATCTGGGGCTGCATTAGCTAGCAGGGCGTTATAGATAACGCCAACAATCACCATGGACACAGCCATGGTCAATCTAGATAAGGTAAGCGCCTTAGTTTCAGCCTGATTACGTAGCACCCCGAGGCCGGCGATAACTAAAACAACACCAGATAGGAGGCAGGAAGTAATAGTGAAGTATGAGAAGTATTCGGTAGGTCTGAAAAGGTTATGGGCGAGACGATCGCTGACTTGCCAGTAAACGCTCCCGAACAATGCGAGAGCCATCAGAATTCTTAGATATCCAATAAGAGGATTAGTTTTTTTCAGCATCCCGAAAGCCTAAACGGCAAAGGCATCGCAAACCATCCAACATTAGCCCCCGATGCGAAAGTGTTATCAACTCTATAAACACCTGTTACCAAATACCTGCAAAGGCTAGACTGACCGCATGCTTAAGGTGCTGGTAACCGGTTTTGAGCCTTTCAATAATGCAAAGCTCAACCCTAGTGAGCAACTAGCGCTTGCCCTAAATTCCAATGATGTTCCAGGGGCTCAGATTCTAACCAAGGTACTACCAGTGGTTTATGGTGAAGCTGCAGACCAACTCCTTACTTTAGTTGAGGAACATAAACCTGATGTCGTGCTCTGCTTTGGTTTAGCAGAAGGAAGAACAGGGATAACTCCGGAACGCTTTGCAGTGAATATGGATGATGCCTCAATAGCCGATAACGCAGGGCATTTACGAACCGATCAGAGAATCAGCCCAGAAGGACCAACCGCATTCGAAAGCACTTTGCCTATAAAAGAACTGGTAGCAGCCATCAGATCTGAGGGCATTCCAGCATCAGTCTCACTAACGGCAGGCACCTTTGTCTGTAATCACATCTTCTATGAACTTCAGCGAGCACTAGCTGGAACTAACGTTCAAAGCGGCTTTATCCATGTCCCACTGATGACTGAAATGTCAGAGGATTTCCCTAATCTTTTCACAATGGATAAAGACAAAATGGTGCTTGCTGCAAAAGCGATGATTACAACCTTGGTGGCCAAACAGTAATGCTGAAACAGGTAATGAAGATAAGCGCTTACCTGACTGCCGTTGTTCTGTTTCTTTTTCCCCAGGCAACAGCATCAGCTGAGGAAACTACTTACTGGCCGGAGTATGGAACTACTGCTGAACATAATCAATGGGCCATCAAGGAAATAAATGCAGATAAAACTCGTGCTGCAGGTCTTCTAGGCCAAGGTGTAAAAGTGGCCATATTAGACAGCGGAGTCGCTGCCAGCACCCCTGGCTTGAGTAGCAAAGTTATCGCGTATAAAGATTTTGTTCCAAGCCAACCACCTCTGCAAGAACATGGAACACTCACAGCATCTTCAGTTGCAGCTGATTTAGATGTTGCAACAGGTGTAAGTGGCTCTGCTCCGGGAGCTTCACTGATTATTGGCAGAGTTTGTTATCTAAACACTTGTGACAACGAAGCGATTCGGAAAGCATTCAACTGGGCGGTAGACCAAGGCGCACAAGTTATTAGCATGAGCATTGGTGGGGGCGAAGATCCTTACATGAACGCGGCAATACTTGCAGCCACCAGAAAAGGTGTAGTCGTTGTTGCCGCTCTAGGAAACCAAGGTTGTACTCCGATTGCATATTGGGGAATGAATCGAAGTTGCGTACTCGGTAAGACCACAGAGTCTTATCCTTCAGCGCACTCAATCGCTGGACTAATTAGTGCTGGGGCAAGTGATCACTCGGGAGCTCGCGCAGGATTTTCTAGTTGGGGACCCAACCTAGATTTGATGGCACCAGGCGTGGACATTGCTGCTTACGATCCTGTTTCACCTAACAATGGATTTGGTGGAACTTCGGCAGCAACACCTTTCATTGCTGGAGTTGCAGCGCTTGTTCTTTCTATAAAACCAGATCTAACCTCACCAGAAGTGCAAGCGATTTTGCAGGCTACCGCAAAACCTGCTCTTGAAACTAAGCCGAAGGTTTGGGATTCCTGCACGAAGTCAGAGTTAGACGGCAAGTGGTCATGTAACGCTCAAGTTGAGAGTGACTTTCCGCAACAGTATTTCACTGGAGCGGGCATTGTCGATGCTTACGCTGCAACTGAACTGACAAAAAAGATAGCTGCGGGAAGTACTATCGAGGCACCTTCGGTAACAACATCGCTGCAGAGTATGTCTGTTAGTTGGCTGGATGGACCGGCTGACTTATATATGAATTCAAAACTTGTCGCGAAGAACGTAACAAGTTATGAAACCTCAGGAAACTATTTCCAGAGTTTTTCATTTCAAATCCGCCGAGGCAGTCAAGTATCAAAACCAGCATTGGCAATTCTCAAGAACGAGTATTACCCAAGCGCACCGACAATTACAGAATTCAACTCTCGTGCCGATGAGATTCTCATTAGAACTGGCGATCTAACTGACGAGCTTTGGCAGCAACGGGCTAACTCTCAAGAACTACCTGGAATATTTAGATTTGATGATGGCAAGGAAATAGCCTGCACCGGTTACTCTCCTGCGATGGAGGGGACCCCAAACCGGCCTTACTCATTCATCTGTCCCTCAGCAACTTTGCTTACTAACGTGGCCGGTACATTCAGGATCGTCAACAAGTACTCACAAATGGGGGAGTCTTCCTCACGTGTCAGCACAGTTGCCTCGCCACCAATTAAGAAGATATTCGTAGACACTCAATATCTCTCTTCTGATTCCATTCGGTTTGGATGGGAAAGTGTCCCAGAGGCCAAGAGCTACGAGTACCGCTATGAACCGAACGGCACCTTGCACTGCACAACGGATACGTTCCTCTCGATTTCCGGAGAGGCAGCGCAACCTTCTGTTTTCTGGGTGCGCGCACTTCCCGAACCAGATTGTCAAGGAAACACGATGATTGAGAGCGAGTGGCTTGGTTACCGGTTGCTTGCAGCTACTCCACCAAAGCCAACCGGCATCACAGTCAAAGAAGTCACTTATACATATACCGAGTTTGAAATTCAGAACCTAGATCCAAAGTTGTACTGGCGCATATACCGATCAGATGGGCTTCAGTTGAGAATAAGTCCGAATCAAAGGTTCGTAGTTGGCATGCAGCCAAACGAAGATGTTAATGGAAAGACCTTTTCCTATAGATTCATGGCAGTCAACATGGGAATGTGGGGCGAAGTGTGGAGCCAATTAAGCGACCCAATTGTTGTGAAGACTAAAGACCTGGACTCTCCTGATGGCTGGTGTCAGTATGGCGTTCGACGAAAGTCAGTTGACTGCTCCGTCAACCCTAATCATCAGGTTGAATCAACTCTCATTGAATATCTGGATAGTGATTTAAATGTGATCTCAACCTCTACTTCACAAAACTCAGAGAACGTAATTCGGACTACCAAGACTCAAATATCTGGGGCTAGTTACGTCAGGCTTTCCTCCACTACTGGAGCTGCACCATATTGGTATCGCCGAGGCGAGGGTCGTTTGATCAAAATTGTGAATCGCGGTTTCGCAACGCTCACCCACATCGCTCGTTAGTTTGATTTCGACTTTCGTCCAAGCAAAGCCCAAGTAATTGATGCTGCATCAATTACTTCTTGAATCAAAGCTGATTCGCTTGCATTGAAGAAACCAAATGCAGCCGCGAGCATTGCAATCAAAGCTAGAGTCATGCCAATACTGCTTGCTTGAAGTGCTCTCGCTCTTGCAGTTTTTGAAATCTCGATTGCTGAACCCAAGCGCCTTATTGAATCTTCAACAATGACTACAGATGCTGCTTGACTGGCAGCTGTTGTTCCTTTAGCTCCCATGGCAACGCCAACATCAGCTGCAGCGAGTGCTGGTGCATCGTTTATTCCGTCTCCAACAACTACAACAGCACCATTAGCTGATTCTTTTTCTGTTTTAAGAATTTCAAGTTTTTGAGTTGGGGTACATTCAGCAAAGAATTCAGTTACGCCAAGTTCTTTGGCAACAGCCTCGACTGTTTGTTTGCGGTCTCCTGAAACCATTAGCACACGCTTCACACCAAGGTGTCTTAAGTTGGCGACAGTTGAGTGAGCCTCAGCTCTTAGAGGATCATCAAGTCCAATGAATCCAACAGCAACATCGTCAACATCAATTTGAACTATGAGCGCATTGGTTAGGTTTGCCCAGTCGGGAAGTGGAAGGGAAGGTTGCCCAACTTTTACTTTGTGCCCCGATACCAGCCCACTCAAACCATGACCATGAACTTCAATCACCTCGGTTGCTAAATCGAGTTGCAGCCCATTAGCTTTAGCCTCGGCAACAGTTGCACGAGCAACAATGTTTGCACTGTGTTGCTCGAGTGAAGCTGCTAGTCGTAACACTTCTTGAGAGTTTGCTTCATCTTTGAAGAGCATCTTGGTAATGCGAGGCCCACCTTCGGTGAGGGTTCCTGTTTTATCTAGAATTACAACTTCAGCTTGAGCTAAACGTTCTAACGCTGCACCTTCTTTGATGATGACACCTAGTTGAGCTGCTCTCGATATTCCTGCCACTAGCGCTACTGGAACAGCAAGGATAAGTGGGCATGGTGTTGCTGCTACTAATACAGCGACGGCTTGATTTTGATCGCCAGAAATAATCCATGTTGCAACTGCTAACAGAATCGCTATAGGGACAAACCTGGTTGCCCAAACATTGGCGAGCCTTACACCTTTAGACGCTTGTTGCTTTGCACTTGCAACCAATCGAATCAAATTCGCATACGTACTAGTTTCGGATGTTGCTGAGGTTTGCAGGATTACTGCAGATCCAACATTGACAACACCTGAACTCACTTCAGTTTTGCTATCTCGCCAGACCGGAAGTGATTCGCCTGTTAGAGCTGCTTCATCGAAGAGACCTTCGGACTCCAAGATTCCATCGAGAGGAACTACTTCACCTGCTTTCACAAGTATTCGAGTGTTGAGCACAACAGTGTTAACGGGGCCTTCCGTTATTTCACCTGTAGCGGAGATTAGGTGAACGGTGTGTGGGGCTCTAGCCATAAGCGCATCGAGATGTTTGCTTGCTTGACCTTCGGCCCATTTCTCTAGAGCTCTTCCCGTTGCAAGCATTAAGGAGATAAGGCTGGCTGCTAACCATTCGTTAGTAAGTCCTGTCGCAACGATTGATAGCACAGCTAGAACGTCGCTGCCTAAAGCTTTTTCACGAATGGTTGCTATCAGCCAGCGGAGACTAAGTATTAGGCCGAGTAAGGCACCTATCGACCAGGCAATGTTGGCAAGTAAGGGCTCACTTGTAAAGCTAAGGGTAGCTCCGCTAGTCACGCTGAGTATGGCAACTAGAAGGAAGCCGTATTTGCGAAGAAGAGCCATAGGTCTAGTGTCCCACTGGCTAAGCCCTAAACTCGAAGAATGACAACTATTGGGGAACAACCAACAATTACTTTCTTAGGTGCAGCTGGGACTGTTACCGGTTCAAGATTCTTACTTAGCTGTGGGGAGACCCATGTGATGGTGGACTGCGGTCTGTTCCAAGGCTTGAAGGAACTGAGATTGAAGAACTGGGAACCTTTAGCTATCGATGCTTCAACCATTAGTGCTGTTGTGTTAACCCATGCTCACCTAGATCACTGCGGTTATATTCCTAAACTTACTCAGCAGGGTTTCAAGGGAAAGATTCATGCAACAGAGTTCACCGCTAAGTTAGCTGGCGTTATTCTTCGAGACTCTGCTCGTATTCAAACCGAGGATGCTAAGTGGGCGGCTAAGAAGGGCTTTAGCAAACACAATCCTCCTAAGCCTTTATATAACGAAGCTGATGCCGAGAAGGCTATTCAACAATTCAAAGATGAACCTTTCAACCAAAAAGTTGAAGTTGCTAAAGAAACTTTCGTTACGTTTCATCCGTCAGGTCACATTCTTGGGGCTGCAACAGTTGAAGTTGAGTTCTTCGGCAAACGCTTGATGTTCTCTGGCGACCTTGGTCGAGACCACCATCCTTTATTAGTTAATCCAACAGCTATTCTTTCTGGACACTTTGATGCACTAATTACTGAATCAACTTATGGTGACCGTGAGCATGTTGCATCAACAACTGATTTCCAAACCGCAATCAATGAAACTATTGATAACGGTGGTTCTGTTCTTATCCCTGCTTTCGCTGTTGATAGAACAGAAGTTATCTTGGTCAGACTAAGGGAACTAATGGAAGCCGGAACTATTAGAAGAGTTCCAATCTATGCAGATTCGCCAATGGCTTTGAAAGCACTGGATTATTACCGTGAAGCTATCAACGCAGGCTCACCTGAAATACGTGAAGATGTTAGAGCAGAGTGGGTTGGTAGAGATCCTTTTGATCCTGGAACACTTGTTGAACTAACCACTGTCGATGAATCTAAGACTGTCAATGATCCAGCTCAACCTTGCATAATTATTTCTGCATCAGGTATGGGTACCGGTGGTCGAGTCGTTCATCATCTAAGACAGATGTTGCCTAACCCTAAACACACAGTCTTGCTAGTTGGCTATCAAGCCATTGGCACACGTGGCAGAGCATTAGTTGATGGTGCGCAGCAGGTAAAGATGCATGGTGAACTGGTTCCAGTAAATGCTCGTGTTGAACAGATTGAAGAGTTTTCTGTTCATGCTGATGCCAATGAACTAATTTCTTGGCTAGGAACTAGTTCGGAAGCACCAGGACAAGTATTTGTGGTGCACGGTGAATCGGGTGTTGCCGAGAGTTTCAGTGATCTAGTTGTGAAGAAATTAGGCTGGAAATCTCACGCACCTAAAGATGGTGAAGTAGCAGTTCTTTAATCTTGCGGGTAAGGTCTTGGAGCGCGGGCAAGACCAACAAGGTAAGCCAAGCTAAAGCCGAACCCGATAGCTGCATAAGCATAGTCAAACCAAGTCAGAGTTGTTACCGGGATTAGCAAGGTAAGGGTGCCAAGGCCTGCAGCACTTAGAGCCATAACTCTTGCAGAGAAAAGCACTGAGCTGTCGGTACCTTTCAGAGATACCGACAGCATGTTGCCACAGAGGGCAACAAGGGTGATGGCGATCATGCGCATTGACCACTCAAGAGCCGGGTTAGTAGATAGCCCTAGTAATTCATTGAATAGGCCAGGGGCAACTAGAAGCAGCAAGGCGCTTAGACCAAAGACGGTTGCCCCGGTTGCTAGTACTTTACGAAGGTAAGGGTATTTAGTTTCACTCATATCTTTCATTATTGCTTCGATTCTAAGAAACTGCTGGTTGTTAGACCCAAGTTTCATGGATGGCTTCTAGGCTGTTTGTAGTGGAGGTCAAAAGCCCAACCCAAGTCAATGGCGACGAAAGACAAATGATGCGCGCACTTATTAAAGCTCAGGCTGGACCTGGTTTAGAACTTGTTGAAAGAGAAGAACCTGAGGTTGGCGAAAATGATGTCAAGATACGAGTTCTAAGAACAGGTATCTGTGGCACTGATTTACATATAGACAGTTGGGATAACTGGGCTGCCGAGACCATAAAGACCCCAATCATCCCAGGCCATGAGTTCTTTGGTGAAGTAGTTGCCATCGGTTCGAGAGTTCATGAAGTTGAAATAGGGGCAAAGGTTTCGGGTGAAGGACATATTGTCTGTGGGATATGTCGTAACTGTCGTGCTGGTAGAAGACAGATGTGTATTAGAACACTTGGTGTTGGCGTAAATAGAGATGGCGCTTTCGCCGAATACATAGTTATCCCTGAATCCAATGTTTGGGTTCACCATGATTCGATTGACCCAGATCTAGGTGCAATCTTTGACCCTTTTGGTAATGCTGTGCACACAGCTCTTGCTTTTAGTTTGGTGGGTGAAGATGTTCTCATCTCAGGTGCTGGACCTATTGGTTTAATGTCAATTGCGGTTGCTCGACATGTTGGCGCTAGATACGTTGTTGTCACCGATGTGAGTGAACCACGTTTAGAACTGGCTAGAAAAATGGGAGCAGATATCGCATTGAATGTTTCCAAGCGAAGAATCGCTGAAGCTCAAGTTGAACTTGGTATGCGTGAAGGCTTCGATGTTGGCTTTGAGATGTCTGGCAATAAGAATGCTTTGCCAGAGATGATAGATAACTTAACTCACGGCGGAAGAGTTGCCATGTTGGGTTTACCTAGTGAATCAATAGAGATTGACTGGTCCAAGGTTGTCACACACATGCTCACACTTAAAGGTATATATGGCAGAGAGATGTTTGAGACGTGGGCTGCTATGAGTTCAATGTTGAAATCAAGTGAGATTCTTAGAAATCGAATTTCTTCAACTATCACCGATCGTTTACCGGCAAGTTCCTGGCGTGAAGGTTTCGAAATAGCAAGAGCAGCAACCGGGGGCAAGGTTGTTTTAGATTGGACTCAGATCTGATGTATGAATCACTAAAAGAACAACTTCGGGAAACTCTCGGTGATATTAGAGCAGCAGGGTTATATAAGTCAGAGCGGTCTATCGATTCAGCTCAAGGAACTCATATTCAATCGAGTCACAAAGAACTCTTGAACTTCTGTGCCAATAACTACCTAGGTTTAGCTAACGATGCCAGGGTTATCTCAGCTGCTAAGCAGATTCTTGATGAACGTGGTTTTGGAGTTGCTAGCGTTCGGTTTATTTGTGGAACACAGGACATTCATAAAGAACTAGAAGATGAGGTGTCATCTTTTCTAGGTACCGATGACACCATTCTGTTTAGCTCTTGCTTTGATGCTAATGGTGGCGTTTTTGAATCACTATTTGATGATCGAGATGCCATCATCTCTGATGAACTAAACCATGCCAGCATCATTGACGGTATTCGTTTATCTAAAGCGCAACGGTTCAGATACAAGAACCGTGACATGGCAGATCTCGAGAGATGTCTA
>JBBAMM010000001.1:15605-33932 GCA_040402475.1 Rhodoluna sp.
TGGGTGCTAGTTGGCTTTGCTGCTTTCATCCTTTTGGTTGGTGGATTGATGGTTGGTAAATATATCTCTAGCCTCCCAGTTCACAAAGATGTTGTTTTAGCTTTGTATAACGACAAATCTGATACTAGAAAAGTGAACTCACGAGTTGAGCTTGCTGTTCGCTTGGATCTCAATGACACCTCTGGGGCAAAGTATCCAATTCAACTTGAAGGCCGTCAGGCGGGTGCTTGGCAGGTAATCAAGAAATACACTGCCACTAAGCCAAAGAACACCGTTGTTTTTAGAGTTCACCCAGCTAGAACTGGAGATATCGTCTACCGGGCCGAAGTTCAGACCCCTCAGGGTGTTCTAACTACCAATGAATTAGTACTCCACGT
This sequence comes from Rhodoluna sp., assembly GCA_040402475.1. Taxonomy (GTDB): domain Bacteria; phylum Actinomycetota; class Actinomycetes; order Actinomycetales; family Microbacteriaceae; genus Rhodoluna. The sequence goes on from JBBAMM010000001.1 coordinate 15,983, forward strand.
AACTAAGTAAGTAGTCAAAGATAGACTTGCCTGATGAAGGTTTCAGTTATCGGTCTTGGTTATCTCGGAGCTACCCATGCTGTTGCTATGGCAAAAATAGGTCATCAAGTACTAGGTATTGAGCCAAATCAAGCCAAGATTGAATCCCTAAAAGCAGGTAAAGCAGGGTTTTTCGAACCTGGCTTAGATCAGGCCCTAGCAGAGCAGATCGCCTCTGGCAGATTGACTTTTCAATCAGCTCATGATGAATCTTCAAGAGAAGTTGATGTTCATTTCATTTGTGTTGGAACTCCACAAACCAAAGGCTCATTAGCAGCCGATACTTCTTATCTCCATTCAGCTATTGCTGATGTGTCTGCATACCTCAGAGAAGATGCTCTGGTTGTTGGTAAATCAACAGTTCCAGTTGGAACTGCAGCGCTTCTGACTGAGGAACTTTTAGCATCAACAGGATTTGCAGCTGTGAACTTAGCCTGGAACCCTGAGTTCTTGAGAGAGGGAACCGCACTAGAGGATTCACTTCGCCCGGATCGTTTGGTTGCTGGGGTCACCAACCAACGCTCTGAAGATTTGTTGCGTCAGGTTTTTGAACCAATGATTGCTTCTGGTATCCCATTCCTAGTAACTGACTTAGCAACAGCGGAACTTGTCAAAGCAGCGGCTAATGCTTTCCTAGCTACAAAGATCTCTTTCATAAACGCCATGGCTGAAATAGCAGAGGTATCTGGAGCTGATGCTTCACAACTAGCTCAAGCTATTGGTTATGACGAAAGAATCGGTAATAAGTTCTTACGCAACGGTGTTGGTTTTGGTGGCGGTTGTTTACCGAAAGATATCAGAGCTTTGATGGCAAGAGCTGAAGAGCTGGGTGTTGGCGAATCAGTTGCTTACCTGAAAGAAATCGACAAGATCAACATCAGAAGAAGAGATCGAGTTATTGCTCTATTGAATGAAGAGCTTAGTTCTTTGAGCGCAAAAAGAGTTTTGATTTTAGGTGCAGCTTTCAAACCAGATAGCGATGACATCAGAGATTCTCCGGCATTAGAGATTGCTTTATTAGCTCATAAGGCAGGAGCTGAAGTAATTGTTCACGATCCAGTCTCGTTGCCAGGTGTTTCAATTAAGCATCCTGAACTTCAGGCGCAAGAAGATCTAGCTAAAGCTTTCGATTCAGTTGATGCAGTTGTATTAGCTACCGAATGGAAAGAGTATCGAGATCTTGATCCACAAACCATTAGTGCTCATGTTGCTAATAGATTGATTATTGATGGACGCAATGTTTTAGACGTTGCTAAGTGGCAACAAGCAGGATTCAGAGTATTAGCTCTGGGTCGAACAATAAAAAACTAAGGAAACCTCATGACCACAGTCATGCATTTCATAAACGGTAAGCAAGTTGCAAATTCATCTAGTCGAACCGGCAATGTTTTTGATCCAGCCCTAGGTCAAGTTATCCATCAGGTATCTCTTGCTGAAACCAAGGATGCTCAAGACGCTATCAACGCAGCTTCTGCTGCTTTCCCTGCTTGGAGAGACACTTCACTTACTAAGCGTCAACAGATAATGTTCAACTTCAGAGAAATTCTCAACGCCAAGAAAGAAGAGTTGGCTGCCATTGTCACTGAAGAACACGGCAAGACTTTACCTGATGCACTTGGTGAGGTAACGAGAGGGCTTGAAGTTGTTGAGTTTGCAACTGCCATGGCATCTCATCTAAAAGGTTCATACAGTGAGTCAGTTTCAACATCAGTTGATGTTTACTCCATCAAACAACCGTTAGGTGTTGTTGGAATTATCAGTCCCTTTAACTTCCCAGCTATGGTACCAATGTGGTTCTTTCCAATAGCTATTGCAGCCGGTAACGCTGTTGTTCTAAAGCCATCAGAGAAGAATCCATCAGCTGCTATTTGGATAGCGGAAAGACTAAAAGAAGCAGGATTACCTGACGGCGTCTTCAATGTCTTGCAAGGTGACAAGGTTGCGGTTGATGAATTACTTACCAACCCATTGGTTCAATCAATTAGTTTTGTTGGTTCAACCCCTATCGCTAAGTATGTTTATGAAACTGGGACAGCTCACGGTAAGCGAGTCCAGGCACTTGGCGGAGCTAAGAATCACATGCTTGTCTTACCTGATGCTGATCTTGATTTGGTAGCTGATTCAGCTATCAACGCTGGCTTTGGTTCAGCCGGTGAGCGATGCATGGCTATCTCAGTTGTTGTTGCAGTTGAACCTATAGCTGATGAACTAGTTGAGAAGATCGCAACTCGTATGAGAAGCCTCAAGGTAGGCGATGGTAGACGTAACTGTGACATGGGACCTTTGGTTACTAAAGAACACAGAGACAAGGTTGCTGGATACATCGACATCGCTATTGCCGATAAGGCAACCGTTGTTATCGACGGTCGAGGAATCACTGTTGATGGGGATGCCAATGGCTTCTGGTTAGGCCCAACCCTGATTGATAATGTTTCAACTTCATCTAAGGTCTATCAGGATGAAATCTTTGGTCCTGTTCTAGCTGTTGTTCGAGTGCATTCATATAAGGAAGGTTTAGACCTAATCAACAAAGGTGCTTTTGGTAATGGAACAGCGATCTTTACCAATGATGGTGGAGCAGCTAGAAGATTCCAGAATGAAGTTGAAGTTGGCATGATAGGCATCAACGTACCTATCCCAGTTCCAGTTGCCTATTACTCTTTCGGTGGTTTCAAGAGTTCACTCTTCGGTGACACTAAAGCTCACGGTGTTCAGGGGGTTCACTTCTTCACTAGAGAAAAGACTGTTACCAGTCGTTGGTTAGACCCTAGCCATGGCGGTATTAACTTAGGTTTCCCACAAAACTAGATCCTGGGAATAAATCTTCACTTATATCTGTTACTAATAGGGAAAAGAGGAGATAAGTATGTGGGTATTTACTAAAAATGGTTTTGTTAGTGCAGTTCGTAAGGATGAGTATCCAGAGGTTCTAACTATTAGAGCTCGTGATCGCATCTCGCTAGAAGACTTGGCTGAAATAGCCAAAGTTGAAATAGGTAAATCAACTTCTGGGGATTATCCATACCGGGTATTTGTTGCACCTAAAGTATTTGCTGATTGGTTATTCGCTGAAGCGATGGCTATTGATTACAACAACTACAAAAATGAAGTTGCTAGAACTAGAGGCTACGAGTTCGCCGGTCCATTAACTGATGTTTGGGCAGCAATGCATGATGTCACTGATGCTGAAGCGAATAACGGTGAAACTCACCACGTTGATCCAAACGTTTAGTTTGTTGGGCTAGATCCAAAGCCAGAGACACTGTAATAGCGCACGTAGTCAATACTGAAGGTGGCTTTAGTAAGTCCACTTTCAATACTGCCGCCGTAGTTACCACCCATAGCTAGATTGAAAATCACATACTGCTTAGGTGGGGTTCCATTAGCGCTTGGACCGAATGGCCAATAGGTAAGACCGGTGTCTGACTTCTTTACTGTCTTGACTGGTCTGCCGTCGAATGTAAAGGTCAGTTCATTAGGCAACCAAAGCATTCCGTAGGTGTGGTAGCTATTAGCTAGAACTGTGTTGGTTTCTAGTTGACCGCTCTTGTATTCATGAACGCCACTGCTATTGGCATAGTGCACAGCTGAAGTGGTTCGACCAGGGTTATTACCCGCGTGTTCCATGATGTCTAATTCACCACAGCGTGGCCAAGATACAGATCCGATGTTTGAACCAAGAGTCCAGAACGCTGGCCAAGTTCCGCCACCGGATGGCATCTTCATTCTTGCTTCGAAGTAACCGTAGGTGAAGTGCTGCTTACCAAGGCTGGTGAACTTAGCGCTGGTCCAAGTCTTGTTACTGGTGCAGGTTGAATCTCCAACTGGTGTTGAAGCAGTGATAACCATGTTGCCATTGCCATCGAGCTTGCTCGCACAAGCAGCATAAGATTCAGATTCGCCGTTACCCCAGCCACAACCAGCTGAAGAATTACAGCCATCACCAAGAGTTGAAGTCCAGTTACTAGAGCTAGGTCCAGCGCCAGCAGCTCCAGTGAACTCATCAGACCAAAGCAAAGTTTTATCGAGGCTAGCAATTGGTGCTGTGATGACTACGCTTCTAACCTCATCATCAGCAGGAAGATAATCGGCATCCCCTGCATTGCTTGCAACCACTAAACATTCACCCATGGCAACAGCATGCAAGAAACTGTCGTTAGCGATTGTGCATTTAGTTGGGGTAGTGGAGCTGAAAGTAGTTTCGCCGCCGTTAGGTAAAGCAAAGAGAGCTTGATCCTCATCGCCAACCACCATGTCCTGCGGTTGACCAAAGAAGATGGAATTGTAATAGCGAACCTTCTTGGTTGCTGCTCGAACAGTCACAGCTGTTGAGGTTTTAGTTCGAAGTAATCCAGTAACGCTAAAGGTGTATGTGGTTGTGCTCTTGAGTTTGGTGAAGGTGTAGCTGGTGGCTTTAGCGGTAAGTGTCTTTAGAATCCTGGTTGATCCTAAAACTGCAGATACTTTGATGCTGGTTACTTTGCCAGCAGGGAAAGCTCCCCAGGTTAATTTGGCCGAGTTGGTGGTAGTACTGACAGCAACCTTAGTTGCCTTAGGAACAACGGTTGCAGCATTGGCATCAAGACCAATAAGACCAACAGTTATTGCAGCAAAAAGGAAAGCGGCAATAACTTTTTTATCTAAACGCAATTTGTACCTTACTTGTATCGGACTAGAGTTCCATAGCCATCAAGGCTGGAATAGCGGATGTAATCGACCTGCATAGTTTTGGTATCGGTGTTGATATCCCCTGTTCGAACAGGCATGTTGTTGTTACCAATGATTTTTCCACCGATAGCTAGGTTCAAAATCGCGAACTGTGGTTTATTGAACTCCCAGGCGTTCTTCTTTAGATCTAGGTTCCAAGGAGCTGCTTCCAAATCAGATGCATTGATTGTCTTATAGACAACTCCATCAACAGAGAAGGCAATGTAGTTAGGCTTCCAGTCCAAACCATAGACGTGCCAACCTGCAATCATGCTGGTGCTTTGACTTGTCTGTCCACCCGGCCAATAGCTGTAACCGTGCAGAGTTCCCCAGTTGGTGTTAGGAATTGCACCGTTACCTTCGTGGATATCAATCTCACCGCAACCAGGCCAGCCAATTTTTTGGAAGTCTTGACCTAGCATCCAGAAAGCTGGCCATGTTCCTGCTGTTCCATTGGATTTAATTCTTGCTTCTAAGTGACCGTAAAGGAAACCGATTCTGTCTTCGGTTGTGATCTTTCCGCTGACCCACTCACAGTTCTGCGGCGGATCATATTTCTTTCCGGTTCTAGCACTGAAGGAATACCAGCAGTCGAAAGGACCAGCAGGATTAGGGTTTGCAACTTGGTGCTTAGCTGTGATTAGCAAACCTTTACCATCGGTAGTTCCATCCATGCTTTGAATAATGGATGAACCAGGTAAGTAATACTGACGCTCTAGGTTTCCCCAACCAGTAGCAACAGGAGTGTAAGGATCGTTTGAATTTCTACCGTTACCGGTGACGTCATGCCAATCTTCACCGTTAGGCCCTGAACCAATCTCACTGTCGAATTCGTCCGACCAGATTAGAGCGTTCTCTGTAACGCCAGGAGCTGCAAAGCCTATTGAGTTTGCATTTAGCGTGGTCGAGGAGTAACCAACGTTTGCATAAACAACGCTTGCAGTGACACTCAAAGAATCGAAGCGTTCATCAATTGCAAGCTCTGCTGCGTTCTCTCCTTCAATTAGAGATCCACCGGCATACCAAGTAATTGTTTTAGTGGCAGTTGGTTTAGGAAGTGTTGGGCTGGTTAGCACTAGAGCGGAATGAGCCTCATCTTTGAACGAGATAGTTGCAACACCTGGGACAGGTAGAGTTCCAACAACTCTCGACACCGAGTTCACAAACATTGTCTTTTTGTCTTTGAACTTAGCTGTTTCAACAACACTGAGTTTTTTACCAAGGGCAGTAACTGGAACTACGTAAGTGAGCTTGGTTGCGCTCTTGATTGGTTTGCCATCTAGCAACCATTGATAAGTTTGGGTGACAGTTTGGTTCCAGCGACCTTTAGTAACAGTGATTGTTTCGCCGGTTCCAATCATGGTTGGAATAGTTGGAAGGGCTAGGTTCTTCTTGGCTACAACACCGGAAGCTGCGGAAACTCCAACCAACATCATGGCTGTGATTGTCAGCGCTATGGCTATTGAGCTAATACGAGTGCGAAGCATTGTTTAGGGCCTTCCAAACCAATGCGTTTCGCACAAAACGCTTTATTCATCAAAGTCTAACTGCCAGAAGGGCCTGTAAATAGTAGAACTACTGCTGGCATTGAGCCAACGCTCAGGAATCTTTAGCGTTTGAAAACAAAGAGCAGGAAGGACTTGAAACTAAGCCCCCTGCCCAATTTTCTAAGGCCAAATCCGATTCTGGCTAGATATGGCAGAGTGCGATTGCCTTGAAATACTCGATCAAAAATAAGTGCTCTAGCTTTTCTATCTCTGGGGGTGCCCCAGCCGCTGCCAGAACTATCGGTTGGGTGAGTAGCGAGGGTAATTGGGACGAAGTAACAGTTCAGGCCTTTAGCTACCAGGTCCGCTATCAAGATGTATTCATCGCCTAAGTAAGTCTCTGGAGCTCCTGCTCCAAAAGACTCATCAAAACTAACGCCGGCTAGCTTTATGGCTTTGGTGTTTACCAGCATCTCGTAGGTGGCAGCTTTAGCGCTATTCAACTTGTTTAGTTTTGTTGGTTTGGATGGGTAACTCTTTCTGAGAGTTCCAGTTTCATTGACAGCCTGCCCTAGCAGGAGAGCTAGTTCGGCATCTTCCATGTATTCCAAAGCGTTGAGAATGCCTTCTTCATCAAAGGTGATGTCGTCATCGGCAAAGATTAGATAATCACCTTTGGCATTAGCTAGAGCATGATTACGAATCTTGGTAACACCGGTACCGGCGAAAGCAAGAACTTGAACTCTTTCACCTTTGGGTGCTTTAGCTAACTGCTCTGGTGTTGGGAGCTCTGCTGTTCCACTCTGAACCGTGATCAAGACATCCCAGTCAGGATGATCTTTGAGGTTAGGCAGCTGAATATTTCCGAGTCGGTCAGCTAAGGTGCTGTATCCAAAGGTGAGAGTTGCCATTAGGAATTAACCTAATTCCTCTTCATCTTCATCGTTTTTTAGGTGTCGATATTTATTAGGCGCATCACGTTGGGCTTTAGCTCTAGCGAATCTCATAAGAGATCCACTGGTCTGACCGATGTTGCTGTTCTGCATTCTAAAACCAAGGAAAAGCATTACAGCATCAGCAGGTGCAATAGAGCCCAGGTAACTGAATGCTAGAAGAACACCTAGTGAGATAACGAAGACACCGTTAGCAACCAGAGTTCCTAACTCAGCTGATTTGATTCTTGCGCTAACTTTTGTGCCAGCAGATACCGGTTGGTTTTTCTTCTGAGCTAGAGCGAAACCTTCTTGAACAATTCTTTGCTTCACGAACATCATCTTGATGACCTGCATAGTTATCAGAATCAAGACAAAGTTCACCAACCCTGCTTGCCAGTTCACATAAATAAAGAATCCCGCTAGGACGAGAACCTGGGTGAAAGTGTGTAATAGGTTATTGGTTTCAAAAGTTAGAGCCCAGTCCCAAGACTCGGTCATTTTGCTTCGCCAACCTGGCCTTGAACTTAGAGCTTCATTGAATACTTTGACACGATAGGTTTTTTGCCAATAGGTAGCAAGGTGAGACAGTGCAAACAATCCAAAGAAAAGCGCAAAGTTGATAATGGCTGTGTTCAGAGGTTCACTCTGGCCATGCAAAATCATGTGGCTGAAGATGCGAATAACAAATAGCTGTGACAGCGGAACGATGGTAGCGATAGCAGCTAGGAGAATAGCTTGATTGCGATGCTTACCTTTAGGAAAAAGCCAGCGGAAAGTTTTCAGGACAAGGCTAACTAAGAAGAGCATGCTGATCCTTTGCTGGTTGTGTTCACTTTAAAGGTAACTTAGACCCTTGCGGATGGCTGTTTCAACTTCATCTAGTTTCGCAGGACTTATCTTGTGATCTGTGGTGATGTTTTCGAAATCAGTCTTAGTTAGATCTAGCCCAACAGGGATTGGACTAATTGATTCAAGGCCAACACCTTGGGCGTAGTCACCGTACTTGATTCCGTTACCGTGCACTGAATCTTCAAAACCAGCAAAGGTAATAAGAGCACATGGAATGCCATATGACTGACAGGTAATAAAGATGTGCATGGCTGAGGTGACAACGCGGTCATAAGTGTTCAGCGCTTCAACTAAAACTTTGATCTGGTCTGGGTGAGACATGAAGATATCTAGTTCCTCCATGTTCGGCTCTAGAACCAAAGGGATAGGTTTGTGTGTGAAGTGGCGAACTAGAGCAACCTTGCCATTAGTTGTCTTTCTTTCAACTGGGATAATTCTTGAAATCAGAACACCAGGATCACCAAAGCTTGTTACATCTGGTCCACCAGATTCTTTGACAACTCGTGCTGTTACCGGTCCTCTAACTGAAACATAGGTAGCGCTCTTAGCAAGCGTTAGCTCGTCAGTTGAAATGCCTGTTCCAACAACAACTGAGTTTGGTTTGATGAATCGTCCAATTGAACCTAAGCCAATCATGTGTTGATGGGTAGCCATCTTCACTGGTGATTGGAACAAGACTTTCTTGTCTGTGTAATGGCTAACGATAAGTGGGGAAAGCCAGTCACCAAAGTTACCTGGGAAAGGCTTAGCCCACCAGGCCAAATGGATCGCATCAGCAGAAGGCTTAGCCGAATAGTTCAAAAAGCTGTTGGCAGCAATCAGGGTGTTGGTTTCAGTTTGAGTAAGTAAATACTTCTCTTCAAATACAGCTTTTAGTTCAGTGAACTTTTCAGCATCGCCTGATTGACCGGCGGCTTGGATCTTGTATAGAACGCTGTTACGTTCTTGTGTCTCAGGGTTTGACTTACCTGCCACCAAGATGCCGGTGATGCCGATGGTGTCTGCGATCAGACGAAGACGCTTGGATGCTGATTCAGGAAGTTTCTGTTCGATTTTCTTAGCAATCTTTAGGGCACGCTTTTTTAGTCCCTTTTTGTTAGCTGAGTGCTGTTCGACTTTGCCTTTGAATTCAGCTACGTTACCGCTTGAACCAAACTTGAAGAAAGCTCCTCTGGAGTCTTCTCCTGTTGTGCCCATACCAACAACAGCATTCGATGGAATCATCTGGAAAGTCATGTTGTCACAGTTGGCACGCCAAGCTTCTTCCATGAAGAAATCATCGGTTGCTTTTACTGTTGAAGTTTTTTCGATAGCTGCAGCATCGGCAATCATCTTGCGAGCTAAAGGTGTTGTGTTAACTCCCCAGAATGAAGGCTCCCAGAATCTTGCTCTGCGGTCATAGCCAATGTTTAGTGGTGAAGAGTAACCTCTTTGGAAACCAACGATATCGGCTGTTGAGTTGAAGATGTAGTCAGGCATCTCCAAGATCATGCAGTCAACATCCATCCAGAAAACTTTCTTATCTGGATTAGCTGCACAAACTTCAGCTAAGAAAGGAACTTTCTTTCGACAGATATCTGCCCAGTCTTCGCCTTCTTGTTTTTCAATTTCGCGAAGAACATATTCAACGCCAAGTGACTCTAAGTTTTTAGCTAGACGTTCACCGTGGGCTCTGTAGTAATCATCTGCTGTGTAAAAAGAGCAGACGATAACGTTTGAGTTTGTTGCCATTGAAATTTCCTCTTAGGTTCTTAGATTTCGTTGTTGAATTCGTGCAGCCACTTGCGTAGGTCTTGACCAATGTCTTCACGGTCAACCCCTAAACGCAAAGTTGCTTTGATGAAGTCGAGTTTGTCACCAGTGTCATAGCGTCGACCCTTGAAGACAACTCCTAGAACACCACCGGCACGTTCAGGGTTTAGAGCAGCTGTCATTAGAGCATCGGTTAACTGAATCTCATTGCCACGACCAGGTTTAGTCTCTTCCAAAATGTCAAAGATCTCTGGACGAAGAACATACCTTCCTATAACAGCAAGATTAGAAGGCGCTTCTTCGTTCTTAGGTTTTTCAACTAGACCTGAAATTCTCACAACACCATCTGTGACTTCACCTTCGGTGACAGCACATCCATATAGATGAATTTGATCTGGGCTTACTTCCATAAGTGCAACGACGTTCTCGCCAGTTGCTTCGTGAACTTCCAACATCTTGGTGAGTAGAACATCTCTTGAGTCCATGACGTCATCGCCAAGTAATAGGGCAAAGGAGTGATCAGCAATGTGCGCTTTAGCTCGAAGCACTGCGTGACCTAAACCTCTAGGGTCACCTTGGCGAACATAGTGAATGTTGGCAAGCTCTGTTGAAGCCATAACTTTGGCTAAACGATCATGGTCACCTTTGAGCTCTAGGTTCATCTCAAGTTCAGCCATGCGGTCAAAGTGGTTTTCAAGTGCATTCTTGTTACGACCGGTAACCATGAGCACATCTTCAAGGCCAGCGTTAACAGCCTCTTCAACCACATATTGGATAACAGGCTTATCAATTAGCGGCAACATCTCTTTAGGCATGGCCTTAGTTGCCGGTAAAAAGCGAGTTCCAAGACCAGCTACTGGAATAACGGCCTTGGTTACCTTGTATTTTGACATCTGCTCCCTATCGGATTGTTATCAAGTCTAGTTTCAGCGCTTTACGAACAGCCCTGAAATGAAGCCAACTCCCCAACAAAAATGCATTGTTGGTAACGCTATAAGAATGTTCAATTTGGTAGGCAGAGATAGCCCCTTGGCTGTGGTTGCCGCCACGAAAAGCCCAAGTGTGTATGCAGAGAGTGGAATTAGCCCGAGGAACCCACCGAAACCCAGCAAATAGAGCCCAAGCCCCAGAGTTATGGAAAGAACTGCAGCTGGGGGAGCAAAGTATCGAGGATTAGCTTTAGCAATGTGTGATCTGGTCAGTTCAGCACGCCAGGCACCAGTATCAAAGAATTGTTTAGCCAATTTTCCAAGGCTTGCCCTTGGATAATAGGTAACTTCAAGTCTTGGATCGAAATACACAAGTTCGCCTGAATTTCTAATCCTGAGGTTGAGTTCCCAATCCTGGCCTCGAATCATCTTTTCGTTGAATCCACCTAGTTTTTCGAGGATATCCTTGCGGAAAACCCCTAAATAGACTGAATCGCTAGGTCCTGCTTGACCACCAACATGGTAAGCGCCACCGCCCAAACCGAACCTTGAGCCATAAGCCCAGGCAATTGCCTGTTGTAAAGCAGTATCGCCAACTGCTTTCATAACCCCGCCGACGTTGGCAGCCTTGGTTTCATTGAGAATCTGGATAGCTAGCTTGGTGTAATCAGGGGAAAGTTGAGAATGGGCATCAACTCGGACTATTACCTGGTTTTTGGCTGCTTTTATGGCTAAATTCAGGCCAGCAGGGGTTTTACCGGTTGGATTTTCAACTATCTGGACTGGATATTGGCTATTAAGAGCCTCAGCCACCTTATTTGTGTTGTCAGTGGAGGGACCGAGGGCCAAAATGACTTCAACTTGACCTTTTGGCAGGTCTTTTTGGTCAAAAATGCTTGAAACGGCGGTCGCCAAGTGCTGCTCTTCATTCAGCACCGGCATGATGAATGAGATTGAGGTCAGTTGATCGTCCGAGTTCACATCTAAACCCTACCCAACTCTTCTTAAAGGACCATGAATCAGCAGTGGAAGCTCTATAACTGATTTTATTCGTAATTACGAATACGGGTGATTAAGCTCCTGTAAAGGTTTTCAGGTTGATTAACAAAAGATTACATTTTGTGTCCAATTGGCCTTAGAAGGGAAAAAACCCTGAATACAAAGGGCGAATGCGTGGCATACTAAAACAATAGTTTCATACTGTTTTAGGACTCCTGAGAGGGGAGAGCCTTGAGCTTATTAATTACACGTGCCCGTGGTCTAGTTTCCATACTTGCCGCTACGGTGCTAATCATTCTTCCGATTCAGGTAAGTGCGGCTTCCGCAAGTGCCGGAACTGATACGTCATTGTCTGCTTTTACAGTCAATGGAAATGCGGTGGTCGACGATCAAAGCGTTTCATTACCGGTTGGTACAACTTCCGTAACGGTAGTTGCAGAAACAACTGATCCAGAAGCTACTCGCGTAGTAACTGGAGCGTCAGATCTGTTACCAGGTGACAATCCTCTCGTTGTCCAAGTAACTGCAGCTGATGGTGTGACAACAGAATCACATTCAGTTAATTTGTCCGTTCAAACATTAAGTGATGACACCTCTCTCAGTCACTTCATTGTTAACGGTTTTGAAACAGTAGACGGCGAAGTAATTTCACTTCCTGCATTTACAGAAAGCGTTGTTGCTTCAGCGGAGACGACTGACGTTAACGCCACATTTGTAATTTCAGGTGACATCGACCTAGTTGTTGGTGAAAACATATTGACCGTTACTGTTACTGCGCAAGATGGAACTGTTGCTACATATCAAGTAACACTTGCGGTTGCGTTTAATTCAGATGCATCACTCACAACATTCCAAGTTAATGGAATTGATGTTGAAGATGGTTCAGTTGTTGACCTTGATCCATTGACATTAGAAGTAGATGTATTAGTTGAAACTACTGACCTTGACGCTTCTTATGAGCTAACAGGTGACACCGACCTAATCGCTGGTGAGAACACCTTGAGCTTGATTGTCACCGCTGCTGATGGCGAATCAACACAAGAGTTCTATGTGACACTAAACGTCGCTTACAACACTGATGCTTCCGCTCAGGCAATTCTGATTGATGGAACCGAAGTTGTTGACGGTGAAGTAATTGACCTTCAGGCAGGCACTGAGTCTGTTGATGTTTCAGTAGAAACATCTGACCCAGAAGCTACCTTCGAAGTTGTCGGTGACACTGAATTAGTTATCGGAGAAAACACACTAACTATCACTGTTACTGCAGCTGACTCAGCTACAACTCAGGAATACGTAATAACTCTGAACGTTCCAGATGACACAGACACCACCTTGTCTGCTTTCCAGATCAACGGTGAAGATGTTGAAGACGGCGCAGTTGTTGAGTTAGAGCCATTGACAACTTCAGCTGATGTTTTTGTTGAAACTACCGACCTAAACGCAACCTATGAAGTTACTGGTGACACCGATCTAATTCCAGGTGACAATGACTTGACCGTTACTGTTACTGCTGCTGACGGTCTAACCGTTCAGGAATACACAGTTACTCTTTCTGTTCTGTTTAACACTGATACCAACGCTGACATCACTGTTGATGGAATCTCTGTTTTTGATGGCGACACTTTGACTTATGTCTGGGGAACCGAAGATGTAGTTGTAGATGTTGTTACTGCTGACGCTGATGCAACCTTCGATGTTGTTGGCGACTCAAGCTTGGTAACAGGCGAGAACGCCCTTGTTGTAGTTGTTCTAGCTGCTGATGGTACAACCACTCAGGAATACACAATCACAATCAACATCGAACAAAACACTGACACCTCTCTAGCAACCTTCCAGGTTGATGGTTCAGACGTAGCTGATGGCGATTCACTTGATCTTGCTCCGGGCACCACTTCTGTTGAATTAAACATTGAGACCACAGACCCTGACGCTACATTCGAAGTTATTGGAGACAGTGAACTAGTTGCTGGTGAAAACGATCTAATCGTTACTGTTACAGCTGCCAACGGTGTTGACACTCAAGATCACCTAGTAGTTCTTGTTGTCCCTGCGTCTGATGACACTTCACTTGCAACCTTCACAATCAACGACAGCGATGTTGTTGATGGAGATGTTGTCCAACTTGAAAACGGCACAGCTGATGTTGATGTAAACGTTGAAACAAACGATGCTGACGCAACCTTTGTCATCACAGGTGATGTTGGTCTAGTTACTGGCGAGAACACTCTTGTCGTAACTGTTACTGCAGCTGATGGTGAAACCACTCAGGATTACACAATCACTTTGGTTGTCGACATGAGTTCAGACACCTCTCTTGCAACTTTCCAGGTGAATGGCCAAGAAGTTCTCGATGGTGACATTGTCAACCTAGAGGCAGGTACAACTGCTGTTGACATTGCTGTTGAAACTAACGATCCGGATGCAACTTACGAAGTTACCGGAGACGAAGAACTTGTTACCGGTGAAAACGATCTAGTCGTTTCTGTTACTGCTGCTGATGGTGAAACCACACAGGATCACGTGGTTACCTTATTTGTCCTTGCATCTGACGACACCTCACTTGCTTCATTCACAGTTAACGAGAGCGAAGTTCAAGACGGCGATGTAATCGAATTGGAAGCAGGAACTACTGACGTTGAAGTAAACGTAGAAACCACTGACCCTGATGCAACATTCGAAATCACTGGTGACTCAGGTCTAGTAACAGGCGAGAACTTCTTAGTTGTAAGCGTTACAGCTGCCGACACTCAGACAGCAACCGATTACACAGTTACTATCGTTGTTCTACCAAGCACTGACACCACTCTTACTACCTTCCAGGTAAATGGTGAAGATGTTGAAGACGGTTCATCTGTTGATCTTGCCCCAGGTAGCACCTCAGTTGATGTTGTTATCGAAACAACCGATGCTGATGCAACTGTTGAAATTGTTGGTGACCAGGACCTAACTGTTGGCTCAAACGAGTTAGTAGTTACTGTCACAGCTGCTGACGGTGTTACCACTGCAGATTATGTAGTGACTCTAAATGTTCCAGCTTCTGATGACGCTTCTGTTTCTTCTATCACCATTAATGAAGAAGAAGTTTCTGATGGCGATGTCATTGAACTTGATAACGGCACAACCGACGTTGACGTAAATGTTGAGACCACAGATGCTGACGCAACTGTTGTTGTCTCTGGTGATGTTGGTCTAGTTACTGGAGAGAACACTCTTGTTGTAACTGTTACTGCTGCTGATGGTGAAACTACTTCTGAGTACACAATTACTTTGGTTGTTGCTCCAAGCTCTGACACCTCTCTTGCAACCTTCCAAGTTGACGGCAACGATGTCGAGGACGACGGTTCTCTAGATCTAGAAGCTGGAACTAGCGAAGTTGGCGTAACCATTGAAACCACTGACCCAGATGCAACTTACGAAGTTTCTGGTGACACCGAATTGGTTGCTGGCGAGAACACATTGATCGTTACCGTTACCGCTGCAGATGGTGAAACATTCCAGCAGTACTTCGTAACACTTATTGTTGCTGACGGTTCAAACACTGACCTAAGCGTCTTCACTGTAAACGGCTCTGATGTTGTCGATGGTGACGTCGTAGACATCGAACCAGGTGTTACAGATGTTGACGTTGTTGTTGAAACAGAAGATCCAAACGCAACTGTGTCTTATGAAGGTGACTCAGGTCTTGTCGCTGGTGAAAACATCTTGGTGGTTACTGTTACTTCTGCAGACGGTGAAAACGTTGCAGAGTACCTAGTTACCTTGAATGTTCTTCTTGGAATCGACACCTCTCTAGCTGTATTCCAGGTAGATGGCAACGATGTACTTGATGGAGATGTTGTTGACCTAGAACCAGGCACAACTGATGTTGAGGTAACTGTTGAAACAACAGACGCAGACGCAACTGTAGAGATTTCAGGCGACAGCGATCTTGCAACTGGCGAGAACGTCTTGTCTGTTCGAGTTACTGCTGCCGATGGCGAAAGCACTCAGGATTACTTCGTAACCTTGAATGTTCCTGCAAGCAACAACGTGAACATCACAGCATTTACCATCAACGGTTCTGACGTTGTTGATGGCGACACATTTGAAGTTGACGCTGGCGTTACTTCTGTTGATGTAGTTGTTGAAACCGAAGACTCAGAAGCAACCTACGAAGTTGTTGGAGGCTCAAATCTAGTTATTGGTGAAAACGAGCTGACCGTTACCGTTACTGCTGCTGATGGCAAAACCACAGCCGAGTACAAGGTAACTATTTACGTACCTTCAAACGACACTTCTGTTACCAGCATCCAGGTAGACGGATTAGAGACTCTTGAAGGCGACATCGTTTCTGTGCCTTCAGACGCAACCTCTGTTGACGTGAGCGTAACTACTCGTGATGAGAATGCTCAAGTTACCGTTGTAGGGGCAGACGAGCTTCAGATCGGTGACAACACAGTCACTGTTACTGTTACCGCTCAAGACGGAAGCACAAGAGACTACGTATTTACAGTTCGAGTTGGTGGTGCTTCAGCTGACACAGCTCTAACATCACTTACCTTCAACGGTGTTGAAGTAACTCCTGGTGCGACAGTCAACTTGCCTCCACGTAGTACTTCTGTTTCTGTTGTTGCGGTTACCCGTGACCTTGCAGCAACAGTGAAGGTTACAGGTAAGACCGGTCTTGTTGTTGGAGAGAACACAGTGACCGTAACTGTTACCGCTCCAGACCTAGTGAACGTTAGAACATTCACTGTTCTAGTTGTTGTTGCTCCGTTGAGCTCAAACACTAACCTTTCAACATTCACTGTGAACGGCACAACAGTTCAGGATCAAGGTGTTCTTGAGCTTGCTCCGTTGACTAGAAATGTGACTGTAGTTGCTCAGCCTGAAGACATCGAATCTGTTGCAGTTGTATCAGGTAAGAGCGGTCTTGTTGATGGAAACAACACACTTACTGTTGTTGTTACCGCAGCTAACGGTTCAAAGCGCACTTACACAGTTACTTTGAACGTTCGTCCTCTTTCAACCGACACCTCTCTAAAAACCTTCACCATAAATGGTGTTAGTGCCGTCTCTGGTGTTGTGACTGTTGAGCCTGTAGCAACTAGTGCTGTAGTTGTAGCGGAAGCTACCGACTCACGTGCATCTGTTGTTATCTCAGGTGGAACCGGTCTGCGTGTTGGTGACAACGCTTTGACAGTTCTGGTAACTGCTGAAAGCGGTGCTACCAAGCTTTACAAGGCAACCATTAAGGTTCCCGCGTCTAACAACACTGCGCTGAAGTCACTTCAGGTAAATGGAAATGAAGTTACTCCTTCAGCGAAGGTAACTCTGCCTCTTGGAACTACTGGTGTTGCAGTTAAGGCATCTGCTCAGGACCCACAGGCAAAGGTTGTCATTTCAGGTGGTTCAGCCCTTGTCTCTGGTGATAACAACTTGGTAGTTACTGTTACTGCTGCTGACGGAACAACCGTCAAGAGCTACTCAGTGAACCTATTTGTTACTCTTCCTTCAAGCGACAGCACGCTAAAGATCTTCAAGATTAATGGTGTGACCGTTGTTGATGGTGCAACAGTTGTTGTTCCAGCTTTGACAACTGCAGTTTCTGTTGATGCTGCTGCGACAAACGCTGAAGCTAAGGTTGTTGTTTCTGGTAAGTCTGGCCTGGTAGAAGGATCAAACACTGTAACTGCAGTTGTAACTGCTGGTAACGGAACTTCAACAACTTACACAGTGACTGTTAAGGTTTTGAGCCTGTCAAACGACACCTCTCTAAAGACATTCACTGTAAACGGTGAAACTTACAACTCTCAGTTGATTGAAGTTGCATTCGGAACTCGTGCAGTAGATGTTGTTGCTGTCCCAAGTGACTCAGCTGCTAAGGCTTCTGTAATTGGTAACGGTGCACTTCGTACAGGTCTAAACAGCTTGTCAGTGAAGGTAACTGCAGCTAACGGTGCAACTAGAGAGTATGCAATTCTTGTTTCGGTCAAGAAGGCTTCTAACACTGACTTGACCATTTTGTCTGTCAATGGCCAGAACGCTCTTCCAGGCGGCACAATTACCCTTCCGGCTAAGACTGGTCAGGCTCTTGTAAAGGTTGTTACTAGCGATCCAGAAGCAACATTCCAGGTGACTGGAACCACACTTGCTTCAGGAAGCAACACAGTAAACGTTTCTGTGAACGCTGCCGATGGAACAAACCGTCAAATCGCAATTAGTGTTTATGTCACTCCGCTATCTAGCAATACTGCGTTGTCTTCTTTGAAGG
>JBBAMM010000001.1:34032-37315 GCA_040402475.1 Rhodoluna sp.
CTGTGACTGTGACTGTTACTGCTGCTGATGCTTCAACTCGTCAGATCTTGATTAGCGTTTATGTCACTCCGCTTTCCAGTGACACAACTTTGAAGACATTTACCGTCAACGGAACCACATCACCTACTTCACTAGACCTACCTGTTGGTTCTAAGTCGGTTGTTGTTGTTGCCGTAGCGAACGACTCAGGTGCGAAGGTTGAAGTGACCGGTAACACTGCACTAAATGCTGGCGCAAACACTGTTCGTGTTCGTGTGACAGCTGCTAATGGTGACGTCCAGGATTACAACGTGACTGTAAACGTTGCTGCTCGTAGCACAAACGCAGATCTAAGCACAGTTGCTGGAACTTGGACCATCAACGGTGTTGATGTTTCTGATTCTGCAACAGTTATTGAATTGCCAGCAGGAACAACTGGTGTTACTGCAAGTGCTAAGACTGCTGATTCAAAGGCGACCCTGGTTATCTCGGGTGCATCAGGTCTAAGGACTGGCACAAACACTGTGACCTTCACCGTAACCGCCGAAGATGGCACTACCACCAACAGCTACGAAAGAACTGTCAGTGTTAAGGCTCTATCAAGCAACACCAACCTGACTTCACTAACAGTCGCAGAGCAATTGGTTGTTGATGGCGCAACCGTCAACGTGGCTGCCGGAACTGCTCGTGTATCAGTTGTCCCTGTTCTTGAATCAGAAGAGTCGAAGTTCACTGTTTCTGGTAACACAAGCCTTGTAACTGGATCTCAGAATGTTGTAGTAACTGTTACTGCTCCTAGCGGTGCATCAGCTACATACACAATCGAAGTTGTAGTTGCAGCCCCTGCAAGCAACACCAACCTGAGTACCTTCACCATCAACGGCACAACCGTTACCGATGGCGGATCTATCTCAGTTGCAGCAGGAACCACAAGATTGCACGTCTCAGCGATTGCAGAGGATGCAAAGGCATCTGTAGCAGTTGTTGGAAAGTCGGACCTAAAAGCCGGTGCAAACACATTGACCGTCACAGTTACAGCTCTAAGTGGCGATTCAACAACTTACACAGTGACAGTGAACGTAGGGAACTAAGTAGAAAATGAAGAAGACAGTTATGACAAAAACATTCAAGAACTCAAAGCTCTTCAAGGCAAGTTCAATTGTTGCTGCTCTGTTGATGGTGCTCATGCCAACAACTGGTGCTGGTGGCTTTGCCTCTGTGGCTTATGCGGTTACTGCTGACCAGGACACCTCATTGGCTGTGTTCACAGTTGATGGCCAGGCAGTAAGTAATGGTTCTGTTGTAAACGTTGACTACGGAACAACATCTGTTGATGTTGTTGCAACCCCTACTGTTATTGGTTCAGAAGCTGCTGACAGCGCAACTGCTGACATCACTGGTGACACTGGTCTTGAATCAGGCGAAAACACTGTAACTGTTGTAGTTACTGCAGCAGATGATGTAACTACTCAGACGTATCTTGTAACTGTTGATGTTGCCCAAAACAACGACACTTCTCTTGGCGTATTCTCTGTAAACGGCGACGACGTAGTTGCAGACGGGGTAGTCGAACTTGCTTACGGAACAACTTCTGTAGATGTGATTGCTGAACCATCTGACATTGCTGCGACCGTTGAAATTGCAGGCGACAACACACTAGTTACTGGAGATAACACTCTTACAGTTACTGTTACAGCTGCTAACAGCTCTACCACACAGACCTACTCAGTTACTCTTCGTGTAGCCGAGAATGGCGATGCAACTCTTGGTGTGTTCTCTGTT
Source organism: Rhodoluna sp. (assembly GCA_040402475.1). Lineage (GTDB taxonomy): Bacteria > Actinomycetota > Actinomycetes > Actinomycetales > Microbacteriaceae > Rhodoluna. Next base: position 35,794 of record JBBAMM010000001.1, read on the forward strand.
AATGGTGACGATGTCACTTCAGGTGGCACAGTCAACCTTGATTATGGAACTACTTCTGTAGATGTTATTGCTGAACCTTCAGATGTTGAGGCAACAGTCGAAATTGCTGGTGACATCGACCTAAGCACTGGAAACAACACTTTGACCGTTACCGTAACCGCTGCTAACGGGGATACTCAGGTTTACTCAGTTACCTTGGCTGTAGCTAAGAACAACGACGCCAGCCTAGGTGTGTTCACAGTAAATGGTGACGATGTTGCCGACGCTTCAGTTGTAAACGTAGACAACGGAACTACTTCTGTAACCATCGTTGCCGAGCCATCAGATCCAGCCGCAACAGTTGACATCACTGGAAATAGCGCTCTTCACACAGGAGACAACACAATAACTGTTGCAGTAACTGCAGCCGACCTAACCACTGTAGTTACCTATACCTTGACCATCAAGGTTGCTGCGGCTCCCGGCGATGAGTTCTCTAATGACACAACATTGTCAACTTTCAAGGTTGATGGATCAACAGTTACCGATGGTCAGACAGTTAACATTGCTCAAGGACGTACCTCTGTTTCTGTTGAAGTTGTAACCAACGACGTTCTTTCAACTGCAGTTACAGCTGGTAACACCAACCTGCAGCCAGGTGCTAACGATGTAACAGTTACTGTTACCGCTGATGATGGCACCGTCAAGGTTTACCACATCAACGTAGTCGTTGCTGTCCCTTCAAGCGATGCAACTCTTTCAGCTGTGAAGATCAACGGTTCAACGTTCTCAGGTGACCTAGATGGCACTGGTATTTACAACGCGCTATTCGGTACAACTGCTGTAACAGTTGTTGCTACCACTTCAAGCAACACAGCGATTGCAACTGTCAGTGGAACAACCGGTCTAAGCACTGGAAACAACACTGTTTCAATCCACGTAGTAGCTGAAGACGGCACCACCGCAGACTATTCATTCAAGGTAGTTGTTGCAGCTGCGAACACAAACACAGACTTGAGCAGCTTCAAGGTGAACGGATCTTCTGTTTCAGATCTTGACGTCATTGAACTTGCATATGGAACAACTGGTGTTTCTGTTGAAGCTGAAACATCAGCAGACACTTCTTCCTTCACTGTTACTGGTGCTGATTCTCTAAGCACAGGTGAGCAAACACTTACTGTCACTGTTACAGCTCAGTCAGGTGCAACCTTCGAGCACATTGTGACTCTTAAAGTTATAGCTGCGTCTTCAAACAAGACCATCAACGGGATCACCGTAAACGGTGAAACTGTTTACGGCACTCTAAAGGCTGTGCCAGCAGGTACTACAACAGCAACAATTTTGGTTGACCTTGATAGCCCATTTGCTAGTTACACAGTAAGCGGAAACGGAACCGTTATTGATGGAAACAACGAGTTCACCATCACGGTAACCGCTCAAGACGAAAGCACAACCGACACGGTCATTACCGTTTATGTTCCAACTATCTCTACTGATAACAGCTTGGCTTCGATCACTGTTGATGGTGACACTGTTGTTGCTG
>JBBAMM010000001.1:37415-41749 GCA_040402475.1 Rhodoluna sp.
TACTGCTGCTAATGGCACTTCTACTCAGGATTATGTGGTTGTTGTTACTGTTCCTGTGACTTCTACTGATAACAGCTTGGCTTCGATCACTGTTGATGGTGACACTGTTGTTGCTGGTGGCACTGTGAATAAAGATTATGGCACTTCAGCTGTAACTGTTGTTGTTACTGCGACTTCTAATAAGGCAACTGTTGTTGTTTCTGGTGATACTGATCTAGTTTCTGGTTCTAATACTGTGACTGTTACTGTGACTGCTGAGTCTGGTCTTGCTGCTACTTACACTTTCACTGTCCAGGTTGCTAAGTCTTCTAATACTGGTGTGTCTGCTATTTCGGTTAACGGTTCTGATGTGACTTCTAGCTTGGAGTTCACTGCTCCGGTTGATTCAACTGAGGTTTCGGTAATTGTTACTACTGCTGATGTTGATGCGACTTATGTTGTTTCTGGTGACACTGGTTTGGATGCTGGTGCTAATGATGTGACTGTTACTGTTACTGCTGCTAATGGCACTTCTACTCAGGATTATGTGGTTGTTGTTACTGTTCCTAGCCTTTCAGCCGACAATGGTTTGTCTTCCATCACAGTTGACGACGTTGTAGTTGAAGCTAATGGCACAGTGACTAAAGATCACGGCACTTCAGCTGTAACTGTTGTTGCTACCCCTAGCTCTAACAAAGCGACAGCTCGTGTGACCGGTGCAACCGGCCTTAACTCTGGCTCAAACACAGTAACAATCATTGTTACTGCAGAAAACGGCGTTGAAGCTTCCTACACATTCACTGTTTCAGTAGCCTATTCATCAGACAGCTCCCTAGCATCTATCACAGCTAACGGTGCCTCTGTTGAGGTTGATGGTTCTATCGACGTTGAGCCAGGAACCACTTCGGTAACTGTTGTTGCACTTGCAACAGACGTTGATGCAACTGTCGAAGTTACTGGAAACAGTGCTCTATCAGTTGGTCCAAACCCTGTGACTGTGAAGGTAACCGCCGCCAATGGCAGCTTCACCGAATACAGCTTTACAGTGAACGTTTTGGCTCTATCTGACGACAAAGATCTAGCATCTTTGACAATCAATGGCCAGGACGCACTTGCTAATTCAACTATCAACGTGGCTAACGCTGTAACTGAAGCCGCTATTGAATTTGAAACATCAAGCGCAGCTGCATCCGCTGAAGTTATTAGCTCAACCGCATTGAATGTTGGTTCGAACACCATTCAGGTAAGAGTAACTGCAGAAAACGGTGACACCAAGGTCTACGAAGTAACTGTTGTTAGAGCTGAAGCTCTATCAGGTAACACCAACCTTGAATCAATTACTATCAATGGCAATGCTTGCGTTGGCTCATGTATCTTCGAAGTTGCATACGGCGTGACTTCGGTTGAGGTTGTTGCTACAGCTGAAGACGTAGCTGCAACAACTGAAGTTGTAGACAACACCGGCCTGACTACAGGCGACAACACTGTAACTGTTGTTGTTACAGCTGCTAATGGTGACACAGCTTCGTACACATTTACTGTTCGAGTTGCTAAGTCAAACAATGCAGACGCCAGAGCAATCTCTATCAACGGAACTGACATATCTCTAAGTGACTTGAACTTCACTGTTGGATCAGCTGCTACTTCGGTTAATGCAGTGGCAACTCCTGAAGATGTAGACGCAACTTACGCTGTGACTGGTGCAGATTCTCTTGATTATGGCGACAACTCTGTTGTTGTAACAATTACTGCTGCTGACGAAGTTACAACTCGTACATACACAATCAACGTCTACCGCACACCTCTATCTAGCAACACAAACCTTGGCAGCATTATCGTCAACGGAAACGCAGTTGAAGTAGATGGAAATGTTGAAGTAGCCCCTGGAACCACAAGTGTTGAGGTAACTGCAACAGCAGAAGACACCGACGCAACTGTTGAGGTATCTGGTAACACAGATCTTGAAGCTGGTTCGAACACTGTAACTGTGACCGTTACAGCTCCATCTAGCGCATCTAAGGAATACAGCTTCACAGTATTCGTGAAGAGCTTGTCATCTGACAGCACTCTAAAGACTTTCACTATTGATGGCACAGACACTGAAAATGGCGCAACAGTCACACTTGACGGAACAAAGAACTACGTTTCTGTTGTTGCTCTTGCAACTGATAGCAATGCTGACGTTGCCATCACTGGCACAACCGGACTCGTTTTCGGAAGTAACGAAGTTAAGGTGGTTGTTACAGCTGAAGATGGCTCAACTAGCACCTACACAGTAAACGTTGTCTTCCCTAACTTGCAGGATGCATCTCTAGCAACATTCACCGTAAATGGTGAAACTGTTGAGAATGGTCAGACTGTAAACCTTGCAAACGGAGTCACTGAAGTGACTGTTGTTGCGGAAGCAACAGACTCAGCGGCCACTGTAGATATTGAGGGTGGCGCAGATCTAGTTCCTGGTGAAAACACCTTGACTGTAACTGTTACAGCTGCCGATGGTGAAACAGTAGAGACTTACACAGTTACTTTGCTCGTAGCGTTCAGCGTGAACACAAACATTACATCTTTCCAGGTAAATGGCGAAGATGTTGTTGATGGTGGAACATTCAACCTAGACCCTTACACAGAGTCAGCTGAAGTAACTGTTGAGACTGAAGATCCAGAAGCTACATACGTTGTTGAGGGTGCAGATGCACTTGTTGCTGGGGAGAACTTAGTGACAGTAACTGTTACTGCAGCCGACAAGGAAACAACAGAGGAATACACAGTTACGCTGATCGTTGCTTTGGGTAACGACGTCACTTTCACAAGCTTCCAAATCAACGGCGAAGATGTTGACGACGCTGGTGAGATTACTGTTGCTCCTTTGACTGAATCGGTTGAAGTAACCTTCGAAACCACGGATCCAGAAGCCGCATATGTAATTGCTGGTGACACAGATCTAATCGTTGGTAACAACACAGTTACTGTAACCGTTACTGCAGCTGACGGTTCGACTTCAGTTGTTTACACCGTGACAGTTATTGTTCCATTGAACAACGACGCTACTCTGTCAGTGTTTACTGTCAATGGTGTTGATGTTGCTGATGGTGACAGTGTTGCGCTTGAGTATGGAACAACTGAGGTTGATGTTGTTGCTACTGCTGTTGATGCTGATGCTGATGTTGTTGTTGGTGGTGGCACTGAGCTACAGCCTGGTGAGAATACTTTGACTGTTACTGTTACTGCTGCTGATGGTGAGACTGTTGCTACTTACACAGTTACTTTGGTTGTTGCTTTGAATGATGATGCTTCTCTTGCGGTGTTTACTGTGAATGAGGTTGATGTTGTTGATGGTGATGTTGTTGATCTTGAGTATGGCGTTACTGAGGTAACTGTTGTTGTTGAGACCACTGATCCGGATGCTACTTTCGAGGTTACTGGTGGTACTGAGCTTGTTTCTGGTGAGAACACCTTGACTGTTGTTGTTACTGCTGCTGATGGTGAAACTACTGCTGAATACAATGTGACTTTGAATGTTGCGTTGAACAGTGATGCTTCGTTGGCGGTCTTCCAGGTTAATGGTGTTGATGTTCAGGACACTGATGTGATTGAGCTTGACCCTTACACAACTGATGTTGAGATTGTTGCTGAGGCTACTGATCCTGATGCGACTGTTGAGGTTGTTGGTGGCACTGAGCTTGTTGCTGGTGAGAACCTTGTGACTGTTACTGTTACTGCTCAGGATGGCACTGTTGTTGAATACAGTTTGGTGCTGAACGTGGCTTTGGGTAACAATGTCGAGTTGGCTACTTTCACTGTGAATGGCAATGATGTTGCTGGTGGCGATGTGGTTGATCTTGAGCCTTACACAACTGATGTTGAGGTTGTTGTTGAGACTGTTGACCCTGAGGCTACCTACGAGGTTGTTGGTGGCACTGACTTGGTTGTTGGTGTTAACACCTTGACTGTTAGTGTGACTGCTGCTGATGGTTCGACCACTGTTGATTATGTGGTTACTTTGAACCTTCCTGCTGGTAACAATGTTGAGCTTTCAGCGTTCCAGGTAAATGGTGTTGATGTTGCTGATGGTGACAGTGTTGCGCTTGAGTATGGAACAACTGAGGTTGATGTTGTTGCTACTGCTGTTGATGCTGATGCTGATGTTGTTGTTGGTGGTGGCACTGAGCTACAGCCTGGTGAGAATACTTTGACTGTTACTGTTACTGCTGCTGATGGTGAGACTGTTGCTACTTACACAGTTACTTTGGTTGTTGCTTTGAATGATGATGCTTCTCTTGCGGTGTTTACTGTGAATGAGGTTGATGTTGTTGATGGTGATGTTGTTGATCTTGAGTATGGCGTTACTGAGGTAA
>JBBAMM010000001.1:41849-45504 GCA_040402475.1 Rhodoluna sp.
AGAACCTTGTGACTGTTACTGTTACTGCTCAGGATGGCACTGTTGTTGAATACAGCATTGTGTTGAATGTTGCTTTGGGTAATGATGTTACTTTCGCAAGCTTCCAGGTAAACGGTGAAGATGTTGAAGACGGCGGCAGTGTAACTGTCGAGCCTTTGACAACTTCTGTTGAAGTTGCTTTTGAGACAACTGACCCTGAAGCTTCTTATGAAGTTGCTGGCGACACTGACTTGGTTGTTGGTGAAAATACCTTGACTGTAACTGTTACTGCTGCCGATGGTTCGACCACTGCTGATTACACAGTGACTGTTGTTGTCCCTTTGAACAATGATGCTTCTTTGTCATTGCTAACCGTAAATGACGTTGAAGTTGCTGATGGTGACAGTGTTGCTCTTGAGTATGGAACAACTGAAGTAACGGTTGTTGCTACACCTACTGATGCTGAAGCGACTGTTGAGATTACTGGTGACACTGAGTTGCAGCCTGGTGAGAACACCTTGACTGTTGTTGTTACTGCTGCTGACGGTGAAACAAGCGAGACTGTGACCATAACTTTGGTTGTTGCCTTGAACTTCGACACCAGTTTGAACGAGTTCACAGTAAATGGCGACGCAGTTTCTGATGGCGACAGCTATGTTCTAGACCCTTACACCATATCTGTTGAGGTCTTTGTTGAAACTACTGACCCAGAGGCTACATTCGAGATCAGCGGTGGCACAGACTTGCAGCCAGGAGACAACGACCTAGTTGTTACCGTAACTGCAGCTGATGGTGAAACAGTTCAGGAATACAAGGTCAACTTGCTAGTGACTCTAAGTTCTGACACTTCGCTCTCTGTATTTACAATCGGTGGGGTTGCAGTTGAAGATGGTTCAGATCTTGAACTTCCAGCTAACACAACTGAAATTGAAGTTATTGCAACACCTACTGATGAGAACGCAACAGCAGAAGTAACTGGCGCAGATGCACTAGTTGGTGGCGATAACGTAATCGAGGTTACTGTTACAGCTGCTGATGGTGAGACCGTACAGGTTTACCAAGTCAACGTAGTTGTCTTGCTATCTACTCAAACCGGAGTATCAGAGATCTTGGTAGGCGGAGAGACTGCACTTGATGGTGACGTTATCTTGACTACCGACCTTGAAGTTACTGAAGTTGATGTTGAAGTGACAACAATTGATGAAAATGCGACTGTTGAAGTTACTGGTAACACAGAACTAGTTCTTGGCGACAACGTAATCACAATTACTGTGACCGCACCAAGCGGTGACACTCGTGAATACACAGTTACCTACCGTATTGGTGGTCTACCTGGTAACGCTAAATTGACGAGCTTAGTTGTTGGTGGATCAAGCATTGATCTAACTGTTGCTGAGCCTACAATCACTCTTCCTGCTGGTTCTAAGTTCGCAGCCGTAATTGCTGCTACTGAAGATGAGTCAGCGACTTACAAGGTTGAAGGAAACAAGAACCTTGCCGCTGGCAATAACTCAGTAACAATTACTGTTGCAGCTGCTGATGGCAAGACAGTGCGTGTTTACACAGTGAAGGTAGTTGTTGCATCACTATCAAGTAACACTGGCTTGGCCATGATCTATCTGAACGGTTTCAGCGTTCTAGCTAACAGCAATAACACTGTTACAGCTGGTGCAAGATACGCTGAAGTAATTGCTCAGGCTTCAGACGCTGCAACAGCAAACGTAAGCTACTCAGGCAACACGAACCTAGTTGCTGGAAATAACGATGTAGTGATCAGAGTGACTGCACAAAACGGTAATTTTGCCGAGTACCACATCAATGTGATAGTTCCAGCGCTCTCAGCTGACACCAGCTTGAAGAGCTTCACAATTGAAGGCTTCAACATGATTGGTAAGTCTAAGTTGAGAGTTCTGCCTGGCACTACCAAGCTTCACGTATCAGCTCAGGCTAACGATGCTGGTGCTTCTGTAAGTATCACTGGTCGTGACATTGTCGCTGGAGAGAACACTGTGACAGTTACAGTGACTGCAGCCGACGGCACTAGCCAGAGCTACGTAGTGAAGGTGAGAGCGTAATGAAGAACCCAGAGACAAATAAGGGAACGATGAAAATGACAGTTAAAAAGTTGCTAACGGTTCTAACCGCAGCGCTACTTATTGTTCTACCAGTGCATGGGCTCTCAGCAGCTAATGCATCAGGTGTTGATGTAACACTTTCAACATTTGAGATCAATGGCAGCGCGGTTGAGGACGGCGATGTTCTGATTGTTCCTAACGGGACCACTTCGGTGACAGTTGTTGCGACACCTACTGACAACGCTGCTAATGCAGTTGTTACAGGTGATTCAGGGCTTGTAAGCGGAGATAACGATGTAGTTGTTACTGTCACTGGTTCAGACGGCCTTACCACTGGTATTTACACAGTAGATGTGTTCGTTACTACTCAGGCACCTGGCTTCTCGACTGATGCAACACTGTCAAGCCTAAAGGTAAATGGATCTACTATTTCAGCTGGTCAAACAGTCGAAGTTGCACCTTTGACTACTGCGGTGACAGTCGAAGCTGTTACCAGTGATGTCAATGCTACGAGTGTAGTAACCGGAGCGCTAAACCTACTTACAGGTAACAACACAGTTACTGTGACAGTTACTGCTGAAGATGGCACAACCACTCACGCTTACACCTTCAAGGTAAGAGTCCTAGCTCTATCAAGCGATGTTGCATTGGCAACTTTCACTGTAAATGGACAGGCTGTTCGTAATGGTGGTCGTCTTTACTTAGAGCCGGGCACAACTGCTGTTTCAGTAGTTGCCACACCTAGCGACCCAACCTCTTCAGTAAGTGTTAGCGGTTCAACCAGTCTTCAGGCTGGAGCAAATACCCTTGCCATCACTGTTACCTCTCTAAGCGGAACTGCTGCAACATATAACGTGACCCTAAACGTTCAGACACCATCAAGCATCAGCTCTTTGGTTGTCTTCAAGGTTTCTGGTGCTCGCGTAACTGACGGTGGAACTGTAATTCTTCCTTCAGGCACAACAGCAGTTGCTGTTACTGCTATCCCTAGCGATGCCGGCGCATCTGTTTCTATTACTGGTAGTAACAACCTGCAACTGGGAGATAACGACCTTAGCGTTCTAGTTACTGCTGAAGATGGCACTTCAACCACATACGCTGTAACTCTTAGAGTCCTAGCAAACGATGACACCAGCTTGGCTTTGTTCCAGTATGACGGCAGCGATGTTGCAGATGGCGACAGCTTTGATCTAGAGAACGGAACTACTTCTGTTGAGGTAGTAGCAGAAGCGACCACCAATCTGTCCACTGTTGAAATCGTTGGTGCGGATGCACTTGTTGTCGGTAAGAACATCGTCCGAATTAATGTGACTGCTCAGGACACTTCGGTCAAAACCTACCGTTTGATTTTCAATGTGGCTCCGAACACAGATACTTCTCTTGAGAGTGTTACTGTTGGCGGCCAGGATGCTTCTGGTGGTTCTGTAACACTTCCTGCTGGTACTCGTGCTGCAGCTGTTATTGCGGTTACTACTGATCCTTTTGCTTCTTATGTTGTTGCAGGTAACACTGAGCTTGTTGCTGGTGAGAACACTGTGACTGTTACTGTTACTGCTGCTGATGGTGAGACTACTTCTGACGTTGAGATCACTGTGACTGTT
>JBBAMM010000001.1:45604-48705 GCA_040402475.1 Rhodoluna sp.
TGTTACTGCTGCTGATGGTGAGACTACTTCTGACGTTGAGATCACTGTGACTGTTGAGGAAGTTGTTCTTGGAACAGATACTTCTCTTGAGAGTGTTACTGTTGGCGGCCAGGATGCTTCTGGTGGTTCTGTAACACTTCCTGCTGGTACTCGTGCTGCAGCTGTTATTGCGGTTACTACTGATCCTTTTGCTTCTTATGTTGTTGCAGGTAACACTGAGCTTGTTGCTGGTGAGAACACTGTGACTGTTACTGTTACTGCTGCTGATGGTGAGACTACTTCTGACGTTGAGATCACTGTGACTGTTCTAGAAGTTGTTCTCTCCAACGAAGTTGGCGTGAACTCGATTACAGTTGCTGGTCAAGATGGTCTAGCAAGGGATGTAAATGTTGGGCTAGGGACTCAGGCTGTTCTAGTGCAGGTAGTTACAACTGACCCTTACGCAACTTTTGCTGTTGAAGGAAACACTGATCTTGCTCCTGGTGAGAACACAGTTACTGTTACTGTGACTGCTGCTGATGGTGAAACCACAGCGGACTACACAGTCACTGTTATGGTTCCAGAACTTTCTGACGACACAAGCTACTCATTGTTTGAAATCAATGGTGCGGAAGTTAATGATGGAGACAACGTACCGTTGGCATCGGGTACAACTCGAGTAAACGTTAAGTTCACCGTAACTGATGCTGGCGCCACATACAGAATCGCTGGAGATGGTAAGACCACAGCGCTAGTTGAAGGTGACAATGACTTGGTTGTTACTGTTACTGCTGCTAACGGAGACACCGCTGACTACACAGTTACTTTGACTGTTCTAGCTCTAAGCCAGAACGCTGAGTTGGCCGAAGATGGCGCTGTAAGCATCAATGGTGAGGCCATCGATCCAGAACTTATCAACAATGCCACAGGCTTCTACAACGTTCCACTTTCAACTACCAGAATCACAGTTGGAGTTGTAGCGCAGGATGCAGGTGCAGATGTCTTCGTGAACAATAAGACCGTTTGGCCAACTGCTCCTCGTCAATTCAGTGTTGAACAGGGTGTCAATGAAATTGAGATTGAAGTTGTTCCAGCTGCTGGTACGGAGTTTGCAAAGCTATACACCGTAAAGGTTTATGTTGGTGGTGCTGACGCAACTGTGAAAACAGTTAAGGTGAACACCAGCGTAATTACTCTCGCAGATAACGCGGGAACTCTTGCAACTCAGCTTGCTAACGGAACCACAACTGCCACCATTTTTGTTGACCCAACAGTTGCTTATGCAGTTGGTGGCGGTAACGGTACCAAGATTGAGTTCGATGCTGGAGATGTAGTAGTTACTAAGGCAGCAGCTGCTAACACTTGGAACCTGGCTGGTCTGGTTACTGGAGATAACGCAATCACCTTTACTATCACCCCAGGTGATGCTAACGCTGAACCGGTTACCTACACCGTTACTATTCCTGTTGCACTTTCAAGTGACAAGACCCTGAAGGCTTTCAAGATCAACGGAGTTACAGTTCCAGTTGGTTCAACCTATGTTGTTGCTAAGGGTGATACCTCTGCAGAACTAGATGCTGAAACTAACAGTGAATTTGCAACCTTTGAAGTTTCAGGTACTGACGAATTACTAATTGGCCTTAACACCGCTGTAATTACTGTTACCGCTGAAGATGGTTCAACTCAGGCATATAGCGTTACCGTTGTTGTTCCTAAGGATGTCCACACCATCGTGGTTGGCTTCCCTAAGGTAGGTATCGTTGCGGTTGACGCTAAGGCTAACAAGGCTGGTAACAAAGTACTTGCTGATGAAATCAAGAAGCTGACAACTGCTAAGGCAAAAGTTGTGAAGGTAACTATTACCAATAACTTCCTGATCAAGAAGGACAAGCCAACAGCTGGTCCTGCTCGTGCAGCTGCTATTCAGAAGTACTTGACATCTGACAAGGCTGCTGTAAAGGTAACTGGCTTGAAGACATTGAAGTATGACCTAATTGCTGGTGCCTCGACCCAAAAGGGTACAACAGTAGTTATTTACTACTACTAATAAATGAATTGTGAAATGCCTCTGGGAAGCCCGAGGCATTTTGCTTTAACGGGAGATCAGTTTCGGTAACTACCAGTTACTGTGAATGTGTTCGGGGAGCCAGCTCTGGTTAGAATCTTTGTTACCTTAACCGGCACTATGCCATTTTGCTTGAGTGCAGCTAAAAGAGTTAACGTTCTTTGTTCGAGAAGAGTCTTAGCTCCTGTTTGGTTTTTGTTCAGACTTAGCGTAAGGGTTAGGTTGTCTGCGCCTAAATACATTGCCGCGAGGACAGCTACTGTATTCATACCAGCGGCAGTCAGGGTGGCTTTACCTGGTGTGAAACTTACCTTGGTTACGTTAGATCTCTTTGTTAGAACGTAGAACAGTATCTTTTCAATGTTGTTGTGCATGCCATCTGCAGAGATCACCCTGACATAAGCTGAATTCAGACCTGCTTTGAAAGTGCCTATTGGCTGTATGGCTGTAGTTGCACCAGTCTGGCTAGGGAAGAGACCAAGCCTGACGCTCCTGGTGCCAGGCTCAAGGGTAATCACAGTATCTGCATCACGTTTGACCCCGTTGATAGAGACATGTCTTAGGCTCGTGTCCCATGGTGTGGTCATGGATGATAAGAGCTCTTGCTGTGAATTCAATTGCATCACAGTCCAGCTTTGTGCGCCTTGGGCATTATCTAGGCCTGGACCGAAAGCATCTTCAGTCACCGAATTTCTGATGGCAGAACTAACTCTTGCAGCCATCTGAGGTAGTTCTAGGGCTTTGGCTTTGTTGGCTACTCTAGCCATTGATTGCTGATACATTTCAGTGCATTCTGTTGAACCAAAGCATTTGTTCAGCATTAGTCCTGCTGACTCAAAGTAGCTGTATGAACCATTCCAAGTTTGATCGGTTCCCCAAGGGAGCATGATTGCTTTACCAGAGTCATCAAAGTTCACAAAGTAGTTGTTCCTGTTACGGACGTAACCATCCCAGTGACCTGTATATATTTCTGTTGCCCACTCCAGAGTCATTTCTTTTATGTCGGCAACTTTTTGTATTTCATCCCACCAAGCATCGCCTTCTAGTTGGTTGGCGT
>JBBAMM010000001.1:48805-54925 GCA_040402475.1 Rhodoluna sp.
TCGGCAACTTTTTGTATTTCATCCCACCAAGCATCGCCTTCTAGTTGGTTGGCGTGAATTAATTTTGTGAGCATTGTGTATGAGGTTTTTATCCCGCTCTCAATAGCAAAATTAGGCTCAACACCGGGCCAGAAGTCAGGGAAGGTCGGCACGGCACCTTTGACCATCTGACTGCTTGTTATGTTCCAGCGTTTTAGCATCTCGGGATTTACTGTTTCAACATTTAGATGAAGACCATAGTCAATGCCATTTAGTGTCACATCTGCAAAACCTGTTCTTGGAGCTGGAACACCGACTGCCCTGAATAGCCGGTATGTGAGCACCTCGTGAATATAGCTACTGTCTTGCACCATGTTGTTTAGAGTCATTTTGGTAATGCCAAAGAGAGATTGGCCTTTCACAAAGGCATCCATTTTAATTTTGAAAGCAGCTTTGCCAGTTATGTCTCGCCAGGAACCCCAAGCTCCTTTGAGGTGAACACCAACTCGGTAAGGTCCGTAGGTTTTAGACCCCATCGTGAACCGCATCTGGGTCTCCCGCCAATCACCTTCGTTATCCCAGCTGACATTGGGCCACCGCATCGAGTTGTAATCGGAATCGGACATCTTCAAAGAGATTCTGCTGACTTGAAGTGGGTTGAAGATCACCGCGCCTGCGTCGGTGCCTTCAATGTAGTTTGGGGTTGCTTGGGCTATACCTGAGTTCAGCGAACTCCCAGCCATGACGATGATAATCAAAACGGCTAGACGGTTGGCTAAACGCTTTGTTAACATAACTAGAGCCTACCTTCAGGCCCTTATAGGCTTCTATTAAGAATTAGGAAACGGTGGTGAGGCATGCGAAGAACATTTCGTGGCATTGCAGTAGCTTCCGTTGCCCTGCTCGTTCTAACCGGAGCGGTAAGTGCTAATGCAGCTAATTCTGACTGCATATCAACGCCAGCTCTGAATCCTGCTCATTTAGTTGAGTCCAAATCTTTGGACTATGGAGTCTCGGCTCAAGCTTGGCAATGGCAACCAGGATCGGATGCCACTAACGCTTCTCTTTCACCTTTGGGAACCAGAGTCTCTGTTGCCACTGGAAACCTGCGAAATATCTCTTTTGGAATTCTGCATTGGAGTATTCCCGAAACTCAGGATCTGAGAATGCTTTCGGTCACAGGGGAAAAGGCGATTGCATCACTCAATGGAGATTATTTCGATGGCAATGGTCCTTGGAATGCGATGCTTGAAGACAGCCGTATGATCTATTCCCCGCCTGGCACAACCGGAGTGGTTGGCCTAATCAAGAGAACAGTAGTTCCAAGTAAGGGTTACCGCGGAACAGGGACTGTGACTGTCGCTAATAAGAAGTATCTGGTGACTGGAGTGAACCAATTAAAGCCAGGTAATGACTCGATAGTGGTCTATGGGCAGGGATTTATTCACGATGTGACGCCTAAGGGGCAGGTCACCATTGTGATTAAGAGCGGCAAGATTTATAAGGTTTACCCAAACGGCGCAGCTGTTTCAAAGAAGTTAGGAACGGTTGTTCAGGTTAGAGGTAAATATGCTGCAACTTTTGCCAAGTTTGCTTTGAAGAAAAGTGCCAGAGTTTCCCTTGTTCCTGCACCACAGTTTGAAACCAGAATGGCTGCCGATAACGTGGCCCCTGCGGGAAGTATTTCAAGTGCAACAAATACAGTTTCGATAGATGCCTATAACTTCGGTCCGCTAAGTGCTACCGGCGCAACATTATTTGACGGCGAATATTCAGATACAACAAGATCTGGCAAGGTTACCCTTCGAATCCTTCCCGATTCAACCGGAAAGCTAATTGTTCGTAATGTGTATCGTCAGGGATATTTCACCAAAGTTGATGCTGGTGGATATATCCTTCAAGCCAAGGGAGACGCTGCAACAGCTGCGCTTAGATTCAAAGCTGGCGATGTTGTCACTATTTCGAGAGGTTACCGATCTTCAACTGGAGCTAACTTTATTAATGCAGGTGGCCGCGGTCCAAGAATTGTTGAGAATGGCAAATTTGTTTGGATTTGTGCAATGCACAGTAAAGAGTTCCGTCCACGTTCTGCCATCGGCTGGAACCAGGATGGTCAAGTTTGGTTGATGGCTTCAAGTCGTGGTGCAGATGCAGCAGATATGGGAATGCGCCAAGGTGGTTCAACCGCGGATCAAATGGCGAAATGGCTGATGTCGCTAGGTGCTACCGATGCAGTATTGCTTGATGGTGGTGGGTCTACGACTATGGAAATCAAAGACCCGGATGCTAGCTGGCAGAGATTTGATTTACCCGATAGCGCTTGGTATCGCGCATTATCAAATGCTTTTAGTATCGAAGCGAACTACTAGCCCTTCTTATTAGGGTTCATGACCCTGGCAGCAAGCTTGATTGCAAATCTACGGGTGAAGAATCTACTTGATATGGCTGTGACTTTATTTACGCCACCATCAATTACAGAACCAGGCGATCTTTTCTTCTCTAGAGCTTTGAACGTTGTGTTAATTACGTCTTCGCGACTGCGAATCATCTTGCCAAGTGCAGGAGAGCTTCCACCTGCATCAAAGAATTCTGTTGCGGTAGGTCCTGGGCAAACAGCTAGAACCTTTACTCCAGTTCTTCTGGTTTCACCCCAGAGAGCTTCAGTGAAGGAAAGTACAAAAGCTTTAGTAGCTCCATAGACAGCCATGTATGGCAAAGACTGGAAGGCTGCGGTTGAGGCGATGTTGATCACGATACCGTCTTTGCGTTCAACCATGCCAGGTAGGAAAGCATGCGTTAGCTCGACCAGGGTGTGCACGTTTACTGTCAGTTCATCAACAATGGACTTGTTGTCTTCATCAATGAAGTCGATGGTGTGACCAAAGCCAGCATTATTGACCAGAATGTCCACTTGGGTGCCACGGCCTTTGAGGACTTTGGCAAGCGTTGAGGCAGCGTCTTTGACGCTTAGATCCATTGGAAGTACTGTGGCAGCGTAGATGCCGTGCTTAGAGGCTATTTGGTCAGCTAGACCCCTGAGGCGGTCTGCTCTGCGAGCCACCAGGACAACCTTGGCCCCACGGTCAGCTAGTTCCAGAGCGTAGCTTTCGCCTAGTCCTGAGCTAGCTCCAGTGATTAGGGCGGTTTTACCAGTTAAGTCTTTCATCACGCCTATTCTGCCAGTTTCTAGTCAGGCTAGGCTTAACTCAACGTGTCTTTAGGAGAACAAAAGTGCTAAATCGTATTCGACAGTTCAGGGCAGCCCTTTTACTAGGGCTAGCTTCAGCCATAATCTTTTGGCCTATCAGCTATTGGCTTCCGCTCGGGGAATATCTAGGTGTTCTAAACACAACTGAGTATGCCGAATACGGCATAGAACTGAAGAGCTTCGTTGCTTTGTATTTGATCTTCTTCATCTTGAACCTAATCACTGCAGGTCTCACAGCAACAAAAATGAACTTCAGAGTGAAGTTTTGGTTAGCTCTGATTCCAGCTGGTTTATTGCTGGTAATGCCTTTTCTCTTGAGCATCCCAATCGCCGTCAAGTACTCAGATAGAAACTATTTTGAAGTGTTAGGCGCTTTCTATCGTTTGTTCCGTTTCACCAAACCAGAGTTACTAGTTGTGATTTTCCTCTGCACATTCCTAGCTGTTGCTCTCAATGTTCTAGCTGCATTGATCATTCGTTCAGCTGCTGATGTCGACAAGGTGACTGACAAAGTTAGAAATAGATATTTCATTTACGCCGGTGCAGTTGTTACTATTTTGGCTGTTGCTGTTTCTCTTGGTTCAATAAATGCTGCTAAGCGATCTTTAGATAGAACGCAGTGTAAAAACTATGCGGCTTTAGAACTACCTGAAACCGATGAGAAAGTCTTGGTGTTCCTGTCCCAACTGATGGTCTTCGGTGAAGGCGCTGGCACCGATGCAGTGAAGAATGCTTTTACTAATTTCTCAACAGTGTCACGTCAGTACTACGCGCTACTGAACACAGAAGTTGACGAAGCAACGTTGACTCAGTATCAAGTCCAGACAGCTACCGCTAAGGACAAAGTCACTGAAGTCTGTTCTGAATACGCAGTTAAGTAGTCGAACTGCTCTAGCAAAAGCCTCATAGTCCGCTATAAATCACGTATTCGCTTAAGCGAATCTCCTGGCATTTAGGGTTTTCTGCAATAAATAGGATGAAATCTGACAACAGTTGATCAGATGGAGTTTCTATGGGCACCAGTTTCACTAAAGCGCTCAACTCATTTTTAGCCTTTGGTTTAGCCAGCGTTTTTAGCCTGGCCGCCAGCCCAGTGTCGATGGCTGCTGAGAACTGTATTGCTGGTTTTGAACAAGTTGGCGACTACTGTCAAAAGAGCTTTAGTTACTCAGATGGGTCTAATGATTTCAAGGTTCCAGCAGGGCTAGGAAAGGTTCAGTTTGAGGTTTTTGGGGCCGCTGGAGGCTCTGGTGGGCTTGATTGTGGCCTTGGTTGCACCGTTGCTCTAAGTAGCGATGTGGGTCATTTAGTGCTTACATTCAATGATCTTTCGGGTAAAACCATCAATATTTACCCTGGTGGTAAAGGTGGCGATGGAGCCACTGGCGTATCTAAATCTGGTGGTGGTCTAGGTGGAGAATCAACTTTTTCAGCTAACCTCAACGGTGGTCGAGGTGGAGACACTGGACCAACTGGAACTTCTGGCGCAGGTGGTGGCGGTGGAGCTGCAACAGTCATCGAAATCAACGGTAAGCAGTACGTTGCTGCTGGTGCTGGTGGCGGTGGTGGATCTGCTAACTCGCGTAATGGTTCTACTTTTGGCAACACCCAAGCGTTTTATGCCGAGAGCACCGCAGGTGGCAACGGCCTAAGTTCAACCTGTGCAATTTTCTGTGATGGTGCAGGCGGCGGCGGCGGCGGTGCCGGCGTTAAAGGTGGTGCGGGAGGAAAACTTTATCCTGCAACTAATGGTGATCGTGAATCAGCTGGTTACGGTGGCTCAGCTGGAACTAACACTCCTGCCGGTAAAGAAGTAACTACAAGTAATTACACCGACGCAGATGGTTCCGGAAAAGTTATCATCCGTTACACACTTATTGAAGGTGCTCAGGGTATCCAAGTGCTTGGCTCAAACCCAACTTCATCTAGCTCGATTTCTTTTGAACTAACTCTTAAATCAAATAGAGCCTTCAGTGCAGATGACATCAAACTCTCTGGAACTGCAACCGAAGATAACACCTTCAAGAAAACCATAACTAAGAAACCAACTAAGGCTCCTTACACATATAGTTTCACTGTTGCACCAACTGATAACAATGCAACAGTTAACGGAACACTTATAGCAACAGTTTTTGATGCTTCCAGTGAGCCAATCGTCATTGACCAAAGCGCACCGGTTGCAACTATCTCGATTCAAGACAGCACTATCAAAGCAGCTTCGCATGTCTTTGATGTTCGCTTCGATGAAGAAGCTCAAGGCCTAACCGCCAAAAGTTTCAAGCCTGGCAATGGCACAGGTAAGAACTGCAAAATTGGAACAGTCATTGGTAGCGGCAAGTATTACCAAGTATTTTTAGATAACTGCACCGATGGAACATATGGTCTTGTTCTTCTAAAGAACTCTTATAGCGATGCTGTTGGTAACCGTGGCCCAGAAGCAGACATAGCCACAGATCTTCTAGATAAGACTGGTGCAGAAACAACAGCCCAGGTAATCCCAGGTGAGATTCCAGACCAGTTCCTCAAAGATCCTGTGCCAAGTGTTTTTGGTGTCTTAGATAAAGCAACACAGGATGCGCTTGAAGCTGCTGGTATCTATGCTCCTATGGCTGGAGCCCCAACTATTAACCTAGTCACTGACCTCACTCAGGCCACCGCTGCAGATCAAATAGCACACACTTCAAACCAAGAAGTTGAGGTCGGTTCATCAATCGATCTAGGTCTAACAGTTAGTCCTGAGATTGCAGCAGCTTCAGATGTTGTTGCATTTATCCAAACTGGTAACTTATGGCAGTACCTAGGCAGAAGTTCTTTCAAGGGGAATTCCGTTAGTGCTGATGCTTTTGGAATTGCGGTTCAAGGTGAATACAAGATACGTCTAGTTCTTGTTGGTAAAGATGTTGTCACCAACATGTCTTTGAAGCACAACTTCG
>JBBAMM010000001.1:55025-111916 GCA_040402475.1 Rhodoluna sp.
CTAGTTCTTGTTGGTAAAGATGTTGTCACCAACATGTCTTTGAAGCACAACTTCGGTAAGTCAGCAGCGAGCAGATGGTCACGTGCTGTTACAAACGAGCAAACAAACCTGAGTGCTCAACAGATTGATATCACCATCAGTGCAGTTCCTGGCGCTAACGGTGTTCCTGCTGTGGTTGATGAAATCACAGCACCAACAGATAGCCCACTAGCTAACCTTCTAGATTTTGCTCTACCAACACTCAATGTTGGTGAGCCAGTAGCGAACCCAGCTATCGGTGCTACCGGTGATGACAACGCACCTAGCGTTCCATTTGATCCTCTTGGTAGCCCAGCTGCAATTGCAGCGGTTGCTCAAACCACAACAACTGCTGTTGCTGTGGTCTCAACTGTTGCTGCTGCAGCAGCTGCAGCCGGAGCAGCGGCTGCTGCATCTGGTGCTGCTGGTGCGAGTTCTTCATCCGGTGGTGGAGCAAGTTCTCGAACAGCTCCAGCTAGTAGTTCTTCTGCTGGTGGCTCAACACCTAGTTCTTCCTCTGAATCAAGCGATCAGAATACTGATACCAGCAATGGATCTATTTCAACCCTCGATGCAGAAGTTGAAGCCTTCACCGCTACCCATGTCGGTTGGGGAGATCGAATCCCAGTATTCAAATTAGGGTTATTTACCTTCTTAGATAAGTTCACCCATAACCTGACTGTTCGTTTGGCTAAGTTCTCACCAATTCTTTCCAAGGTGGTCAACGATGGTGCTTACCTTAGAGCCATCTTTGGTTCAGCTTGGCTTGCTTTCCCAGTGGCCGGTATTGCCTTAGCAACTATCGCTCTTTCTGAGCCATCGGTTGAGTTGAGCCCACCGTCATGGCAAATCTTTATTGCTATCGCTGTGTTGGGTATCTTTGATGCTTTTGCAGGAATGTTAGCGACACTGATATTTGTCATCGGCATGATTGACAGTTACGGAATTGAATCAACAGCAGATATCAGAATGATGCTCGGTGTCTTACTACTTGGCTTTGGACCAGCGCTTATAGCTGTTGCCTTCAGACAGATCCGTAAACACTTTGAAACTAACTTTGGTTATTTCTGGGAGAGATTTGTTGACCTAGCAGTTCTTGTCTTCTTTACTGGTTGGACTGTTTCTTCTATGGTGTCAACTCTTCCTGCCCTTGCTGGTAAAACACTTCAAGCAGCCAACCACGTTGCTGACTTTGGTTTCTACCTATCCGTTGCTATCGCAATCAGAATTGTTTTTGAAGAGATTGCAGCAAGAGGATATTCATCTCGCTTAGACAAGATCAACCCGACCGAAGTGCCTGGAACATCTCAGTTGCAGAAGTATCTTTCAACAGCATTGCGCCTTGGCATGTTCGTATTTGTAACAGCTGCTTTCATGGGTAACACCTGGCAGGTATGGGTTGGTAGCATAATCTTCATCTTGCCTAACGTTCTTGGCTGGTTCTCAGATAAGTTGCCTAACTCAACATTTATCTGGAAGTTGATTCCAACTGGTTTACCAGGCCTTGCCTTTAGCCTTGTGGTTGCTGGATACACCTCAACTTTTATTTCAGGTTGGCTCGGCAAGAACCCTGACTACTCACAGTGGTCATTTATGCTCATGCCAATTCCAATGTTCTTAGTTGGTGTTGTTGGGCTATTTGGTCGCGAGGGTAAAGACGGAGAAGAACGACCGCTGAAGAAACCAGGACTACGTTGGCTTTATCGAGTTGGTGGAATTGTGGTCTTAGGACTGACCATGAAACTAGCTGGCGTTATTTGATCTTGTAGTTAGCAAGTAAGGCTTTGACTTCAGCCTGACGTCTAGCTATGTATGCGATCGATCTTTTTTGCTCATTATGCGCCAAGGTTAGAGTTTCTTGATCATTGGCATACTGAACTGCTAGCACAGGTTCAATAACAGCCGCAGCTGCTCTCATCTGAGTGCCAAGCTTAATTTTGGTTGCCATAGCTGAAACTGCTTTTAGTTCAAGAAGGTATTGAGTTCGGCAAGGTTTGTAATTAATGCACTGAACGTAAAGTTTTCCTCTGTTCATGCTTCTTGACCAAGGGTGAGGTGAGCTATCTGAGAGAAGTGGAAGATTGAAGGTGTCACCTAAAACTTCTGTGCCACGATTCTCACCAAAGGTTTGGTCAACGCCCCAAGGGATGTATGTGAACTTATTTCTGGTGTTGCTTCTGAGGTAGTAGTTGTTGATGCCAGGACCTGTGTATGAGTCCCAGTGTCCTAAGAAATTCTCAACAGCAAAAGCTCTAATCAATAGTGCTCTGTCAGTAACGGTAAGTAATCCTTGATACCAAGTCTTATCTTCCCAGTCACTGGCATAGTCAATGAGCTTGGTGAGGTCATTCTTATTTGGTGTTACTTTCCAACCGTAGTCAACTAGGAATGCTCCAGTTGTTGCATCACCATTGTCATTACCTAGCTGCAAATCTCTTCTGGCAACACCTTCGTAAACGTGTTGAGTTATGTCTTTGAACCTCTTAGCCATGAAGACTTGATCAGGTTGTTCTACGTTGACATAAAGACCTCGATCAACACCGTTGATGTATAGCCTTGCCCAACCGGTTTTAGAAGCAGGTATCCCCATGGCATTGAAAAGGTTGTATGCACCAAACTCATGTATTTTGCTGTTGTCCTGAACCATGCCATTGAGGGTGAGTCTTCTAAGCCCAAGGTAACCAAGACCAGTTGGGCCTTTCTTGAACTTGATCTTGAAGCTAGGGGTTTCATCCAACTTATACATTGAAGTTGAACCTTTGAGCCTGATGGTGATCTCCTGGACTCCACTGGATTTGCCATCAACGCTCAAGGTTAGGGTGCCTGGCACATAGACCTTGAAGGTGGCTGAGTTGTTCAGAGAGGACACCGATGCTGAAGGCAAATCAAGGTCTGCTCTAAGCACTTTTAGCGGGTTATAGATGTCGGTGATCTTCAGTGGGCTAGCAGCCTGAGCTGGGCCAGTAAGTATGCCTAACAGCACCACAGGGGCTAGAAACCCTACTGTGAGCCTTCTAAATAGTGCCATTTTGTCCATTTGGGCTAGTCTAACCTTGTGACTCCTATTGATTACCCTTTATTGTTTGCCTCGTTAGGCATTGACCTCGTTTTGTTATTTTTGCTTGCCTATGTGTTCTTCTATAGAAGACATAAGCGCAGGGATGTCTTTGTTGCCATCTCCCTAATTAACATCACCCTCTATGTCCTAGGTGGAGCGCTTGGAACATTCACCATTTCCCTTGGTGTTGGTTTTGCTTTGTTCAGCGTTATCTCAATCTTCAGACTCAGGTCAGAAACACTGGGTTGGAATGAGATTGTATATCTTCTAGTTGCTTTGGCTATGGGTCTTAACCTAGGTCTACCTGCCTATGACCTACCGGTTCAGGCTATGTATGCAGTGCTACTAGTTGCAGCTGTTTATGTTGTTGATCACCCTAAAGTCTTACGTTCTAAAGTCACCCAACAATTCTCTTTGAGCACCGATTACATCGAGATTGAGCCAGCAGCTTTGAAGACCAAAGTTGAGGCTCAGCTAGGTCACCAAGTTCAATCAATAAAGGTTCGTTCGGTTACCACTACTCCCGCAGGAATGAAACTAGAAATCGAGTCCTAATGGCAAGTAAAGCTCCTAACTCTAAGTTCAAATATGTTCAGCACCCACATATCGAAGGACGTAAAGCTCATCGAGCTGCTAACGCTGATGAAGTGATTGCTGATGCTAAACCTAAAAGCGTTAATCAAAAACTTGGTTTAGGGATAACTAAAAGAGTTGGAACAATGTGGGCTGCATATGCCTTTTTTGCATTAACTCTTGTTTCGCTGCCAGCAGTAATCATGAACGGTGATTCGGTCCAGATTGTTGCTTGGATAGCTCAAACCTTTCTTCAGTTAGTGCTATTGCCAATCATTATTGTTGGACAGAACATCCAAGCAGCAGCAGCAGAAAAAAGAGCCATCATGACTTATGAAGATGCTGCAGCTGTTTTAGAGGAATCTATTCAGATTCAAAAGCATCTAGATCACCAAGACAAGTCTTTAGAACATTTGATCACTCGCATTGAAGAGCTTGAAACAAAGCTAAATAAGAAAAAGTAAATGCGTCTAGTTATCGCTGACTGCTCAGTTGATTATGCTGGCAGGCTTACCGCTCACCTGCCAAAAGCTCGAAGACTACTGATGCTCAAAGGCGATGGCAGCATCCTCATACACAGTGAAACAGGCTCTTATAAGCCTTTGAACTGGATGAACCCACCATGTAATTACTCAACCCATGAACCTGATGAAGAACAACTAGGTAACGGGGTCAAAGAGATTTGGCGGGTTAGCCAAGCTAAGACAGCAGATATCCTCTGGGTGCAGATCTATGAAATACACACGGACATAAACCATGAATTAGGTAAAGACCCAGGGCTCATCAAGGATGGTGTTGAGGCTCATCTGCAAGAGTTACTGGCAGCTCAGATAGAACTCATAGGTGCTGGTAGTCAGCTAGTTAAACGTGAATACATGACACCAATTGGACCGGTAGATATCCTGGCTAAAGATGCCAATGGGCAATCAGTGGCAATTGAGATTAAACGTCGTGGTGAGATTGATGGTGTTGAGCAACTAACCAGATACCTAGAACTCATGAACAGAGATGCAGCTCTTGCACCAGTAAGAGGAATCTTTGCAGCTCAAGAGATCAAACCTCAGGCTAGGACTCTTGCTGAAGATAGAGGTATTGAATGTTTGATACTCGATTACGAACAGATGAGATCTGAGTCAGTAGATCCAGACGCCTTATTCTGGTAGACCTGCGACGCGGATAAATTCACGAACAGCAATTACTCGAGCACTGGTCTTAGATTCAGCATCGATACCAGCAGCAGAGATAGCTCTGTTAACTAGGTTCTCAACGGCTCTAAGACTTGTTCCACGAGCATCAGCGATCTGTTGGTTAGACATACCCTTGGCAATCATTCGCAGAACATCCAACTGAATTCTTGAAACGTTTACCAGTGGGTGAGAAGGCTTAAGGTCATCTCTGAACTCAGGACCAACACGGTCACGCAAAGCAGCTTCGATTGCATCATTCAAAACGTTTGGATCAGATAGACGCTCTTTTAGAAGGTAAGCCGCATTCTTAGGAATTGACTTCACATCCAAACCAAAGATTCTTGGTTCGGGAACGTGGGTTAGAAAGACAAGGGCTAGCTCCGGATGCATTTTGTGAAGGGCAAGACCGAGGTCAAGACCGTTAGGTCCAGCACCTAGATCGATGTCCAAAACAACGATGTCGATATCTTTGGTGTCGGCTATTTTGCGAGCCTCGGCTGCAGAGGCAGCGACTTCAACCTTGAAGCCATCGCCCTTGAGTTTGTCTGAAACCAGACCCCTGATAAATGGCTCATCTTCAACTACTAGTACTGACCGCTCGTACATTACTTAACCCACCCTCAAAGTTTCCTTGGTTAAGAACTACTCTGCCATTAACTAGGTCCTAAGCGGGGATAATATTCGTTTTTTGGAATACAACAAACTGACAGGATAGATTAGGTTTTACTACCTAATAAAGACGTCAGGATCACTAAATGGCACTTCAAGACCGCAAAGTTTGGCGAGGTTTCGCAAGCGATAATTACGCCGGTGTTCACCCTCGTTTATTCGAGGTAATGCAATCAGTCAATGACGGTCACGAGATGGCTTACGGCGATGACTTTGTAACGGGTGAGCTAAAAGAGATCTTCAAGCAGACCTTCGGTCCATCAGCAGAAGTATTCCCAGTTTTCAATGGCACCGGAGCTAACGTCGTTGCTCTTTCAAGCGTTGTTAAACGTTGGGAAGCAGTTGTGTGTGCAGAGACTGCACACATCAACAGTGATGAAGGTGGAGCGCCGGAGAAGATGGCAGGGATTAAGTTATGGACCATCCCTACTCTTGATGGAAAACTAACCCCAGAGCTAATCAAGCCACATCTATTTGATATTGGTTCAGTTCACAGAGCACAGATTGCTGCGATCAGCATCACTCAGACCACAGAACTTGGAACACTTTATTCAATTGCAGAAATCAAAGCGCTAGCTGATTTTGCTCACGAGAATAATCTCTTCTTACACATGGACGGCGCAAGACTATCTAACGCAGCAGCTGCTTTAGATGTTTCTTTCAAAGCCTTCACAACAGATGCAGGAGTTGACCTGGTTAGTTTTGGTGGCACCAAGATTGGTGCACTTGCAGCTGAAGCAGTTGTTGTTCTAAATGACAAAGCAGTTGCTACGGCTATTCCGTTCCTTAGAAAAACTTCAATGCAGTTACCAAGCAAGATGCGTTTTGTTAGTGCCCAGCTAATTGCTCTGCTAGAAAACGATTTAGCTATCAACAGCGCTAAGCATGCAAATGCAATGGCTAAAGCATTGGATGCTGGAGTGCGAAAGATTGCAGAGAAATCACAGGGGAGAGTTAGTGTTCCTAACCCAACTCAAGCTAATGCTGTTTTCCCGATGCTCCCTAAAGAGATAATCGAAGAACTTCAAAAGAAGTACTGGTTCTATGTTTGGGATCACAGAACCGGTCAGGTTCGTTGGATGTGTGCCTGGGATACCAAGCCTGAAGATGTTGAAGGTCTGTTAACTGCTCTAAGTGATGCTGTTGGGGTTTAGGCTTTACTTATGCAACCAAACAAAATAGCCGTTACCGCTGCCCCTATTGCCCCTGTCCTAGCTGAACGCTGGAGCCCTAGATCTTTCAACAGAGATTACCTACTTAGCCAAGACGAAGCCCTTTCAATTCTTGAAGCTGGCCGTTGGGCACCATCAGCTAACAACATCCAACCTTGGCGCTTTGCATACATAAGCAAAACAGATCCATTACACAAAGAGATATGCGAGAAGGGTCTAACTGGTTTCAACCAGTCTTGGGCACCTGATGCTTCAGCTCTGATTGTTGTTGCAGTTGAAATCAACCTTCCAGATGGTAGAGAAAACACTGGTCGTAAATACGATGCAGGCCTAGCAGCATCTTTGATGCTGGTCCAAGCACAGGAACTTGGTTTACACACACATCACATTGGTGGCATTGTTCGTGAGGAAATCGTCAAGACTCTAAAGCTTGACGAGAACCACGAAGTGTTAGTTGTTATTGCAGTTGGCAAGATTGCTCCTGCAGAGCAGCTCGCAGGCCCTGCTTACGAGCGTGAAATCTCCCCTAGAGTTCGTCACACCCTTGACGAGATAATGTTGCACGGAAAGCCGTAATTGCAAATAGTTATTCATACCTCCATCAGCGATCAAATCGTTGGTTGGTTCCCAGACCTTGGTTCAAATCTCTTTTACTTAGTAGTTTGGGGTTTGGTTTTTGCAGGCACAGGTTTATTTGTTGGAGCTTTTATTCCTTTTATTACCGGTGATTCCCTAGTCTTTGCCGCTGGCCTTATCGCAGCATCATCAGCAAACAATGTGAACATCTGGGTGATGGCAACAGGTGTTGGTATTGCTGCTTGGCTAGGTGACCAGGTCGGCTTTACTCTCGGTCGTCACTACGGCAGACCATACCTAGATAAACGTAAAGGTAAATGGATCAAAGCAGGTATTACTAAGAGCGAAAACCTTTTCACAGCGTGGGGTTGGTGGGCTGTTGTGATTGCCAGGTTCATGCCTTGGGCAAGAGTATTTGTTCCAGTTGTTGCCGGCATCGCCAAGATGAACTATTACAAGTTCTTTAGTGCGAATCTGGTTGGTGCTTTAGCCTGGGGAACTGGTTTGACGCTCTGTGGTTATTACTCAGCTAGCATTCCGGTAGTTAAGAATGCTTCTTATTTGATTGCAGCATTCTTCATCGTTGGAAGCTTGATTGCAGGACTTCGAGTCTGGTTACTAAACCGCAGGGCTGACTAAACCGAAACTAGCCCATTCAGGAGATTTCTCTCTAGCAATGAAATCTAGTTCTTGCGCTGCCCAAGAATCAAAGTATTGATCGAAAACATGACCATCTCTTGCTAACCAGCGAGCTCTTCTTATCTCTTCTGGAACATCTAACCAAACAGTTAGGTTGGCAACGCTGGCGGTATATCTATTTAGGGAACCGCAACCTTCAATAATTAGCGGTGTTCCACCAGAGAACTCTCGCCAGCGTTCACGCTGGTTTGTTTCCCAGTTGAATTCCTGCCAAGAGGCAGTTTTGTTTGCAAGTAATGGCATCAGGATGCTTCGCTGGAGATATTCAGCTCCCTGAGCTAAACCACTCCAACCTTCATAAAGATCGTCCATGTTGATAAGCCTTGGTAAAGATTCACCTTCAATAAACAAAGAATTCTGTAATGCAAGAGCAAGGGTTGATTTACCTGAACCAGCCCTACCATCGATAACAATGATTGGAGTATTTACTCCAGAGTCGACTAACTCGAGAGTGTCTTTGGTTAGACGAGCTAGCAGCTCGTCGTAATCAAGGCTAAGCAATCTTTGGATTTAGCTTAGGAACGTATTTATAGATGCCATAGAAAATAGGCAGCGACAAACTCAAATGGATCAGTGTGAGCCAAAGAGCAGTTGGCAAAGATTTCACTGATGTGAAGGGTTGCAGTGACCAAATAAGAAAGAGGGTGTATCCAAGGATAAGAACATAAATCCTTGGTCGTCCCAAGAACAATGACACGTTGATAACCACGAAAGACATTAGACAAACACCGAAAGATGCACCAACCAGGTCAGCGAAGCTCAGCTGAGATTCAAAGGTGTCGCCTAATCGGAAAACCAAGAATTTCTCACCGAGTAGTAAAGCCAAACCTGCGAAGGCGGCAACCGCAGCTAAAGCCACCCCATAGGTAATCCCTAGGGGAGCTAAGAGATTTTGGATCTTTACTTTTCTAGCCATAGGGCAAGCCTACTTTTTAGAAGCCTTCAATCAAAACATCTGGATGCTTGTCGAAACGGTAACCTTCACCACGAACTGTTCTAACGATGTCTTCGTAGCCTTCGATTTTCGCTCTTAGCCTTCTGACATGAACATCTATTGTTCGCCCTACAACTTCAGGCCCTTCTTCTGAATCCCAAAGAGTGTCAATTAGTTCATCTCTAGAGATGTTGCTTCCCTGGTTCTCAACCAGGTGCTTTAGTAAGTCGAATTCTTTTTCAGTTAGCTCAGCGTTGAGTCCATCAATGAAGACCTTACGTCTTTGCAAGTCGATGACGACGCCTTTAGCGGCATCTTCGTCGTTCTTCTCAGTTAAGCGCTCTAAAGCACGAGGATCGGCTAGAGCAGTTCTAACCACATCAACGTTGCGACCACCAGAACCTGCCTTGGCCAACGCCACAGCGGCGTAAGACTCGGCGGCCAAGCCAGGTGCTATCTGTTCCAGAGTATTTCTAAGGGCAGCAACTATTGCCCCTAGGGTGGTGCCGTTAGCTGACGCTGTGTGTTCGTCAATGCCAACGTATAGGGCGAAACCGCGAGCTTCGGTTTCATTGGAGGAGGTGCGGATAAATGGGTTGATTGCGATTGTCATTTGAAAATTCCTTAGATTGTGTATGCGAATGGGGGTATGCCGAATTTGGCTAGTGCTGGGGTGTTGGTGTCGTAACTCTTAGCGGCAAAGCCTGCTTATTGGGTGTGAGTTAGCGACACATTCGCATACACATAACAGAACGCATCATCATGACAGGGAACCCTAGGGTCGCCTCCGACATGGTGTTTAGAATTGCGCTGTTAGTCATGTCCTAAACTTTATAGTCTTGACCAACTATTCGTCAAGTTAGACACCTAGGAATCTCAAGTGAACTTCAAGAAAACTTTTACCCGACTAGGGCTAGCTGTTTATCTTGCTGTTTTGATCTCTGCATCGCTTTGGCCAACCCCGGTTGATGGTGGGGGATTTGTCTGGTTGATTACATCCAATATCTTGAAGTTCTGCAGAAGTATCTCTTGGCTGAACTGGATCCAATACAACCAGTTAGAAGCACTGGCCAATGTTGCCCTATACATTCCATTGGGAGCTTTCCTAGTGCTAATGCTGCCTAGGGTTCCAGTGCTACTGCTCTGCATAACACCACTGGTAGTTTCAGCACTGGCTGAAGGATTGCAACGATTCTTTTTACCTGAGCGTTACTCGACTCTAGATGATGTCTTACACAACGCCCTAGGTGGGTTTATCGGAGTTGTTATTTCAGTGAGCATTCGCCAGTTGATGAGGTTGAGAGCGAAGGCCCGTTCAACATCACAGGACCGGTAAGAGTTGGTTTACCGGTAATCAATTCAAGATTGTCATCATTGATTGGTTCAACCAAATCAATGACAAGCTTCTTAGTAGTTCCTGGCAGCATCTGCAGATCAAATACCCAAACCGGTCTGTTGCGGTCCATGCCAGTCATTACAAACTCGTCTTCACCGTTGACAGTAATCTTTTCAGATTCTGAACCAACTGGCCCATAAACAGTAACCAGTTCACGGTTAGAACCCTTAGGTCTGTATTCACCAAAAGAATCATCTAATCGCGGAGTTACGTACCAAGGTAGCCCACTCTTAGGCGCACCGTTAGTTAGATCGATAGTTACACGGCTTCTTCTACCCTGGTAACCGGTGAAGGTATCGGTATTACAAAGACCAAGTAAGTAATCTGCTTTGAGAGTTGTGTATGCATCTAGCTTGTTACCGCCAGCATTGTTTAGGGTAACTATGACATTAGAGCCGAACTTATCGCTAACAACACCAGCGACTGAATAACTCACAAACTTGTCTTGAGTCTTCTTATCAGTTGCCCAAGCCATGATGCGATCTCCAGTTGCATCTTTAGATGCAGCACTTAGGAAACCACCAGCATTTACTTTGCCATCGATAAGGCGTTTGAACATCTGAGAGGCGAGTTCACCAACGACTGCATCTTTTGCTTGCACGTTAGTGAACTTGGCGTAGATGTCTTTAGATAAGAAATCAACAACGTTGTTCAAATCAATAGTGTTACCTCGAACTGTGACAGCACCAACAGCTCCAGAGAGTTCACTGACAACACCTTGACCAACAAATAAAACACCGTCAATCTTTTCACCACGGTGCTGTTGCCAGCCATCGGCTAGTAACTTAGCCGCATATGGTGCATGAGCCGAAGCATTGATGTCACGCCAGTCGGCTAAATCAACACCCCAGAGATCTCTAAGTTCTTCAGGGTAAGACTTGTAATTGATCTTGCCCATGGCAAGAAGTTTCTTATCAGAGCCATACTCTTGAAGCTTTAGCTTGCCCTTGTTGCTAGTGATGATGGCGTAGGAACCGGTAATACCGCCGGTTCCTCTTAGCTCAGCAAGGTTTTGAATAGCAACAAACCATCTCTTCTTAGCTGGTTGCTCTAAAACAATGGTGCCAACTTGAACCAGGGGAGTAATCCTTGCGCTGGCATTAGCAAGAGATGAAACAGCTGTCTTAGCAGCTGCCATCTTTTCATTTAGACCAAAGTGTAATGAGGCAGGATCAACATCCTGAAGGTCAACATTTAGTTGCTGAACAGCCTTGTCCATGCTGCTCATGCCATCACGCATAGAAGCAACCAAAGCGCTGTCGCTTAGCGCGTTCTTGCCGATACCTGCTTTGACCAACTGGTTGGCAACACTGGTTACCTCCTGCGCAGCTTGAAGCACCAAGCGTCCATCAGAAGAGACGACAGAAGCTGCATGAATGTCAGCACCGATTACTGGAAGAAAACCAAAGAGCTGAACCAAAGGATCATGAGCAGAAGAATCAGCCATAGCAATTGCATCGGATGCTTTGCCTAAACCAGCACTAAGAGTTGCTAGATCTTTGTTGTGTGCTGCGGTTTGTAATTTCTCAACTTCACCCATGGTGTTCTGAAGAGAGACAACCATGAGGATGATTCGGACTATCGCATAAACAATACATAAAACTAATGCCATCACTCCAAGAGCGATGGCATTTCGTTTATTGCTTTGAAACTTCAAAGCCAACCTTTAGCGAAGAGTTAGAGCCGCTGTTGTTACGCTCTTCTCGATGTAGGTTGCGTTTCCATCCAAAGTTACAACTGCTGTATATGAACCTGCAGTGTATGAAGTTCCAGAGAAGTTCAAGCTGAATGTTCCAGAACCACTAGTTGAACCGGTAACAGTTTTGACTGTTGAACCATTTCTCTTTAGAACAACCGTGATGTCTGCATTCTTTACAGTGACTGAACCTGACTTGATTGTTCCTGAAACAGAAACAGTTGGGTTCTTAGAAACATAAGCACTTGTTGTGCCAAGCTTTGCAACAACGCTGGCAAGTTTTCCAACAGTAATTGACTTGGTCAAAGTAACTGCATCTCCACCTGAACAGGTTGAAGAGATCTGGTTAGTAGTAAGAGTGTAAACACCTGCGGTGTCTGGAGTTGAAATACTTAGAACAGCTGTCTTACCGGTTGCACGAACAACTCCAGTAGCAGTGTCAGATCCTGATACGCCATCCCATGAAAGTGTGATTGAACAGTTCTTCTTCACACGTGAGACAACTACGTTTACGTCTCCACCAGGAACTAGTCTGCTCGCAGTTGAAAGACCAAGAGTCGGTGCGCTACCAGCTGGGTATGCGAATGCTGGGGCGGATGCAGGGATCGCCAAAGCTAGAATGGCAGAAATAGCAAGAATAGATTTTTTCATTGTTCCTCATTGGTAAAGGTGTATTTTTTTTAGTTTATAGGGTTTATAAGGGCTGCAAGGAGTTTGTAGTCAAAAGTTAATCTTTAGACATTTAGATATGTTCGCTATTACGAACATATCTATCTTTATCAAATAATCGACGTATTTTCGTATAGTTTAGAACTTTGGAGAGGCAGGGAACCTTTGAGACTCAGTGAATACCTATTAGTTGTGCGTAAGCGCTTTGTGCTCTTCGCCGCTATCTTCCTGGCCTCTATTTTGGCAGCTTTTGCTGTTACCTCGCTAACCACCCCTACATACGAGTCAACCACTCGACTTTTTGTTTCAACCAGTGGAAATGAATCTGCCGCTGATCTGCTAACTGGGAACTCCTTTACTCAGCAACGAGTGAAGTCTTACGCAGATATCGTTACCAGCCCTGCCGTTCTAGATGCTGTTGTTACTGAACTTAGCCTTCCAGATCTGGCTGACAAGCTAGGCGATCGCATAACTGCAACAGTTCCACTAAACACAGTCATTCTTGAAATCACAGTTAGCGATCCATCTCCTTATAGAGCTGCCAGCATCGCTAACTCTGTTGCTAGCTCTTTAGAGCAGGTAGTTACCAACCTTGAAACTGTTGACCCAACACTTGCATCCCCTGTGAAGCTAAGCGTTATTCAACCTGGTATCGCAGCTAAAGTTCCTGCATCGCCAAGACCACTACTAAACATTGCTCTTGGAGCACTTATTGGTTTAGCACTAGGTTTTGGTGCATCGCTACTTAGAGAATCACTAGATCTTCGAGTCAGAAGCGTCGAAGACGTTCCTGAAAAAGAAGGATCAGTAAACGTCCTAGGTGGAATCGTCTTTGACCCTAATGCAGAGTCAAACCCTCTTATTGTTCACACCAGTCCGAAGAGCACAAGAGCAGAAGCTTTCAGACAGCTAAGAACAAACATTCAATTCATTGAAGCTGCTGAAGGTAGAAAGTCAATTGTTGTGACATCTTCTATTCCTTCAGAAGGTAAGTCATCAACAATTGCCAACCTAGCTATTGCTATGGCTGACACCGGCGCAAAAGTTCTACTTGTCGACTGTGATCTTCGTAAGCCAAAGATGCACAAATACTTCTCAATTGAAGGTGCTGTTGGTCTAACTAACCTTCTTATCGGTCAGGTAAAACCAAACGATGTTATTCAGCGTTGGGGAAGAAAGAACCTTGACCTGCTTCCAGCAGGACAAGTTCCACCTAACCCATCAGAATTGCTAGGTAGCGAAGCTATGAAGAAGTTCTTAGCTAAAGCTGAAAAAGACTACGACGTTGTCCTTCTAGATTCAGCACCATTACTTCCAGTAACAGATGCTGCAATCCTTTCCAAGATGACCGGTGGTGTTGCCCTAGTTGTTGCTGTTGGAAAGACAACCAAGCCGCAACTAACAGCAGCTCTTGGCCACGTTGAGGCTGTTGGTGGTCGTGTTCTAGGTTTCATCATGAACAAGATCCCAACTAAAGGTGTTGACGCTTACCGTTACCGTTACTCATACAAGTACGGTTCATATGGTTCTTACGGTGCCTACGGTAAGTATGGTAACTACGGAGCATATGGGGCTTACACCCAGGCTTACGGCGATGAAGCTGAAGCCATTGCAAAGGTAGAAGCTAAGCCTGCGTCTAAGACGCCTCGTAAATCAACTAAAAAGGCCTAGCCATGCCAGCCTCAAAGGCAGCATTCAAAGTGGTTTTTGTTTGCACAGGCAACATCTGTAGATCTCCTATGGCAGAGCAAATACTGGAACAAAAAGCTGCGAAGCACAAGCTTCCCATCTCAGTATCTTCAGCAGGTGTCATGGCCATGACTGGAGACCCAATGACTCCTCAGTCAGCAGAGGCAATGACTAAGCGTGGTTACACACCAACTAAACACATCTCACAAGACCTAACCCCAAAGCTTCTAGAAGAAGCAGACCTAGTTCTAACAGCAACCCTGGATCACAGAAGTGAACTAGCCAGAATGCTTCCTAAAGCAAGCAAGTATTCCTTCACCATCGATGAGTTTGCAAGGCTAACCTCTTTCCTGTCTGCAGACCCTGAATTCAAAGAAGAGTTCAAGAAGAAACCTAAAGAGACCAGAGAGCAGTACCTCAAAAGAGCAATGCAGGAAGCTGTATTACTTAGAGGTATGGTGCCAACCAACCTTGACCCTAAAGATGTAATAGATCCGTATGGTGAAAGCATTGAGGTTTATAACCAGGTAGCAGAACATATAGACGTGATGTTAGAAATCATTGTTGACTGGATGGCTGCCTAATGAAGCCATCCCCGATGAGAACATATGCGGCAGCCGTAGGCTTCCTTGATTTCATTGTTTTACTTGTAACCTCTGCTGTTACTTACTATGCATGCTTTGGGTCATTGCTGATTGCTGACAACATCAGAGATGCAGGTCTTCTCAGATATGAGATCACACCACAGTTCGTGGGTTTAGGACTTCTAATCACCTGGTTGCTAGCTCTAACAGTTTTCAAGACCAGAGACCCA
The DNA here is from genome assembly GCA_040402475.1 of Rhodoluna sp. Classification (GTDB taxonomy): domain Bacteria; phylum Actinomycetota; class Actinomycetes; order Actinomycetales; family Microbacteriaceae; genus Rhodoluna. The sequence continues at coordinate 70,176 of JBBAMM010000001.1, forward strand.
AAACTGGTTGGTTCTGACTTTAGTGAATACAGAAGAATTGTTAACGCATCACTCAGCGTTCTAGGATTGCTTGCCTTTGGTGCTTTGTTTTTCAAAGTTGACGTGTCTCGTGTTTATGTTTCCAGCATTCTTTTCTTTGGATTACTAGCAGTTCTTCTTGAAAGAAGAATTGCTAGAGCATGGCTTAGAAAGCAAAGAATGCAGGGGAGATTCACTAGAAGAGTCGCCATATATGGTCCTAAGGCAGAACTTGAATTTGAATTACAAAAGTTCAAGAAAAATAAAGAAGCAGAGTTTGAACCAGTCTTCCTAATCGAAGATGACAAGCAGATGAAACTTAGAATGCTTGCCACCGGTAAAGAACAAAACCTAAACATTGAAGACCTTGCTGGTATCTGTAAAGAGAACAACGTTGAAGTTATTCAAGTAGTTGGATCAAGCCCAAGCTCCGCTCAAATGCATAAGAGAATCTACTGGGCATTAGATGGCCACGACATCAGCTTTGTTGTCTCACCTGCCATCACCGGAGTCTCAAGCTCAAAACTAACCACCCGTGTAATAGCTGGTTCACCATTACTTGAGATAGCGTCAACTAAGTTCAGCGGTCCTCAGTATTTACTTAAAACAGCACTAGATCTAGTTCTAGGGCTTGTAGCGTTCCTAGTTTCTCTGCCTGTTGTTTTAGTAACAGCGCTCATAGTAAAGATCTCTGATGGTGGACCTGCATTCTTTACTCAAACAAGAGTTGGACTAAACGGTAAAGAGTTCACCATATACAAATTGAGAAGCATGAAAGTAGGGGCTGAACTCGAGCATGCTGAAAGACAGAAGGCTCTCTCAGATAAACAAACCAACGTAAACATGTTCAAAGACCCTGAAGACCCTAGAGTTACCAAAGTCGGAAAAGTAATCCGTAAATACTCAATAGATGAACTACCTCAGTTCCTAAATGTTCTCAAAGGTGACATGAGCCTAGTTGGCCCAAGGCCACCGCTACTTTCAGAAGTTGAACTCTGGCAGCAATATGAAGTTAGAAGACTCCTAGTAAAACCAGGAGTAACAGGTCCATGGCAAATAGGCGGCAGATCACTTCTCACCTGGGAAGAAACAGTAGCTATAGACCTCAGTTACGTTGAGAACTGGACTGTTCTTACAGATATCTCAATCATCTTCAGGACTATTGTTTATGTGTTTAGAGGAAGCGGCGCTTTCTGATGTCAAAGAAAATAGCTTTCGTATTCGGAACTAGACCTGAAGCCATAAAAATGGCACCGCTAATTAGGGCTGTTGCAAACGCTGAGCATTTCGTACCCGTTGTTATTTTGACAGGACAACATCCGACAATGGCAAAGCTGGTTTTGGAATGGTTCGAAATCGAGGCAGATTTTTCGCATGTAATTGATCGAACAAATCCAACGTTGAATTCATTAACGTCCCAGATCATCAAGAATGCTAACGATTCTTTGCAAGAGGCGGAAGCGGATTTAGTCATTGTACAAGGCGATACTGCAAGTGCATTTGCAGGTGCAGTCGCTGCGTTTAACCTACAAATCCCAGTCGCTCACCTGGAAGCTGGGTTGAGAACCAATGACATCTACTCTCCATACCCTGAAGAGGCCTACAGGCAGATGGTTAGCAGAATATCCGATTTACATTTTTGCCCGACCGTTCTAAACCGTGAAAACTTGCTTAAGGAAGGGATCCCGAGTTCAAAAATAATGGTCACTGGCAACACGGTAGTGGACGCATTCACAGTAGTGAATGCCAAAATCAAATCGTCTGAGATTCAAGTCCATGTTCCGGAGGGCATCCCAGAATCCGATTTAGTCCTTGTGACAGCTCATCGCCGGGAAAATCTTGGCGAGGGTATGGCTGAGATTGCTCGATCTGTGAAGAGCCTTTCTACAAATTACCCAAATCTAACTTTTGTAATCCCGATGCATCCCAATCCAGCTGTGCGTGAAAAACTTATCCCAGAACTTGATGGTATGTCTAATGTCAAACTCATTGAGCCTCTTGAATATCCTGAATTCATTTCTATCCTTTCCAAGTCGACCCTTGTTCTAACTGATTCTGGAGGAGTTCAAGAGGAAGCCCCGATTCTTGGAATCCCTGCAATCGTTATGCGAGACAACACGGAAAGACCTGAAGGCATAACGGCCGGCGGCGTGATACTCGTAGGTGCGAGCGAGTCAAGAATTACCACCGCGATTAGTAATGTTCTAAATGACAAATCGCTTTTGGCAAGTATGTCTAAAGCAGCGAATCCATATGGCGATGGGGAAGCTTCTGCTAGGTGCATTTCGATGTTGGATGAATTTTTTGGTCTCGGTGAAAGAAATTTGGAGTTTGAAAGTGCAAATTAGTGAATCTGTAGTTAGACCAAGAAGCGCAACTGTAATCGGGTTGGGCTATGTAGGCTTACCTACCGCAGTTCTTTTGGCACAAGGGGGCGTGCACACAGTTGGTGTTGATATCAATGAAGACCTCTTAACCTCACTTAGGGCTGGTTCCTACGCACCAAAAGAACCAGGGTTGGCAGATCTACTTCGGCAGGCAACCGCGTCGGGCATGTTGCAATACAACGAGAAAATTAGTTCTACGGATGCTTACATAATCGCTGTCCCAACACCAATCAACGAAGACAAGTCACCCGGGATGCAATACGTGCTTGCTGCCACAGAATCTATTGCAAAAGTTATTGAACCAGGACAGTTGGTTATCTTGGAGTCCACTTCACCTCCTGGAGCTACAAAATTAGTAGCAACAAGAATTAGCGAAATCAGACCAGACCTGGACGTTTCGGGAAGTGGGAAGCAAGCCATAAAGTTTGCCTATTGCCCCGAACGAGTTCTCCCTGGAAACGCGATTCAAGAGATCGTGCACAACGAGAGGCTTATTGGAGGACTTACTCCTGAATCAGCTGAGATGGCAGAAATGCTTTACAAGAGTTTTACTAAAGGGACGACCGTCTTATGCACAGACAGTGAGGCCGAGATGGCCAAGCTAGTTGAAAACTCTTATAGAGATGTCAACATAGCTTTTGCCAATGAAGTTGCAAGGATAGCGACAAAACTCGGAGTTCATGCAGACAAGGTGATTTCACTAGCGAACAGGCATCCAAGAGTGAATATCCTTAGCCCGGGAGTCGGCGTCGGTGGTCACTGCATTTCTGTCGACCCATGGTTTTTGGTGGATGCTGCGCCAGAATCTGCTCAGCTTATAACCAGCGCCAGAAACGTTAACGATTTAACTCCTCTCTTGCATGCGAAAGACATAATTAAAATCCTTGAGAGCAATGAATACAGTGAAGTGTGGTTGCTGGGTTTAGCATACAAGCCAGACTCGGATGATTTGAGGGAGTCCCCATCCATTGTCTTGGCTGAGGCACTTTTTGGCTCAACTATAGAGAACAAAATTAACCTAGTAGATCCGGGATTAAGTAGCATTCAAGTTGAAAAACTCAAATCTCAATTCCAGAACATATACACCTACCTACCAAAACTAGGCAGTGGGCATTTGGTAGTACTTTTAGTAGACCATAAGGAATTTCAAAATTGGAATTTTGGGGAGAGTGACGTTATCCGTATCTACGGCACAGGTCAAGTAATCCAAAATTCAACAATGGAAAATTTAAATAAATGATAGAGGAAACAGACCAGCTTCGACAAAGACTTCTGGAAAGCATGGTGTCCAAAAATTTTTGTTCGTTCGACCCTTATGACGGCTTGTCAGGCGTAATCACACCTCTTGGTTGGCCAAAAGTTCTTCAGAGATTTTGGGTACAGGGCATCAAACGAGGCCCGATTTGGATAAGACATCTGATCGGTGTGAAGAAAGTCAGAATGGCCACGACAGCAGCTCAGGTACTGGAGGCTGTAGCTGTTGGGGAGATGGTCTCAGAACGCGTGAGTCCAAATCTGCTGGCAGAAATGATTCTTCGCGAGCAAAAGTCAGACGGAGGATGGGGATATGAATTTGATGCCACACTTAGATGGGGAAAATACACTGCTCAACAATCCAATCTCATTGCGACATACTTTTGTGTAAGGGCTTTAACTTTGGCTAATGTTCAAGGGGATTGGAAAAAAAGAGCTAGGACCTATCTTGAGAATCAATTCTCTAATTCGCACTTTCGGTATGCAGGCAATAACGAGACAGTTATCCACAATGCAAGTACCCTCGGCGCACTTGCGCTCTTTTTTTGTGGTGGGGATTCGCTAATTGTTCAGGAAGCTATCTCGCAAATTAAATCTGCACAAAATGAAGACGGCGGTTGGTTTTATGGTGTTGGCAAGGGGCTTGATTGGATAGACAACTTTCATACTTGTTACATTCTTATCTCTCTAGAGGAACTGCAACGTAACGGGTTCGATGTATTCGACACTCTAACTTTGGGTCGAAACTATTTTTCACAAAATTTCGAGCTAGGCGATGGCCTTAAGTATTACTCAAGCGATAAGCGTGCGACTAAAGACATAAACACTTACGCCTGTGCTCTCCAGATGTTCTCCATACAGCAGTTGAATTCAGATAAACCGGGAACCCATAAAGAAAAGATTGAACAACTAATTGAAGTCCTTGGAAACCTAATTTCAAAAGATACCCAAATGCAATATTCTTTCCGTTGGAAGAGCGCTCCAGCACTATTGGCTATGAACTATGCTCACAAAGCACTTGGAGTGAAATGAGCAAATTTCTAGGACTTAAATTAGATCTTTTGACCATGGAGGAAACTATCTCGAAGTGCGAGCAGCTGATCCGCGAAAGGAATAAACAACATGTTGTGCTAAATGCAGCTAAAGTCGTCGCTGCTATTGAAAAACCGGAATTGGCTGAGATTATTAACCGTTGCGACCTAGTGAATGCAGATGGAATGGCAGTGGTCTGGGCTGCGCGTGCCCTGGGATTGCCCGTTCCTGAAAGAGTGTCCGGCATAGATTTGATGGAAAGAATAGTTGACCTCTCCGCCAGCAAGGGCTATTCCATCTATCTCCTTGGCGCAGAGCAAAGAATTCTAGAGGCAACTCAGGAAATATTTATTAGCCGTGGTGCAAAAGTAGTCGGCGCAAGAAACGGATATTGGAGTTTTCCAGAAGAATCGAAAGTGGTGGCTACCATAGCCAGCCTTCAACCAGACATTTTATTCCTAGCAGTTCCGAGCCCTAAAAAAGAAATATTTCTTTCACAACACTTAACTCGATTGAACACAGGCTTGGTTTTTGGTGTGGGTGGGTCATTTGATGTTGTGGCTGGTTTAACTAAACGTGCACCTGCGATATTTCAAAGACTTGGGCTGGAATGGGCATTCCGACTTGCCCAAGAACCACGACGCATGTTCAAAAGATATTTAGTGGGCAATAGTAAGTTTGTACTCATAGTCACCAAGGCAGTAATTACCCGTTTCATTCTTAAAGAAAAAAATTGAAGTGGACATCATGCTGAAATTGCGCAGGTGGATCCTAAGTTTTGATTTGCAAACGTTGCCTGGCTTAGCCTTATTAATTAGATTCGCACCGGCTTCTTGGAAATACGGAAAATCATATAAGAAGACATTGAAGCTCATTTGGAATAATAACTCCGGGTTCTTGGACGTTGAATCCTATCAACGAGAAAAGTACCATGAACTTGCTACGCGATTCAATAAAACTAAATTTTCCGATACTTTCGGAAAAGTAGATCCAGCCGTCAGCGCTATTCTCAAAACAAAGATAATGAGAACAGCGGACTTACCTGCTAACCCTCAAGATCTATGCTCGGAAAACCTAGACACCTTAGAGATGTGTTCAAGTTCAGGCTCAAGTGGATTTCCAAAAACTTTTTACTTAGGAATTGATAGAGGCCCAATTGAAACTGCATTTGTACATTTTGCTTGGAAATCAGCTGGTTTCAAACACTCAGATGTGAGAGCTGTATTTCGTGGTTTAGATAATTTAACAGACAATCGAAAAGATTTTGATTGGAAACCACTTCTGCAAGAGCTTCAAATATCCCCTTTTCGAATGCTTGAGTCAAACTTGGCTTCAATCTGGGGTGAAATTTCAAGGCGCAAAATTAAATTTTTTCAGGGCTATCCTTCAGCACTAGAAGTTCTAGCCAAATGGGTAATTAATCAGGAAATCGATCTGCCATCCAGAAGACGAATATCCGGATTGCTATTCAATTCAGAGGAACTTCACCAGCACCAGATTGAACTATTCGAGATGGCCTTCCCGAACGCTGATGCAGTTAGTTTTTATGGGTTGAGTGAAAAAACAGCATTTGCTCAACAAGACACCAAAGACCGAACCGTTTACAACTTCTCTCCGATCTACGGAGTAACAGAACTTTTGGATGAATCAGGCTCTCCCGTTCTGAGCCCAGGTCAAACTGGTTATTTGTACTCCACGGGATTGCTATTTAAAGGAAGCGCGTTCGTTCGATATGAGTTAGGTGATAGGGCGGAGCTTGTCAGCCCAGCCACGGCAGAGAATAATTTCGTGCTTTCAGTGAAAAAGATTCAATCACGTTGGGGGGAGACTTTAGTGATGGGGAAGAATGGTGTGAATATCTCGCTGGCTGCGGTTAATCTGCATGCGCAGGAGTTGACTGATTTTTCAAGAATTCAATTTGTTCAGAGAACGCCGGGGGAACTCGAGATTTTACTCGTTCCAAGACCCGGCATTACTTCAGCCAGAGCGACTTTAATCGAAAAGAAAATTCAAGACAAAGCTGGAGCCTCTCTCGATGTTAGGGCTGTTTTGGTTGAATCGATCAATCTAAATAGTCGAGGCAAAGCCAAGTTATTTATTTCCCTGATCGGAAAATCTCATGAAGAATAGCTTGGTATTTTTAGCACCTGGCGGTATAGGCGGCGTAGCTACTCAGGTTGAACTATTCAATCAAACTACTTCGGATCTTGGGTTTGATGCGTATTTATTTAAAACTACAGAGGCCCAAGGCGTGAGAAGCATCTTTCAACTTTGGAGACTTGTTCCTTTCGCGAGGTTGTTGAGTTCTAAAAAACCTGATGTTTGTTATATCCCTCTTGCCAGCAAGGGGAGCTTTTATAGAAAATTTCTTTATTCTTTGGTTGCCAGATTATATTCCGTCCCATACGTGATTCACGTCCATGGCGGCGGTTTTGCGGATTTCTTCTATTCTCAAACGACTTTGGGTAAAAGATTCATGAAATTGCTTTTTCAAAAATCAATGCACGTATTTCTTCTTCATTCAGGTCAGACTGCAATGGTGTCTGAGATTCTAGGGACGCTTGCCACTTCAAAGGTTTCAATCCTGCCCAACGGCGTCAATATCAAAAATGAAGGAATCAATTACAACTCACCGAAAAGTGATGAAGCAGTGCGAGGAATATTCATCGGTGATGTTACTCTGCGAAAAGGGATCGGTAGCCTTCTAAATCTCAATTCCTATTTTGCAAGAGTAAACGTAAAATTTGAAATTGTTGGAAAAATACATCCGGATGTTAAAGTGCTCCTGAGTCGCCATACTAAAAATTCGTTAGGAAATTTTGCATTTCTTGGTGCATTAAGCCATGACGAGGCTATGAGTCGGCTAGAAAGAGCCCACTTTTTGGTTCTACCGAGCAAAATCGAGAACTTCCCAAACGTGATTTTAGAAGCGTTCTCCCATGGAGTTCCGGTTATGGCTACTGACGTAGGGGCTATCGCAGAGATGATTGAGAATGGAAAAAACGGTTGGCTATTGAGCTCAATTGTGGAAGCAGAGGCTGAACTTATGAGGGCTACGGATCTTCTAGTTTCTCAAAAGCGGAGCCTTGACACTTATTCGTTCAACGCAAAGCTTAGGGCTGAGAAAAAGTACAACATAAAGGTAGTTGTTCGACAACTGCTCGCTGAAATTGGTTTCGACTAAATGCGTGGCTCAAAATATCTTCCTCTGATTCTGCTTCGGGTAGCTCCAATTTTTGCCCAAGCTGTTTTTCTTGCGTTACTCTTGACATTTTTAGGAGTTCAGACCACCGGGCGAGTAGCCTTCTTCTTGGCGGGTCTGTCGGTTTTTCGAGGGCTTGGTTCCCTTGGACTCGACCTTGAAGTTCTCAGGGTTTCGAGCAGATCTGTTGATTCCAATGGGATGCTTAGCAGGACTCTACTCAGAGGCGCAACACGTAAAGCCCTTTGTTTTTCCTTCATCTCTGTGGTTGTCACTGTTCTTGCCGGTTTAATTTTTCCTCATGTCCAAAGCGAACTGTTAGCTATCGCAGCAGGAGGCTTTTTTGGTCCAACAGTTAGCGTTCTGGTGTCATTCCTGAGACCTTCACAGCATGTTATAAAGTCTCAAGCCATCGACGCGATTGGGACTGCATTATTTCCTGCCTTAGCTTGTAGTCTTTTGACATTTGTAAAAGGGGGAAGCCTAATTAACTTCGCAATTATCTTTTCAGCTTGCACCTTACTGTCTGTCGTAATATTGGCTTTTTTAGCGAGACAATCCAGCAGCACAAGTTTTACCGGCGAAGAGGTTCAACTAAAGTCATTGCGGACTAACGCCCCAGCCCAAGTGCTCGTAGCCGCAAATTCAAGGCTTCCAGTCATAGCGACAGGCTTGTTCTCAAATCCAGCTGTTGTGACTTATGTGGATCTTGGCTCCAAAATCCAAATGATTGGGGCAACAGTAGCCTGGCTGTTCGGCGTGATTCAATCACCGACTTACGCGAGGGACGGCGATTTCTTAAGCCGTAGCAGTTTGAAACTTATCGCGAAGTCAGCCAAGTGGTCGTGCTTTGCGACTGTTTTGGCTTGCGTCGTCTTGAGCTCAGTAGCGATTCCTTTTGCGGAGAATTTTCAACTAGACTCTCAGAAACTTGTACAGGTCGTTATCGCTTTTACATTCGTGGCAATAACAGAGTCTTGGTTTGTTTCCGCTGGTTATGGGTTGGCTATGACTAGGCAGTCTACAGTGATTGTAATTTCTGTTGCGGCTCAAATTACCATCAGCCTGGTCGGGATATTTCTGGCAGCTGGCCAACTGCTACTTATTTCGGAAATTTTATTACTAAGTGCAGGTGTCAGACTAGTACTAGTTCTGATGCTTACGAGAAAAGAAAAGCTTGATGACAACAAAGCCTAGAATTCAATCCTCACTGATGGTCCAGATTTCAAGAAGCTCCCTACTCGCAATAATTTTGGTTGCAGCAATAAGAGAGCTTCTCTACGTTTTAGCACCAGAATCATCTAGTTTGAATCCTGTAGATTACTTGCTCTTTGCTGTTTCGCTCCCATATCTCTTTATTGCGTACTCATATGGGAAGGCTTACAGTCGTCGCATAGTTCTCTTGCTCTTATCGATCTCCTTAGTTGTTGCAGCGCTGGGCCAAATTCAACTGGGCCACTCCCTAGATTTCACCACCTATATCAAGTTCACATTTCCTGTGACAATTCTCGTGTTGAGTGCAGGTTATTTACTACCACTTCGAGAATCTCACATCAGGACCATTTATGGACTGCTATTCCTTTTAGCTCTTGCGGGAGAGATTAGAGTATTCGGAAGTCAATCAAATGTGAACATCACTGAGGTTAGACACTCAACCGCTTACTTGCTTATTGGTGTAGCCATTGTTGTTTCGGTCAGCCGTATTTCAAAAGTACCGAAAGTCTTGTCGGTGGCCGTATTGATTATCCCTTTAGCTTTCATCAACGTAGCCACAGCCGTAATCGCTTTAGGTGTCTTTTTTATATTAGAGTTATCTATTTTCTGGAGATTGAATGTTGCAGCTAGAGCGCTTCTTGGTGCTTCAGTCATTATCTCTGTTGTATTTACTCGCGTGGATTTGTTGAATTTGAAAGCTCAAGACCTAGGACTTTTAGGATCTGGTCGAATAGCGGCTTGGGAGGATGGAATTAATTCTTTTTTCAGACATGGGTTTTACGATCAACTCTTGGGACAAGGAAGTGGAAGTTCTTATCAATTTTGGGGAGTTTGGTGGTGGTCTCAAAAAGACATCCACTCAGATTTTTTGAGGGTGCTTATTGAATACGGGGTCATCGTATTTCTGGTTACGTTGGCTGGGTTTTTACTCTTATACGTTCGTCTGCTGAAAATTGAGCCAACATCCAGCTCGGTTTTGGCATCTGCGATAGCTGCATCTCTAATAAGTAATGGCATCTTAGGCCGTCCTTATGCGGCCGTGCTATGGGCGCTAGCGATAGTAGTATCGGCGAATGCATCACGCAGGAAGAGTGAAGAATTTAGAGATGACGCGGCTTATGAACTACAAGTCGAGAATTTGAGGGAACCGAGTAAGTCAAGACCACGTTGGACCCTATGATTGTGTGGTCCCCAACACTAACATCTCCAAGTATTGAGGCGTTAGAGAAAATTTGCACCCAATCCCCAATCTGTGGCGCAGTTCTTCCTGATCTCCCACCAATAACTACTCCGGGAGAAATAAGACAATATTCCCCGATTATTGCTGAGCCATGAATAACCACCCCGGAACCCCCGTAAGCAATTTTTGTTTTTTTCCCGATTCTGGCGCGATAATCGACATAGCTACCAAAAAATAATTGACCAGCGATTGTCAGTAGCTTGGGCGCTAGCGGAATGTGACATCTGTAAAGGATGTGTCCCATTCTGTAAAAAAATAGGGCCATTTAATCCGCCAACCCATACAAACGATCTCCAGCATCTCCTAGTCCAGGGACTATGTAGCCGTGTTCGTTTAGTTTTTCGTCTAGGGCTCCTAGGACGATCTTTACGTCTTTGTTTCCTATGTGATCTTCAACTGCTTTGAGCCCTTCAGGTGCTCCTAGTAAACAGATGCAGGTGACATCTGTTGCTCCTCTTTCAAACACATAATCGATTGAGTCAATCAGTGTTCCTCCGGTAGCAAGCATTGGGTCAATGATAAATACCTGTCTGTTGGTTAGATCATCAGGCAATCTGTTTGCATATGTGTATGGCTGAAGTGTTTCTTCATCTCTTTTTATACCTAAGAAACCAACTTCAGCTGTTGGTAGTAATTTGACAATGCCTTCAAGCATTCCCAATCCTGCTCTAAGGATTGGGATGATGATTGGTCTTGGATGAGAGAGTTTTACTCCAACTGTCTTAGTGACAGGTGTCTCTATCTCGACTTTGGTTGTTCTTACTTCTCTAGTTGCCTCGTAGGCAAGTAAGGTAACTAACTCTTCAACTAGCTGTCTAAAGACAGGTGAAGGAGTGTTCTTATCTCTAAGCACTGTTAGTTTGTGTGTAATAAGAGGATGGTCTGCAACGTGTATACGCATAGGCTAAATCTAGCGTTAGTGAGGTGTTTAGGTTGAACGAGACTTGGGTTCCATATATGAGGGCTGCTTTAGTTGAAGCCCAGATAGCTATGGATGTTTCTGGTGATGTTCCAGTTGGTGCAGTAATTGTTGATGCTGCAGGGGAGATTGTTGCTAGGGGTAGAAATGAGAAGGAGCTGTTGGGAGACCCAACAGCTCATGCTGAGATTGTTGCCATAAGGGAAGCTACTTCTCTATTGGGGGATTGGCGTTTAGAGGGCATGACACTAGTTGTTACCTTAGAGCCTTGTGTGATGTGTGCTGGGGCTATTCAAGCTGCCAGAATCTCCAGGGTTGTCTTCGGTGCTTGGGATGACAAGGTCGGCGCTTCTGGATCTTTGTATGACTTGGTTAGAGATAAGAGGTTAGGAACTGAGGTTGAAGTCACACCTGATGTTCTAGGGGATGAAGCTGGTTCTTTGTTAAAGGAATTCTTTAGTAAAAAACGTTGAGTATGCATGTTTTTTAGATATGTATAGTTTTTGACGAAAACTATACATATCTGTTAGTTTGAATAAATGAGTTCAAAACTACTTTCTGGGTTGCCACCTAAGGTGGACTTCGCTATTCCAGAAGTCTTCAATGCAGTTATTGCTGCGTCTAATGCTTTGGCTCGTTTAGATGAGATAGCTCAGTTACTTGAGAATGCTCCGGTATTTATAAATACCATTCCTGTTTTAGAGGCTCAAGCTAGCAGTGCTATAGAGAATGTTGTGACAACTCACGATTCAATTTTTTCTGCTGATGTCAGTTCATCTAAACCAGATCAGGAGACTTTGCTCGCTCTTCGTTTGAGAAAAGCGATTATTGCTGGAACTGATGTTGCGCTCAAGCGAGGGGTTTCTTTTAAGCTAGCCCAGTTAGTTTGCAGTGAGTTGATGGGCAGGCAAATGCCTTTGAGATCAAAACCAGGCACTGTCTTAGTTTCTCAAGGTAAGACTGTATACACGCCACCTAGCCCTGAACACCTTAAAGAGTTGTTACAAGATTGGGAGAGGTATGTGAATAGAGAAGATGTTCTTCATCCTCTTATTGTGATGGCTATCTCTCACTACCAGTTTGAAGCTATTCATCCTTTTAGTGATGGCAATGGTAGAACCGGAAGAGTTCTAAATGTCCTTCATTTAGTTGCCTCTGGTTTATTGAATCAACCTGTTTTGCAGATGTCTGAGTATCTCTTGCGAAATAGAGATGAGTATTACCGAAGGCTAAGAGCAGTGGATCAATCAGGGGAATGGGTTGCTTGGGTTTTGTTCATTCTTGAAGGAGTTAGGGTCTCAGCTTTAGAGTCTGCTCAAAAGTTGAAAAATGTAACTACTCTTCAGCTGACCTTTACTGAGAGATATGTTGCTAAAGCAGCTCTGATTCAGTTGATCTTTGAGAAGCCATACATTCAGATCAAGCAAGTTGTTGAACGTTGTGGTGTTACTCGAATCACAGCTAATAACTGGCTTGAATCTTTGGTTGAACAGGGTGCGTTGACCTGTTTGAGTTCAGGGCGAGAGAAGTTCTTTATAAATAAGGAATTAGTTGCAGCTCTAAAGGGGTAGTTGAGATGCGGTAACCTGTTTGACGGTGACGTGTCCGAGTGGCCGAAGGTGCAACTCTCGAAAAGTTGTGTGGGTGAAAGCCCACCGTGGGTTCAAATCCCACCGTCACCGCCATTTACAACCCTTTTGTTCCATTTTGGGAAACATTGTCACTTTTGACGATAATGTGGCTAAGATTATTCGCATAAACGAATATTTCTTAGGGGCGATTGTGGCAAAGGTTTTCTTTTCAACTAACAAGGCAGAGATAAAGCTGTCTTGTATTGAGTCTTATCGACTTGGTAGATCTTCAAGTCAGTTTGAACTTGCCAGGGTAAATAAGGTTGAGGCAATTAAGTTGCCTAGTAAGGCTGTTCTAGGGGTTCGGGTAACCAAAGGGTTATTGGGGACCGGTCTAACTGGTGAATACCGTATGGGATCTAAGAAGGTCCTGGTTGTTGGCCGAGCTGGTGCTGCTGGGGTCAAGATTTCGCTAAATAACCCAGCTTTTGATGATATTTACTTGGCTTCTAAGGATGCAGCTGGGTTAATAGCCCAGTTATCTAAGTAATTTAGGGCACATACTCTTTATAGGTATAAGAAAAGAGTTGTTTTTTTGGCAGCCAGGGGAAGAATCTGTTCGGGTGCTGCTCTTTAACCCTAATTTTGATGAAATTTGGTTACCAGTCGAAAACTTAGACGGAATAGCTGACCAATTTGGAATTTTTCTCAGAAAAAGCTAAAAACCGCCTTTTTTGCTGAATCGAAACATTGAGCAATAAATAGGTTGCGAAATGGTAAAGAAGTGACAGAGCGCCTAATTTTGCCCTAATCTAAGTCATAAGCGGATATTCTCCGCCACACCTGACCGAGGAAGACTTAACGTGTTTAAATCAAAACGTATTTCACTCATCACTATTTTTGCTTTGCTTTTGCCTTCATCGGCAGGCATAGCCGGGTTCGGAACTTCAGCAGCTTTCGCTGCGACCACCGACCTGCAAACCTTTACAGTCAATGGAGCTGCAGTCACCGATGGTGCAACTGTTGACCTTGACCCGTATACAAGTTCTGTTGTTGTAGTAGCTGAAGCGGCTGACCCGACTTCAACTGTTGCAATAGTCGGTGGAACTGATTTAACAACTGGATCAAATGATCTAGTAGTTACAGTTACCGACACAGAGCTAGTAGCTGTTAACTACACAGTGACTCTTAACGTTCTGTCTAGCAATGACACCTCGGCAACAATTTCTATCAACGGTGAAGAAGTTTCTTCTGGTGACAACTTCCTAGTTGACTGGGGAACATCTTCTGTTGATGTTGCTGTCACTTTGTCAGATGTCAACGCAACATACTTCGTTACAGGTGACCTAGATCTAGCTACTGGAGATAACGCACTAACAGTTACTGTTGCTGCTGCAGATGGTGTGACAATTACTGACTACGTTTTCAACGTTCTAGTTTTGCCAAACACTGACACCTCAACAACAAGCGTGACAGTTAACGGTGCTGATGTTGCTGATGGCGACATCCTTGATCTTGAACCACTAACCACAGATGCAGATGTTCAGGTGGACACTGTTGACACAGACGCAACCGTTGAAATAATCGGTGCTTCTGATTTGGTTGCCGGTTCTAACGACTTGCTAATTGTTATTACTGCTGCTGATGGTGAAACCACTCGCGAAATTTCAGTCACACTAAACGTTCTACTAAACACCGACGTTTCACTTGCAACATTCAACGTTGCTGGTGTTGATGTTGCTGATGCAGACTACGTAACTGTTGAGCCTCTAACTACTGAAGTTGAAGTAATCGTTGAGACAACAGACCCAGAAGCTTCTTACGAAATTGTTGGTGGAACTGACCTAGTTCCTGGCGAGAACGATCTTCAGGTGATCGTGACCGCTGCTGACGGTGAGACTGTTGGAGAGTACTACGTAGTTATTGTTGTTGCTGCTAACACAGACACCTCTCTTGAGAGCTTGCTAGTTAACGGCGAAGAGACCGATGACGGTGGCGTTGTTTACCTTGACCCATTCACTACTGAAGTAGAAGTTGAAGTTACTACTACTGATGCTGATGCAACTTACCTAATTGCTGGTGATGTTGACCTAGCAGTTGGTGAAAACGAACTTCTAATTAGCGTTACTGCTGCCGATGGTGAAACAACTCAGGATTACTTTGTGACAGTAGTTGTTGCTCTAAGCAACGATGCAAGCTTGAACGTTATGACTGTTTCATGGTCAGACGCTGATGGCGACCAGAGTGCTCAGGTTGTTGATGGAGATGATATTGATCTTCCTTCAAAGACTTATGCAGTTGACGTTCTAGTAGAACCTACTGATGCAGAAGCAACATTCGAAGTTTCAGGTAACACTGACCTAGTTGTTGGTGAGAACGAAATGGTTGTAACAATTACTGCACCTGATGGTGAAGCAACTGAAGACTTCTACATCACTCTAAGAGTTGCTGTTGGTGACGTAACAACTGCAAGCTTCACCGTAAACGGTACTGAAGTTGCAGATGGAGACATCGTTGATGTTGAAGCTGGCTCTGAGTCAGTTGACGTTGCAGTAGAGACAACAGACCCAGAAGCTACTTACGAAATCACCGGTGCTGACTCATTGGTACTGGGTGCTAACGATCTAGTTCTAACAGTTACATCAGTTGACGAGACTCTAACTGTCGAATACCACGTAACCCTAAATGTTCTTCCATCTGCAGATGCAAGCTTCTCAAGCATCGAGATCAATGGAAACGTTTGGGAAGACGGAGTAGTTGTTGAAGTTGATGCAGGTGACTTGGATATTGTGGTTAACACAAACAACGAGTTTGCAACTTTCGCAGTTGAAGGAGCAACAAGAAACCTTTCTGGTTTGTCAACTCTAGTTGTAACTGTTACCGCTCAGGATGGAGAGACCACTGAGGTAGCAGAGATCAGCGTTCTTGCTGTAACTGACATCCAGGTTGTTCCTAACTCATCTCTAGGTGATGGACAGCTACGTGTTGGTACTTGGATTAAGCTTCCTCGTGCACAGTTCCCTAAGGACTACAAGGTCACTTATTCATGGGCTCGCGACCTCGAATTTATCGATGGCGCAACCTCAGCTAAGTACCTTTTGACTACTGATGACTTTGGTCACGACCTACGTGCAGTTGTAAGACTGAACAAGGCTGGTTCTCCAGAAATCGTTCTAGCTGGTCGTGCAATTGAAGTTTCAGCTGGTCTAATCGCTAAGGCTCCAACCCCAAGCATCAAGGGTAAGGCTGCAGTTGGTAACACCTTGACTGCATCTACCAAGGCTTGGATCGATGGCGCAGAGCTTACTTACCAGTGGTACCGTGACGGCGATGCTGTTGACGGCGCTACATCAGAGACATACGACCTAACCGCAGATGACTTCGAGGCTTCAATTAGCGTTGGAATCACTGGAACTCTAGAGGCATACGAGCCACTAGAGAAGGTAAGCGCCGGAGTTGCTATTGCAGCTGGTGTCTTGAAGTACAGCGACAAGCCTTCTATCTCAGGCGACTTTGTAACTGGTGGCACTGTAACAGTGAACCCAGGTTCATGGCCTGAAGGTGCTGAGGTTTCAATTGTTTGGTCACGTAACGGTGAAGAGTTTGCTACTACTACAGCAGACGAGAACACCTACGTGCTAACAGCTGAGGACTACAAGACTCGCTTGAGCGTTGAAATCAAGGTAACTGCAGAAGGTTACAAAGATGCTTCATTCAAGATGAAGAGCCGCTCAATCAAGATTGGTACCCTTGCTGAGGTTCCAACTCCTACAATTTCAGGTGACAATGCCGTAGATGGCAGCCTAGAGGTTGACCCAGGAGAATACCCAGAAGGTGCTGAGTTCAAGTTCGTATGGAAGCGTGACGGTCGTGTAATCCACGGTGCCTACGACTCTTCATACACCGTTACTCTCAGGGACATTGGCCACACAATCTCCGTCAAGGTGATTGCAACCATCCCTGGTTACAAGACCACTCGTGTTGACTCTGAAGGTGTTGAAATCAACAAAATTCAGTAAAAGCGAGCTCAAAAGTAGGATCAGGCCCCTAGAAATGGGGGCCTGATTCTCTTTAAGGGGTATTTTGGTCAAAATACTTGTTGCACAATCGCAATAAACCCCTATAAGATAGGTGTTTGACCCCCAAAACCGCGTAAGCATATTTCGGCTGCGCTTTTTTGCACGCATATTTCGGCGGCAAGCTTTTAGGGGCTAAATCCCATAGACCGTTCTTTACTTCAGCTAACCGCCTTTGAAGGGATATCTCTTGGCCGCCAAGAAGACCACTAAAAACATTCGCTCAGCACAACGACTATCGTTTGCTAAAACTCGTGAACCGATCGAGCTTCCTAACCTTCTAACCCTGCAGACCGAGAGCTTTGAATGGCTCGTAGGCGCTAAGCCATGGCGCGACAAGGTTGGTCCTGATGCTAAGACTGGTTTGCAGGAAGTATTCGAGGAGCTATCTCCTATCGAAGACAACCCAAACAACCCGTCAGAAGCAAAGATGGGTCTTGAATTCAAAGACCCAACTCTTGATGAGCCTAACTACACTCCTGATGAATGCAAGGTAAAGGGTAAGACTTACGCTCGTCCTTTGTATATCAAGGCTGAGTTCACTAACTACAAGACCGGTGAAATTAAGTCTCAGACTGTTTTCATGGGTGAATTCCCAATCATGACAACTGAAGGTACTTTCGTTGTTAACGGAACTGAGCGTGTTGTTGTTTCACAGCTTGTTCGTTCTCCTGGTGTTTACTTCTCTGTTTCAACTAACACCACAGGTAACTTGGATGTTCGTAACAACAAGGCTCAGATCATTCCTTCTCGTGGTTCTTACCTAGAGTTCCTAACTGAGTGGGTTAAGGATGACCGTAAGAGCGTTTCACGTTTCGGTAAGCCAATTCTTCAGGTTCAGGTTGACCGCAAGACTAAGGTTTCTGCAACCATCTTCCTAAAAGCTCTCGGTATGTCTCGTGATGAAATCGTTGCTGCTTTTGCTGATGTTAAAGATGCAGTTACTTCAACCGGTGGTTGGGAAATTGACGTTGACCTAGTTAACAACACTTTGGATTACGACGAGTCTCGTGCATTCACAACTCCGATCATCACAAAAGAAGATGCTCTGAAAGAGATGTATCGCAAGGTTCGTGGTGAATCAGGTAACGCTGATGCAGCTGAAGCTTGGTTGAAGAGCGTTTACTTCGATAAGAAGCGTTACAACCTAGCTCGTGTTGGTCGTCACAAGCTCAACCGTAAGTTGGGTGTGACAGTTGAAGAGAACACCACTGTTCTTACTGTTGAAGACATCGTTGCAACCATGAAGTATCTTTTGGTTTTCGACTTGGCGTTGAAGAACAAGGCAGATATCACATCTAACATGACCTTCGGTTTGAAGATGTCAGGTAAGAAAGTTGATGTCAAGATTGCGTCTGACGATATCGATGACTTCCAGAACCGTCGTATTCGTTCAGTTGGTGAATTGATTCAGAACCAGGTTCGTATTGGTCTTAGCCGTATGGAACGTGTTGTTCGTGAGCGTATGTCAACTCAGGATGTTGAGGCGATTACTCCTCAGACACTGATCAACCTGCGTCCAGTTGTTTCAGCTATCAAAGAGTTCTTTGGTGCTAGCCAGCTGTCTCAGTTCATGGATCAGAACAACCCGCTTGCCGGTCTTGCTCACAAGCGTCGCCTTTCGGCCCTAGGCCCTGGCGGTATCGCTCGTGAAAGAGCTCAAATGGAGGTTCGTGACGTTCACCCTTCCCACTACGGAAGAATGTGTCCAGTTGAGACTCCAGAAGGTCCAAACATTGGTCTTATTGGTTCCCTTACTGCGTATGCACGTATCAACACTTTTGGTTTCATTGAGACTCCATACAACAGAGTTGTTAACGGCAAGGTTTCAGGCAAGATCGATTACCTAGATGCTGCTGCTGAAGATGGCAAAGTTATCGGTGGTGCTGATGTTCCACTAAACGCTGATGGCACTTTTGCTAACAAGAAGGTGTTCGCTCGTTACAAGGGTGACGTTGTTGAAGTTGATAACGACACTGTTGATTACATCGACATCTCACCTCGTCAGCTAGCTTCTGTTTCAACATCTTTGATTCCTTTCCTAGAGCACGACGACTCAAGCCGTGCTTTGATGGGTGCAAACATGCAGCGTCAAGCTGTTCCTTTGATTCGTAGCGAAGCTCCTCTAGTTGGTACTGGTATGGAGCGCGCTGCTGCAATGGACTCACACGCAGTTCTTCTTTCTAGAAGTGCTGGTGTTGTTGAGGAAGTTGACGCAGATCGAATCACAGTTCGCGGAGATGACAACAAGCAGGAGAAGTATCTTCTTCGTAAGTTTGAGAGATCAAACCAGGGAACTGCTATCAACCAGCGTGCAATTGTTTCTGTTGGTCAGAAGGTTGAAGTTGGCGAAGCTCTAGCCGATGGTCCAGCAACTCAGAATGGTGAACTAGCTCTAGGTAAGAACCTGTTGGTTGCTTTCATGCCTTGGGAAGGTCACAACTTCGAAGACGCGATTATCTTGAGCCAGTCTTTGGTGAAGGAAGACACTTTGTCTTCTATCCACATTGAAGCTCACGAAGTTGAAGCAAGAGACACCAAGCTAGGTAAGGAAGAGATCACTGCAGATCTTCCTAACGTATCTATGGAAGCTCTTGCTCAACTAGACGAGCGTGGAATCATCCGTATCGGTGCTGAAGTTCGTCCAGGAGATATCTTGGTTGGAAAGGTTACCCCTAAGGGTGAAACCGAGCTTTCAGCTGAAGAGCGTTTGCTAAGAGCTATCTTCAACGAGAAGAGCCGCGAAGTTCGCGACACTTCTTTGAAGGTGCCTCACGGTGAAGCTGGAACTGTTATCGATGTCAAGGTATTTGACGTTGAAGCAGGAGACGATGAGATGGCTGCTGGTGTTAACCAGCGTGTTGTTGTTCACATCGCTCAGAAGCGTAAGATCACCGAAGGTGACAAGCTTGCAGGTCGTCACGGAAACAAGGGTGTTATTTCTAAGATCCTTCCAGTTGAAGACATGCCTTTCCTTGAAGATGGAACTCCGGTTGACATCATCTTGAACCCACTAGGTATTCCAGGTCGTATGAACTTCGGTCAGGTACTTGAAACTCACCTAGGTTGGATTGCTAAGCAGGGTTGGCAGATCAAGCCTGGAGCTAAGTGGGCAGAGCATCTAGCTGAGGAACTGCATGCTGCAGCTCCTGGTACTAATGTTGCTACCCCAATCTTCGATGGTGCACATAAAGATGACATCATCGGTCTTCTAGACTCAACTCTTCCTAACCGTGATGGTCAGAAGCTAGTTGATAAGACTGGTAAGGCTAGATTGTTCGATGGTCGCTCAGGTGAGCCATTCCCAATGCCTATCTCTGTTGGTTACATGTATATCTTGAAGCTTCACCACTTAGTGGATGACAAGATTCACGCACGTTCAACAGGTCCTTACTCAATGATCACTCAGCAGCCACTAGGTGGTAAGGCTCAGTTCGGTGGTCAGCGATTCGGTGAAATGGAAGTTTGGGCCCTACAGGCTTATGGTGCAGCGCACACTCTTCAAGAGTTGCTAACCATCAAGTCAGATGACATTACAGGTCGTGTTAAGACTTATGAAGCCATCGTTAAGGGTGAGAACATCCAGGCTCCTGGTATCCCAGAATCATTCCGCGTTCTTGCAAAGGAAATGCAGTCACTAGCTCTAAACGTTGAGGTTCTCAACGCTGAGGGTGCGATTGTGACCTTGAAGGATGAAGACTACGAGCGAGACATGGCCACTGAGGGCATGGATGGCATCAACCTATCCCGTAACGAATCATTGTCTAACGACACTGACCCAACCTACTTCTAAGCGAAATCTAGAGAGAAAAGAATAAATATGGACGTCGAAACTTTCAGCTCCCTACGAATTGGTCTTGCAACTTCAGATGACATTCGCTCATGGTCAAATGGTGAGGTCAAGAAGCCTGAAACCATTAACTACAGAACTCTAAAGCCTGAGAAGGATGGTCTTTTCTGTGAAAAGATCTTCGGTCCTACCAAGGACTGGGAATGTTCTTGTGGCAAGTACAAGCGTGTTCGCTTCAAGGACATCGTTTGTGAGCGCTGTGGTGTTCAGGTAACTAAGTCATCTGTACGTCGTGAGCGCATGGGTCACATTGAGCTTGCTGCTCCGGTTACTCACATCTGGTATTTCAAGGGTGTTCCTAGCCGTTTGGGTTACCTACTAAACATGGCTCCTAAAGATCTAGAGAAGATCATTTACTTTGCTGCTTACCGTGTCATGGAAGTTGACACTGAGGGCAAGGAAGTCGATTGGGCTCTTATCAAGGATGACTACACCCAGCGTGTGAAGCAGACTCTTGAGGGTCGCTTCGACGAGATGATGGATGTCGCTAAGGAAGAGTATGACTTCCTAGTTGAGTCAGGTCTAGCACTGCAGACTGCAGTGAAGATCTGGGAAGCTCCAGTTTGGGTTGATGCTCAGTTCGTTAAGAGCGTTGAGCAAATGATCAAGATGGAAATCGATGACCCTAAGGGTTACCTAGACAAGCCTTTCACAGCAACTATTGCTGAAGGTAAAGAAGCTATTGCTCGTGAAGCAGCAGCTCAGAAGGTAATCAACACTCGTATCAACGATTTCCGTAAGAAGACCGAAAAGATTGTTCGTGAATATGCTCGTCTAGAGCGTCCGAACTCTTTGCAGAAAGAGCACTTGGCTTGGCGCCAATTCTTGATGGCTGAAGAGGGCGAACTAATTCAGAACGACGTACTATTCGATTACTTCGACTACTACTACGGTGACTACGTAATCACTGAAATTGGTGCTCTTGCTGTTCAGCAGGTTCTAGCAGCGTTTGATCTTGCTGCTGAAGCTGATGAATTGAAGAAGCAGATTGCTGAGTTCAAGGGATCGAAGCAGACCCAGGCTATTAAGCGTCTGAAGGTTGTTTCATCTTTCCTACAGTCATCAACGCCAGCTACCTCAATGGTGCTAGATGTTCTTCCAGTATTGCCACCAGAGATTCGTCCGATGGTTCAGCTTGATGGTGGAAGATTTGCTACCTCAGATCTAAACGACCTTTACCGTCGTGTGATCAACCGTAACAACCGTCTAAAGCGTTTCATTGATCTAGGTGCTGTTCCTAAGACCATCTTGAACAACGAAAAGCGCATGCTTCAGGAAGCTGTTGACGCACTATTCGATAACGGTCGTCGTGGACGTCCAGTTACCGGAACCGGTAACCGTCCACTGAAGTCACTGTCTGATCTTCTAAAGGGTAAGCAGGGTCGTTTCCGTCAGAACCTTCTAGGTAAGCGCGTTGACTACTCTGGTCGTTCAGTTATCGTTGTTGGTCCTCAGCTAAAGATGCACCAGTGTGGTCTTCCTAAGTTGATGGCGTTGGAACTGTTCAAGCCTTATGTAATGAAGCGTCTAGTTGATCAGGGCATTGCTCAGAACATCAAGAGCGCTAAGCGCATGGTTGAGCGTTCACGTCCACAGGTTTGGGATGTTCTAGAAGAAGTTATTCGCGAGCGTCCAGTGCTACTAAACCGCGCTCCAACACTTCACCGTCTAGGTATCCAGGCGTTTGAGCCGCTACTAGTTGAAGGTAAGGCTATCCAGCTGCACCCACTAGTTTGTGCTGCTTTCAACGCTGACTTCGATGGTGACCAGATGGCTGTTCACTTGCCGCTATCTGTTGAAGCTCAGGCTGAAGCTCGTTTGTTGATGCTTGCATCTAACAACATCTTGAAGCCTTCAGATGGTAAGCCAGTTGCTACTCCTTCACAGGATATGATCATTGGTCTTTACTTCATGACCACTGTCAAAGAAGGTGGAATGGGAGAGGGCCGTGTATTCGGTTCTGTCGCTGAAGCTCAGCTAGCTTTCGATTCACACAACCTGGATGTTCAGGCTCTTGTGAAGATTCGTATCGATGGTGTTATCAAGGAGACAACTCTAGGTCGCACACTTTTCGCTCAGACACTTCCAGAAGGATTTGTTTGGAAAGAAGAGAAGGTCGGTAAGAAGCAGATCAGCCAGATCTTGACTGAGATGGTTGAACTTCACGAGCGTGTTGAAGTTGCGCAAGCACTTGACCGTATCAAGGATGCTGGTTTCTACTGGGCTACTCGTTCAGGTGTTTCTATGGCTATCTCAGATGCGAACTTCGACTCTGAAGGTAAGTTCGACAAGCTTCGCGCGAAGATGATTCAAGATGGTGAAAAAGAACACACCAAGATTCAAGAATCATTCGACCTCGGTGGTATAACTGACCTTGAGCGTCGTGACGAACTTGGTGCGCTTTGGTTCAAGAGAACATCTGAAATCGAAACCTTGCTAAAGGATGAAATCCCTCAGGGTAACGCAATTCGCATGATGGTTGAATCAGGTGCTCGTGGTAACTGGATTCAGATTCGTTCTGTTCTAGGTATGCGTGGACCAGTTGCAACTTCATCTGGTGACTTCGCTCCGATGCCTGTAAAGGGTAACTACCTTGTTGGTCTAACCGCTAACGAATACTTCATTAACGCAACCGGTGCTCGTAAGGGTAACGCTGATACTGCGATGAAGACTTCTGCTGCTGGTTACCTAACTCGTCGTCTAGTTGACGTAGCTCAGGATGTTATCGTTCGCGATCTTGACTGTGGCACAACACGTTTCCTAGAGAAGTCTCTAAAGGACGTTGACGGTAACTGGGATGATTCAAACATCGAACTTTCAGTTATGCAGCGTCAGTTGGCTGAAGATGTGAAGGCTGGTTCAACAGTTGTTGCTAAGCGCAATGACTCAATCAACCTTCAGGTCATCAACAACCTAAAGGCTGCTGATGTTGAAACTGTAAAGATCCGTTCAGTATTCACCTGTGATGCTCTATCTGGTGTTTGTGCTGCTTGTTACGGTGTTTCCCTTGCTACCAACCAGCCGGTTGAGCTTGGTGAAGCTATCGGTATCATCGCTGCTCAGTCAATCGGTGAGCCTGGTACTCAGCTAACTATGCGTACCTTCCACACCGGTGGTGCAGCTGCTGCAACAACCAAGAGAACTATCTTGAAGTCAATCGGTGGTCAGAAGGTTCGTGTTGAGCGTCTGATTTCTTATGACATCACACAGGGTCTTACTGGTGTTACTGACTTGCTTGAAGCACGTCCAGGTTGGCGTCAGGGTAAGGTCGGTGTTCTAGCATTCTGGCCAGGACGTATTGAACTTAAGGCTTCTGGCCGTGAGTTCATCGTTTGCCGAGGCGATGTAACCATCCGCGAAATCGCAGAGGTTGAAGCTAAGGATGAGAAGACCACTAAGAACAAGATCTTTGCTCAGGTGATTTTCGCAGTTGATGACAAGGATGGCGCAAAGGTTGCTGACACGACTAAGGCTGGTAAAGCTGTAATCGTTGCAGAAGCTGGAACCGTTACCAAGGTCACCGACGAATTCATCGAAGTTGAAGTTGACCGCACTGTTACTCCTCGTCTAGAGCCAGGTATTAACCTCTCTGACGCTAAGTTGCAGGAAGTTCAAGCTGAGAACAAGAAGGCTAAGAGCTCAATGTCTAAGGTTCGTTACGAACTAGTGCCATTCGCTCACGACGGTAACAAGTCGAAGCAGCGCGTATTTGCAAAGGTTGGCGACGTTGTTGTCAACGGTCAAGTTCTTGCTGATGGTCTGATTACCTACCCTGTTGCTGACTCTGATGCTCTTCTGAAGATGAAGAAGGCAAAGGTTGAAGCAGGTAAGGTTCTAAACGCTAACGATCTAGTTGCTAAGTTCGGCATCGTGAAGGAAGTTGATGTTTTCATCACTCCATCGGATGAAGGCTATGACGAAGCAGAGAAGATTGCTCAGAACTACGCGTTCAGCCGTTCAACTTCTAAGACCTTCCAGAAGCTATCTCCAAAGGACAAGATTGCCACCATCAATTCAGGTGACATCGAATCTGAGCTTCTAGTTCAACCAGGCGACTGGGTTGGTCAAGGTGAATACGTGATCGATGGAACTCCTAACCCTCACGCTGTGCTTTCAGTGCTTGGTCCTAAGTGGGCTGCATTCGAAATCATCCGTGGTGTTCAGGCGATCTATGGTTCACAGGGTGTTCCATTGCACGACAAGCACCTTGAGGTTATTGTTCGTCAGATGCTGGGCAAGGTTACCGTTATCGAATCTGGTGAGACAGACATGCTCCCAGGTGAGGTTATTGACCGTACCCGCTTCCAGGCTAAGAACCGTGAAGCTCAACGAGCTGGTTCAAAGCCGGCTTCAGCCCGTCAGGAAGTTATGGGTATGACCCGTGCTTCATTGGCAGCTCAATCATGGCTATCTGCAGCGTCATTCCAGGAAACTACCCGAGTCTTGACTCAGGCAGCACTGGACCGCAGAGAAGACAAGCTTGAGGGTCTGAAGGAGAACGTCATCATCGGTAAGTTGATCCCAGCTGGTACTGGACTCAAGAGATACCGCGATGTTGAGGTTCAGGCAACTGAAGAGGCTAAGGCAGCCCGCTATCCGAACCGTATTTGGGAGGCCCCAGAGGCCACCGAACCGGCTGATAGCTTTGCCGCAGCCAACCTGTTTAGCGCCGATTTTGACGACTGGGCAGAGAAAAAAGAAGAGTAAAAATTCCGTTTGACCCACTGGAGTTATTTCAGTAGGCTAGGCAAGGTTTGTGTTTAGACCAAATCATGCCCTGGTATCTGAGTGATTTAGCTCCGGTGGGCCAAAACAGATTTTCGATACGGCGACTTGCCGTGTTGTGAAGCCAAAAAGAGTAACAAAAACTCGGGTAACCGAGCAAAAACAAGGAGAAGTAGTGCCAACAATTCAGCAGTTGGTCCGCAAGGGTCGCAGCGCTAAGGCTACAAAGTCTAAGACGCCAGCACTTAAGGCCAGCCCACAGCGCCGCGGAGTATGTACTCGTGTTTACACCACCACCCCTAAGAAGCCGAACTCGGCTCTACGTAAGGTGGCTCGTGTCAAGCTTTCAAACGGTATTGAAGTTACCGCATACATTCCAGGTGAAGGTCACAACCTCCAAGAGCACTCAATGGTGCTAGTTCGTGGTGGTCGTGTTAAGGACCTACCTGGTGTTCGTTACAAGATCGTCCGCGGTGCATTAGACACCCAGGCAGTTAAGAACCGTAAACAGGCTAGAAGCCAATACGGTGCGAAGAAGGGTAAGTAATGCCTCGTAAAGGTCCAGTAACCAAGAAGCCAGTGGTCATCGATCCTGTTTATGGTTCACAAGTTGTAACCACTTTGGTTAACAAGATTTTGCTTGACGGTAAGAAGTCTGTTGCTGAATCAATCGTCTACGGTGCACTTTCTGGTGCAGCTGAGAAGAGTGGTCAGGATGCAGTTGTTCTTCTGAAGAAGGCACTAGATAACGTACGTCCAACTGTTGAGGTTCGCTCACGTCGTGTTGGTGGTTCTACCTACCAGGTTCCAGTTGAAGTTAAAGCACACCGTGCAAACACTTTGGCTCTTCGTTGGTTGGTTAGCTACGCTAAGGCTCGTCGCGAGAAGACCATGACTGAGCGTTTGATGAACGAGATCCTAGATGCATCTAACGGTCTAGGCGCTGCTGTTAAGCGTCGCGAAGACACACACAAGATGGCTGAGTCAAACAAAGCCTTCGCTCACTACCGCTGGTAGAAGTTTCGGACATCCGCTTGTTAACTTCGTGTTTAGCAAGCGGTTGTTCAATTAAGTAAGTAAACCCAAATCTAATTCGGAGGACCATCGTGGCCCAAGAAGTTCTAACGGACCTAAACAAGGTACGCAACATCGGTATCATGGCGCACATTGACGCTGGTAAGACAACTACCACTGAGCGTATTTTGTACTACACCGGTATCACACACAAGATCGGTGAAGTGCACGATGGTGCTGCAACCATGGACTGGATGGAGCAGGAGCAGGAACGTGGTATTACCATTACCTCAGCTGCTACCACCTGTTTCTGGAACAAGAACCAGATCAACATCATTGACACCCCTGGACACGTGGACTTCACTGTTGAAGTTGAGCGTTCACTTCGTGTTCTAGATGGTGCGGTTGCTGTATTCGACGGTAAAGAAGGTGTTGAGCCTCAGTCTGAGACTGTTTGGCGTCAAGCTGACAAGTATGACGTTCCTCGTATCTGTTTCGTAAACAAGATGGACAAGCTAGGTGCTGACTTCTACTTCACCGTAGACACCATCATCAAGCGTCTAGGTGCTCGTCCACTAGTTATCCAGCTTCCTATCGGTGCTGAGTCAACTTTCGAAGGTGTTATTGACCTTGTTGAAATGCGCGCTCTAACCTGGCGTGGAGATGTTGAGCTAGGTGCTAAGTACACCATCGAAGAGATCCCAGCTGACATGAAAGAAAAGGCTGACGAGTATCGTGCAGCTTTGCTTGAGACTGTTGCTGAAGCTGATGATGCACTTATGGAGAAGTACTTTGCTGGTGAAGAGCTAACCGTTGCTGAAATCAAGGGTGCTATTCGTAAGCTAACTGTTACTTCAACTCTTTACCCAATCCTTTGTGGTTCTGCGTTCAAGAACAAGGGTGTTCAGCCAATGCTTGACGCTGTTATCGACTACCTACCTTCACCTTTGGATGTTCCAGCTGTTGAAGGTCACGATGTTCGTGACGAAGAGAAGATTGTAAAGCGCGAGCCTAAGTCATCTGAGCCTTTCGCAGCTCTTGCGTTCAAGGTTATGACTCACCCATTCTTCGGTCGTCTAACTTACATCCGCGTTTACTCAGGTGCAGCTAACCAGGGTGACCAAGTGTTGAACTCAACCAAGGACAAGAAAGAGCGCATTGGTAAGTTGTTCCAGATGCATGCCAACAAGGAGAACCCTGTTGAGTCTGTAACTGCTGGACACATCTATGCAGCTATTGGTCTAAAGGACACTACAACCGGTGACACTCTTTGTGACATTGCTAACCCTGTTGTTCTTGAGTCAATGACTTTCCCTAAGCCAGTTATCTCTGTTGCTATTGAGCCAAAGACTAAGAGCGACCAGGAGAAGCTAGGTTTAGCTATTCAGAAGCTTGCTGAAGAAGACCCAACTTTCCGCGTTGAGCAGGATCAGGAAACTGGTCAGACTGTTATTTCAGGTATGGGTGAGTTGCACCTTGACATCTTGGTTGACAGAATGCGTCGCGAGTTCAAGGTTGAGGCTAACGTTGGTAAGCCTCAGGTTGCTTACCGCGAGACTCTAAAGCGTACTGTTGAAAAGTATGACTACACCCACAAGAAGCAGACCGGTGGTTCAGGTCAGTTTGCCAAGGTCCAGATCAAACTGGAGCCTATGGAAGTTGAGGGTGACAAGACCTACGAGTTCGTCAACTCTGTTACTGGTGGTCGTATTCCTCGTGAATACATCCCAAGCGTTGACGCTGGTATCAAGGATGCGATGCTAGTTGGAACTCTTGCTGGATACCCTGTTGTGGGTGTCAAAGCTACTCTTCTTGATGGTGCATATCACGATGTTGACTCATCTGAAATGGCCTTCAAGATTGCTGGATCGATTGCTTACAAAGAAGCATCTCGTCTGGCACAACCTGTACTACTAGAGCCGTTGATGGCCGTCGAAGTACGTACCCCAGAGGAATACATGGGTGACGTTATCGGAGACCTCAACTCTCGTCGTGGTCAGATTCAGTCAATGGACGACGCTACTGGCGTCAAGGTCGTTCGCGCCCTAGTTCCACTGTCTGAAATGTTCGGTTACGTTGGAGATCTACGCTCGAAAACTTCGGGTCGTGCGGTCTATTCAATGACTTTTGAGTCTTATTCTGAGGTTCCAAAGGCTGTTGCTGACGAAATTGTCCAGAAGAACAAGGGCGAGTAGGTTCTAGGACTTCCTAGAACCAGCTTTTCTGAGTAAGATAGTAAATCTGTAAACCCCAAATCTTTTAGGGCATAAACCATGCCCAAGGGATACAACGAGTCCTGAGGAGGACCAATAAATGGCTAAGGCGAAATTCGAACGCACAAAGCCGCACGTCAATATCGGTACTATCGGTCACGTTGACCACGGTAAGACCACATTGACTGCGGCCATTACTAAGGTACTTCACGATAAGTTCCCTAATCTAAACACTGCATCAGCGTTTGACCAGATCGACAACTCACCTGAAGAAAAGCAGCGTGGTATTACGATCAACATCTCACACGTTGAGTACCAGACCGAGAAGCGCCACTACGCTCACGTAGACGCTCCGGGCCACGCTGACTACATCAAGAACATGATTACTGGTGCAGCTCAGATGGATGGTGCGATTCTTGTAGTTGCAGCAACTGACGGCCCTATGCCTCAGACCAAGGAGCACGTACTACTTGCTCGTCAGGTTGGTGTTCCATACATCGTTGTAGCTCTAAACAAGTCAGACATGGTTGACGATGCTGAAATCCTTGAACTAGTTGAGGTTGAAGTTCGTGACCTATTGTCACAGTACGAATTCCCAGGCGACACTGCACCTGTAATCCAGGTTTCAGCTCTTAAGGCTCTTGAGGGTGACGCTAAGTGGGGTCAGACTGTTCTAGACCTAATGGACGCAGTGGATGCAAACATCCCTGAGCCTGTTCGTGACCTAGACAAGCCTTTCCTAATGCCTGTTGAAGACGTTTTCACCATCACTGGTCGTGGAACTGTTATCACTGGCAAGATCGAGCGTGGCCAGGTCAAGGTTAACGACGAAGTTGAAATCGTTGGTATCCGCGACAAGCAGAAGACCACTGTTACCGGAATCGAAATGTTCCGCAAGCTACTTGACTACGCAGAAGCTGGTGAA
The DNA here is from genome assembly GCA_040402475.1 of Rhodoluna sp. GTDB lineage: Bacteria > Actinomycetota > Actinomycetes > Actinomycetales > Microbacteriaceae > Rhodoluna. The sequence goes on from JBBAMM010000001.1 coordinate 99,817, forward strand.
AACGTAGGTCTATTGCTACGTGGAACCAAGCGTGAAGATGTAGAGCGTGGCCAGGTTGTATGTAAGCCTGGTTCGATCACACCTCACACTGGCTTTGATGGCAACGTCTACATCCTTTCAAAGGATGAGGGTGGCCGTCACAACCCGTTCTACTCAAACTACCGCCCACAGTTCTACTTCCGTACCACTGACGTCACTGGTGTTATCACCTTGCCTGCTGGTACTGAAATGGTTATGCCTGGCGACACCACCGAAATGGCAGTTGAGCTTATTCAGCCAATCGCTATGGAAGAGGGTCTTCGCTTCGCTATCCGTGAAGGTGGCCGCACAGTTGGTGCCGGTACCGTGGTAAAGATCACCAAGTAGTTTCTAGAAACTAACTTCAAAGAACCCCAGACCTTTTGGTCTGGGGTTCTTTGTTTTAAAGAATTTGGCTGAGAATAGCGATTTTTCTTGACTTTAACTTGCACCAACACGCCTAGTTGTGCCAAGATGGACAGGTTCATGTGATTTTCATCCTTTCTTGGGTGAACCACTGCAGGCAAAGTGAACCGCTAACACGGGTCCGGCCGCAGCTGAACCGCAAATTTAACCGAAACCGTATTTGAGTTTGATGTGAGCCTGGCTCGCGACACACCCGAGTGCGTGGGTCGGTATGCAGTGCCCCAGGCAACTGGGTTTGACAGATAAATAGTGGTGCATATCAAAAAAGTGCTGCTAATTATTGACGGGTGAAACCGTCAAGAAAGCGAGTCATGATGGCTGATCAGAAGATCCGCATTCGACTAAAGTCGTACGACCACGAGGTCATCGATTCGTCGGCGCGAAAGATCGTCGACACCGTTACCCGTGCAGGCGCAAAGGTTGTTGGTCCAGTGCCACTACCTACTGAAAAGAATGTTGTGACGGTAATTCGTTCCCCTCACAAATACAAGGACAGTCGCGAACACTTCGAGATGCGCACACACAAGCGCTTGATCGATATCATCAACCCAACTCCTAAGGCAGTTGACTCATTGATGCGTCTCGACCTTCCAGCCGATGTCAACATCGAGATCAAGCTCTAAGGAAAAAGCAAATGACTACTACTCGTATTGTGAAAGGTCTACTGGGCAAGAAGCTCGGTATGACTCAGGCTTGGGATGCCAACAACAAGATGATTCCTATCACTGTTGTTGAAGCAGGCTCAAACGTAATCACTCAGATCAAGAACGCTGAGACCGATGGTTACACAGCTATCCAGGTTGCCTATGGTGCAATCGACCCACGCAAGGTTAACAAGCCTGACGCAGGTCACTTCGGTAAAGCAGGAGTTACTCCTCGCCGCTACCTAGCTGAAATCAGAACACAGGATGCTGACACTTATGAAGTTGGTCAGGAACTTGGTGTTGATCTTTTCGAAGAAGGTCAATTCGTTGACGTTGTTGGAACCAGCAAGGGTAAAGGTTTTGCCGGTCACATGAAGCGTCACGGTTTCCACGGTGTTGGTGCATCTCACGGTTCACACCGTAACCACCGTAAGCCTGGTTCTATTGGTGCTGGTACTTCACCTGGTCGTGTTTTCAAGGGAACTCGCATGGCTGGACGTATGGGTCAGGACAAGGTAACTACCTTGAACTTAACCATCCACGGCATCGATTCTGAAAAGGGTCTTTTGTTGATCAAGGGTGCAGTTCCTGGTGCTAAGGGCTCACTTGTTTTCGTTCGTAACGCAGTCAAGAAGGGTGCTTAATTCTCATGGCTAACGTAGATGTATTAGACGTACAAGGTAAGAAGTCAGGTTCTGTTGAGCTTGATGCTGCTTTGTTCGATGTGAACATCAGTATTCCTCTAGTTCACCAAGTTGTTGTTGCTCAGCTAGCTGCTGCTCGTCAGGGTACTCAGTCAACTAAGCGTCACGGTGAAGTTTCAGGTACTGGTAAGAAGCCTTTCGCACAGAAGGGAACTGGACGTGCTCGTCAGGGTTCGCTACGTGCTCCTCAGATGCGCGGTGGTTACATCACTCACGGTCCTAAGCCTCGTGACTATGACCAGCGCACACCTAAGAAGATGAAGGCTGCTGCTGTTCGTCAGGCCTTAACTGACAGAGCACGTAACAACGCGCTACACGTAGTTGAGTCTTTGTCACTAGGTGACAAGCCTTCAACTAAGGCAGCTCAGGCTTACCTATCTAAGTTCACCAAGCAGAAGAACGTGCTAGTTGTTCTTGACCGCACTGATGAAGTTAGCTACCTAAGCTTGCGTAACTTGAAGAACGTTCACGTTATTCCAGTTGACCAGCTAAACGCTTACGACATCTTGAACTCTGACGACCTAGTTTTCACTAAGTCAGCTATTGAAGAGTTCACCGCTAACTCAAAGAAGGAGGCGTAAACATGACTGCGATCAACAAGAACCCTCGCGACGTCATCATTCGTCCAATCGTTTCTGAGAAGTCATACAACCTGATTGATCAGGGCAAGTACACCTTCGAAGTTGACCCACGTTCAAACAAGACTGAAATCAAGCAGGCTGTTGAAGTTATCTTCAACGTCAAGGTTGCTTCAGTTAACACTTTGAACCGTGTTGGTAAAACTCGCCGCACCAAGTTTGGTATGGGTAAGCGCAAGGACACCAAGCGCGCCATCATCACTCTGAAGAGCGGTTCAATCGACTTGTTTAGCAACATCGGATAAGGCAGAGAAAAATGGGAATTCGTAAATATAAGCCAACGACTCCAGGTCGCCGTGGTTCATCAGTTTCAGATTTTGCTGAAATTACTAGAACCACTCCTGAGAAGTCACTTCTTCGTCCACTACCTAAAACCGGTGGTCGTAATGCTTCAGGTCGTATCACCACTCGTCACATCGGTGGAGGACACAAGCGTCAGTATCGTGTAATCGACTTCCGTCGTCACGACAAAGACGGTGTTCCAGCTACTGTTGCGCACATCGAGTATGACCCGAACCGTACCGCTCGTATTGCTCTACTTCACTATGCAGATGGAGAGAAGCGTTACATCATCGCTCCAGCAAAGCTAAAGCAGGGCGACAAGATCGAGCAGGGTCCTAACGCTGACATCAAGCCAGGTAACGCTCTTCCTTTGAAGAACATTCCGGTTGGTACTGTTATCCACGCTATCGAGCTAAAGCCAGGCGGTGGAGCAAAGATGGGTCGTTCAGCTGGAGCTTCTATTCGTCTAGTTGCTAAAGATGGCGGAATGGCTCAGCTTCGTTTGCCTTCAGGTGAAATCCGTAACGTCGATGCTCGTTGCCGCGCAACCATCGGTGAAGTTGGTAACGCTGAGCAGTCAAACATCAACTGGGGTAAAGCAGGACGTATGCGCTGGAAGGGTGTTCGCCCAACAGTTCGTGGTGTTGCTATGAACCCTGTCGATCACCCACACGGTGGTGGTGAAGGTAAGACTTCTGGTGGACGTCACCCAGTGACTCCTTGGGGTCAAGCTGAAGGCCGTACCCGTAAACCAAACTTGCCAAGCGACAAGCAGATTGTTCGCCGTCGTCCACGTGGAAGCCACTAGTAGGAGCTAGAAGAATATGCCAAGAAGTTTAAAGAAGGGCCCTTTCGTTGATGAGCACCTATTCCAAAAGGTTGCGAAGCAGAACGAGGCCAACAGCAAGAACGTGATCAAGACCTGGTCACGCCGCTCAATGATCGTTCCAGCCATGTTGGGTCACACCATCGCGGTTCACGACGGTCGTAAGCACATCCCAGTTTTCATCACTGAGACCATGGTTGGTCACAAGCTTGGTGAATTCGCACCTACCCGCACCTTCCGAGGGCATGTGAAGGACGACAAGAAGGGTCGCAGGAAGTAATCATGGAAGCTACCGCTAAATTACGCAGTGTTCGTATTACACCGCAGAAGGCTCGTCGTGTTGTCGACCTTATCCGTGGCAAGAGTGCAGAAGAAGCTCTAGCGCTTATGAAGTTTGCTCCTCAGGCTGCATCAGATCCAGTAAACAAGCTGATCGCATCTGCTGTTGCTAACGCAAGAGTAAAGGCAGAAGCAGCTAACGTTCGTTTTGATGAGGGCGACCTAATCATTTCAGCAGCGTATGTTGACGAAGGTGTGACCATGAAGCGTTTCATGCCTCGTGCTCAGGGCCGTTCAGCTCAGATCTTGAAGCGCACTAGCCACATCACAGTTGTCGTTTCAACTCCAGACGAAATCGTCGCTAAGGCGAATGCACAGAAGGCGAGGACCAAGTAATGGGTCAGAAAGTAAACCCTTACGGTTTCAGACTAGGGATCACAACCGATCACCGTTCACGCTGGTTCACTGATTCAACCAAGGTTGGTCAGCGTTACCAGGACTACGTGGCAGAAGATATCCGTATCCGTATTTTGCTAACCGATCGTTTGGATCGTGCAGGTGTTTCACACATCGAGATCGAGCGTACTCGTGACCGTGTTCGTGTTGACATTCACACTGCTCGTCCGGGTCTAGTTATTGGGCGTCGTGGTCAGGAAGCTGAAGCAATCAGAACTGATCTTGAGAAGCTAACCAAGAAGCAGATTCAGCTAAACATTCTTGAAGTTAAGAACCCAGAGATGGATGCACAGCTTGTTGCCCAAGGTATTGCAGAACAGCTAGCGGCTCGTGTTGCTTTCCGTCGTGCAATGCGTAAAGGTATGCAGGGTGCTGAGCGTCAGGGTGCTAAAGGTATCCGTGTTCAGTGTTCAGGTCGTCTAGGTGGCGCTGAAATGAGCCGTTCAGAGTTCTACCGTCAAGGTCGAGTTCCACTACACACACTTCGTGCCAACATCGATTACGGCTTCTACGAAGCTAAGACCACTTTCGGTCGTATCGGTGTGAAGGTATGGATTTACAAGGGTGACATCACCAACAAGGAGCTAGCAAAAGAGCAAGCTAACGCGAAGCCAGTTCGTGGCGACCGTGAAGGCCGTGGACGTCGTCCAGCTCCTGCCGGAGCTGCACCAGCAGCAGAAACAGTTGAGGCATAACCATGTTGATTCCACGCAAGGTCAAGCACCGTAAGCAACACCACCCTAAAAGAAGTGGTGCAGCAACTGGTGGTACCAAGGTAGCTTTCGGTGAGTGGGGCATTCAGGCTCTAACTCCTGCATATGTTACTAACCGTCAGATTGAATCTGCTCGTATCGCAATGACTCGTCACATCAAGCGTGGTGGAAAGGTTTGGATCAACATTTTCCCAGACCGTCCACTAACCAAGAAGCCTGCTGAAACTCGTATGGGTTCCGGTAAGGGTTCACCTGAATGGTGGGTAGCAAACGTAAAGCCTGGACGCGTAATGTTCGAGCTTGCTGGTGTTACTGAGGAAGTTGCTCGCGAAGCTCTAACTCGTGCGATCCACAAGCTTCCACTAAAGGCTCGCATTATCAAGCGCGAAGAAGGTGACGCATAATGTCTATCGGTTCAAAGAATCTAACTCCAGCTGATCTAGATTCAATTGAGGATTCAGTCCTAGTTGAAGAACTAAAGAAGGCTAAGGAAGAACTATTCAACCTACGTTTTCAGTCGGCTACTGGCCAGCTAGAAAGCCACGGTCGTATCAAGGCTGTTAAGCGCGACATCGCTCGTATCTACACAGTCATTCGCGAACGTGAACTAGGTATCCGTGCTGTTGTTGCAGCAGCTCCAGTCAAAAAGGCTGCAAGCAAATCCAAGGCAACTGAAGTTGTCGAAACTGAGGAGGCATAACCATGGCTGAAGTTGAGAAGACTCTAGACCGCGGTGACCGCAAGTCACGTCGTGGCTATGTTGTTAGCGACAAGATGGATAAGACCATCGTTGTTGAGGTTGAAGACCGCGTGAAGCACCCGCTTTACGGCAAGGTTATTCGCCGCACCACCAAGGTGAAGGCTCACGATGAGGCAAACTCTGCTGGCATCGGTGACCTAGTCATCATTCACGAGACCCGTCCACTTTCTGCAACCAAGCGCTGGCGCTTAGTTGAGATCGTTGAGAAGGCTAAGTAGGAGATAAAGAATGCTTCAGCAAGAATCCAGAATGAAAGTTGCCGATAACACCGGCGCTAAAGAGCTTCTAGCTATCCGTATTCTCGGTGGTTCAGGTCGTCGCTACGCAAGCCTTGGAGACGTTATCGTCGCTTCGGTTAAAGATGCGATTCCTGGTGGCAGCGTAAAGAAGGGTGACGTCGTTAAGGCTGTCATCGTTCGCACAACTAAAGAAGTCCGTCGTGCAGACGGTTCATACATCAAGTTTGACGAGAACGCAGCTGTGATCATCAAGAAAGACGGCGAGCCTCAAGGCACACGTATTTTTGGTCCAGTTGGTCGTGAACTTCGTGACAAGAAGTTCATGAAGATCATCTCGTTGGCACCGGAGGTTATTTAATCATGGCAAGCATCAAAAAAGGTGACACCGTAATTCTTATTACTGGTAAGACCCAGGCTCGTGGTGGCGACCGCGGCAAGACCGGAACTGTTTTGTCTGTTGACAAAGAGAAGAACCGCGTCATTGTTGAGGGACTAAACCTAGTCAAGAAGCACGTTCGTATTACTGAGAACGCTCGTGGTGTGAAGGACGGTGGCATCGTTACTGAGCCAGCTCCGATTCACATCTCTAACGTTGCTCTAGTTGATCCAACCACCAAGAAGGCAACTCGTATTGGTTCAAAGGTTGAGACCGTAACCAAAAATGGCAAGACGAAGACTGTTCGTACTCGTATTGCTGTTAAGTCAGGTAAGGAAATCTAATGACTGACATCAAAACACAGCCACGTCTAAAGGCTCGCTACAAGAGCGAAATCAAGGGCGAACTACAAACCATGTTTGGTTTTACTAACGTTCACCAGGTGCCGGGACTAACCAAGATTGTTGTGAACATGGGTGTTGGCGAAGCGTCTAAAGACGGCAAGCTAATCGAATTTGCTATCAAGGATCTAACTGCTATTACAGGTCAGAAGCCTCAGGTTAACCTTGCTCGTAAGTCAATCGCGCAGTTCAAGCTTCGTGAAGGTCAGCCTATTGGTGCACACGTAACTCTTCGTGGTGACAGAATGTGGGAATTCCTAGACAGACTTTTGTCTCTATCTTTGCCACGTATCCGTGACTTCCGCGGTCTATCTGACAAGCAGTTCGATGGCAAGGGTAACTACACCTTTGGTCTAAACGAGCAGACAATGTTCCACGAAATCAACCAGGATGGCATTGATCGCCCTCGTGGTATGGATATCACCCTTGTAACAACAGCTTCAAACGATGATGAAGGTCGCGCGCTACTAGTAGCACTTGGCTTCCCATTCAAGAGCGCTGAAAACAACTAACTACTAATTGGATAGGTCTGAATACTCGTAAAGTTTTCAGAAACCGACAAAGAAGGAAATAAAAACACATGACAATGACAGACCCGGTAGCAGACTTCCTGACCCGGCTGCGCAATGCCAACTCCGCGTTCCACGAGGAGATTAACTTGCCTTACAGCAAGCTAAAGGCAAACATCGCAGAAATCCTAAAAGCAGAGGGTTACATCGCTGCTATCAAGGTGACCGATGCAGAAGTTGGCAAGAACCTAAACATTGAGCTGAAGTACGGTCCTAACCGTGAGCGTTCAATCTCAGGCATCAAGCGCGTATCAAAGCCAGGCTTGCGTGTTTACGCAAAGTCAACTGAGATCCCTCGTGTTCTAGGTGGTCTAGGTATTGCAATCCTTTCAACATCTTCAGGTCTGCTAACAGACCGTCAGGCAACCAAGAAAGGAGTAGGCGGAGAAGTTATCGCCTACGTTTGGTAAGCCACGATGTCACGTATTGGAAAGATGCCGATTCCGGTTCCAGCCGGAGTTGAAGTAAAAATTGATGGTCAGGTTATTGACGTGAAGGGTCCTAAGGGAACCTTGACTCACACAGTTCCTGCACCTATCACAATCGTTTTGGAAGATGGAACAATCACTGTTACCCGTCCAGACGATGAACGTAATTCACGTTCACTACATGGTTTGACTAGAACTCTTATCGCTAACAACATTGAAGGCGTTACTAAGGGCTTTACTAAGGGGCTTGAAATTGTTGGAACTGGTTACCGTGTAACGGTTAAGGGTTCAGGAATTGAATTCGCTCTTGGTTACTCTCACCCAATCTTGGTTGAGCCACCAGCTGGAATTACTTTCCAGGTTGAAGGAAACACCAAGATCACTGTTGTCGGTATCGACAAGCAGGCTGTTGGTGAGGTTGCAGCTAACCTACGTAAACTACGCAAGCCTGAGCCTTACAAGGGCAAGGGTGTCCGTTACGCCGGCGAAGTTGTTCGTCGCAAGGCCGGAAAGTCAGGTAAGTAATCATGGGACTAACTCCAAAGACTCGCGGTAAGAGCAAATCTGCCGCTCGTGGTCGCCGTCACCTACGTCTTCGTAAGAAGATCGAAGGAACAGCATCAAGACCTCGTCTAGTGGTAACTCGTTCAGCTCGTCACGTATTCGTTCAGATCGTTGATGACGCTAAGGGTCACACTCTAGTTTCAGCTTCAACTATGGAAGCAGAGATGCGTAAGTCATCTGACGACAAGTCAGCTAAGTCAAAGGCAATCGGTCTGCTTCTAGCAGAGCGCGCTAAGGCTGCTGGAATCACTGAAGTCGTCTTCGACCGTGGTGGTAACAAGTATGCGGGCCGTGTTGCAGCTATTGCTGACGGTGCCCGTGAAGGTGGTTTGGTTCTATGAGCGAAGAAAACAAGGAGCAAGAGTTGTCTACTGAAGCAACTGCAACTACAGCTGTGGTAGCCGAAAGCGCACCAGCTGAGACCAACGAGCGTGATGCTCGTCGTGGTTCACGTGAACGTGCACCTAGAGGCGAACGTCGTGACCGTGAAGAAACCAAGAGCCAGTTCTTAGAGCGTGTTGTTACCATCAACCGTGTTTCTAAGGTTGTCCAGGGTGGTCGTCGTTTCTCATTCACCGCACTTGTAGTTGTCGGAGACGGCAACGGCATGGTTGGTGTTGGTTACGGTAAGGCTAAGGAAGTTCCAGCAGCTATTGCTAAGGGTGTTGAAGAAGCTAAGAAGTCTTTCTTCAGAGTTCCTCGCATTGGTGGAACCATTCCTCACCCAGTTCAGGGTGAAGCAGCAGCTGGTGTTGTTCTTCTTCGTCCAGCAGCAGCTGGTACTGGAGTTATCGCCGGTGGTCCTGTTCGTGCAGTACTTGAATGTGCTGGCGTAAACGATGTTCTTTCAAAGTCATTGGGATCAGCGAACACCATCAACATTGTCCATGCGACAGTCGCAGCTTTGAAGCAGCTTGAAGAGCCTTCATCAGTTGCAGCTCGTCGTGGCCTAACGCTTGAAGAAGTTGCACCTAAGGGTCTACTTCGTGCTCAAGCCGCAGCTAAAGAAGCAGCAAAGGCAGGTGCCTAATCATGGCCGCACGTCTAAAAGTAACCCAGGTCAAAAGTGGTGTTGGCAACAGCCAGCGTCAGCGTGACTCACTTCGCACACTAGGTCTAAAGCGTATTGGCGACATCGTTGTCAAAGACGACAGCCTAGTTATGCGTGGTCTAGTTCGTGCTGTTGCACACCTAGTAAAGGTTGAGGAGATCAACTAATGTCAGACGAAATCAAGACTGAAGCTGAAGTGGCTGCAAAGCCAGCAGCGAAGAAGCCAGCTGCTGCTAAGGCAGCTCCGGCTAAGAAACCTGCTGAGGTTCAAGTTAAGAGCAACCTTCTAAAGTTGCACCACTTGCGTCCAGCACCTGGTTCTAAGAAAGACCGCACCCGTGTTGGTCGTGGTGAAGGATCTAAGGGTAAGACCTCAGGTCGTGGAACCAAGGGTACTAAGGCTCGTTACCAGGTTCGCCCAGGCTTCGAAGGTGGTGGTGTTCGTCTAGTGATGAGAACCCCTAAGCTTCGTGGTTTCAAGAACCCATTCCGCGTTGAATACCAGGTCGTAAACATCGAGACTCTAGTCGAGCTATTCCCTCAGGGTGGCGAAGTTACCGTGGCTTCATTGGTGGCTAAGGGCGCTGTTCGTAAGAACGAGAAGGTCAAGGTACTAGGTCAGGGTGACGCAACCGTTAAACTGGACGTCAAGGTCGACAAGGTTTCAGAATCTGCCAAGGCAAAGATTGTTGCTGCTGGCGGATCAGTAACCGAGTAACTAAGAGTTATTTAGCCACAGGAGGCGAAGAATGTTTAGTGCAATCAAGAGGGCGTTTACCACCCCAGATCTGCGCAACAAGCTCTTGTTCACACTTGCGATTGTTGCAATCTACCGCTTGGGATCTTTCATCCCTGCGCCGTTTGTTAACTACGCTAACGTTCAGCAATGTTTGAATGCTGGTAACGCCAGCACTTCAGGTATCTATGAACTAGTGAACTTGTTCTCTGGTGGAGCTTTGCTTCAGCTATCTATCTTTGCTCTGGGAATCATGCCTTACATTACGGCTTCGATTATTACCCAGTTGCTTCGTGTTGTTATTCCTCGCTTCGAAACTTTGTATAAAGAAGGTCAAGCAGGTCAAGCCAAGCTAACTCAATACACTCGTTACCTAACTATCGCTCTTGGTCTTCTGCAGTCAACAACTTTGATTGCTGTTGCACGTCAAGGTGCTTTGTTTGGTTCTAACTGTGCCGGCAACGTCTTCAGTGACAACTCATGGTGGGCTATCTCACTAATGGTTATCACCATGACTGCTGGTACAGGAATGATCATGTGGTTGGCTGAATTGGTAACTGAGAAGGGTATCGGTAACGGTATGTCTCTTCTTATCTTTACTTCTATCGCAGCTCGTTTCCCAGCAAGCTTGGGTTCAATCGCTCAGACCAAGGGTGTTGAAACTCTGCTAGGTGTTATCGCTATCGGTGTTGTTATCGTTCTGCTAGTTATTTTGGTTGAGCAGTCTCAGCGTCGTATTCCAGTTCAGTACGCAAAGCGTATGGTTGGTAAGCGCACTTACGGTGGTCAGGCAACTTACTTGCCGATCAAGGTAAACATGGCTGGTGTTGTTCCGGTTATCTTCGCATCAAGCTTGCTTTACTTGCCAGGTTTGATTGCTCAGTTCAACGGCCCAGATAAGACTGGAAAGATTGCTGACTGGGTTATCTGGATCAACAACAACCTAACTAAGGGTGACCACCCGCTATACATGTTGATGTATTTCCTTTTGATTATTGCTTTCACATACTTCTATGTTTCGATTACCTTCAACCCTGAAGAAGTATCAGAGAACATGAAGCAGTATGGTGGCTTCATTCCAGGTATCCGTGCCGGACGCCCAACAACTGAATACCTTGAGTATGTTCTTTCAAGAATCACTCTGCCTGGCTCGCTATACCTAGGTCTAGTGGCTTTGATTCCGTTGGTGGCACTAAGCCTGTTGAATGCTAACCAAGATTTCCCATTCGGTGGAACTTCAATCTTGATTATCGTTGGTGTTGGTCTTGAGACTGTGAAGCAAATCTCAGCTCAGATGCAGCAACGAAACTACGAAGGCCTACTGAAATGAGTCGGTTTCTCTTGATCGGCCCACCAGGTGCCGGCAAGGGAACCCAGGCTGCGCTTCTCGCTCAGGCATATGGCATCCCAGCTGTTTCAACTGGGGATATCTTTAGAGCGAACGTCAAAAACGAAACTGAGTTAGGCGTGCTTGCTAAATCTTTCATGGATAAAGGCGAGTATGTTCCTGATTCACTAACCAATGATTTGGTTAGAGATCGTCTATCGCAATCAGATGTTGCTAAAGGTTTCTTGCTTGATGGCTATCCAAGAACTCGTGATCAGGTTCTAGAACTTGATGCAATTCTCTCTTCACATAACACCGGTTTAGATGCTGTTGTTCTTCTAGCCTCTGACCCAGAAGAGCTTGTTCGCAGATTACTTAACCGTGCTCAAGAGCAGGGTAGAGCTGATGACACCGAAGAAGTTATTCGTCACCGTCAGAATGTTTATTTAGAGCAGACTCAGCCTTTGATTGAGATTTATTCTTCACGAGGTTTAGTTGTTGAGATTGATGGCATCGGTCAGGTTGGCGAAGTTACTGAGCGAATCTTGAATGCGCTAACTTCTCGTGGCCTAAGCCCAGCTCTCTAAGGATTATCTTGGCTCGCGAACGTATTTCGCTGAAATCTAATTCAGACATTATTGCCATGCGTGAAGCAGGGCTAAT
>JBBAMM010000001.1:112016-118239 GCA_040402475.1 Rhodoluna sp.
GTATTTCGCTGAAATCTAATTCAGACATTATTGCCATGCGTGAAGCAGGGCTAATCACAGCTCATGCACTAGCTGCCGTAAAAGCTGCTATCAAGCCAGGTGTCTCAACTTTGGAACTAGATGCCATAGCTGAATCAACTATTAGATCCTTTGGGGCTTCATCTAACTTCAAGTTAGTTGGGGGATACCACCACACCATATGTTCAAGTATCAACAATGAAGTGGTGCATGGCATTCCTTCAATAGATCGGGTTTTAGCCGCTGGCGACATAATCTCGGTGGATTGTGGGGCAATTACTTCTGCTGGTTGGAACGGCGATGCCGCTTTTAGCATGGTTGTCCCTGGTGGAGATCCTGCCGTTATGGCATCCCGTCAAGCTCTAAGTGATGCCTGTGAAGCCTCCCTTTGGGCTGGAATAGCTGCTTTTGCTTCAGCTACCAGGCTAAATGAGGTCGGTAGAGCTGTTGAAAAGACCATCCGGGAGCACGGCAGATACGGCATTTTGCAGGATTACATAGGTCATGGGGTGGGTAAGTCCATGCACGAAGATCCTGCTGTTTTCAACTATCAGACCCGTGATTTAGGGCCAGTAGTGGAATCTGGGCTAGTTATAGCCATAGAACCCATGATTACTGGGGGTAAAGAGCAGGTCAAGATTCTCAGCGATGAATGGACTATTTCAACTAAAGATGGCTCAGATGGGGCTCATTGGGAGCACACTGTGGCTAGGCATAAGGACGGTATTTGGGTCCTAACTGCCGAAGATGGGGGGCTTTCGGGCTTAGCTCCTTATGGGGTAATTCCAAGTCCTTTAAATCCTTAACTACCATTTATTGCAGTTTTGTCCTAAGATTGAGTCTTGGTGTTTCGGCACGTAAAATCCCTAATTTTTATCGGGTATTTTCGCGTGCTTTTGGGGCATCAAAGCAAAGAAGATAAGTGAGTACATGGCCAGCAAAGACGGCGTCATCGAGATCGAGGGCATTGTTGTTGAAGCTCTTCCGAACGCGATGTTCAGAGTAGAGCTGACCAACGGGCACAAAGTCTTGGCACACATCTCGGGCAAAATGCGACAGAACTACATTCGCATTCTTCCTGAAGATCGCGTGATTGTTGAGCTTTCAACCTACGACCTAACTCGTGGGCGAATCACTTATCGATACAAGTAAATCGGTTCTAAAAAAACCACGAACAGAAATTTAGAGACATGAAGGTTAACCCAAGCGTTAAGAAGATTTGCGACAAGTGCAAGGTCATTCGTCGTCACGGTCGCGTCATGGTCATTTGCGAGAACCCTCGTCACAAGCAGCGCCAGGGTTAAGCAACCGAAGATTTGCACCACCTCATCGAAAGATGAGTACAACTAAATAAAAACAAGGCAGTGTTCAAGATTAATTTCTGGCACCTCTCGAGAAGGCGAGAGCTTGAATAAATATTCAAGACAACACTGCTGCAGACCTTCTAAACAACAGGAGAAATCCAAATGGCACGTATTGCCGGAGTCGATATTCCACGCGACAAGCGCGTTGAAATCGCCCTAACCTACATCTATGGAATCGGCCGCACACGCAGTGTGAAAGTTTTAGCCGACACCAACATCGATAAGAACATCCGCGTTAAAGATCTAACCGACGATCAGTTAGTTGCAATTCGTGACTACCTTGATGGCAACTACAAAGTTGAAGGTGATCTTCGTCGTGATGTCGCAGCTGATATTCGCCGCAAGGTTGAGATCGGTTCATACGAAGGTATTCGTCACCGTAAGGGACTACCTGTTCGTGGTCAGCGCACTAAGACAAACGCACGTACTCGTAAGGGTCCAAAGCGTACCGTAGCCGGCAAGAAGAAAGCGGCTCGCTAATAGCCCCCGGCTTTAGCGTCGCATAAAGGATTTAGGAGAAAACTCATGGCAGCACCTAAGACAAAAGCAGCGGGTTCAGTTCGCAAGCCACGTCGTAAAGAAAAGAAGAACGTTACGCACGGTCAGGCTCACATCAAGAGCACTTTCAACAACACCATCGTCTCAATCACTGATGACACCGGTGCGGTTATTTCTTGGTCTTCATCAGGAGATGTTGGTTTCAAGGGTTCACGTAAGTCAACCCCGTTCGCCGCTCAGATGGCAGCAGAAGCAGCAGCTCGTAAGGCTCAAGAGCACGGTTTGAAGAAGGTAGACGTTTTCGTAAAGGGCCCAGGCTCTGGTCGTGAAACAGCTATTCGTTCACTTCAGGCTGCAGGTCTTGAAGTTGGTTCCATCTCAGATGTAACCCCACAAGCTCACAACGGATGTCGCCCACCTAAGCGTCGCCGTATCTAAGTTTCAAAAGTTTTACTGCACAACAACTTAATAAAGCTGTTTAGTGGCCACTGAATAGCAAACCCAACAAACGGAACATCAAATAGCGGATGTTTCAATGAAAGGAACCAACGTGCTAATTGCACAGACACCAGTTCTGCACGAAGAAATTGACAGCAATTTCCCGAACCGCGCTCGCTTTACCCTAGATCCACTAGAGCCTGGTTTTGGATACACCCTAGGTAACTCGCTACGTCGCACACTTCTTTCATCTATCCCAGGTGCTGCTGTTACAAGCATCAAGATTGAAGGAATCAGCCACGAGTTCGGTCCTATCGACGGTGTGAAGGAAGATGTTACTGAACTGATCTTGAACGTTAAAGATCTAGTTGTTTCATCTTCAGCTGATGAGCCAGTTATCGTTCACCTTAAGGCAGGTGTTGGCGTTGCTAAGGCATCTGACATCGTTGCTCCAGAGAACGTAACTATTCACAACCCTGAGTTGGTTATCGCAACTGTAAACAAGGGAACCCTTGACATGCACTTGACCATCGAAGCCGGTCGTGGTTATGTTCAGGCTAATCAGAACCGTCAGCCAGATATGGCTAACAACGGAATCATTCCGATTGACTCGATCTATTCACCTGTGCTAAAAGTTTCTTACCGTGTTGAGGCAACTCGTGCGGGAGAATTCACAAACTTCGACAAGCTAATTGTTGATGTTGAGACCAAGCCATCGATTTCTCCTCGTGAAGCTGTTGCTTCTGCAGGTATTACTTTGGTGAACCTATTCGGTCTTGCAGCAGCTTTGGATGAGAACGCAGAAGGTATCGATCTTCCTGCATCTTCAACTCCAGTTGACCTACCACCAGCACTAGCTAAGCCAATTGAAGAACTAGACCTAACCGTCCGTTCATACAACTGCCTAAAGCGCGAAGGTATCAACACTGTTAGCGAACTAATCAACCTAACCGAAGACCAGCTGATGAACATCCGCAACTTTGGTTCAAAGTCTGTTGATGAAGTCCGCGACAAGCTAACTTCAATGGGTCTACGTTTCCGTGACTCAGTTCCAGGATTTGATGCTGCTTACTTCAGCTCAAACTTTGCAGAGGATGACCAGGCGTAAGCCCAGGTCAAAGAAAAGTAAGAGGAGAAACTCATGCCACGCCCAACTAAGGGTCCACGCCTAGGTGGAGGTCCAGCTCACGAGCGTCTATTGCTCAACAACTTGGCTGCATCACTATTCACACACAAGGCTGTGACCACAACTCAGACCAAGGCTAAGCGCGTTCAGCCTGTTGCCGAGAAGCTAGTATCACTTGCTAAGCGCGGTGACCTACACGCTCGTCGTCAAGCTATGGCTGACATCACAGACAAGAACGTAGTTCACGAACTTTTCACTAACATTGCTCCACTAGTTCAGGATCGTCCAGGCGGATACACCAGAATCACCAAGCTAGGTTTCCGTAAGGGCGACAACGCTCCTATGGCGCTAATCGAACTTGTTCTTGAGCCTGTTGCTGCTAAGCCTGCAAGAACAAAGTCGAAGCTAGTTAACGCTGTTAAGGGAACTGCTGCTGCAGTAGTTGCTGAAGAAGTTGTTGAACACTCAGAGCCAGAGACTGTTGTTGACGAAAACATCGTTGAAGAAGCAGTTGCTGAAGAAGTTGCAGTAGTTGAAGAAGCTCCTGTTGCTGAAGAAACAGCAGTTGTTGAAGAAGCTCCTGCAGTCGAAGAGACTCCTGCCGAAGAAGAGGCTGCTGTTGCTGAAGCGGAAGCTGAAGCAGGCGAGACTCCTAAGGCCGACGACGCCGAGTAATCTCGACATCTAAAAGACTCATGAATCAAGCCGTTGACCAATTGGTTGACGGCTTGACTCGTTTTCGGATTGATCTAAGTTACGACGGAACTGATTTCGCTGGTTGGGCTAAACAACCAAAACTTAGAACTGTTCAGGGTGAAGTCATTTCAGTCATGAACAAAATCTTTGGGGAATCTGATAGCGATTTTGGCCTTCGAGTTGCAGGCCGAACTGATGCTGGAGTGCATGCTGAACACCAGGTGGTTCATGTTGATCTGAGCCCTACTCAACTCAAACGCTTAGGCAGAAATAAAGACATCCGGTTGAAGATGAACTCGTTACTGGATCCTGATGTTCGGATAATTAAGGTCACTGAAGTCCCAGCGGCTTTTCATGCTAGGTATGCGGCTACTCATCGCCGTTATCGATACACCATTGCTGATTCGACCAGTGGTTGGAATCCGCTAAGGGCCAGATACAACCTTTGGCTCAAGTTCCCATTAGATCTTGAGGCTATGCAGGCTGCCAGCAAAGAGTTCCTCGGATTACATGATTTTGCGGCTTTTAGTAAGCCAAAGCCTAAAGCGACCACTATTCGTGAACTTAGGTTGATTACTGTTTCAAGGAACAAGGCTTTAGGAAATGTCATAGAAATTGAGCTTCTGGCTGATGCTTTTGCTCACAACATGGTCAGATCCATTGTTGGGGCGCTAATCAAGGTAGGGGCAGGGCGAGCAACCCCCAAAGACGTGGCTAAAGCCCTGAAATCAAAGTCCAGGGCTCATCCGTTCAAGGTCGTCACTCCTGAGGGTCTGAGCCTTATTGAGGTGGGATATCCAGCTGAAAAGGACTATGCCAGCCAAGTTCAGATAACCCAGCACACCAGATCTTTGGACGATAATTAGCTATTTTTGGTCTAAATCCTTGGGTTGCATATGCAAGCCTTTTCGGGCTAAACTTGACCCTTGGTGCCGTAAGCCAAAAGGCTTCGACCATGTTGATGAAGATATTACTTTCATCGCCAATCCGATATAAGAAATAGAAGGCAATCTAGCGTGCGTACTTATTCACCGAAGGCTCATGAGCTACAGAACGACTGGCTCGTAATCGATGCTACTGACGTAGTTCTTGGTCGCTTGGCCGCAACTGCAGCTGCACTACTACGTGGCAAGCACAAGCCAACCTTTGCTCCTCACATGGACAATGGAGACTACGTTGTAATCATCAACGCTGAGAAGGTTGCTCTAACCGGATCTAAGTTGCAGAAGAAGAACGCTTACCGTCACTCTGGTTACCCAGGTGGTATGACTGCAACTACTTATGCTGAACTTCTAGAGAAGTCACCTGAGAAGGCTGTTGAGAAAGCAATCCGCGGAATGCTTCCTAAGAACACTCTTGGTCGTGACCAGTTAGCAAAACTTAAGGTTTACCGTGGTGCAGAGCACCCACACGTAGCACAGGCCCCAAAGCCATACACAATTGGTCAGGTAGCGCAGTAAGCGCTTAGAAGAGAAGAAGACGAATGCCAACTAAGAAAGTCGCTGAAGCTGTTGAAGCTGCGCCATCATCTTTCACCACAGAAACTCCTGCAGCTAAGGAAACTAAGGCACCTGCTAAAGCACGTGGCCCTCTAACTGTTCCAGGTGCAGGTCTAGGTCGTCGTAAGGAAGCTGTTGCGCGTGTTCGCATCAAGCCAGGTACCGGTGTCATCAAGATCAACGGTCGCGACCTTGCAGAATACTTCCCAAACAAGTTGCACCAGCAACTAGTAACAGACCCTTTCAAGGTTCTAGGTCTTCAGGATTCATACGATGTAACTGCACGTATCAACGGTGGTGGAGTTGCTGGTCAAGCCGGTGCTCTTCGTCTAGGTATTGCACGTTCACTAAATGAGATCGACCGCGACAACAACCGCCCAGCTTTGAAGAAGGCAGGCTTCCTATCTCGTGACGCACGTGTTATCGAGAGCAAGAAGGCTGGTCTTAAGAAGGCTCGTAAGGCTTCACAGTTCTCTAAGCGTTAAGTCGCTTCGAGCCACTTACTCGTCTAATCTAAAACCATGGCCAGACTATTTGGTACCGATGGTGTTCGTGGAGTTGCCAATCGCGACCTCACAGTTGAT
>JBBAMM010000001.1:118339-123641 GCA_040402475.1 Rhodoluna sp.
GATGAACTTGAAGACAAAATAGAAGCAGCTATGAACTCAACAGCACTTAGCCCTATCGGAGCTGGTGTTGGTAGAGTGCAGAGATTTGCTGATGCTGAAGATAGATACATCGTTCACCTTTTAGGTGCTATTCCTAATCCACTGGATGGACTAAAGATTGTTATCGACTGTGCTCATGGTGCAGCCTCAGCTATTTCGCCTCAGGTATTTGCAGATTCAGGAGCCCATGTAATCGTCATTGGTAATGATCCTGATGGCCTAAACATCAACGCTGGTTTTGGTTCAACACACATGAGTGCGCTGCAGTCAGCAGTGTTAGAACACAATGCAGATATGGGCTTTGCTCATGATGGCGATGCTGATAGATGCTTAGGCGTTGATCAAGATGGTCAACTAGTTGATGGTGATCAACTGATGGCCATCCTGGCTTTGTCATTGAAGGCTAGGGGAGAACTAGCTCGTAATACTTTGGTTGCAACAGTGATGAGTAACCTAGGTCTACGCATTGCTATGCGTGAAGCTCAGATTGACATGATTGAAACCAAGGTTGGCGACAGGTATGTTTTAGAGCAGATCCGTGAAGGTGGATACACCTTAGGCGGTGAGCAATCAGGTCACATTATCTTTAGTCGTTTTGCAACTACCGGTGATGGTATTTTGACTGGCTTGATGATTGCAGCAGAGGTTAAGAGAACTGGTAAATCACTAAAGGAACTAGCAGCCCAAATGAAGACTTACCCTCAGGTTCTTATCAACGTCAAAGGCGTTGACCGTTCCAGAGTTGATTCAGATCAGGGACTAAAAGACATTGTTGCTGAAGCTGAAACAGACTTAGGGTCAACCGGACGAGTATTACTAAGAGCTTCTGGAACAGAAGCTCTAGTTAGAGTAATGGTCGAAGCTGCTGATGAAGGAACAGCTCATTCTTGGGCTGACCGTATAGCCAGAGTTGTTGAGAAGAATCTAGCTATTTAGATTTTTCTAAGTAATACTTTCTCAACTCTGTGTTTCTCACCTTTTTGTAATACCAGGGTTGCTCTTGATTTGGTGGAGATGATGTTCTCTATCAGGTTAGGCAAGTTGATGGTTCGCCATATCTCTTTAGCTCTATCTAGAGCAGCTTCTAATTCCATTTCTGCGTATTTATGGAAATAGGATTCAGGATTTCTAAAGGCAGATTCTCTCAGTTGTTTGAATCTAGCTAAATACCAGGATTCGATTTCATCTGTTGGGGCATCAACATAGATCTTGAAATCAAAGTAATCGCTTAGCGCAACCTCTTGACCCAAAGACGGTGGTTGCAACACATTCAAACCTTCGACGATTACAACATCAGGGGATTCAACTACCACTTCTTCACCTGGGACTATGTCGTAGGTGAGGTGTGAGTAAAGCGGAGCAGTAACTCGTTCTTTGCCCGATTTGATATCAGCCACAAACTTTAGAAGAGCTAGACGGTCGTATGACTCTGGGAAACCTTTGCGTTGCATTAGTCCGCGTTCTTCGAGAACAGCATTTGGATACAAAAAACCATCAGTGGTTACCAGCGCAACAGATGGAGTTGAAGGCCATCTGCTTAGTAATTCTTTGAGCAATCTTGAAACAGTTGACTTACCAACAGCAACAGAGCCGGCAACACCAATAATGAAAGGTGTTCTCTTATTGGTTCGTTCTAAGAACTGACCTGAGATTTGATGCAGGTTCTGAGCTTGGCTCACATAGAGATTTAGTAACTGGCTAAGAGGTAAGTAAATCTCTGCAACTTCGGCTAAATCTAGAAAGTCACCTAAACCACGGATCTTTTCGATTTCTGCTTGGGTTAGCGGTGCTTCAGTGCTTTTAGCTAGTTCTGCCCAGTCGGATCTTGAAATATCAACAAATGGGGAAACTACTTGCTCATCTATAGGGTTTGACCCTGCCGGAACTGCAGTCACAATGCCATTCTGCCTTAAACTAGAGGTATGTGTGGAATCGTCGGCTACGTAGGGCCTAAATCAACTGTCGACGTCATCCTTGGCGGGCTAAAACGTTTGGAATACCGCGGCTATGACAGCGCAGGTGTTTCAGTTATTAACCAGCAAGGTGCTCTAGAGACACGTAAACGTGCTGGCAAGCTTTCCATTCTGGTTGATGACATTGCTGCCAGCCCACTAGGCGAAGCCCATATCGGCATCGGACACACACGCTGGGCAACCCACGGTGCTCCTACCGATGGCAATGCCCATCCCCACCTTGGTGGAAGCACCCAGAAACTTAGCCTGATCCATAACGGCATCATTGAGAACTTTGCAGAACTGAAATCTGAGCTACTGGAAGCAGGAGTTGTTTTCGCAAGCGAAACAGACACCGAGGTAGCAGCCCACCTGGTGGCAGCTGAGTATGACAAATCAGGCGACCTGATCGAATCTTTCAGAACTGTGGTTAGAAGACTGCACGGAGCTTTCACCATTCTGGTTATGCATGAAGATGAGCCAGGGGTTGTCTTAGCTGCTAGAAGAAATGCTCCGCTGGTTATTGGCTTAGGCGATGGCGAGAACTTCCTAGGTAGTGACGTAGCAGCTTTCGTTGAACACACCAAGCGAGCTATAGCTGTTGGTCAAGACGAGATAGTTATTTTGCGCAAAGACTCAGTAGAGATTGAGAACTTCGCAGGGCAGAGCGTAACCCGAGAAGAATTTATTATTGACTGGGATGCCAGCGCTGCCAGCAAGGGTGGCTGGTCATCGTTTATGGCTAAAGAGATTGCTGATCAACCTCAGGCTGTTGGCGATACTTTGATGGCAAGACTTGGTAGCGATGGTGCTGTTCACCTTGAGGAGCTAGCACCAATTACTGCTCTTATTCCGAAGATTGATCGCATCATTATGGTTGCCTGCGGAACAGCTGCCTACGCTGCTGAAGTTGGTAAGTATGCGATTGAGAGCTGGGCAAGAATTCCTGTAAGCGTTGAACTCTCACATGAGTTTAGATACCGTGACCCAATTCTTACCTCAAACACTTTGGTTGTTGCTGTTAGCCAATCAGGTGAGACCATGGACACTTTGATGGCAACTCGTTTTGCTAAAGAAGCAGGAGCGCAGGTTCTTTCTATTTGTAATACTCAGGGAGCAACTCTTGCTCGTGAAGCAGATGCTGTTCTATACACACATGCTGGTCCTGAGGTTGCAGTTGCTTCAACTAAAGCTTTCACAGCTCAGATCACCAGCATGTATTTACTGGCTCTTCATCTAGCGACTGCTCGCAATACACATTCACTAAATGAATTACAAGAAATCGGTAAAGAACTTCTGAAGTTGCCAGCTCAGATCGCTGAAGTATTAGCAACATCTGAGCTAATTAGAACTCTAGGTAAGAACTTCAAAGATGCTAAGACTGTGTTGTTCTTAGGTCGTAACGTTGGTTTCCCTATTGCTCTTGAAGGAGCTCTAAAGCTCAAGGAACTTGCATACATTCACTCCGAAGGCTTTGCAGCTGGAGAACTAAAGCATGGCCCTATTGCTCTTATTGAAGAAGGCCAGCCGGTTATTGTTATCGTGCCAAGCCCGTCAGATCCTGATTCCCTGCATGCCAAGGTAGTTAGCAACATTCAGGAAGTGCGAGCTCGTGGAGCAAAGGTTATTGCTATCGCTGAGCAAGGCGACACTGAGGTTGCCAAGTATGCAGTTGAGGTTATCTATGTTCCTAAGGTTCATCAGATGCTGGCTCCGATTCTGACAGTTGTTCCTTTGCAGATATTTGCCATGGAACTATCTGCTGCTAAAGGTCTAGATGTTGACCAGCCACGTAATCTGGCCAAGTCGGTAACAGTCGAGTAATCATGATTATTGGCGTCGGAGTTGACCTGGTCGATCTGACCCGTTTTGAAAGCAAGCTAGCGGCTACCCCTGCACTTACTGAACGCATCTTCACTGAATCAGAACGAAGTGCTAAGCCTGAATCTTTAGCCGGTTACTGGGCTGCTAAAGAAGCACTTATCAAAGCATTAGGTAACCCAGTTGGTTTGAATTGGCATGATGTGAGTGTTACCAAAGATCAGTTAGGAAAACCCTCTTTGCAAGTAACCGGTGCAACATTGGAAAGAGCTACAGAACTTGGAATAAGTAACTGGCACTTATCCATCTCCCATGATGGTGGCATGGCTATTGCATTTGTGATTGCAGAAAGTGGTAACTGATGCGCAAACTAACTATTGATTTGAACGCAGTTGCACAGAACCTAACTGCAATGCGTAAGCACCTAAGCAATCCTTCAGTCAAGGTGATGGGTGTTGTTAAAGCCAATGCTTATGGCCATGGCATGGTTCAGGTGGCTAGGAAACTAGAAGCTGAAGGCGTTGACTACCTTGGGGTTGCAGACCTTGCTGAAGCTCAGGAACTTAGATCAGCTGGAATATCTTCTCGCATCCTTGCCTGGATTCATGATCCAGCAGATGACTTTGTAACAGCAGTGAAACACAACATCGATCTTGCTGTTTCATCTAATGACCAATTACTTCGAATTGCAAATGCTGCAAAGGCAGTTGGTAAGAAAGCTGCGATACATATCAAAGTTGACACCGGTCTTGGCCGTAACGGTGTGACCATCGATGAACTGGATGACTTACTAATTGCAACTAAAGAGGCAGTTGCTCAAGGTTTAGTTGAAACTGTTGGAATCTTTAGTCACCTATCCTCAACTGGAGTCAAAGAAGATCTAGTGCAGATTGAAAGATTTGAACTTGCGCTAAAGCAAGCAGCAGATCTTGGTCTTTCCTTTGAACTAAGACACCTAACTGCTAGCGATGGAACTCTTAGCTATCCGCAGGCTCACTATGACATGGTCAGGTTGGGGTGTGCTTTGTATGGACTTTCACCATTTAGCGATAACAGAGCTACAGAGTTTGGCCTCAAGCCGGTTATGTGTGCTGAGGCAACAGTTGTTCAAACTAAGCGGGTGGCTGCAGGAGAAGGTGTTTCTTATGGCTATCTATATAGGACTAGTAGAGAGAGCACCCTTGCTCTAATTCCTGTTGGCTATGCCGAAGGCATTCCTCGTAATGCAACCGGTAAAGCCGAAGTTTGCATTAGCGGTAAAAGGTATCCGATTCTCTCTCGCATCGCCATGGACCAGTTTGTTGTTGACGTTGGTGATGCATCGGTTAGCCCTGGCGATCGTGTTGTTATCTTTGGTGACTGTGGTCCAAGTGCTGATGATTTAGCAATGGCAGCAGAGACTATTAACTATGAGATTGTCACCCGTGTTGGTGGCAGATTTGTTCGTGAATTTATTGGCGCGGTTGAGGCATAAACCAATTGGCTGAAGC
>JBBAMM010000001.1:123741-125547 GCA_040402475.1 Rhodoluna sp.
CATTAGAAGCTCCATTGGTCCACGTTGATGCTTACCGTCTAGGTTCACCCCAAGAACTAGATGACCTAGATATTCCTTTTGAGAAGTCGATAGTTCTGGTCGAGTGGGGTAAAGGTCTTACCGAGGGTATCTCTGAGAATTGGATTGAAATCGAATTTGAAAGAGACCACTCTGGTCAAACTGAAGAACGAACTGTGAAGATAGTTGGCTTTGGTGAGCGTTGGAAGGAAGTGTCTTTCTAATGCACGCAACATCAACCAGGATCTCTGAATACTCGCTAGCCATAGACACATCTGCTGGAACCAGCGTTGCTGTTCTAAGCATGGGAACTGTTTTAGCTGAACTGAACTTCCCGGAGCCGATGACTCATTCTGAACGTATCGGTGCTGCCATTGAACAGGTCTTAGCTGATGCCAATGTGAGACCTAGTCAGATTTCTCAAGTTGTTGCAGGGGTTGGTCCTGGTCCTTTCACAGGACTTCGGGTTGGCTTAGCTGCAGCTCAGTTCTTTGCTCTTGGTGCTAAAGCAGATTTAGTTGCAGTTTGTTCTTTAGATGCCATTGCTTTGGATTACTTTGCAATAAACCCTGGCTCTAAAGCTCTTCTGGTTTCAACTGATGCCAGAAGAAAAGAAGTCTTCTGGGCTTCATACCAAGGCGTTGCTAACGGGATTCCAGTTCGAGTTCTAGGCCCTAGCGTTAATAAACCTGAGGACCTAGGTGAGTTTATAAATCTAGAAGAGCATGAGAGAACTGTCCTTGTTGTTAGAGCAGCATCTTTAGGCCAGATAGCTTTTTCACAGTCACTAACCGAACTTGGTCCCGATAGGGATCTAACGCCTATCTATCTTCGTGAACCTGATGCGGTGCCGACTAAGCCTAAGAAGGTTAGCGGCTGATGAGTGTAGTAATCAGAGAAGCAACTCTTAAAGATCTGCAAGCCATCATGCTCATCGAGCGAGAATGCTTTATCAATGATGCTTGGCCTGAAGCGATGATGAAGGATGAGCTTCAGGCTGCACACACTTATTACATAGTTGCTCTATTAGAGGATGTTGTTGTTGGCTATGCGGGGTTGAGTAAATTAGCTGGCAGTGATCAGGCAGATATTCAAACCATTGCTACCAGTCCTAATAAACGTGGTTTAGGTATTGGTAAAGCCTTGATGTTTGCCTTGACTGCTCAAGCTAATGCTTTAGGGTCTAAAGAGATATTCCTTGAAGTTAGAGCCGATAACTCGATAGCGCAGAAACTCTATAAGGTTTTTGGTTTTAGACAGATCGGTATTCGTAAGAAGTATTACCAACCTGATGGTGTTGACGCTTTTGTCATGAAAACAGAGTCCTTAGTGCCACCTAAAACTGAACCTATTGTTCTAGGGATAGAAACCTCTTGTGATGAAACCGGTGTCGGCATTGTTAGAGGTAACACTCTTCTGGCTAACATCATCTCTTCAAGCATGCAACAGCATGCCATCTTTGGTGGTGTTGTTCCTGAGGTTGCAGCTCGTGCTCACCTTGAAGCTCTAACTCCAGTTCTCGATGAAGCTTTAGATAAAGCAAATCTTTCCTTAGATGAGATTGATGCCATTGCTGTTACCAATGGACCAGGGCTTGCTGGTGCTCTCATGGTTGGTGTTGGGGCTGCTAAAGCATTAGCAGTTGCAACCGGTAAACCTATCTATGCGGTGAATCATCTAGTTGGCCACGTCGGTGCAGATATCTTGGATCAGGGCAAGATCGAATTACCAACCATTGCACTGCTGGTTAGCGGTGGACACACCTCACTACTACTCGTTAGAGATTTA
>JBBAMM010000002.1:0-8481 GCA_040402475.1 Rhodoluna sp.
GCATGTGTTAAGCACGCCGCCAGCGTTCATCCTGAGCCAGGATCAAACTCTCCGTAAAAGTTTTTTAGGACCAAAGCAAGCTTTGGCCCAAGTTTTACGAAACCCCCGGAAAATGGGGGATTCAATTTGATCTGACTAAATCAGATTGTCTGACAATCTGTCTAATCCAATTACTACTGAACATTCAAAAAGGCAAGCCTTCTTGAAGCCAGGTTCTTGGCATCGACATTGTGCACGCTGTTGAGTTCTCAAGGATCGGATGCATCTACGATTTCCCAGCTAGGGTCCTACGCAGAGCAACTTCACTAACTTACCACTTTTCTCACGTAAGTCAAATAGACATACGCAATAAAACCCAAATAAATTGGGCCTGATCCATGGCAAATTTTTTACAACCAGAGACGCGAAAAACAGCCAAATTACTGGCTACTTTTGAGTTCTGATTGGTTGCACTTGAGCCGAGTTCCTAAGCAGGATTCTCAAACTTTGGGCAACGAGATAAAACATTACGCCTGAATAACAATCAAGTCAAATCAAAATGGCCATTTTGACCAAGTTTTTTTACTTTTGGACGAAAATACCTGCCAAAGTCTTCTTGCCTCGACGCAAAACAGCAAACTCCCCCAAAATCGTCTGGTCCAAAGTAGCTTGCTCGTCCTCAACTTTGACGTTGTTTAGGTAGACGCCACCTTCGGCAATGGCTCTCCTACCAGCGCTGATGCTGGCGACAAGGCCGGTCTGAACCAGAAGTTCAGTGATACTCGAACCTAACCTGGCATCCGCCACAGGTAGTTCCCTGAGGGCTGCTGCCAAAGTGTCCTTATCAAGATCATTTAGCTCACCCTGACCAAATAATGCTTGGGAAGCGGCAATGACAGCCTCAGTAGCTGCCTTGGAGTGAACCAGTGAGGTAACTTCGAACGCCAAACGTTTTTGAGCAGCTCTTAGATGTGGTTCTGTAGCTAATTGCTGCTCCAGATCATCAATCTCAGCCTTAGTCAAGAAGGTAAATACTCTAAGCAGGTTGATGGTGTTGGAATCCTCTACGTTTAGCCAGAATTGGTAGAACGCATAAACGGAAGTCAGCTCTGAATCTAGCCAGATAGCGTTACCTTCGGACTTGCCAAACTTCTTACCCTCAGAGTCTGTGATCAAAGGCGTTGCCAGAATGTGTGCGCTCTTACCTTCGACCTTGTGAATTAGATCAGTTCCGCTGGTTAGGTTTCCCCACTGGTCACTGCCACCGATCTGCAAGACACAGTTGTTTCTTCTGTAAAGCTCTAGGAAATCCATGCCCTGCAGGATTTGGTAAGAGAACTCAGTGAATGAGATACCAGCATCAGAATTCAAACGTGCAGAAACTGCATCCTTGCTCAACATCTTGCCAACTCTGAAATGCTTGCCGATGTCTCTTAGGAAATCGATAGAACTCATTGGTTGAGTCCAGTCCAAGTTATTTACCAAAGCAGCTGAATTAGTTCCATCGAATGATAGGAACCGCTTAGCCTGAGCTCCTAAGCGCTCAACCCACTCGGCGACTGTCTCTTTGGTGTTCAAAACTCTTTCAGCGGTTGGCTTTGGATCGCCAATAAGACCAGTTGCTCCACCAATAAGTACTAAAGGTTTGTGACCGGCTAACTGAAGTCTGCGCATGACCAAAAGCTGCACTAGGTTACCCAGGTGCAAACTGGCTGCAGTTGGATCAAAACCGCAGTAGTAAGTAACTTCTCCAGAATTGAAAGCTTTGCGAAGTTCAACTTCATCAGTTGATAGGGCGATAAGTCCACGCCACTTTAGCTCTTCCCAAATCTCCGAGAAGGCAGGGTCATTGCTCTGAGCTTGAAGAGCTGCATTAGAAGCCATGACTAAAACCTATCTGTTTGTGTTAGGCACAAGTTTACGCAACGCGCTTATTTGATCTAAGACACGAGGAACAGCAGTGCCACCAGCACCAGTTCGAGACTTGATTGAGCCTGAGACAGTCAAGACTTCACGAACCTCAGGAGTCAAGTGCTTGCTAATTGAAGCGAACTCAACGTCAGAAACTTCGTTCAGCTCAATCCCCTTGCTTTCTGCAAAGGCAACCAATTTGCCAGTAATCTCGTGGGCTTCACGGAAAGGAATGCGCTGTTTGACCAGCCACTCAGCAACATCTGTTGCCAATGAGAAGCCGGCAGAAGATAGTTCTTCCATCCGTTGAGTGTTGAACTGCATGGTTGCTACCATTCCGGTGAAAGCTGGAAGCACTAAAAGCAAGTTATCTGCAATGTCGAAAACTGGTTCTTTATCTTCTTGCAGGTCACGGTTGTAAGCCAAAGGCAAAGCTTTCAGAGTTGCCAGTAAGCCAGTGAGGTCACCGATCATTCGACCAGCTTTACCTCTGGTCAACTCAGCAACATCTGGGTTCTTCTTCTGCGGCATGATCGATGATCCAGTTGAGAAAGCATCAGCAAGTTTCACATAGTTGAATTCAGCGCTAGCCCAAATAATGATTTCTTCAGCGAAGCGAGAAAGATTAATGGAGATTAGTGTGCCAATGAACGCAAACTCGGCAACCACATCTCTTGAAGAAGTCGCATCAATTGAATTAGCCATCGGTGCTGTAAGTCCCAAAGCTTCAGAAACAATATTTGGATCCAAAGCCAATGAAGTTCCAGCTAATGCACCAGCACCGTAAGGAGAGAACGAAGCACGTACCTTCCACTCAGCTAAACGTTCAAGGTCTCTAACCAAAGGCCAGACATGAGCTAACAGGTGATGAGATAAAAGCACAGGTTGCGCATGTTGGAAATGTGTTCTACCAGGCATTGGTTCACTCAAATGTTCTTCAGCAAGAGTGGTAAGCACATCGATAAGGCTTAGAACTTCAGTTCTAATAGCAGCTGCCTGATCAATTAGGTAAATACGAATCAGCGTTGCAATCTGGTCATTACGAGAACGCCCTGCTCTAACCTTGCCACCTAGCTCTGGGCCAACCATCTCGATAAGTCCACGCTCTAGTGCGCTGTGAACATCTTCATCAGTTGGTTTAGCAACAAACATCCCTGAGGCAACCCGCTTGTCTAACTCAAGTAGAGACTTATCTATCTTGATTTGCTCAGCTTCGCTAAGGTAACCAGCAGCTTTCAGCGCAAGGATGTGTGCCCTAGTTCCGGCAATGTCATACTTCGCCAGACGCCAATCAAAATGGATAGAACGACTTAGCGCTGCCACCGCATCATTGGTAGCACCACTGAATCTTCCGCCCCAAAGCCCTGAGGAATCAGTCATGATTACTTCTTACCTCTGTTGTTCTCACGCTTAGCCGCAATCTTGCTTGGCAGTGCCCAAAGCTCAATAAAGCCCTTTGCTAGAGACTGATCGAAAGTATCTCCGGTGTCATAGGTAGCCAAATCAAAGTCATACAAAGACTCTTCAGATTTACGCCCAGTAACTACCGCACGTCCACCCTGTAACTTGATGCGAACATCGCCAGTTACATGCTCTTGAGTGTGATCAATAAATACATCCAGTGAACGCTTTAGTCCTGAGAACCAAAGTCCTTCATAAACCAAATCAGCCCAACGAGATTCAATGCCTCTCTTGAAACGATTCACGTCTCTTTCCAAAGTTAGATTCTCTAATTCTTCATGAGCTGCAATCAAGGCAATGCCTGCAGGCGACTCATAAACTTCGCGACTCTTAATACCAACTAAGCGATCTTCAACAATGTCGATACGGCCGACACCGTGAGCACCAGCAAGGTCATTCATCTTCTGGACAAGTTCAATAGCGGTGTATTTGACCCCATCGATAGCAACAGGAATGCCGGCTTCAAATCGAATAGTGATTTCAGTTGGTTCACGGAAAACATCTGGATCTTGGGTGTATGAATATAGGTCTTCAATCGGAGCGTTCCAAGGGTCTTCCAAGAAACCGGTCTCCACTGCCCTACCCCAAACGTTCTGATCAACTGAGTAAGGAGATTTCTTGCTCTGAGCAATCGGAAGGTTGTTCTTCTCAGCAAACTCAATTGCTTTATCGCGAGTAAGGGCTAAGTCTCTAATAGGAGCAATGGATTTAAGTTCTGGTGCCAGGGCTGCCACTGCCGCTTCAAAGCGAACCTGGTCATTACCTTTACCTGTGCAACCGTGAGCGACACTGTCAGCGCCTAGTTGTCTTGCAACGCTGGCTAGGTGCTTACCAATAAGCGGACGAGACAGAGCAGAGACCAGTGGGTAACGCTTCTGATAAAGAGCATTGGCTTTTAGAGCTGGCATTAGGTAGTCATCAGCAAACTCAGCCTTAGCATCAACCACGATTGCCTCAACAGCACCGCAGTCCAAAGCACGCTGACGGATAACATCCATGTCTTCTCCGCCTTGACCTACGTCAATAGCAAGAGCAACGACCTCTTTACCGGTAGCTTCTTTGAGCCAACCGATACCAACAGAGGTATCTAACCCACCTGAATAGGCAAGTACTACGCGTTCTGACATTTTGCTCCTTAAATACCCCTCATCAAAAGCGACATTGGGATTACTTCGATTTTACTTGGCGTGATGGTCTAACCAAACCATCAGAGCCTTTTGAGCATGCAGACGGTTCTCTGCCTCATCCCAAATAACTGCTTGTGGTCCATCCAACACGTCAGCACTGATCTCATAGCCTCGGTAAGCCGGCAGACAGTGCAACACAACTGCATCGGCCTTAGCTTGAGCTAAGACAGTCGAATCAATTGTGAAACCAGAAAACGCTTTAACTCGTTCTGCCTTCTCAGCTTCTTGACCCATCGAAACCCAAGTATCAGTTGCCAACACATCGGCATCCGAAACTGCAGCTGTGACTGAAGTTGAAACTGAGATTGAACCGCCAGTTTGTTTTGCAAGTTCAGTAGCACGAGAGATAACATCCGCATCAGGTGCGTAGGCAGCAGGAGTTGCAATTGCAACATGCATTCCAGCAATAGCTCCAGCAAGCATGTATGAATTAGCCATATTATTGCCATCACCGATGTATGCAAGCTTCAAACCAGCTAGCTTGCCCTTGTGTTCCAGAACAGTAAGTAAATCTGCAAGTAACTGACACGGGTGATATTCATCGCTTAGTGCGTTGATTACTGGAACATTAGAGTTCTCAGCCATTTCAACTAAACCTGCTTGAGCATAAGTACGCCAAACAATTTGAGCCACCTGACGATCTAAAACTCTTGCTGTGTCAGCAACTGATTCTTTGACTCCAAGCTGTGATCCTTGGGCATCAATAATCAACGGTGACCCACCTAGATCTGCAATGCCAACAGCAAACGAAACTCTAGTTCGGGTCGATGTCTTATCGAAGATAACTGCGACAGTCTTAGGTCCAGCAAATGGCTTAGCCGAGTAAGGATCTTTCTTTAGCTTCAGCGCAAGCTGCAGAATATCTGCTTGCTCTTTAGCCGAAATGTCATCATCTTTCAAAAAGTGTCTTGTCATGTTTAACTTTCTTACCTATGGAAGAACTAAAGTACCTATGCCTGATGGGGTGAATATTTCTAATAAAACGGAATGTGGAATACGACCATCAATGATGTGTGCCTGTGGAACACCTTCACTTACTGCCGCCAAACATGCACCCATCTTAGGAATCATCCCTGACTCTAAATCTGGGAGCAGTTCTTCTAGTTCACCCAAAGTTATTTCACTTACCAGTGAATCCTTGTTCGGCCAATCGCTATATAGTCCAGCGACATCAGTTAGGACAACCAACTTCGCTGCACCTAAAGCAACAGCTAAAGATGAGGCAGCTAAATCTGCATTGACGTTTAGTAACTGACCAGAAGCATCAGGACCAACTGTTGAAATAACCGGAACTAATTCCTGAGCTATAGCTTTGCTGATAACTGAAACGTCTACCGAAGTAACAACACCAACCAGACCTAAATCTTCTCGAGTGATGCTCGCTGTGAAAAGCCCTTCGCTCTCACCGTTGAGCACCAAGGTGTTCGCTCCAGCGGTTTCAATCATCTTGGCTAGTGGAACGCTAATTTCCTCACGCAAGGTATCACGAATGATGCCAATGGATTCTGCTGCGGTAACTCGTAAACCATCAACAAACCTGCTTTCGATGCCAGCAGCGGCTAGCTGTGCTGAGATCTGCGGACCACCACCATGAACCACTACTGGCTTGATGCCAACTAGTTGCAGATAAGCGATATCTTCAGCAAATGCTTGCTGCAGAGCCTCATCAACCATTGCGTTACCGCCGAATTTGATTACCAGGATCTGACCTTGGAACTTTCTAATCCACGGTGCAGAGTCAATCAACGTCTGAGCTTTCACTCTGACTAAATCCAGGTTGTTCTTATCCGCGCTAATCATTGCTCAGCCCAGTATCTTCTTGAAAATCACAGGCAATGTTCAAGCTCTGGATAGCAGCCCCCGCTGTCCCCTTGACCAAGTTATCGATAGCGCTAATGACAACTACTCGATTAGTTGCTTCATCGAGAGCAACGCCAATTAGAGCCAAGTTCTTATTCTCAACCGAAGCAGTATCTGGATACTCTCCATCAGTTAGCAACTGAACATTTCTTTCATCGCCATAAGCTGCTTCAAAAGCTGATCTGACATCTGCCAAAGATTTGCCAGCAACGAGTTCAGCAGCATTGACCGCAAGGATTCCTCTGAACATCGGAACCAATACTGGTGTGAAGGTAAGCGAAACAGCAGAGTGAGAAACCCGATTCAAGTTCTGAGCTATCTCTGGAATGTGTCTGTGAATGCCACCTACCTGATATGCATAGGCAGAGGTTAGTGCTGGCTTATTGCCATCATTTACTTCAGAGTTCTTACCTGCACCACTGGTACCAACTGAGAGAGTTGAAACTAGATCTTTAGGTTCAATAACACCATGAGCTAGTAACGGTGCAAAAGCTAGAGTGACAGCTGTTGCATTACAGCCAGGAACTGCAATTCTTTTTGCCCCAACCAATTTCTCACGTTGCTTGGCGCTCTTAGAAACTAAAAGTTCCGGCATGCCATATACCCAAGTTCCAGCATGAGGTGAGTGATAGAACTTTTCGAATTCAGCTGCAGACTCCAATCTGAAATCAGCACCACAATCTAAAACCAATGTCTCATCGCTTAGCCACTGAGCCACCTCTGCTGACTTGGTGTGTGGGAGGGCTAGAAAAACAACATCATGGTTAGCTAAAACTTCTTTACTAGTTTCTTGAAAAGCTAAACCTGAAATTGCATCATCAACTTCATGGATAGAAGCTAGTGTTTGACCAACATTGCTATTCGCGGTAACTGTAACAAGTTCAAGATTTGGATGATTTTGGATAAGCCCGATAAGTTCCCCACCGACATAGCCACTGGCACCAGCGACGGCAACCTTTAGGTTCATGGCTGTCTCCTTGTGTTCTAAGTGATTAAGTTCTGATGGTTGCGCCGAATTTGGCATTTGCTGCAGTTACTGCAGCATCTCGAGACTCCGTTGCCTCAACTTGCGTCAGTGTTCGATCGGTTGCTCTAAATCGCAACGCGAAAGTCAATGACTTCTTATCTGCATCTAGGTTGCTTCCTCGATAGTCATCGACGAGGACAATATCTTCAAGTAATTCACCAGCTGCTGCTCTAAGCACTTCTAGAACATCTCCTGCTGGAACATCTTGATTGATTACCAATGAAAGATCCTGTGTTGCAGCCGGATAGGTATAGACAGCCTGAGCTGAAATAAGTTCTGGAGCATTACTGAATAGAACCTCAAGGTTCAATTCAAGAATGGCAACCTGTCTCGGCAAGTCATTAGCACTTGCAAGTTCTGGGTGCAGTTCACCGGCATAACCTAAAAGTTCATCAGAGCCTTGAACCTTGATTGCAGCAGTCCTACCAGGGTGGTACCCCAAAGGTGTTGCCTGCTCCAGATAAATCTCAACACCAACAGCATGGGCTGCTGTTCTAGCAGCTTGGATTGCATCTGAGTAGCTTGCCTTCTGTGCTTTTCTGCCCACTTGTTGGGAGAGCCTATCTCCAACAAATACTGCACCTAGGCTCAGCGGTTGATTAGGAATGCTCGCGTGCAACTTAGCTAAATCTTTTTCGTTTGGTAATTCAGTTCCAATTGGAAGAGAAACCTTATCCGCGGAAGCTGAAGGTAAGAACACTAAACCAATTTCATAAATAGCTAGATCAGTAATTGTTCTAGAGAGGTTGCGCTTGGCAGCATCGATTAGTCCTGGCAACATGCTCAAACGAAGTTCGTTAACTTCCTCTTGCATTGCATTAGCAAGAAGGACTCTTCTAGCTTTCTCATCTGCAAAGTATGAGTTCTGAGCAGTAGTCAAGAATGGGTAGTTCAAAACTTCAGTGTGTCCAGTAGCAGCTAATTGGTTAGCAACAGCACGACGTTGTTTTTGACGAGAGGTCAGCCCTTTACCAGGAGGCGCAACAGGAAGTCTTGAAGGGATTCTTTCGTAACCGGTAATTCTGGCCACTTCTTCAACTAAATCTGTTTTGTGAG
>JBBAMM010000002.1:8581-10777 GCA_040402475.1 Rhodoluna sp.
CGCTTAGAGGCTTCGCTAGGCAGTTTGTGTCTTCTAGCAGTCCTAGCGATAGAAACACCATCGAAGTTCGCTGCCTCAATCAGAACTGAGGTAGTGGTATCTGATACTTCTGTGCTCTGACCACCCATGACACCAGCAAGACCAATTGCTCCACTTGCATCAGCGATTACTAGATCTTCTTCGTGAAGAGTTCTGGTCTGGCCATCAAGCGTAACTAGGCTTTCACCTTTGGCAGCTCTACGAAGATTCAAACCATCTTTAACTTTTGCTTTATCGTAAGCGTGAATTGGTTGACCTAGTTCGAGCATCACGTAGTTGGTGATGTCAACAACGACAGAAATAGAACGCATGCCAGAGAGCTTAAGTCTTGAAACCATCCAGGCTGGAGTTTGCGCTTTGGCATTCACATTAGAAGCTGAAACAACAACAAACTTTGTTGAACCAACTTTGCCTCTGATTGGTGCAGCATCTGAAATCTTTAGTCCAAAGCCCTCGCCCTTTACAGGAGTTGCTCTAGAAACAGGGTCGTTAAATACTGCACCTGTTGCGTGCGAGAACTCGCGAGCAATGCCTCGAATTGAGAAACAGTAACCTCTATCAGGGGTCACGTTAACTTCTGCTGCTTCATCGTTTAGATGCAGCAAAGCTAAGGCATCTGAGCCGATTTCAGGATCTAATCCAATTGTGCTGAGACGAAGAATTCCATCATGATCATCGCTCACTCCTAGTTCACGAGCAGAAGCGATCATGCCGTCGCTGGTATGACCGTAGGTGCTTCTGGCTGCAATCTTGAAATCCCCTGGCAAGACAGCTCCAGGCAAAGTGACAACTACTTTGTCATTTACTTCAAAGTTTCTTGCACCACAAACAATGCCACGAACATCTAAGCCACCATCGGCAGCTTTAGTTCCACTCGGAGCAACTCTGACCTGACACCAGCGAATAGTTTTACCGTTGGTTTGTTCTTCTTCAACAAATTCAAGAACTTGCCCAACAACTATTGGACCAACAAGTGAGAAAGAGTGTGATCCTTCTTCTTCCAACCCAACTTTGACAAGTTCTGCCATAACAGAATCAGCAGTTGAACCTTTAGGTAGTTCAACAGATTCAGCCAACCAAGACAATGGAACTCTCATTAGAGCACCACC
The DNA here is from genome assembly GCA_040402475.1 of Rhodoluna sp. Lineage (GTDB taxonomy): Bacteria > Actinomycetota > Actinomycetes > Actinomycetales > Microbacteriaceae > Rhodoluna. Next base: position 9,730 of record JBBAMM010000002.1, read on the forward strand.
CCGAACTGCTGAGAGAAACGAACATCCGCTTCAACCATGTCGTGCATGTCTTTGACATCATTACGGAACATCAGAGTTCTTTCGATACCCATACCGAATGCGAAACCTGAATAAACTTCTGGATCAATTCCAGCTGCACGCAAAACATTTGGATTAACCATTCCGCAGCCACCCCACTCAACCCAGCGAGCTCCACCTTTAGCACCTGGGTGCCAAACATCTAACTCAGCTGAAGGTTCAGTAAATGGGAAGAAAGAAGGACGCAGACGTATCTTGGCATCTGGGCCGAACATGATTCTGGCAAAGTGCTCAAGGGTTCCCTTGAGATCTGCCATGGTTAGACCTTTATCAACTGCAAGACCTTCAACCTGATGGAAAACAGGTGTGTGAGTTGCATCAAGTTCGTCAGTTCTGAACACACGACCTGGACATAAAACATAAACTGGCAAGTCGCGCTCCAGCAATGAACGAACCTGAACTGGTGAGGTGTGAGTTCTAAGCACTAGGTGCTGCTCAACCGGTTCAACGAAGAAAGTATCTTGCATAGCTCTTGCTGGGTGATCAGCATCAAAGTTCAAAGCATCGAAGTTGAACCATTCGCTTTCAACTTCAGGGCCTTCAGCTATTTCCCAACCCATGCCGATGAAGATATCTGAGATCTCATCCTGCAAAAGTGATAGTGGATGTCTTGCTCCTAGCACCTGAGTTTTTGGAGCAGCAGTAACATCGACCATTTCAGCTTCAAGCTTGGCAGCCTGTTCAACCGCATAGAACTCTGCTTCTTTTGAAGCAAAAGCCTCATTTACTGATGTTCTAGCGGCTGTGATCAGCTTGCCAGCATCTGCTTTTTGGTCAGCAGGAAGTTTTCCGAGCGATGAACTAAGCGCTGCGATAGCTGAGCCATCACCAACGGCACTGGCTCGAACGGCTTTTAGAGAAGCCAAGTCTGTCGCTGATTGAATGAGCTTCAGAGCGTCAGAAACTATGGCATCGACAGATGCTTTAGTGATTGGGCTATGTTCTGACATTAGGTTCAAGTATATCCGCT
>JBBAMM010000002.1:10877-16774 GCA_040402475.1 Rhodoluna sp.
GCGAACGGCAGGTGGAACATCGAACCTGTAGTGGATCTAACAACCTTCGGGTTATAAATATCCACGCTACCGGAGCTAAAGATAACTGCATCAGCACCAGCTGCGTCGGCTGCTCTTAGAACAGTTCCAGCATTACCTGGGTCTCTGATCTGAGAGAGCAACACAACAAGCTTTGGGCTGGTGGCAATGATGTCTTCAAGAGAAACATCGAACTGCTCACAGACAGCAACTACACCCTGAGGTGTGTTGGTGTCTGACAAAGCTGCAAGAACAGCATCGTTGACTAGTTGAACTTCAACTCTTGAACTTGCTGCTTGAGCAAAGAGTTCCGGATGGCGTGCCAAAGCCTCCTCGGTAGCAAAAGCTTCGAGGATTAGTTTTGGTCGATTGAGCGCCTCACGAAAACCTTGCGGTCCTTCAAGCAGAAAGAGCCCGGTTTCTGACCGGGCATCTTTCTTAACTAGCTTGGCAACCCCACGAACCTTAGCGGCTTTGGGATCGATTAACACAGGCTCTAGTGAACCTTTGGAGCTGAAGTGTTCGCTGGAAGTGCAGCCTTAGCGGTAGCTACCAAAGAAGCAAAAGCCTTTGGTTCGTTAACTGCTAGGTCAGCCAAGATACGACGGTCAACTGCAACGCCTGCAAGGTTTAGACCCTGGATTAGACGGTTGTATGTCAGTCCGTTCGCACGAGATGCTGCGTTAATACGCTGAATCCATAGACGACGGAAGTTACCCTTCTTATCGCGACGGTCGTTGTATGCATAAACCAGCGAGTGTAGAACTTGCTGCTTAGCCATACGGTATAGACGTGAACGCTGACCACGGTAACCCTTGGCACGTTCAAGTGCTGTGCGACGCTTCTTCAACGCGTTTACTGCGTTTTTTACTCTTGCCATTAGTTTCTCCTAAAAATTCTGTGAATAGCTTGGGCTAGTGGCCGAGCTGCTTCTTGATGGTCTTGAAGTCGGCTGCGCTAACAACCTGATCTTGGTTTAGACGACGGGTGCGACGGCTCGACTTGTGCTCGAGGTTGTGGCGCATGTTAATCTGCTGCTTCATCAACTTGCCGCTACCTGTGAAGCGGAAACGCTTCTTAGCGCCAGAGTGGGTCTTCTGCTTTGGCATAACTTCTCTCCTGTTTTTCTAATCTGCGGTTTCTGCCGCAGAATCCTTAGTTTCGGTCTCAGTCTTAGAAGCTTTAGCTTGTTTATCAGCTAAACGCTTGGCTTCAGCTTTTGCTTCTGCCTTGTTGCGTAAAGGAGCGATAACCATAACCAAGCTTCTACCGTCAGCCGAAGGACTCGACTCAACAGCACCAAACTCAGTTACTTCTTCAGCAACCTTCTGCAACAACTTGACACCCATCTCCGGACGTGATTGCTCACGGCCACGGAAAACGACCATCACTTTGACCTTGTCGCCAGCTTTCAAGAAGCGTTCGATCTGACCCTTTTTGGTCCCATAGTCGTGATCATCGATTTTCAATCCAAAACGAACAGTCTTGATAACTGTGTTGGTTTGGTTCTTTCTCGCTTCACGGATCTTCTGGGCTGCTTCGTACTTGAACTTACCGAAATCCATCAATTTACACACTGGTGGCTCTGAACCGGGAGATACTTCCACCAAATCTAAGTCAACTTCCTGCGCCATACGCAGGGCTTCTTCGATTTTGATGATTCCTAGCTGCTCACCGTTAGGTCCAACTAGGCGTACCTCAGGCACACGAATTCGTTCGTTTATACGCGGATCGCTGATCTGCTGCTCCTTTTGACGTGACTTATTTGGCCACGTCCATGCAAGTATTTACTTGCTAACGCGCAGAACTGAAAGTTCAAAGCTTTACCCGGCCACCTAAAGAAATCGGTAGTCGCGGGTGGGAAATGAATCCACTTCTGACTGCAGAGGTAAATCCGCAGAGCCGTGAAGTAGCCTAGCAGAGAACACCGTCGAAAGTGAAGCCCTGAATGTCAGATGATTTAGAGAACCAAGCCCTCCGCGAGCTTGAAGATGTCCCAGCCGTTGAAGTTATCACCGCAACAGCCGTTCACCTCATGAGCGCTGCCGCTGTCCAGGTTGGTTTGGCTGAAAATGGCTATAAAGGAGATCTCGATGAAGCCAGAAAGCTGATCACAGCACTGGCTGGCCTTATTTCAGCTAGTTCCCCAGATCTAGGCGATCACCATGCCCGACCACTAAGAGATGGGCTAAGAAGCCTTCAACTAGCATTCCGTGAAGCATCAACAATCAAAGATGAACCCGGTCAAGGCCCAGGAGAGAAATTTACTGGTCCTGTGAACTAGTTGGCAGGAATTTGACTGCCAAAGAATCAACTAACTCAACAAAACGCTCAGATGCTCCAAGCTGTCCGAACAGCTGGCCTTCAATACCTTTTAGCTCAAGTTCAGTTAGCCCAGGTTTCAAATAAACCACCAAAAGTAACTCCTGTCCCCTGAGCCTTGCTGTTGGATCGCCGCAAACCAAAGTGAAACTCTCAACCTCAGAGATTTCCTCAACGCTCTGGTTAATCAGTTCAACAACTTCTGGATTACGTTCAGGAGGTAGCCAATTCAGACCTTGGGCAATAGCTGCAATAGCAGGACGTCTAATAACTAATTCAGTTTCACTCAACGGATCTAAAACAATTCGGGTGTTACCTTCACTGGCTGCAGCTAGACAAACCTTTCGACCATCGTTTGGCACAGGTCTTGCATTCGCGTTCCACTTTGTCATAGCTGCAACAGAACTAAAGACCGGTAACGCTTTTTGATTATCAGGAGTGAGCACAGTAACAATCGAAAGATCAGCACTCTTATCAACTTGTTGACCATGAGCTCCAACGCCAGATTCACCAAGTTCTGCAAGTAGTGGAATCAGAAACCTTGCTGATGCAAAAGCTTCATAAACTTTTTCTAAACCAGCAACACCGGTTTGAAAATTTGCAATAGCTTCCAAAAGATTTTCATCAGCGAGACCAGCGTCACCACTAAAAGGATTTGCTTCGAAAGATCTACCTTCCCAAGGAACTCCAGCCGAGTCAGAGAACTTGTCGTGATCAGACATTTTTAGCCAGCAACTTCAAGTGCTTCTTGCAGCGTGAACTTACCTGCATAAAGTGACTTACCAAGAATTGCACCTTCGAGACCAAGTGGCACTAACTTTCTTAGCTCTTCTAAATCTTTCAAAGAAGAAATACCGCCGGATGCGATGACTGGTTTGTCGGTGTGATCCATCACTTGTTTCAGCATCTCAATGTTTGGTCCAAGCAACATTCCATCTTTTGTGACATCTGTCACAACATAACGCGGGCACCCAGCCTCTTCCAATCTGGAAAGCACTTCAAAAAGATCGCCGCCATCTTGAGTCCAACCTCTAGCAGCAAGAATTGTGCCGCGAACATCTAAGCCAACCGCAATTTTGTCACCATACTTAGCAATAACTTCTGCAGTCCAGTCTGGGTTCTCTAGAGCAGCTGTGCCGAGGTTCACTCTCCTGGCTCCTGCTGCCAACGCAACTTCCAAAGATTCGGTATCTCTTATGCCGCCAGAGAGCTCAATGTTTATTCCATGACTATTAGCAACTACTTCACGAATGATTGCTCTGTTTTCGCCTCTAGAAAAAGCAGCATCAAGATCAACTAGGTGAATCCATTCCGCACCTGCATCGATAAAAGTTTGTGCTGCTTCAATCGGTGAACCGTAATCTGTTTCGCTACCTGCAATACCCTGACTAAGTCTGACCGCTTTACCATCAGCAACATCAACTGCTGGAAGTAACACAAGTTTGTCGTTCACGTTCAGATTTCCTTTACCTATAAAGTCTTTAGCCAGTTCGATAGCAATCTCAACCCAGCAGCACCAGATTTCTCTGGATGAAATTGGGTTGCCGAGAGCGGACCATTCTCAACCGCTGCTACAAATCTAGAACCATACTCAGCCCAAGTCACCTTAGGTTTATCAAACGGCGAAGTATCTTCCAACTCAAACTCAGGCGCACCGTATGAGTGAACGAAATAGAACTGCTGGTCGCTAACACCTTCAAACAAAACTGAACCTGCAGGTGCTTGAACGTTATTCCAACCGATATGCGGAAGGGTCTCAGATTCAAGTTTGGTAACTCGACCTGGCCATTGACCTAGTCCTTCAGTTTCTAAATCATGTTCTGTTCCGATATCAAACATCACTTGTAAACCAACACAGATGCCAAGCACTGCTCTGCCCGCAGAAAGCCTTTGATCAATCATGCTTGGTGCACCAACTTTGACAAGTTGCTCCATAACCGCAGCAAATGCTCCAACGCCTGGCACAACCAAACCATCGGCTGCTAACACTTGTGCTCTATCTGCGGTTAGGACAGCTTCTGCGCCAACTTCTTTCAGAGCGTTGAGGACAGAGCGAACATTGCCACTGCCATAATCCAGAACAACTACTTTAGGTTGGGTCACAAAGTGCCTTTAGTTGATGGGACGCCAACTGCACGAGGATCCTGCTCAACTGCTCTTCTAAGGGCACGAGCAAAAGCTTTGAATTCAGTTTCAGCGATGTGGTGCGGATCTCTGCCATCAAGGACTGTTATGTGAACTGTGATGTCTGCGTTCAAACAAATTGCTTCAAATACGTGACGCACTAAAGAACCGGTGAAGTGTCCCCCGATAGCGTGCAACTCAAATCCAGCTGGCTCGCCTGTGTGAGAGAGAAATGGTCTGCCTGAAATATCAACTACTGCTCTAACTAGAGCGTCATCTAAAGGAACAGTTGCATCACCGAATCTTGAAATTGAATTCTTATCGCCTAGTGCCTGCTTCAAAGCTTGGCCTAGAACAATGGCGGTGTCTTCCACGGTGTGGTGAATGTCGATGTCTGTATCGCCTGAAGATTCAATGATCAAATCAATCATTGAGTGCTTTGAGAAAGCAGTAAGCAAGTGATCAAAGAACGGAACGGTTGTGTTGATAGAAGAAGTTCCAGTTCCATCGAGATTCAGTGACAACTTGACTGAAGACTCACTGGTCTTTCTTTCGATTGATGCGGTGCGGCTCATCGGTTTTGCCTTTCAAGCAAATTATTGGTGGGTGGGCTGCCGACGCTGGCAATAAGAGTAATTCTACTTCTAAGACAATATTTCAGTAATGGCTTCAATTACTGCCGTTGTTTCGGCTTCAGTTCCAGCTGTGATTCTCAAAGTATTTGGAATACCAACATTTCGAACCAAGATTCCTCTATCCAACAATGCCTGCCAAGTCTCGTTTGGGTTAGCTATTCCACCAACCAAAATAAAGTTTGCATCGCTTCGATAAGGATCAAGTCCAATATCTTGAAGCGCAACATACAGGCGGTCTCGTTGATCTCTAATGTCTGCAACCGTTGCAAGCATTCTTGCGCTGTGGCTTAGCGCTGCCTCGGCTGCTGCTTGAGTCAAAGCGCTTAGGTGGTAAGGCAAGCGCACCAACCTCATGGCATCACAAACTGCAGCATCTGCCGCTAGGTAACCAACTCTTGCTCCAGCAAAAGAAAAAGCCTTCGACATGGTGCGACTTATCAAAAGTCGCTCTCTGCCCTCAAGCAGGGACAGAGCACTGTTCTCATTCAAAGAGAACTCTGCATACGCTTCATCGATAACCAAAATGCCATTTGTTGCAGCGTAGGCAGCTTCAATCACGGCTAGCTCAACTGGTGTCCCGGTTGGATTATTTGGTGAACAGATAAGCACAATGTCTGGATTGTGTTTTTTGATTGCTGAGACGACCGAGTCAACGCTCAACTCGTATCTGCTATCTCTTTCCTCTTCGATGTATTGAGTGTCAGTGGACTGGGCGATCAAGGAATACATACTGTAGGTCGGTGAGAAAGTTAGGGCTTTTCTACCAGGACCGCCGAATGCCATAAAGATTTGCTGCAG
>JBBAMM010000002.1:16874-19902 GCA_040402475.1 Rhodoluna sp.
AGGTCGTTTAGCTCAGTCATTAGTTAAGGTTACTAAGCACAACGGGATAAAACGTCAGTTCTTTGGAAGTGCAAGTCTCATTCCGGCTGGAACAACACTATCGGTCAAGTTGTTTAGTGAAATGACTTTTGCAATAAAGTCCTGAGGATCTTCATTCGGAGCATAAATCTCTGCGATTGACCATAAGCTCTGGCCACTCATTACAGTCACGTACTCGAACTTGGTGGTCTCAACTGAACTTCCCTGACTGTTTGCCTGAGCAGACTGAAGAAGTGAGCCTTGCCCAGAGAACAACCAAAAGACTGTCATCGCTACCAACAGCCAGCCGACGATTGATCTAGCGATACGCACCGAGGCGCGAACATCATTCTGTGGCAGCGCACGAGACTGGCGAACACCTGGGGTAACCCTTTGGCTCTGAGCCTGAGCTGGTCTTACTCTGTGCATTGGGAACTCGATAATCTGAGCTGACATGATGGACCTTTCTTCGAACATTTGTTCTAATACGAACAAGATTACGACCAATTTCCCGAAAAAGTCAAGAATATTTGTCTTTTTTTCGAAAATGTGTTTGATTATTTGGAGAAAATCTAATACATTTTCAAGTAGTTGGCTTAGTAGTTATCTAATAACCAACCTCTGACATAGCTTCCTAGGCCTAGATCTAGGGCTAGAAAGGCACATTATGACCCGCAAGAGTAGCGACGCCCTTACAGATATCCAGGCGGCAATCCTTCAAGCCATCATGCAAAGCAAGGCGAATAGAGGAATTGTGCCTTCCATGCGCGAGATCGCTGAGGCTGTGGGTCTGAACTCTGTGGCCAGCGTGTCTTACCAGCTCGACAACTTGGAGCAAAAGGGTTACATCCGCAGGGAAGATAACCTCTCGAGAAACACCGAGGTCTTGATTACCCCTGAAGGTTGGGAAGACGCAGGTACCAGCCCAGCAGACAACGTCATTCCGATGGCAGCAACAGCCATGGTTCCCCTTGTTGGTCAAATTGCTGCAGGTATTCCGATCACTGCAGACCAAAACGTCGAAGAGATCTATCCCCTTCCTAGAACCCTGGTCGGTTCCGGAGAGTTGTTCATGTTGAAGGTCAAAGGTGACTCTATGCAGGATGCCGCTATCTGTGATGGTGACTGGGTAGTTGTTCGTAAGCAGAACAATGCAGACAATGGCGACATTGTTGCTGCCGAGCTAGATGGTGAAGCAACTGTAAAAGCTTTCAAACAGCGTGATGGAAAAACTTGGTTGTTGCCTCGCAACAGCGCTTATGAACCAATTGATGGAACCCATGCAACAATCATGGGCAAAGTTGTAACGGTTCTGCGCAAGGTCTAAAAGTTAAAAGGTTCTAGTTCGGCAGCAATGTCTGGACGGACTAAAGCTTCTATGTAAGTTCCAGTTTCCTGGTATTCAATCTTTTTGATTTCAGAATTCAAATGCATTCTCGAAACAAGGTCTCCCCTGTTGTAAGGCACTAAAACTTTTACTGAAACATTAGGTCGGGGTAATCGATCTGATATTGCCTTCTGAAGTTCTTCAAAACCTTCACCAGTTCTCGATGAAACAAAAATGGAATTAGGTTCAAGTCCTCTAAGAGCTAGCAACGTGGTCTCATCAACTAAATCAATCTTGTTGAACACGATTAGCTCGTCAATACCTCTAGCTCCTAGTTCCCCGACTACCTGACGCACAGTAGCTATCTGAGCTCCCGGGTCAACGTGTGAGGCATCAACTACGTGAACAATCAAATCGCTGTCTGAGATTTCTTCGAGTGTTGATCTAAATGCTTCAACTAATTGATGTGGAAGGTTTCTAACAAATCCGACGGTGTCCGCAATTGTGTATTCTCGTCCGTCTGGGGACTTGGTTTGTCTAACAGTTGGATCAAGAGTTGCAAACAAAGCATTTTGGACTAGAACACCAGCTGATGTGAGGCGGTTCAGTAACGATGACTTACCAGCATTGGTATACCCAGCAATTGCAACAGAGGGAATCTGGTTGCGCTTGCGATTAGCTCGTTTAGTTTCGCGAGCAGGCTTCATCGCTGCTATCTGCTTGCGAAGCTTCGACATGCGGATGTTGATTCTTCGTCTATCCAACTCAATCTTGGTTTCACCCGGACCACGAGAACCAATACCTTCACCACCAGCAGCTCGACCACCGGCTTGACGTGACATGGATTCACCCCAACCACGAAGACGTGGAAGTAAATATTCCAATTGAGCCAACTCAACTTGCGCTTTACCCTCGCGACTCTTGGCATGCTGGGCGAAGATCTCCAGAATGATGGCAGTTCGGTCGATGACCTTTACCTTCACCACATCTTCAAGTGCTCTTCGTTGTGATGGAGCAAGTTCAGTATCGGCGATAACAGTGTCAGCACCTATGGCTTTGACCATATCGCTAAGTTCTATTGCTTTACCCTTACCCAAGAAGGTGGCTGGATCTGGGTGATAGCGACGTTGCAACAGTCCATCCAAGACTTCAGCACCTGCTGTTTCAGCAAGAGCTGCCAATTCCCTCAGTGAGTTCTCTGCATCCTGCAGAGTGTTCTCTCCCCAGATACCGATAAGTACAACTCGTTCAAGTTGGAGTTCCCGGTATTCAACTTCGCTGATGTCCTGCATCTGGGTGGAAAGCCCAGGGACTCGCTTTAGCGCCGCACGGTCAGCTAGGTCCTGTTGGTCGCCATCAAACTCGTTTGGTTGTTCATCTGGGACTCCAAGAGCTTGAGCCCTCAGGTCACGCCTAAGAATGCGGTCAATGGTGGCATCGTTGACTGGAATATCGGAGTCAATGGCTAGCTCCGCCTCAGCATCAAATTCATTTGGATTCATTTCGTAAATAAGACTAACCCCGAAGGAGTAGTGTGTGAATCGTGCCTGCTAATCATTACTTCTCTGAGACCCCTGAGGGCGAGCTAATCCCTCGAGAGATAAGCGTTACCCTAGGGGGCAACAAAGTCACTGTGATAACTGCTGGAGGCGTATTTAGTCCAGAGCACATCGACCAGGGCAC
>JBBAMM010000002.1:20002-97179 GCA_040402475.1 Rhodoluna sp.
TCACTGTGATAACTGCTGGAGGCGTATTTAGTCCAGAGCACATCGACCAGGGCACACAGGTTTTGCTCACCCATATTGCTAGCGCTAAACCATCTGGAATCTTTCTAGACATTGGTTGTGGTTGGGGGCCAATTGCACTTGCACTTGCAAGCCAATCTCCCAAAGCAACCGTCTATGCCGTTGATGTCAATGATCGCTGTCTGGAACTAACCAAGCTGAACGCAAAAAGGCTTGGTTTAGAAAACATTATTGTCTGCAAACCTGAAGAAGTTCCAGCAGATGTTCTATTCGATGAGATTTGGTCGAACCCGCCTATCAGGGTTGGCAAAGAAGCGCTTCATGAGATTCTGACTCATTGGCTAAATCGACTAAACAAATCTTCAGTTGCTCGATTAGTAGTGCAAAAGAATCTAGGTTCAGATTCACTACAGAAATGGTTGGCAGCTGAACTTCAAAGTGATTTTGAAACAACCAGAGCAGATTCAGCAAAAAGTTTTAGAGTGCTGAAAGTTGTTAGAAACTAAATTTCTATTTCGCCCTCGAAGCTAAGTTCAGCAGGTCCGCTAAGCCCTATGTGTTCGCCTTCTTCAGTTGCAAACATGCGCACACCTAAAGTTCCACCAGGCACTTCTACGCTCCACTGATTTGGTGCATCAGCACCAGCCCACAATCTAGTTGCCAGTGCTGCTGCAACAATTCCCGTTCCACAGGAGAGTGTCTCCCCTACTCCACGTTCAAAGACTCTCATTGTGATTCGTCCAACTCCATTGACCACAAGTGGATCAGCAGGAACTACGAATTCAACATTTACACCAGCTGAAGGCTTTGGTTCAACCACTGGTTCTTTAGTTAGATCTAGTGACGCAAGCTCTTCAAGAGATGCAAGTGCAACTACAACATGCGGGTTACCAACATTGATACCTTGACCAGGTCTTGCAACATCAACTCCACGTGCTTTTACTAAGAACTCCTCTGATTCAGGACGCCATCTTCCCATGTCAACAGCGAAGCCAGCCTTGTTTCTTTGAATGTCACGAACACCAGCTCTGGTTCCAATGTGTAGCACTTGGCCATCTGGAAGATTTACTAAACCTTTTTCAGTCAAGAAACGAGCGAAGACTCTAACTCCATTGCCACACATCTCTGCAATCGATCCGTCGGCATTACGGTAATCCATGAACCAAATAGCTGAAGCCTCTTCTTCCAAGCTGGCTTTTCCGTCAGCAATAAGCGAAGAAGGAACAACACGGATAAGCCCATCTGCGCCAATGCCGAAGTTTCGATTACAGATCTTCGCTACTTGTTCTGGTGATAAATCCAAAGTTCCGGCTTCATCCAAGACGAGCACGAAGTCATTACCAGTGCCCTGGCCTTTGGTGAAAGTAACTTTGGTCATAGTGAAAGCCTACTTTGACTCAAGTTTGAGTTGGGAAAGAACAAGACTTAGGACATCCGACTGCATGGTTTCGCTTTGATAATCAAACCAATTGATTCGAGGGTCTCTTCGGAACCAAGACATCTGCCTTCTGGAATAACGCTGAGTGAGCATTGTGGTTTCTGCGATAGCTTCGGCTTCGGTCATCTTGCCATCCAACTGAGCTAACGCTTGAGCGTAACCTATAGCTTGGCTTGCTGTCTTTGAATCACGAATACCTAAATCAATCAACCCAGCTACCTCTTGGACCAAACCTTTAGCCCACATCCCCTCAACTCTTCTAGCTAGACGCTCCACCAAATGTTCCCTAGCCGAGTTCAAACCAATTTCAAGCACAGGTAAGAATGATTCGAGTTCCTCTGGAAGAGCTGCGGCAAATGGCTCACCTGTAATCATGACGATTTCAAGCGCTCGAACAATTCTGCGACCGTTCTGTGGCTCTATCCGACTTGCAGCAACTTCATCCAGTAACGCGAGCTTGGCATGCATAGCCAAAGGGCCAAGATCTATGAGCTGCTGTTCGAGTTCTGCTCGCAATGCTTCATCTCTTCCCGGGAACTCAAAAGTGTTTAGCAGTGCGGCAACATAAAGCATGGAACCACCAACCACTATCGGCAAGATGCCTTCAGCAATCAGGTCTGAGATCTTTTTCCTAGCAATAGTCTGGTAATTCGCAGCGGTGCTCTCCTGATTAATTTCCAGCCAATCCAGCAGGTGATGTTCAATACCGCCACGTTCTGCAATGGGTAATTTAGCTGTTCCAATATTCATGCCCTTATAGAACTGCATAGAGTCAGCATTTACGATCTCAGCTTTTACGCCTAAGGCATCTAGTTGCTGAGCCAGGTAAATAGCCAGGTCACTCTTACCTGTTCCAGTGGGCCCAACGATGCAGAGAAATGACGGTGTGACAGTTTCCATTTCTGGAACTACTTCACAGAGACATTGAGGTCGATGGTTCCCTTTTTCTTCGAACCTGAAACAACTGGAACATCACAGCTATCGGCAAGACGCTCAAATGCATCGCCGGCACGTGTTCTTCTAACTTCAGGAACTTCATCAGTCTGAGCAATCAGGAAATATGGCTTGGCATCAATTACATTTGCTGAAACCAGATCCCCGGGTCTTGGTGCAACTAAACCTTCAGGCCAGTCAATGTGAACAAGTCTTGAATCTCTTGCACGACCAGTTAGACGATTAGTCCTGTCATCTTTGCGACCCTCGTTGTTACCGATAAGCACTTCAACGCGCTTACCGATCTGTTTCTTGTTTTCATCCCAAGCCAAATCATTCACGACAGCAAGTAGACGTTCATAACGTTCTTGAACCACTTCCTTAGGTAGCTGGTCAGGTAAATCAGCTGCTGGTGTACCAGGACGCTTCGAGTATTGGAATGTGTATGTGATTGCAAACTTTGATTCACGAACAACTCGAAGGGTTTCTTGGAAATCTTCTTCTGTCTCTGATGGGAAGCCGACGATGATGTCAGTTGAAATTGCTGCATCGGGAATAGCAGCACGAACGCGATCTAAAATCCCAAGATACTTTTCACTGCGGTAGCTTCTGCGCATCTCTTTGAGGATTCTGTCGCTACCTGATTGCAGAGGCATATGAAGTTGTGGCATTACGTTGTGAGTTTCAGCCATTGCTGCAATCACATCGTCCGTGAAAGCTGCAGGGTGCGGACTGGTGAATCTAACTCGCTCTAGTCCCTCGATTTCGCCACAAGCTCTAAGAAGCTTTGCGAAAGCACCTTTCTCACCGAACTCAACACCATAGGTATTTACGTTCTGACCCAACAAGGTGATCTCTATTACACCCTGTTCAACCAATGCCTTTATCTCGGCAAGAATCTCACCTGGTCTGCGATCACGTTCCTTACCTCGAAGGCTAGGCACGATGCAGAAAGTGCATGTGTTGTTACAACCTACGCTGATGGAAACCCAAGCTGCATAAGTTGAATCCCGCTTTGTTGGTAGATCGCTTGGGAAAGTCTCTAATGCCTCGAGAATCTCAATTTGAGCTTCGTCGTTGTGTCTGGCTCTATCAAGCAAAGCAGGTAAGGAGCCAATGTTGTTGGTGCCAAAGACTACATCAACCCAAGGAGCCTTCGAAACAATCACGTCTCGGTCCTTTTGAGCTAGGCAACCACCAACGGCAATCTGGAAATCAGGGTTCTCTAGCTTGCGTTCATAAAGCTGCCCTAGGTTTCCGTAAAGCTTGTTATCCGCGTTCTCACGAACAGCACAGGTATTGAAAACCAAAACATCTGCATCCACCCCAGCCTCTGCTGGAACGTAGCCGGCGTCCTCGAGTAAGCCGGATAAGCGCTCACTGTCGTGAACGTTCATCTGGCAGCCGAAGGTCTTTACTTCGTAGCTGCGAGTCTTGGTGGTCATTTGACCAATTTTAGCCAACTAGGACTGATTAGGTCACCTGTTCGGTTGCGAAGCGCACAGCAGCCCACACGACGGAGCTGGAATAGCCTTTGCGAGATAGGAAACCAGCGAGTCTGCGCTGTCTAACATCAGGCTCTAGCTTGAGTAATTGGCGAATTCTCTTCTCAGCGATTAACTTGGCGGCTTCTAACTCAGAGTCTTGATCGATTCCACTGAGTGCAGCCTCGATGGCATCCTTCGGGATGCCTTTTTCAGCAAGTTCCCTAGCTATTACTGACTTGGCTTTGGCTTTTCTAGTCACAGCCATTTCAACTAGATCTCTTGCCAGAGCGAAATCATCAATAAGAGATACCTCAATGAACCGTGCAATCATCTGATCCACGATTTCCCTAGGAAACTCTTTGGCTATCAGTGCTGTCCGCAAAGCATTAGATGATTTTCCGCCCCTGGCAATCAGTTTTATGAGAGCTTGGCGAACATCCTCTTCCAAAGAGTCGACAGACTTCAGCGAATATTTAGTTACATTCCCTGATTCCGCAGCTTCTTTTAGAATCTGCTCGATATCCATGATTAGTCGTTTACAGCTTTAAGTTCTGTAACTTCTTCTTCAGGAAGATCAGCAACTGCGCGAGGGACTCCGATACCTAGCTTTGTCTTAATCTTTTGTTCGATTTCATTCGCTACTGCCGGGTTGTCAATCAGGTAGTTTCTTGAGTTCTCTTTACCTTGACCTAGCTGTTCGCCTTCATAGGTATACCAAGCACCAGATTTCTTGACGATTTCCTGCTCAACACCGAAGTCAAGGAGGCTTCCTTCACGAGAGATACCTACACCGTAAATAATGTCGAATTCTGCTTGCTTGAAAGGAGGTGCCATCTTGTTCTTGACAACTTTTACGCGAGTGCGGTTACCAACTGCGTCCTGGCCATCCTTTAGTGTTTCGATGCGTCGAACGTCGAGACGAACTGAAGCGTAGAACTTAAGGGCCTTACCTCCAGCTGTTGTTTCCGGAGATCCAAAGAAGACACCGATTTTTTCACGCAACTGGTTGATGAAGATTGCTGTGGTCTTGGTGTTATTTAGAACACCGGTTAGCTTTCGCAATGCCTGAGACATTAGTCGAGCCTGAAGACCCATGTGTGAGTCTCCCATTTCGCCTTCGATTTCAGCTCTTGGTACCAAAGCTGCAACTGAGTCAATAACGATGATGTCAATCGATCCAGAACGAATCAAAGTGTCTGCAATTTCTAGAGCTTGCTCACCTGTGTCTGGCTGTGCAACCAAAAGTGCATCAATGTCAACGCCAAGAGCTTTTGCATACTCAGGGTCAAGTGCGTGTTCTGCGTCAATAAATACTGCAGTTCCACCAGCCTTCTGGCAGTTAGCAATTGCGTGCAATGCAACTGTGGTTTTACCTGAAGACTCAGGTCCATAAATTTCTACGATTCGACCCTTAGGGAATCCTCCGATGCCCAGCGCAACATCAAGGGCGATGGAACCGCTAGGGATAACTTCGATTGGAGCTCGTTCATCCGAGCCAAGTCTCATAACAGAGCCTTTACCGAATTGTTTGTCAATTTGTGCGAGCGCAGTGTCTAGCGCTTTGTCGCGATCTGATGCTGATGGCATTGCCGTTCCTTTTCTGCCGCCTGGGCGACTGGTTTTATGCTGTCATGACACTACGGAGGAACACTCCTTTAGTGGGAGTGTCCAGCCAAATTGTTGATAACTTCTACCAAAAACTCAACTGTGTACAGCCTAGCAATATTCGAACATAATTACGAATAAAAATCTACTCGGCGTGTCTATCTTTCGGCTTTTTGTTCAAACCATGCCAACGGTCTTTTGGGACGTTCTGGGCTCTGCAAATTGCCTGCCAAATCTCCCTAGGGTCAACACCAGCCTCCAGGGCTTTTTCGCCGGTGAGATCTCCAAGCTCAATAAGGGCTAGATCCCGGAGCAGAACAGCCGCATAGGCAGCCCCGAACTCATCAGCCATAAGGGTTTGAAAATCGCTTAGTCGCACGGTTAGACGATAACCCGAGAAGCCTCCAAATGCCTGCTAACTAGCCCCGCAAGTCTTAAAGAAAAGAACCCCCGAAGCATTGCCTCGGGGGTTCCATAGCCAATTCCTAGCGGGAATTGGTCAAGCTTGGTGAATCGTAACTAGTTACGAACTCGACTGGGACTGTGTCAGGAATGACAACGGTCTCAACCGCTTCAAATCGCTCTGCAACCAGGCGCATAATCTGCGAGATTGGAACATCTAGAGCATATGCAACAGAAGCAAGGATCTCTGAAGATGCTTCCTTCTGACCACGCTCGATCTCGCTTAGGTATCCCAATGCAACTGCTGCACGAGATGCTACCTGACGAAGGGTGTGTCCCTTCTGTTGGCGGAGGTCACGAAGCACATCACCGATTTCTTGACGAACTAGAGCCATTTAGGGCCTCCTTTCAATAGAGCTGCAAGAACCATCTTTGGTTCCTGCCGGGTAATTGCTTACCCGTAGAAATAACATACCCGCTTCTAATGACATTTTCGTCCTAGATTGCTGAAAGTTACCTTGGAATTCAATCTGTCCAGACTGCCTTCACATTATGAATAACCAGCTTAACGGGCTAAGTATTCCCCAATATGAGCAATTGCTGCCGAAACACTTAGGTTTCGAATAGCGGTCCTATCCCCCGAAAAATGCTCTTCCCAGACCTTGACCCCATGCACTCCAGCAACAGCTATGAATACCGTGCCAACCGGCTTGCCATCTTGCTCATCAGGTCCAGCAACACCAGTAGTTGAAACACCGATAACTCTATCTGTTGCAAGTAACAGCTGCAGTGACATTCTGGAACGAATGCCTTCAGCCATCTGAACTGCTACTTCTGGATCCACTGCACCATTCGATTCGAGTAGCTGAGGATTAACTCCAAGTGCAGAGGCTTTCAACCCAGTTTGGTAAGCAACTACTGAACCTAAAACAACATTCGAGGCACCGGCAACTGAAACTAATTCACTACAAAGCATTCCACCTGTTAGAGATTCAGCGATGGCAAGTTTCAAACCTTTGCCCTCAAGCTGTTTCAGTAGATCAGCGGCAGACATTTATCTAGACTCTCTGACATATTTGATTGCCGAATACCAGGTTAGAAACACTGCACCGTAAATCAATCCAAAACCAATGTCGAAATCTGGGTTGAACAACATTTTGTTAAGTGGTGAGATTACCCAACCGAGAGCGATGGCCTGAAAAACAGTTTTTAGCTTTCCCGTGCTTGAAGCCGGGATAACCCTGTCTCGAATAATTAGAAGTCGATAGACGGTCATTGCTACTTCTCTAATGAGAATCGCAATGGTTGCCCACCAAGGCATTACGTTCAACATCGATAAAACTATGAACGTTCCACCGAGCAAGACCTTGTCAGCAATTGGATCTAACAACTTGCCTAACTTAGTTACGGTGTTACTTCTACGTGCAATTGCACCATCAATTCCATCGGTAGCAGCTATAGCGATGAAAGCTAATAGCAAATACCAACCAACGGTCTCACCAGGAAGATAGTAAACATAGAGGAACCACAGGAATACTGGAGCAATAACAATCCTTGCGATGGTAACCAAGTTTGCGGTGTTCAACATGAGTAGCCTCTTAATTTCTTCCGGTTAGCTGCCATGCATCGCCATCATCTTCATCATCATCTGTCGCAGGTGCAACAAAATCTTCAAAGCTGCCTGCTCCTTGATCCAGGGCAGCCGCAGCCTGGGCTACCTGAGCACTAGCTTTACTTCCTGTTTCGCCTCTTAGCTGAGCAAGTACGGTTGGTAGATCTTCTGGACGCACCATGACATCACGCGCCTTTGAACCTTCACTTGGCCCAACAATATTTCTAGATTCAAGTAGATCCATTAGTCGACCAGCTTTAGCAAAACCAACTCTGAGTTTTCTTTGCAACATTGAAGTTGAACCAAACTGAGAAGAGACAATGAGTTCAGCCGCTTGCAACAGAACCTCTAAGTCATCGCCGATATCTGCATCGACAACATTTCTAGTTGCTACCTCATTGACATCCTGGCGATACTCAGGTTGCATCTGGTTTTTTACGTGAGTCACAATGGCCGCTAATTCACCTTCAGTTATCCAAGCACCTTGAACACGCATCGGCTTGTTAGTGCCCATCGGCGAGAACAAAGCGTCACCCTGACCAATAAGCTTTTCAGCGCCTTGTTGATCCAAGATAACTCTTGAGTCAGTTAAGGATGAAACTGAGAATGCTAACCGGCTTGGCACGTTTGCTTTGATTAGACCTGTAACAACATCAACCGAAGGTCGCTGTGTTGCAAGAACAAGGTGAATACCTGCCGCACGGGCTAGCTGCGTGATTCGAACAATTGAATCTTCAACCTCGCGAGGAGCAACAATCATAAGGTCGGCAAGCTCATCAACCACGACCATGAGGTACGGGTAAGGCTGAAGCTTTCTCGAAGAGTTCTCTGGGAGTTTCACTTCCCCAGCAACAAGTGCTCGGTTGAAATCATCAACATGTTTGAAACCAAAAGAAGCTAGATCGTCGTATCGAGCATCCATCTCTTTGACTACCCATTGCAAGGCTTCAGCCGCCTTCTTTGGATTAGTGATGATTGGAGTAATCAGATGTGGAACACCTTCGTAAGCAGCTAACTCAACTCGCTTAGGGTCAATAAGAACCATGCGAACTTCAGCCGGCTTAGATCTCATCAAAATCGAAGAAATCATTGAGTTAACAAATGAAGACTTACCGGCACCGGTTGCACCTGCAACTAACAAGTGCGGCATCTTGGCTAAGTTTGCAACAACGTAGCCACCCTCAACATCTTTACCAATACCAATAGTTAGCGGATGCTTGCTCTGCTGAGCAACTGGCGAACGCAACACATCTCCAAGCGATACTGTCTCACGATCAACATTTGGAATTTCAATACCAATTGCAGACTTACCTGGAATTGGAGCAAGGATTCTTACCTCGTTGCTTGCAACAGCGTAAGAGATGTTTCCAGCCAGTCGAGTAACAGCTTCAACCTTCACACCAGGTTTCACTTCAACTTCATATCTGGTTACAGTTGGTCCTCTAGAGAATCCACTGACTTTCGCATCTACGCCAAACTCCTGGAAGACTGAATTCAATGATTCCACTACAGCATCGTTAGCCGCTGTCTTAGCCTTTGGAACTGTGCCGGCAACTAGAAGTGATGCAGGCGGTAAGACATATGCACGTTTAGGTTTTGCTGGCGCAGACTCAGTAGGTGCAACAGCAACTGTTTCAATTGGATCTAAGACAGTTGTTTCCGCGATGACAGCAATTGGTTCGGTTACATTCGCACCAGTCACAGCAATAGGTTCAGTGTGTGTCTCTGCTTCCTGAACTTCAAATAATTCTTCAAGACTCATAGTTTCATCACCAGTTATAACCGGAGTGTCATATGCCTCTTTTTCTGTTGGCTTAGATCTCTTCCACCAAGGAACCTTAGTTCCATCGAAAGCATCATCTACTTCTTCTTCAACTTCTTCAGTTTCTTTTTCAGAACCTGGGAATAGATGATGGTAAAGCTCGACGATTCTCGCCTTGACTTTATTAGGAGCAGTCTTGGTCATGATTAGCAATGAGCCAATAGCTAAAATTCCAACAACTGCACCAGCACCCCAAACGGTAATGCTGTTGATCAAAAGAACAGTTATGAGCCAGCCAAATAGACCTCCGGCTTGAGCCAATGCTGGCACTCCACTCGATGGTTGAGGTTGTGCACTAAAGATGTGGAAGAAACCAGCAACGCTAATCAAAAGAACAACCCAGCCAAGTCCAACTCTGGTGTTATCTCTAACAGTCGATGGGTGTCTCATCAAATACATTGAGAAGACGATCATGACAACAGGTAACGCTACTGAAAGCCTTCCAAATAGTAATCCAGCGGTGTAATCGTTCAAGATTTTGGCAATGCTTGGTTCAGTTGCAGTCAAATCTGCTGGGAAGAACCAAGTGTCGATAGCCCCTGCAACACCAAGTAAGAACAAGGCAAAAGGCGGACCGTCGCGGCGATCTTCCTTGGCAATTTTTTCTGAAGTAAGGGAACGAGCCAGCCAACCGACAACAGCAGCT
The DNA here is from genome assembly GCA_040402475.1 of Rhodoluna sp. Taxonomy (GTDB): domain Bacteria; phylum Actinomycetota; class Actinomycetes; order Actinomycetales; family Microbacteriaceae; genus Rhodoluna. The sequence continues at coordinate 29,966 of JBBAMM010000002.1, forward strand.
CCTGCCAGGTATACCCAGGCGATCGAGCGGAGTAGCCAATTGTGACGCTCTGAGCGAGCCTTAGGTGCTTTACTCGCTCTAGCGGGTGCGACCCTGCCGCGTGGTTTAGCTGGTTTACGTGATGCCATGACTTCCAAAATAACAGCGACCCCCGTCAATACTGGTCAGGCAGGGCAGGAAAGGTTACGCCAGCGGCTTATTAACCTTCTATTACAACGGGAATAATTACAGGTCTTCTGCGGTGATTGCGGTTCACCCAGGTGCCAATAGTGCGTCTAATGACCTGTTGCATGGCGTAAGTATCCCTGATTCCTTCTTGAGCAGCCTCCCCTAAAGCCTTCTCAATCAAAGGTTTGACATCGTCAAAGACGTGGTCATCTTCGGCATAAGCCTTAGCTCTAATTTCAGGTCCAACGATAATTCGACCGGAATCTTTATCCATAACAGCAAAGATTGAGATGAAGCCCTCTTGGGATAGCAATCTGCGGTCTTTTAGGTCATCTTCAGTGATCTTGCCAACGGTTTTTCCATCAACATAGAGCAAACCACACTCAACTGCACCAACTACCTGAGCAAGACCATCCACCAAGTCAACAACCCAACCATCTTCAATGATTAGCACCCGCTCGCTAGGTATTCCTGTCTTTTCAGCCAAAGCTCCATTGGCAATCAGATGACGATACTCACCGTGAACTGGCATTGCATTCTTAGGCTTCAAGATGTTGTAACAGTAGAGCAGTTCACCTGCTGCAGCATGTCCAGATACGTGCACCTTGGCATTACCTTTGTGAACCACGTTTGCTCTTAGGCGAGTTAGCTGATCGATCACTCGATAGACAGCACTCTCGTTACCAGGAATAAGCGATGAGGCAAGAATTACGGTGTCACCTTCCCCAACAGCTATTTCATGTTCGCTGTTAGCCATCTTGGATAACACAGCCATCGGCTCTCCCTGAGAACCAGTACACATGTAAACAATTTCATTTTCTGGGATGCTGTTGGCATCTTTGAAATCAATGAAGATATCCTTTGGTGCTTCTAGATAACCAAGATCAGATGCAATCTGCATGTTTCTAACCATTGATCTACCAACTAAGGCAACCTTACGGTTATGAGCTGCAGCAGCGTTTAGCACCTGCTGAACTCTGTGCACGTGAGAGGAGAAGCTAGCAACGATAACTTTTCCAGGTGTCCTTGAAATCACGTCATCGATAACTGGACCGATGTCTTTTTCTAGAGGAGTAAAACCTGGCACATCAGCATTAGTCGAATCAGCCATGAAGAGATCAAGGCCCTCTTCGCCAATGCGAGCAAAAGCTCTCAGGTCAGTAAGCCTGTTATCTAATGGCAACTGGTCCATCTTGAAATCGCCAGTATGCAAAACAGAGCCTGCTGCAGTTCTGATAACAACTGCCAGAGCATCAGGAATCGAGTGGTTGACAGCGATGAACTCTAAGTCGAAACCTGCAACAGTCTTTCGATCTCCTTCACGAACGACATACTGGTGACCTAGAATCTTGTGCTCTTTTAGCTTCGCATCAACGAAAGCAAGGGTAAGTTCAGATCCATACAGTGGAATGTCTTCACGCATCTTCAAAAGGAAAGGGACTCCTCCGATGTGGTCTTCGTGACCGTGGGTAAGAACAATGCCGATGATGTCCGCTAATCGATCATTGAGATAGTTGAAATCAGGAAGGATAAGGTCAACACCTGGTTGATGTTCTTCAGGAAATAAGACACCACAGTCAACGATGAGTAACTTGCCATCGATTTCAAATACGGTCATGTTGCGACCGATTTCACCAATACCACCAAGTGGAATGATTCGAAGGGTTCCAGCTTTTAGCGCTGGCGGATTTGGTAGAGCATCAAACATCTGCACACCTATCTGGTTGTGCCAGCCACCTTTGGCAGAGCACCACCGGCTGCTGCGTTGCGATCTGGACGGAAGTTTGTGAAGTTCAGTCCTGGCACAGTGCCAACCTTGTCGATGTCTGCTTCAATGCGAGCAGCTTCTGACTCTTCTGGACCTACTAAAGGTAAACGAACTCGTGGGCTATCAATTAGACCTAACCCATGCAAAATGTATTTAGATGCGACAGTACCTGGCACATGTGTCATAGCCGCACGAACCAAAGGCTCTAAATCGTTGTGAACTTTTAGCGCTGCATCAAAATCATTGCGATTAGTTGCATCAACTAGATCGCGATATGCCTTAGGTGCAATGTTTGCTGTGACACCAATCAAACCAGTTGCACCAAGTGAAATGTGTGGCAGCACGTTGCTGTCATCACCTGAGAAGTAAAGCAAATCGGTTTCGTTTAGCACTCTAGAAACTTGAGCAAAGTCGCCTTTGGCATCTTTGATGGCAACAATGTTGGGGTGCTTAGCTGCTCGAAGAATAGTTTCAAACTGGATAGGAATACCAGTTCTCCCTGGAATGTCATACAAAATAACTGGAAGATCGGTTGCATCAGCAATCATTCTGAAGTGGGTAAGAACACCAGCCTGAGTTGGCTTGTTGTAATAAGGAGTGACAATCATCACACCATCTGCCCCTGCTGCCTCAGAAGCTTTATACAGCTGCATAGCGTGAGCAGTTTCGTTAGCTCCACCACCGGTAATGATCTTGGCTCTGCCAGAAGCGACAGACTTACCGACTTTAACTAATTGAACCTTCTCAGCATCAGTTAGTGTGCTGGTCTCCCCTGTGGTTCCGGTAACAACAACACCATCAGCACCATTAGAGATGACATAGTCAAGGTGCTTTTCGGTTGCAGCCCAGTCAACTTCACCATCAGGTGTCATAGGGGTAACTAAGGCAACTAGTACCTGACCAAATAAATCTTTATGTTTTTCCGACATAGGACAAGATTAGTGGTCAATAAGAATTAGGTAAAACCTATCCTTACGGAGCCACACGACCGTTCTCGTTGAAAGCGTTGTATGTGTAAGGCATTAGCTCAGCCCAGAAATCTTCCATCTTCTCAGCACACATCTCAATTTCACGCTGAGGGAAAGATGGGAAGTGAGTGCCTTCACGCTTAGTTCTAAGGCTTAGGAAATTCATAAGTGCACGAGAGTTCATAGTTACATACATCGATGAATAGATGTTTAGTGGCAAAACAATACGTGCAACTTCACGAGCAACACCTGCTTCAAGCATGCGCTGGTAAGACTCGTAAGCCTGCTGAGAGGTAGTTCTAGTCTCTTGTTCAACTAGAGCAATCTGCTCAGCGCTGCCTGGGAGAAACTCATAGTGACCGGTTTTACCAACTTGAATCAAATTACGATCTGGACCTGGCACATAAAATACTGGACTCAGTTCCTTGTATCGACCTGATTCTTCGTTGTATGAAGCAATGCGGTGACGTTGGAATTCTCTGAAAACGAAGATAGGAGCTTGAACATAGAAAGTCATTGAGTTGTGCTCAAAAGGTGATCCGTGACGGTCTCTCATCAAGTAATTGATAAGACCTTTGCTTCTCTTCTCATCTTCACTGGCATCAGTGTGAGCTGCTGCTGCCTCAAGGGATTGCTCACCCTGGGTAGAAACTCGAGCAGCAAAAAGCACATCGCTATCAGAAGCACTTGAACGGACTAATTCGACGGTAACGTCGCTACGAAAAATAATGTCAGACACGGGTAAAAGCCTACCTTTTAGATGTGGCTATTGCTTTACGCATCGCCCCTCTGGCGCGTTTTCTATCCCCACAGGCATCATAAATAAGTCCGAGGGAAAACCAAGATCTCCAGTTCTCTGGGTCGTTGGTTGCAGCTACCTGATACTTTTCAAACTCAAGGATTGCCTCAGCCTTATTGGCTCGACCCGATGGCATGACGCTGAACTCAAAACGTGGCCAAGCACCTTCGTCTTCAAGTGCTCTACCGAGCTTTTCTATTGCCAAACCAAACCTAAGTTCCCGATAAATACCCCAAGCACCAAATAACGGCAAAATGAGGATGCAAAAACCCATAACTTTAGGTACCGGTGAAGGCTGAATTAGAAATAGGTACCCCTGCTGACCTAGCAGCGCTAAATACATGACAACCAAAGCCGACATGATGACGGCACCTAGTTTGGCTGAAGTCATTTCTTAGATACCAAGAATCTTGTTCAGACCAACAGTTAAACCAGTTGCTGTTGCCGTGAATCTGATTGAATGCAAGATACCTAAAGCGTAAGCCTGAACTGATCCAGTTGAATGTGAGATGGTTAGAACTTCGTCTTTGCCACCAAGATTAACTTCCTGCTTTGCAGAGACACCATCAAGTCGAAGGCTGTGAATTGGAACCCCAGCAACCACTTCCCCGCGAGCCTGCTGACCAACACCAGGAATCAGCGGCTGGTCTTTGCCAGCTTCTTTTCTACTCTCAGAAATAAGTTCAGCCGTTCTAACCGCTGTGCCAGAAGGCGAATCAATCTTGCCTGCGTGATGAGTTTCGATAATCTCAATGGAATCAAAATACTTTGCAGCCTCAGCTGCAAACTTAGTAGCCAAAGTTGAACCAACTGAGAAGTTAGGAACAACGACTACTGCCCCAGCACCTACCTTTGCTTCAACCTCGTTCAACAAACCTTGAGACCAACCGCTGGTGGCAACTAAGACCTTGATTGAGTTAGCAATAGCGAAATCAACGACCTGCTTACTAACATCTAGCTTGGTTGCATCAAAGATTACATCTGCACCTAGTACTTGGCTTAGCTCACTCTTTGAATCCAAAGCAGCGTGCAATTCCAAATCTGGAGCACCATGAATGATATCAAGTGCTAACTTACCCATCCGGCCGGTAGCGCCAACAACTGCAACTTTTATAGTCATGAGATAAAACTTACCAATCCACTAAACAAACTCATCAAATAGAGACTCTTTGACATCGCCAACAGCAATAAATGACTTGGCTGAAGATGACATCAGGCTAGCTAATGCTTGAACATCAGCGAGGTTGACCGCTGAGTAACGAGACAATGACTCATCAAGATCAATGAACTCACCATCGGTTAGTTCTGCTCCTCCTAGACGAGACATTCTTGCCTGAGTGCTTTCAAACTTTAGAGCCAAACCACCAGAAATGTTTCCTTTAGCTAAATCAAGTTCAGCCTCAGTAATTCCATCAGCTGCAACCTTCTCAAGTTCAGCAAGCATCAACCTAATAACTTCAGGAGCTTTCTGCGGCGAACATCCGGCATACAAACCAAAGGCAGCAGCATCGCTATAACCCTGGTTGAAAGAGTAAACCGAGTAAGCCAAGCCACGCTTCTCACGTATCTCTTGGAAAAGTCTTGAAGACATTCCCCCGCCAAGAACTGTGTTTAGAATAGCCATCGCATAGCGACGCTCATCTCCTGCAACCAAACCTTGTGAACCTAGCACGATGTTTGCCTGAGCAATAGGTCTGTTAATGACCTTCACTGTTGGTGCAACATCTAAAGACACCGCACCTTGATTACGCCAAGGTCTTGGAGTCGCAGTTAGATTCAAATCCCAACCCGCAAGCTCAAGGTTTTCAGTAACTAGCTGAAGTAATTCATTGTGGTCAACCCCACCAGCAGCTGTTACCACTAGATCTTGTGGGCGGTAGTTCTTTTGGTAATGCTGCCAAACAGCATCTCTAGAAACAGCCTTAATCGTGTCTGGAGTTCCACCAATAGGTCTACCCAATGGATGTGCACCCAGAACAGCTTCAAAGAATTCTTCGTGAGCAACATCCTGAGGATCATCATCATTCATGGCTAGTTCTTCAAGAATTACTGTTCGTTCATTCTCAAACTCAACCGGATCAATGACAGATGAAGTCAGCATGTCAGCGATAACTTGAACTGCAACAGGTATTGCCTTGTCCTGCACTCTTGCATAGTAAGAAGTGTGTTCTTTACCAGTTGAAGCATTAGATGCTCCACCGACTGAATCAAAAGCAACCGCAATATCTAGTGCAGATCTAGATTTAGTTCCTTTGAATAACAAGTGTTCAAGGAAGTGAGTGGAACCATGATGACCATCAACTTCATCTCTTGAACCAACAGCAACTGCGAAAGAAACTGAAGCGCTCTGAGCGCTAGGCATACTTTCAGTTAAAACGCGAACACCGCTTGGGAGAACAGTGCGGCGAACCGTACTGCCTCCCGAAGCGGTGAACTCAATTTCGGGTTGATCGAGAGTGAATTGAACTACAGTCATCTCGAAAGTTTTTTACTCTTCGTCTTCGTCAGAAACAGCAACTTCGCCTTCAACAACAGGTGAAAGTGAAAGCTTGCCGCGATCATCGATCTTGGTAAGTTCTACCTGAATCTTCTGACCAACAGTTAGGACGTCTTCAACATTCTCAACACGCTTGCCAGTTAGCTTACGTAGTTCAGAGATGTGTAGGAGACCATCCTTACCTGGAGTCAACGAGATAAATGCACCGAAGGTAGCCAACTTAACTACAGTTCCCAAGAAACGCTCACCAATTTCTGGTACGTGTGGGTTTGCAATTGCGTTAACCATGGCACGAGCAGCTTCAGCTGCAGGACCATCAACAGCACCGATGTATACGGTTCCGTCGTCTTCGATTGAGATATCTGCACCAGTGTCTTCTTGGATCTGGTTGATCATCTTGCCCTTAGGGCCAATGACCTCACCGATCTTGTCAACAGGAATCTTCACTGAGATGATTCTTGGTGCGTTAGGTGACATCTCGTCAGGAGAGCTAATAGCTTCCTTCATCAGATCAAGAATGCTCAAACGAGCTTCCTTAGCCTGAGATAGAGCACCAGTTAGAACTTCTGAAGGAATACCATCAAGCTTGGTGTCCAACTGAATTGCAGTAATGAATTCAGATGTACCGGCAACCTTGAAGTCCATGTCTCCTAGAGCGTCTTCAGCACCCAAGATGTCAGTCAAAGCTGCATACTCGGTCTTGCCATCAACGGTGTCAGAGATAAGACCCATAGCAATACCTGCAACAGGTGCGCGAAGTGGCACACCAGCGTTTAGTAGTGACAAGGTAGATGCACAAACAGAACCCATAGAAGTTGATCCGTTTGAACCTAGCGCTTCAGATACCTGACGGATAGCGTAAGGGAACTCTTCACGGCTTGGTAGCACTGGAACCAGTGCACGCTCTGCTAGAGCACCGTGACCAATTTCACGACGCTTAGGAGTTCCAACACGACCAACTTCACCAGTTGAATAAGGTGGGAAGTTGTAGTTGTGCATGTATCGCTTAGAAGTAACAGGTGACAGTGAGTCAATCTGCTGTTCCATCTTCAACATGTTCAAGGTAGTGATACCAAGGATCTGGGTCTCGCCACGCTGGAAGATAGCTGAACCGTGAACGCGAGGAATAACTGCAACTTCACAGTCAATCTTTCTGATGTTGCGCTTACCGCGACCATCAATACGGATACCCTCTTTTAGAACACGAGTACGAACAACCTTCTTGGTTACAGACTTGTAAGCAGCTGAAACCTGGTTTAGTTGAGCATCATCTAGAGTCTCTGCAAGTTTTTCCTTAACAGAAGCCTTTAGAGCATCATCTGCGTTCTGACGTTCGGTCTTATCTGCAACCTGGTAGATGTTACCTAGTTCAGTTTCAGCTAGAGCTGCAACTGCTGAGTAAACCTCATCAGTGTATGGAGCAAACAGTGGGTAGTCTGCAGTTGGCTTAGCAGCAAGAGCTGCAACAGCTTCCTGAGCTTTAACCAACTGAGCGATGAAAGGCTTAGCAGCTTCTAGACCCTGAGATACGATCTCTTCGTTAGGGGCACTTGCGCCTTCGTTCTTGATTAGGTTCCAAGAAACTTCAGTAGCTTCTGCTTCAACCATCATGATGGCAACATCTTCTTTGCCATTTTCGTTAACTACGCGACCGGCAACAACCATGTCGAATACTGCACGCTCTAGTTGTGAGTGCTTAGGGAACGCAACCCACTGACCATCGATAAGTGCAACACGAACTCCACCAATAGGACCTGAGAAAGGTAGACCTGCTAGTTGAGTTGACATAGATGCAGCGTTGATAGCTAGTACGTCATACATTTCGTCTGGGTGAATTGCCCAAACTGTAACAACAACCTGGATTTCGTTTCTTAGACCATCTGGGAAAGATGGACGTAGTGGACGGTCGATTAGACGACAAGCCAAAATAGCTTCAGTTGATGGACGGCCTTCACGACGGAAGAACGATCCTGGGATACGACCAGCTGCATACATTCTTTCTTCAACATCAATAGTTAAAGGGAAGAAGTCGAACTGATCTTTAGGGGTTTTGCTAGCGGTTGTTGCTGAGAACAACATAGTCTCTTCGTCGATATAAACTGCAGCGGCACCTTGTGCCTGCTGAGCTAGACGACCTGTTTCGAAACGAATAACACGCTTACCGTGCTTACCGTTGTCGATGATTACTTCTTGTGCTTTGATTTCTGGACCTTCCATGGTCCCTCCTCTTATCTTCATAATGAAAACGCGACAAACACCCATAAACGATTTATAGATGCGTTTTGAACGCGCTTGAGTCCACGGCAATATCTGCCCGTTTTATTTGAGGGATGCTCTGGCCAACAGTAATAAATCTTGGGTAACTTGCCCCAAGGTCCACCACCACTGACCAGCAAACCTGCCGTCTTGACTCGTGTCCAGCCTAACAGAGCCCCCTAGATTCACCTATAGGTTGAAGGTTTTGTTTTCTAGGGGCTTATTTCCGCTAAATCACCGGTGTTGCAGGCTTTAGACGCTTATTTCCCTGTTCGTAAGTCTTTGAAGGCATGATCTGAAGGATTGTCACAGCGATTCCTGCGATAACCAAAAGAACAAAACCCAGGAACGCAGTCAATGCAAGCCCAATCACAGCATCACTGGCAACAAAGTCATGGAAAGCTTGTGATTGAAGAAATTCTTGGCTGTTCAAAAGAGCTGGATCAGAAAGCAATTTAGAGTCAATCAACATCACCACAACGCCAACCAGGCCACCTATAAACATCAGGAACCCTGGAACAATGCTCAATATCCAAGTCCATGAGAAGCCAGCATCTCTTAGCCGTCTAACTGAGACAGCAAGTGAAGGCAGCAGTGTTGCGATCGAAAATAGGTTTGCAAAGCTAAAAACAGGCACAGCAACATCAATAGAGGTCGCAACTACAGAAGCTAGGAACGTAAACAGAGCCCAATACCAGTATTCAGGTCGTGATGCCGTTCCTCTAAAGTTCGTGTAATTACTAAAACCAGCTTTGATAGCACCAACAAAATCCATGATTATTCCTTCACTCTCCCTAAAAGAATAATCGCATTAAAACAAAAGAACCGCCTCTAAGAAGAAGCGGTTCCCTTTGGAAAACTGAATTAGCGGCGAAGACCTAGACGCTCAATAAGCGCACGGTAACGAGCAATGTCAACATTCTGCAAGTAACCAAGCAGACGGCGACGCTGACCAACTAGAAGCAATAGTCCACGACGTGAGTGGTGGTCGTGCTTGTGGTCCTTTAGGTGCTCGGTTAGATCTTTGATGCGCTCAGTTAGAACCGCAATCTGAACCTCTGGAGAACCTGTGTCACCTGGGTGTATTGCAAATGCTGTAATAATTTCTGTTTTCTTAGTAGCGTTCAGTGCCATTTCGTTTCCTCTCGAGGCTCGCTGCGCGGCGCTATAAACCTTGTGTCTAAAGCTCTGTGGATCCGCGGCCGGTTCACGGCAACCTGTCAATCATACCCGAGATTGAGGTGGAGTTCCACCCCACCTAATCAACTGAGGATGGCTCTAATCTTGTCCAAATCCCTATTGATTTCAGCAACCAAGTCTTCAACACCGTTGAACTTAGCTGCATCTCTGATGAACTCAACATATTCAACGGTGATCAACTTGTCATACAGGTCTAATCCAGTGACATCAATAACATGGGCTTCTAAGAGCCTAGGAACAGCAGTAAAGGTTTCATTTATGCCAACAGACAAAGCAGTCATATATCTCTCACCATCTGCATAGAGCCAGCCTGCATAAACGGCATCCTTAGGCAAGAAGCCCTCAGCATCCCTAGACATGTTGGCGGTCGGAAAGCCGATCTCTCTGCCGATCTTGAGCCCATGTTCAATAAGGCCTGTGGTTGAATGCAATCTGCCCAGAAGCTTGGCTGCTAAGGCGACTTTTCCTTCCAGCAATAAGTTTCTAATCCTGCTGGTTGAAACTACTTCCCCATCAATCTCAAAGTGAGGGATTACTCGAACAACAAAACCTAGCTCTTGACCAAGTTCTCGAAGTAGATCAACATCACCTTGCTGGTTAGCCCCAAATCTAAAGCCCTCCCCAACAACAACGATTTTGGCATGTAATGAATCAACCAAGATTCGAGAAATGAAGTCCTTGGCGCTAAGTGATGCCAGTTGGTCATCGAAAGGCATATTCAGAACAAGCTCGATACCTGCCTCTTGCAAAAGAAAGTGTTTCTGATGCTGCCCGATAAGCGGAGCTGGTTCTGCCGTTGGATCTAAAAGTGAAAACGGGTGTCTATCAAAAGTAATTACGGTTGGAACCAGTGAATGTTCCTCAGCAGACTCAATGGTTTCAGCAATTAGTTGTTGGTGACCTAGGTGAATACCATCAAATTTGCCGATGGTAATAGAAGTTCCACCAAGCTCGGTTGGAAGATTCTCAAGACTTGTAACAGTGATCATCGTTTAGTCCTCCTAATCCACCACAAACCAAAAATAGGTAATAGCAATGGTATTAGCCCATAACCCAAACCAAAGTAAGACCAAACACTAGGGTGAGCAAACAAGCTTGGAACTAGATAACTCAATAAACCAACAGTTACAACTCCAACTAGTTCAAAAACTAAGGTTTTCTCGGCTAGTGAATATTTACCCTTAGCTAATGCGAAGGTGGCAACAACATAAACAACTGCCGCAACCAACGAGAGCCAGTAAGCCAAAGGTGCTTCATCGTATTTTCTTAGAAGTTGATACACAGCTCGCACAGTTGCAGATAAAGCAAATACGGCATAGATAGCAATAACTAAATTGCCGACACCTCTTGTTTGACGCTTGGAACTCATAGCGTCAAGCCTAACCAACTACTCGGTTGGTATTGGCTTAGGGCTAGGCAGCCCTTTACTTATCGCTAGCAACGCAGTAATACGAACTGGTTCTGGAAGCGGTGCGTAGTTAGATGCACCAAGTGCTCCCTGGTTATCCAAACGAAGTAAGAATCTGCCAACAGCTCTGGTGAGCAGCGAGTCAGTTGAACACATGTTGTAATTCACTGGATAAATAGCTTGGTAAGGAGCTGGAGCAAAGTCAGACACTTCAGGTGCAACTGGGGTCAGCTTTGGATCTAAAGTTACGGTTACTCCTGCTGCACTTTGAGTTGATAGCCACTGCGTTGAAGCTGATTGAATACCAGCAACATCAGGAGTTGCCAAAATAGGTTCCTGAGTTTCTTTATCAATACCTAGGTAAATAGCAGCTGGATACAAACCAAGCATCACTGCATAGCTGTTTGGCACGATGGCAACCTGACCATCTTCCAACATTGCATACTGATCCATTGCCGGATGATCTACCGCTGTCACAATCGAAGACTTAACTGAAAGCTTCTGCAAACCCAAATAGTCATTGATTGATTTCAATGCTTGAGTGTCCGCTGTTGGAACAACAGTTAGCGGGAAATTAGGCATCTCATAACCTGGGTTATCAGAGTTCAACTGGTTCCAGTTAGTAATAGAACCATTCAAGATTCCCTGAATACTCTTAGGAGAAAGATTTAGTGAACCAACCTCTGATTGGTAGTAAACCAAAACACCAGCTTCCACTGCCAAAGGAACGGAAGCTACTGCAGTGCAAAGTGGTGCATAGTCAGAAACTTCTGCGCTAGCAGTCAGAGGATCTCCAACCTGAGCAATAGTCATGGTTGGCTCTGGATCAATACATGCATAGGTAAGTGAATCTGCCCAGCCTAAAAACAGGTCTGCCATGGCCCCTGGTGCAGTAACTGTTGCATCGCCTGCAACACAGGTATATGTCTGCTCAGCTAACTGAGCAGCAACTTCTGGAGGCATAGGAGGGTCACAAGCGGTAAGGGATAGAGCGGCTGTGCCCAGAATAAGTGCAGTGCCGATAACTCTTTTACTTCTCATGACTCTCATCTTTCTTTTTGCTTTTAACAGGCTAATGGTGCGGTTGAAAAATCAACCGCACCACCGCCTATCTAATACTTGGAACTAGCCGATCTGCTTGATCTGGTTTAGAACAGCAGTCTTTAGTGAGCTACCTAGTGGTACGTAACCAAGAGTTGCAGCCTTTGCAGGAACACAAGTCTTGACTAGGTAGTTGAACCAGTCCTGAACAGCCAACTTAGAATCGTTGGTGCTCTTGGTTGGGTAAGCAGCGTTTCTTGGAGCTAGACCGTAGGTAACGATTGACAACTGGTAAGCACCGGTCACGACCTTAGTGAAGTCGATGTTTAGTGTTCCGTTAGTTGCATCGGTTCCACTGGTCACAGAAGTCTGTGCGCTTAGGAACTTACCTGCAGCAGAAGAGGTAGGAGCAACGAATGTTCCTGCAGCGTTCTGAAGCTTCGCGATACCTACGTCAGCAGTAATAGCGTCTGATAGATCGAAGTAACCAAATGCGTTTGAGTTGTCTTCGATGTATGCAGCTAGAAGCTGTGCGTTGGCGAATGAAGTTGCGTTTGAAGAGAATGAACCTGAACCACCAGCAGCAGCTACTAGGTCGCTGCTCTTTGCAGTCCAGCCTCCAACAGTCTGTGAAAGGTAGTTGGTTACGTTAGAAGTAGTTCCTGAACCTGACGCACGGTAAGCAACCTTGATTGCCTTCTTAGGAAGCTTGATACGTGTGTTTAGAGCCTTGATAGCCGCGTCGTCCCAACGTGTAATTGTTCCCTTTAGGATTCCTGAAACGATTGCTGGAGTTAGCTGAAGACCATCGCCAACACCAACTGCTGAGTAGGCAAAAGCAACTGGGCCACCGAATAGTGGGATGGTGATGTAGCTAGATGATGGAAAACCGCTTGAGTATGCAGCGTCAGATGCAGCCCACTGAACGTTTCCGTTAGCGAACTCTGTGCGTCCAGTACCTGAACCGGTTGAAGTGTAAGTTACGTTGTTTGTTGAATATGCAGCTGAACATGCCTGAAGCATGCCGTTAGCAAAGGATGAACCCTTACCTGCAATTGAAACACCAGCAGCTTGTGCTGGAGCAGAAATGATCAGACCAGCCACAATAGCTAGAGCTGAAACTACGGTCGTAATCTTTTTACGCATTTTTCTCCTTGGAGTAGTATTGTCATCGAGGTTTCGATGGGTCCAGTATTGGAAACTTAGGGAAACGAACAGTCACCTTTTTGTATTAACCAGGCGAATGTCAGGTTAACAATTGGTAATTACCCGAAATGCCCGTTTACGTAGTCATTGGTTCTTTGGTCGATAGGACCATTGAAAACCTGTTCTGTAGAGCCGAATTCCACTACTCCACCAGGAGTATTCTCATCGGCTAAGAAGAAAGCGGCCTGATCTGAGACTCTTTGAGCCTGCTGCATGTTGTGGGTGACAATGACGATTGTCATGCTCTCGCTGAGCTCCTGAATAGTCTCCTCAATACGGCGAGTTGAACCTGGGTCAAGAGCTGAACAAGGCTCATCCATAAGTAAAACCTCTGGATTCATAGCAAGAGACCTTGCAATACATAGCCGTTGCTGTTGTCCACCGGATAGCGAAATAGCCTGGTCCCCTAGACGGTCCTTGACTTCATTCCAAATAGATGCACGACGTAGTGAAGTTTCAACGATTTCATCAGCATCATCAATCTTGCGACCACTGAGCTTCAAACCACTGAGGATATTCTCTTTGATTGACATAGTTGGGAAAGGGTTTGGCTTCTGGAAAACCATACCAACCTTGATTCGAACGCTAACAGCATCCATAGCTACACTATAAATATCTTCACCATCAAGGTAAACCGCACCAGATAGACCAGCACCAGGAATTAGTTCGTGCATACGGTTAAGAGTTCTTAGGAAAGTCGACTTACCGCAACCACTAGGGCCGATCAACGCAGTTACTTCGTTAGCAGGAAAAGTTAGGTTGACTCTCTCAAGAACCTGACGTTCTCCGAACCAAACGCTGATGTCTTCTGCTCTCAGAGTTGAAGCTGTGCTCAAGCTATTCATTTGCTTGCCTTCTTTTTGTTTGTTTTTGACTTACTTAGGAAACGTGCTAAACCGAATAGCAAACCAACAACCATCAGAAGCACAAGAGCTGCTCCCCATGCTCGTGCCTGTGAGGTTTGGTATGAACTTGCTAGGTAGTTGTAAATGTATGTTGGCAACGTTGTCATGCCACCATCGAAAGGGTTCAAAGATGTTGAGCTACTTGGGTTCATGGTCAGAATCAAAGGTGCAGTTTCACCAACCACACGAGCAAGACCAAGTAGGAGTGCAGTCATCAAACCTGATTTAGCTGCTGGAAGAATCACCTGGAAGAAAGCTCTGTAGTTTGGAGCTCCTAGAGCCAAGGCTGCAAATCTCAAATCGGTTGGAACTAAACGCAAAGCTTCTTCGGCAACTCTGGCAACTGTTGGCAACATCAAAGGGAACAAAGCTAGTGAACCTGTCAAACCAGATCTACCCATCTGAGTTGCTTCAATAATCGAAAGAATAAACAAACCTGATACAACAGATGGCAAACCAGAAAGCGCTTGTGTAAAGGTTCTAACCAAGTTCCTTGTCTTAGATTGACTTTGGGTTAGATAGATAGCCATGGAGATACCAAGTGGAACTGCTGCCAATGTAGTAAGTCCCACCACAATCAAAGTTCCAACAATTGCATGCCCAACACCACCGTATTCAAGGGATGTTGTCGGTGAAACATAGACGTTGTTCTGGCTAAAGAACTGCCAAGAGATTGCCTTGCCACCTTCAATGATTACCGAAGACAGCACTGACAGAAGCAGAATCAAAACAAAAGCCGAGAAGAACACCGTAACAACAACCAGCGCTGCATCACCTAATCCCCTCTTGCCATAAGCCCTAAAACCAACAAAGCCAGCAAGTAGCAATTGAAGCGGTAAGAAGATGGCAATCAAAGCTAGGTTTGGATCAAAACCGGTAAGCATTGCAAAAAGTGCAGTTAGCGGCAAAGGAATAGCAATAGCTAAGAGAATTTCAAAACGTCTCTTGAGGTTCGCTCTGCGCCAGGGCTGAACAGTTGGTCTAACACTTGTGGACATTAGTTCTTCCTCCAAGGCTGAGCTCTGTTCACAATCATGTTGGCGATGTAGTTCACAATCAACGTGACGACAAAGAGTACAAGACCCGCAGCCATCAAACCTGGTTTCTCTTCTCCGCTGGCTTCACCGAAACGAGCAAGAATCCAAGATGCGACAGCACCACCGTGAGGCTCAAGTAATGCACCCCAGTTGATGTCGAAACTTAGGTTAAGAACATAGAAAATCGCAACAGTCTCACCAATTGCTCTACCCAAGCCAAGCAAGACACCACCAATGACACCACCTGAGGATGTTGGCATGATTACTTTTCTAAAAGTTGAAAGCCTGCTCCCACCAAGAGCTAGAGCTCCGTTGATTAGATCTCTATCCAACTGGCTAAAGATTTCTCTAGTTACAGAAGTGATAATCGGAACGATCATGACTGCAACAATCCAGCCAGCGATAAATGGTGAACGCATGAAACCGTTCTCAGCATTCTCAACATTGAATAGCGGAATCCAACCAAGATACTTATTGAGAACCTCTGCCCAGTGTGAAGCTACCGGTGTGAAAACTAGCAAACCCCATAGCCCTAGAACAACTGATGGCAAAGCAGCTAACAGGTCAATAAGCGTTGTTGCGATTCGAGCTAAGCGATTAGGCGACATAAAAACAATTAGGTAAGCCATTGAAATAGCCATCGGTGTTGCAATAGCAATACCGGTAATCGCAATAAGAATAGATCCCCAAAGCATTGGGCCAAGTTGCAGCACCATAGGTGTTGAATCTGCATCCCAAGTAGAACCAAAGACAAAGTTAAATCCCTGAGCTTGCAGGATCGGCCATGACTTCCAGAGCAAGAAACCAAGAATTAGCGCAACCAGAACAAAAGCAAAATGGGCTGCAATTGAAGTGGTTCTGAAGAACCACTTATCTCCCCTGCTTAGTGGGCCTGCCACTAACTTGCGTCTAACCTGGACAGGCTTAGACAAGGGGGTTTCACTCATACTCGTAAGTGTGCTGTGAAACGCTTAAAGGAAGTTAGAAAACGGGTTAACGGAAGGTTAACAAGTTAGAACGAAAATACGTTCCCAGACCAGATTTGCCACATTCGAACCAGCATTACCGCTACCGTCAGCCCACTAATACCAATAACCAGGGTTGACCATCTGGTTCGCTCGAAAACTGCCCAGCCAACAGCAGCTGGCGGAACTATCAGGGCAGTCAGGATGTATCCGAAGAACTCGACAGTGTCGCCTTTGGCCTCTGATCCAGTTGAAACTAGAGCGATAGTTACCGCTAGTTGAACCAGCAAGAGCCCTTCAACCACTGAAATAACCCCGACTGACAGCCATGAAGGCGGTCTCCTAAAGATACCTAACCCAATTACAAACAGTCCCGCAAAAAGTGCATAGAAAACTTGGATTTGATAAGCCCACTCAAACATTTCTAAACCTCATCACTGAAAATAACTAAGGACTTCAGACTGTTTTCCCCTGCTGACTCAACAACCCCCACCAGCTTCTCCCCACAGCTAACCGCTGTTGAGACAGACACCTTGCCAGTGATTCTTTTACCCTGACGAAGAGCAAGTTCATCTGCATCGCTAACTTCAAGAACTGGCAAACAGGCTCTGGCAGCAACAAGAGCTGGAATCAAAGGTAACTTCTCTGGGTTAGCAGTAGCTAGTTCCAGAGCCTGATCAACCTGGAATCCCCCGACACGAGTTCTTCTAAGTTCAGTCAGATGCCCGCCAACGCCTAAAACTGCTCCTAGATCTCTAGCTAAAGCTCTGATGTATGTGCCTGAAGAGCAATCGACGATGACATCTAAATCGATAAAGGTTTCTGAATGTTTTATCGATCCCAACACTTCGAATTTTGCAATCGTAACTGCTCTAGCTTTTAGTTCAACTTCTTCGCCAGCTCGCACTTTGGCATATGCACGTTCACCATCTACTTTGATTGCAGAAACCTGAGATGGGACTTGTTGGATAACACCAGTCAAGCTGGCAATAACTTTCAAGATGTCCGCATCTGAGATTGCGGATATTTGCTCTGCAGTTGCTTGCGCTAAAACTTCGCCCTCGCGATCGTCTGTAACAGTGGTTGAACCTAAACGAATAGTTGCTTCATAAGTTTTATCTGCGCCAACGATGAAGGTGAGCAGTTTAGTAGCTGATTCAATTCCTAAAACCAATAAGCCGGTTGCCATTGGATCTAAAGTTCCAGCGTGACCTACTTTTCTAGTGCCAGCTAGTTTTCTAACTTTAGATACGACATCATGACTTGTCATACCTGCAGGCTTGTCAACCAGCAACAACCCTGGGCTAATCAATCTTTACTCGTCCTCGTCAATGACTTTAGGTTCCTTATAAGGATTCTCCCCTGCTGCAAACTCTGCCTCTTTGGCAAGCTTGGCAACTTCGGCATCCCTTGCGCGAGCTTGAGCTAGCAAGTCATTCATGTGAGCTGCTGTTTCAGGAACTTCATCAGACACGAATTCAATAGTTGGAGTCAAACGGATAGATAGTTGACGACCAACTTCACCACGAATCTTGCCTCTGTGACGGTCAATGATTTCAGCGCTCTTAGTTTTCTGAGCATCATCACCAAAGACGGTATAGAAAATCTTGGCATGAGACAGATCAGGTGTGACTCTCACATCGGTAAGAGTTACAAAACCTAGATCTGGATCTTTGACAACCTTCTCAAGAGCTTCAGCAACTAACACCTTGATACGTTCAGCCAGTCTTCTTGCTCTAGCTGCATCAACCATTAGACCCTCGGCTTTTCACGCATTTCATAGGTTTCGATGATGTCACCAATCAAGATGTCATTGAAACCAGCAAATCCAATACCACACTCAAAGTCAGTCTTGACTTCAGTTGCATCGTCCTTGAAACGCTTTAGTGAGTCGATCTTTAGGTTCTCTGCAAGCATCTTGCCATCACGTGAGATACGAGCAAGGCTGTTTCTCTTGATAGAACCTGAGCGAACGATAGAACCGGCAATGGTGCCAACCTTTGAAGACTTGAAGATTTCACGAACTTCAGCAGAGCCAAGTTGTGCCTCTTCAAATTCAGGCTTAAGCATTCCCTTGAGTGATTTCTCGATGTCTTCAAGTGCTGCATAGATAACTGAGTAGAAACGAACGTCAACACCTTCGCGGTCAGCACGTTCCTTAGCCTTGTTATCTGGCTTCACGTTGAATCCGATGATGATCGCATTATCAACGGTTGCTAGGTTCACATCTGATTCAGTAATCGCACCAACACCTCGGTGGATGATACGAAGCTGAACTGAATCATCAATCTCAATCTTCAACAATGAATCTTCAAGAGCTTCAACAGCACCAGAAACGTCACCCTTGATAACCAAGTTAAGAGCCTCAACCTTGCCATCTTCGAGAGCCTTGGTGAAGTCTTCCAGGCTAACGCGCTTACGAGTCTTAGCAAGTAGTGCGTTACGGTCAGCAGCTTCACGCTTCTCAGCAATCTGTCTTGCCTGACGCTCATCGTCTGTAACAACGAAAGTGTCACCAGCTCGAGGAACAGACTGCAAACCTAGAACCTGAACAGGTCTTGATGGACCTGCAGACTCAACTGCATCGCCGTTCTCATCGAACATCGCACGAACACGACCGTGAGCAGCACCAGCAACAATCGAATCTCCAACATTTAGAGTTCCAGATTGAATCAATACTGTTGCAACCGATCCACGACCCTTATCCAGGTTCGCTTCAATGGCAACACCACGAGCATCACGGTTCGGGTTAGCGCGAAGATCAAGAGCAGCATCTGCGGTAAGAAGCACTGCATCGAGTAGTGCGTCGATACCACTGCCGTTTAGAGCAGAAACGTCTACGAACATAACATCGCCACCATACTCTTCAGCAACCAAGTTGAACTCGGTTAGCTGCTGACGAATCTTGGCTGGGTTAGCGCCTTCTTTATCAACCTTGTTAACTGCAACAACGATTGGGACACCGGCAGACTGAGCGTGGTTCAACGCTTCAACTGTCTGAGGCATAACACCGTCATCAGCAGCAACAACAAGGATCGCAATGTCAGTTACTTGAGCACCACGAGCACGCATAGCGGTGAACGCCTCGTGACCAGGTGTGTCAATAAATGTAATTGCTCGATCGATACCTTCGTGCATAGTGTGAACTTGGTAAGCACCGATGTGCTGAGTAATACCACCAGCTTCACCTGCTTGAACATTCGCATTACGAATCTTGTCAAGCAATCTGGTCTTACCGTGATCAACGTGACCCATCACAGTAACAACAGGTGCTCTGTATTCAAGTTCGTCTTCGTCTTCTTCATACTCGGTTGAAATATCTAGACCGAATGAATCGAACAGTTCCTTCTCTTCGTCTTCAGGGGAGACAACTTCAACCTTGTAACCAAGTTCAACACCAAGAATTTGGAATGTCTCTTCGTCCAAAGATGCAGTAGCTGTCGCCATCTGACCTAAGTGGAACAACACAGTAATCAACTGACCAGCATTGGCATCAATCTTGTCCGCGAAATCTTGGATAGAAGATCCTCTACGCAAACGAATGACGGTGTTACCGTCACCGCGTGGAACAACTGCTCCACCTAAGCTAGGCGCTGAACGTAATTCAAACTCTTCGCGCTTTGTTCTCTTCGACTTACGTGCTTTCGAAGCACCTCTAGCTCCACCCTTACCGAACGCACCAGCTGTTCCGCCACCGCGACCGCGACCACCGGCACCTGGACGACCACCTGGAGCTCCAAAACCTGGAGCACCACCTGTAGCGCCAGCACCACCAGGGCGAGGACTAAAACCACCTGGACGCGAAGGACCGCCAGCACCAGCTGGACGACCTGGTCCGCCTGGACGCGAAGGACCACCAGCACCAGCTGGACGACCTGGTCCACCTGGACGAGGAGCACCAGTGCGAGGAGCACCTGGGCGACCCATACCTTGGTTAGTTGAGAAAGGATTGTTTCCAGGACGTGCCATCGGACGTGGAATACCCATGCCTTGAGCTGCAGCAAACGGGTTGTTACCTGGACGAGGAATGCCGGCAGCAGGAGCTGCTGCATCAGTCTTGTCAGCAGGCTTGTCTTCAGCTGGCTTGTCTTCAGTCTTAGCTTCCTCTACTGGAGCATCTGCTTTAGCTGCTTTTGATTTAGCTGAAGGCTTTTCAACCTTCGGTGCTTCTTCTTTAGGCTTAGCGTTCGGGTATGCCGCACGAAGCTTGTTTGCCACCGGTGGGGCAATAGTTGACGATCCGCTCTTGACGTATTCGCCTAATTCTTTAAGTTTTGCCAGTGCCTCGGCTGTTTCAATTCCGAGCTCTTTGGCTATGTCGTACACGCGTGGTAGCGCCACTTATTTCTCCTGTCTGGGACCCACCCCAGTCAGGGCAGGCTTTAGTGCTTTGAGGTTCTCATTTCGAGGTGCTCATTAGTTCTTCAACATCTTTTCGGCCTGTTCTATAAAGTTGGCTAGTTCTTTTACTTGCTCGTGATCCATGTTTGCCTTCAGTGCTCTGCTGAAAGCACTGCGTTCAACAGCGGTTTCTAAGCACTTAGAGCTCGTATGTAGCCAAGAGCCGCGACCAGACAGACTTTTTTGAGTGTCTATTTTCAAGAAACCTTGAGAATTGACGATTCTTATGAGATCTGCCCGATTGCCACGCTGGCGACAGCCAACGCAAGTTCTAACTGGATACATTCTAACGCCTAGTCGCTAAAAAGCAGTAGCCCTTAGATAAACAGGCTAAAGGCTGCTTTTATTCTTCATCCCCCATGTCATCTGACATGATGTCGATTTTGGCACCGGTTAGCTTGCTGGCCAGACGGGAATTCTGCCCTTCCTTACCAATGGCAAGGGAAAGCTGGTATTCAGGCACCAAAACACGAACCTTAGGTCTTTCGTCCTTAGGCGCGTCCTTCTCATTGACAATAAATGCCGCTGAAACCTTAGCTGGTGAGAGGGCTTGAGCCACAAACTTAGCGATGTCGTCCGAATAATCAACAATGTCGATCTTCTCTTCGTTCAATTCAGCTGTTACTGCGCGAACTCGTTGACCTAGTTCACCAATGCAAGCACCTTTGGCGTTGAGCCCCGGCACTGAGGTTCTAACTGCAATCTTGGTTCGCTGCCCTGCTTCTCGAGCAACCTGAACAATTTCAACCTGGCCGCTGGCAATTTCAGGAACTTCAAGTGCGAATAGTTTACGGATAAGGCTCGGGTGTGTTCTAGAAACGTTGATCTGGACTTGGCCACGAACGTTCTTATCAACCTTGGTCACATAGAAACGCATCCTCTTGCCGTGTGAATAGTCTTCGCCTGGCACCTGCTCTTCAGGTGGCAAGATGGCTTCAACTTCGCCAATCTTCACGTAAACCATGTATGCGCGAGGTCCCTGCTGAATTTCGCCAGCAACAATGTCTTCAACCTTGGCTTTGAATTCACCATAAAGACCTTCATCAGAAAGTCCCCTGATTCGCTGAGCAATAACTTGCTTCGCTGCAGCAGCTGCGATTCTTCCAAAGTTCTCTGGAGTCTTATCGACTTCAGGCACCTTAGATCCGTCTGGAAGTTCAGTGATTAACTTGTCGAACTCATCACGTTCTTCGGTATCTGGAACAAGAATGATGACCTTACCGGTCTTCTGATCTAAGACTGCTCGAGCAGGATCGCTGTTACCAACACTCTTGTGATAGGCAGCTTCAACAGCAGCCTCAATGATTTCAACTAGTTCGTTGAATGGGATTTCTCGATCTCGCTCGACAAGTCGAAGAGCACTTAAATCGATGTCCATGAGACGCCTCCTGGCCGCTAGTAAGTTATGCGAGCGGTGGAGAAAACTCTAAACCAGCTCGGTTACTGCCAATTCTACCTTGACTGAGCGTCTCTCGCCAGAGCGTCTATCCCAAAGGTCTACTTCCCCGTTTTCTAGCCCTCTACCGACGATGACTATTTGCGGAATTCCAAGCAGTTCAGCATCAGAGAACTTGACCCCTGGGCTTACCTTTAGACGGTCATCAAGCAACACTGACTTGCCCTTAGCTTGTAATTCCAGAGCCAGTTTCTCGGCTGTCTCATAAATGACATCATCTTTACCAGCCGCAACAACATGAATATCGACAGGTGAAACAGCTGCTGGCCAGATCAGACCCTTTTCGTCATTATTGGCTTCAGCTAGCACAGCAATGATTCTGGTAACACCTATTCCATAGGAACCCATTGTCACAGTTACAAGTTTTCCGTTTTCATCAAGGACTTTTAGATCAAGTGCTTCAGCATATTTCTTACCCAATTGGAACACGTGTCCAATTTCGATACCGCGAGCTAACTCAAGTGGTCCACTACCATCAGGGGCTGGATCTCCTGCATGAATGTCAGCAAGATCAGCAATGCCATCAGCTGTAAAATCGCGACCAGCAACCAAATTGAAAACGTGCTTATCTTTTTCGTTAGCACCAGCAACCCAGCTAGTTCCCTCGACAACTCTTGGATCAAGTAGGTAGCGAATCTTTGATTCACCTTTTTCACCCAAGAAGGCTTTGCCGTTTTTGACTGGACCGATAAAGCCCTTTAGTAATTCAGGATGCTTTGCAAAGTCCTCATCGTTAGCAGGTTCAACTTCGCAACCAGCGAAAACAATTTCAGCACGCTTAGGTTCCATATCTCTATCGCCTGGAATACCAACAACAACGAGCGAACGCTTGTGGTTTATATCAGTTACAGCCAGCACGATATGTTTCAAAGTTGAGCCAGCATTGATCTCAGGCATGCCAAGAGATGTGTTAGCGAACTCAACAACAGCTGCAATAGATGTGACGTTCGGAGTGTCTTTTACTTCAGCAGTTGCTTTACCTTCAATTGGCAAAGCTGCTGGTGCAGATATAGTTACAGCTTCAACGTTTGCTGCATACCCGCCAGCTGAACGAACAAAAGTATCCTCGCCAATAGGTGAAGGAGAAAGGAACTCTTCGCTTGCAGAACCACCCATCGCTCCAGCATCTGCTTTAACAATTACGTATTCGATTCCAAGACGAGTAAAGATTCTCTCGTAGGCATCTCGTTGAGCTTGGTACGAACGAACAAGTCCCTCGTTTGTCACGTCGAATGAATAGGCATCCTTCATCACAAACTCACGTCCACGAAGTAGACCTGCGCGTGGACGAGCCTCGTCGCGATACTTGTTCTGGATTTGATAAAGAGTTAAAGGTAGATCTTTGTAGCTTGAATAGAGATCCTTAACCAGAAGCGTAAACATCTCTTCGTGTGTAGGAGCTAAGAGATAGTCTGCCTTCTTTCGATCTTGCAAACGAAAAAGGTTGTCACCATATTCAGTCCAGCGACCGGTTACCTCAAATGGTTCTCTAGGTAATAAAGCAGGGAAAAATACTTCTTGAGCACCAGCGTTAGCCATTTCTTCGCGAACAATCTGTTCAACTTTTGCTTTAACCGCAAGACCTAGCGGCAACCAGGTATAAATACCGGGTGCTGCTCTTCTGATGTATCCAGCTCGAACTAGCAGTTTGTGGCTATCAACTTCAGCTTCAGCTGGGTCTTCACGAAGAGTTCGCAAAAACAGTTGCGACATACGAAGCATCATTAATTAGTCTTTCTTAGCCACTACGACTTTAGGAGATCCAACAAGAGCAGGATCCATCTCTGCAGCAAGACGATTCGCTTCCTCAATCAAAGTCGCAACGATGTCGCTTTCAGGGACAGTTTTGATAACTTCACCCTTCACAAAGATTTGCCCCTTACCGTTACCAGAGGCAACTCCAAGGTCTGCTTCACGAGCTTCACCAGGACCATTCACAACACAACCCATGACAGCAACACGAAGTGGAACAGTCATGTGTTCAAGACCAGCAGTAACATCTTCTGCCAACTTGTAAACATCAACTTGTGCTCGACCACATGAAGGACATGAAACAATTTCAAATTTTCTAGGACGCAAGTTCAATGATTCAAGAATCTTCGAACCAACTTTGATTTCTTCAACTGGTGGAGCCGAAAGAGAAACACGAATAGTGTCACCGATGCCCTTGCTAAGCAATGCACCAAATGCAACAGAAGACTTAATAGTTCCTTGGAATGCTGGTCCTGCTTCAGTAACTCCAAGGTGTAATGGCCAGTCGCCACGTTCAGCTAGCAGTTCATAGGCGCGAACCATCACAACAGGGTCATTGTGCTTCACAGAAATCTTGAAATCGTGGAAGTCATGCTCCTCAAACAAAGACGCTTCCCAAACAGCAGACTCGACTAGAGCCTCAGCAGTTGGCTTTCCATACTTTTGTAAAAGTCTTGGATCAAGTGAACCAGCGTTGACACCAATACGGATAGAAATTCCAGCGTCCTTAGCAGCCTTGGCAATTTCTCCAACTTTGTCATCAAATTGGCGAATGTTTCCAGGGTTTACTCGAACTGCTCCACAACCAGCATCGATTGCTTGGAAAACATACTTAGGTTGGAAGTGAATGTCAGCGATAACAGGAATCTGCGATTTCTTGGCAATGATTCGAAGAACGTCAGCGTCGTCCTGACTTGGACAAGCAACACGAACTATGTCACAACCAGAAGCAGTTAGCTCAGCAATCTGTTGCAAAGTTCCGTTGATGTCTGTTGTTGGAGTGGTAGTCATCGATTGGACAGAAATCGGAGCATCGCCACCAACGGCAACGTTTCCCACCATGATCTGACGAGTCTTACGTCTAGGTGTTAGCACCGGAGGAGCACTTGGAAGGCCCAGGTTTATTGCTGGCACTTGTAACCACTGCTTTCTGACGCTCATTGGCGTCGGTATTGCTACAAGTCTAAACGCCTATCAACGATGATGCTCTGAAGGCTAGAACTGAAGCGGATTAACTATGTCTCTGATTACCAGCACAACAGTCAAAGCTAGAAGCAGAACAGCCACGAAATAAGCCACCGGAGTCATCTGTCCCGTATCTACTGGACTCTCCCATTTCTTAGCTCTAAGCTTCCAAACTCTGCGTTTGATCGATTCATAGACCGCACCGGCGATGTGTCCACCATCTAGCGGGACTAGCGGAATCATGTTGAAGACAAACAGTGCCACGTTCAATGACATGAGCATCGCAAGTTCCGAGAGGATTTTGTCTTCCATGCTCAGGTCTTGATTACTTGCTAGTTCACCTGAGAACTGTCCAAGTCCAACAATTGAAATAGCCCCATCTACATTCCTTGGCGAACCCGGTGCAATTTCCGAGACGGCTGAGATGGCTTGAGCCGGCAATTGAACAATTAGTTGTGCGGTGCCAGTAAGCATCGTGCCTAGCTGAGTCATTGCTTGAACTGGGTTCTGTTGGACCCTTATGGCTTCAAGACGAACTCCGAGGTATGGCCTATGAGTGTCGCCCATGTTCAACATCACCGGGGTAATACTCAAAGTCAATGCCTGACCATTTCTCAAAACACCAATATAAGTCATTTTGTCAACTGAAGCTGCAAGAAGTGGCTCAACGTCAGACCAGTTTTTTACCTGCTGACCATTGAAACTAGTGATCTTATCCCCCGCTTTTATACCAGCGATAGCGGATGGAGAAAGAAGACCGATTGCATCACAATTTGGATTAGCTTCGGTTGGAACGCAAGAGACAACTTCATTTACTGTTGTGCTTCGCTCATAGGCTCCGTATCCGCAAAACAAAACAAGTGTTAAGACAACTGCAATCAGTAGGTTCGCGAATGGACCACCAAACATCACAATAAGTTTCTGCCATGGTTTTAGTCGATAGAAAGATCTAGCATCGTCTTCAGCAGAGAGCTCTACCTCTTCGGTAGGTTGAGCAAATGATGTGAGCTTCTGCCAACGGTTCTTGCTCTTTCTAAGAGCACTAGAAGGTGGGATCATGCCAACCATTTGGATGTAGCCACCAAGTGGAATTGCTTTGATTCCGTATTCAGTCTCACCGCGTTTACGAGAGAAAAGTGTTGGTCCAAAACCAATCATGTATTTGGTTACTTTGACGCCGAATTTCTTAGCTGGCCAAAGGTGGCCAATCTCATGAAGTCCAATGGAAATGGCTAGTCCTAAAATCAGGAATAACCAACCGCTAATTACATAAAAGATATCCATGCCCCAAACCTAACCTTGCTGTCTGACATTTCGCTGTCAAAAATTATTTGCGATCAAACTATCTGCAACAGATCTAGCCCACTGCTCAGCTTCAAGAACACTTTCTAGTGTCAAATCCTTACTTGCTTCATGTTGCTGCAGAACTTTCTCAATCAAATCAACAATTGCCGTGAAGCTAATCTTTCCATCATGAAAAGCGTCAACAGCCTGTTCATTGGCAGCGTTATAGACAGCTGGGTAGGTAAGGCCTGCGAAACCAACCTGACGTGCAATCTTCACAGCTTTGAAAACTTCTTCATCTAAGGGTTCGAAGTTCCACTTGTGCGACTTACTGAAATCAACCGCTGGTGAAACATTATCGATTCGCTCAGGCCAAGTCATACCAAGAGCAATAGGAAGTTTCATATCCGGTGGTGAGCATTGCGCCAGAACTGATCCATCAACGAACTGAACCATCGAATGAACTACAGACTGTGGGTGAACAGTAACTTCAATACGGTCAAAAGGAATATCAAAAAGTAAATGTGCTTCGATTAACTCAAGCCCTTTGTTGACCATCGTCGCTGAGTTAGTTGTCACAACTCGACCCATGGTCCACGTTGGATGTTTAAGAGCTTGTGCTGGTGTTACTTCACTGAGTTGCTTGAGCGAGAAACCTCTAAAAGGTCCACCAGATGCAGTCAGAATTAGTTTGGCAACTTCACTCTTAGTGCCACCTAACAAACATTGAGCCAGTGCTGAGTGTTCTGAGTCAACTGGAACAATCTGACCAGGTTTAGCAAGCGAGGTAACTAGAGTGCCACCAACAATCAAAGACTCTTTATTAGCTAGCGCTAAGCGTTTGCCTGATCTAAGTGTTGCCAGTGTTGGAGCTAAACCAATTGAACCTGTTATCCCGTTGATCACAACATCGGCTTCAATATCTTCAACCAGTTTTGTTGCTGCCTGTGCTCCAATGACGGCTTGGTCACTAGGAACATTGAATTTGAGTGCTTGAGCACTGAGTAAGTCCTTATTGGTATTAGCAGCAAGACCAACGACCTGGAACTTATCTGGATTCTGCTCAATAATCTCCAGTGCCTGGGTGCCAATAGACCCAGTGCTACCAAGGATGATTATTCGTCTCATGCTCTAATCTTGCCATCTCCGCGACATCCCTGAGGAATACAGGCCTTTAGCCATATAAATAGGCTGAGGGTAGAATGTCCTTATGACGATTGAACAAAAACGTAACCTTGTCACTTCTATTCCAGGGCCTAAATCTCAAGCCCTGCACCAAAACCGTCTTGAACATGTTGGGCACGGTGTTGGAACCACTCTTCCTGTCTACATCGACTCAGCACATGGTGCGATTTTGGTTGACGTTGATGGAAATCAGTTCATCGACCTAGGTTCTGGTATCGGCGTTACTACCATCGGACACACTAATGAAGGTGTTGTAAAAGCTGTTGCTGAACAGGTAGCCAAACTTACCCACACTCTTTTCACAGTTACTCCTTATGTTCCTTATGTTGAGGTTTGTGAAATTCTGAACCGTCATATGCCAGGTAACTTCCAGAAGCGTTCGGCTTTGTTCAACTCAGGTGCAGAAGCAGTTGAGAATGCGATCAAGCTAGCTCGTAAATTTACTGGCCGTAACGAAATTGCTGTATTTGATCACGCTTACCATGGCCGCACCAACCTAACCATGGCAATGAACTTCAAGAACATGCCTTATGCAGATGGCTTTGGTCCTTTCGCAGGTAGTGTTACCCACGTTCCAATGTCTTACCCTTTCCATGACCCAGAGGGCATGACCGGAGAAGAAGCAGCTCAGCGTGCAATCAATTACATGGAGAAGCGCATCGGAGCTAAGAACTTAGCTGCGGTAGTTATCGAACCTATTCAAGGTGAAGGTGGCTTTATTGTTCCAGCACCTGGTTTCCTAAAGGCTCTTAGTGTTTGGACTCACGCCAACGGAATTGTTCTTGTTGCTGATGAAGTTCAAGCAGGTATGGCTAGAACCGGTAAGTGGTTTGCAACTGAACACGAAGAAGGTTTTGAACCAGATCTAATGACCATTGCTAAAGGTATCGCCGGTGGTATGCCTATTTCTGCTGTCACAGGTCGCGCAGAGATTATGGATTCATCTCACGCAGGTGGAATTGGTGGAACCTTCGGTGGTAACCCAGTTGCAGCAGCCGCTGCAGTTGCAGTTCTCAAGCAAATCGAAGCTGGCGGTGTTCTAGAGAAGGCTGTTCACATTGAGAACGTGATGAAGCCAAGACTTCTAGAGATGAAGTCAAAGTATGGCGTCATTGGTGAGATTCGTGGTCGCGGTGCGATGCTTGCAATTGAATTCGTTCAGCCAGGAACTAGAACTCCTAACTCTGCAGCTGTTGATGCAGTTGTGAAGCACTGTCACCAAAACGGTGTCTTAGTGCTAAACGCTGGAACCTATGGCAACGTGATTCGCTTCCTACCTTCACTTGCGATCAGCGATGAACTAATTCAAGAAGCACTAGACATTGTTGAGCAAGCCGTAGCAGCTCTCTAAAACAGAATCAAGAAAGATTCAAATGCACTCCTATGCAAATCGAGAAAAACTAGCTCAACTATTTGCAAAGGAGGTTGAGACTTTCGTAGCCAAACACCCGAACTCTAAGGCCCTGCATGATCAGGCCATGGGTCCGCTTATGGGTGGTGTTCCAATGTCTTGGATGGCTAAATGGCCAGGACCTCATCCGGTCTATGTGCAGAGCGCTAAAGGTTCAAGGTTCACTGACGTTGACGGCATTGAATACGTAGATTTCTGTTTAGGCGATACCGGTGCCATGGTTGGTCACTCCCCTGATGCCTCTATCAAAGCTATTGCTGAACAATTGGGTAAAGGTATTACTTTCATGTTGCCAACTCGAGATGCAGCAATAGTTGGCCAGACACTTGCAGATCGCTTTGGTTTACCGAAGTGGCAATTCACCCTTACTGCAACTGATGCCAACAGACACATTCTCAGATATGCAAGACATGTCACTGGAAGATCTAAAGTTGTTGTTCACGACTACTGCTACCACGGAACAGTTGATGAAACCTTTGCAGTTCTTGACGACAATGGCAACACTGTCAGCAGAGAGAACAACATCGGCCCTCAGGTAGATCCTGCTCAAACCACTATCGTTGTTCCATTCAATGACCTTGAAGCTGCTGAAGCTGCTTTTGCTACCGGTGAAGTAGCAGCATTACTTATCGAACCAGCGATGACCAACATCGGAATTGTGCTTCCTGAGCCTGGTTATCTTGAAGGTCTTAGAGAGCTCTGCACACGTTACGACGTGATCTTGATAATTGATGAAACACACACTCTAAGCGAAGGTCCTGGCGGCATGACGGCTAGAAGACACTTGCATCCAGATGCCGTTGTGATGGGTAAGACCATCGGTGCGGGTATTCCTGCAGGTGCTTTTGGGATGAGCGCGGAGCTAACTAAAAGAGTTCAAGACTCACTGCACTTAGAACACATTGACGTGGGGGGTGTTGGTGGAACTCTTGCAGGTAATGCTTTGTCTATGGCTGCGATTAGGGCAACCTTGACTGAAGTTCTTACCCCTGAAGCATTTGTTTCAATGGAAGCACTCTGCGATGTTTGGACTGCTGATGTGCAAAGACTGATTGATAAGTATCAAGCACCTTGGCAGGTTAGCCAACTAGGTTGCCGAGCTGAATATTCATTTAGAGCAACAGCACCTAAGAACGGTAGAGAAGCAGCTGACGCTGATGACTTTGAGTTGCAGCAGTATCTTCACCTGCATGCACTAAACCGTGGCATCTTGATGACACCATTCCACAACATGGCTTTGATGTCCCCTGCACATACGAAAGAAGATGTTGCTAGACACACTGCACACTTCGAGGAAGCGTTGCAGTCACTTTTTGCTTAGTGAACTTTAGCTAACTTACGACGCTTTACTTCACCGTTGATCTGCGTTGCTAGCACGATAAGAATTGCAAGCGCAAAGACCGCACAACCAACCACGTTAGCCTCTGCTGGAACACCACGAGCTGCTGCTGTGTAAACATAGCGAGGGAAAGTCATATCTGACCCAGCGTTGAAGTTCGTGATGATGAAATCATCAAAGCTCAACGCGAAAGATAACAATGCAGCAGATGCGATACCTGGAAGTAATAACGGGAAGGTAATCTTCCAGAACACCTGAGTTGGGTTGGCATAAAGATCTTTACCAGCCTCTTCCAAGGCAGGGTCAAGGCTTGCAACGCGAGCCTTGACTGTCACAACAACAAAGGAAAGACAGAACATGATGTGGGCAATGATGATTGTCCAAATGCCTTTTTGAACTCCTAGGTTGAAAAACTGTGATGCAAGACCAGCACCAAGAACAACTTCAGGGGTTGCCATCGGTAAGAACAAGAGCAAGTTGACTGAGCTTCTGAATTTGAAGCGGTAACGAACCAAAGCTATAGCAATCATGGTGCCAAGGCCGGTTGCAAAGATTGTGGAGATTATTCCAATAAATACAGAATTCCCAAATGCCTCACAAACACCTTCACGCTGACAGACATTGGTCCACTTATCAAAAGTAAAGCCACGCCAAATCAGGTTGGTCTTTAGTGAGTCGTTGAAAGAGAAAACGAAGGTGTAAACAATCGGAATCAACAGGTAGATGAAAGCTAGCACCGCATAGAGCGGAAGGGTCAACTTACCTAAGCTAAAACGCATTAGAGCAGATCCTCCGTTCCGGACTTCTTCACATAAACGCTAACTAGCACCAGAATTACACCCATCAAAAGAACTGATAGAGCTGAAGCTGATGGGTAGTCATTTATCTGCAAGTAGTTAGATTCGATCACGTTACCGATCATCGAAGTCGATGAGGAACCTAAGAAATCTCCTGAAGCGTTGATGTAATCACCGGCGATAGGAATAAAGGTCAGTAGTGTTCCAGAAATAATTCCAGGCATTGAAAGCGGCAAGGTAACTTTTCTGAACACCTTGGTAGGTGATGCATATAGATCAGAGCCAGCCTCTAAGTACCTAAGGTCAAGACGCTCTAATGATGTGTAAAGCGGCAAAGTCATGAATGGAATGAAGTTATAGGTCAAACCAAAGATAACCATGAAAGGTGTTCCAACAACATACTGAGTTGGCGCTAATAGCCCGATGTCATGAAGCGATGAAACTATCCATGATTCATTAGAGAAGATTTGCTTCCACGCCAGAGTTCTTAGCAAGAAAGAAATAAAGAAAGGTGCAATCACCAAAGTAAGCATTAGCTTTTGCAGTAGTGGCCAAGGTCTTGCCTTGACTCCGATGAAGTATGCAAGTGGATAAGAAATAACTAGGGCTAGAACTGTTGCAGCTAGTGCATAACCAAAAGATCTAAGAATGTGTGGCAGATATTCACTTATGACATACAGGTAGTTGCCAATTTCAAAGGCTGGAACGTATTCGGCATAACCACCATTTGGATCTGGCACCTCTAAAGAGACCATAATTAAAGCGAATAAAGGTGTTAGAAAGAATGCTCCTAGGTAGGCAAGGCCCGGTGCCAACAGAGCAATAACAACCTTGCCGCTTCTAGTCGGTTTAGCTGATGCTGGTGCGTTGGATGAACCAAATGCCGCGAAAGCCATCTGGATTAAGCCTTTACGTTTTGTGCCGGAAGGTCTGAAAGACCAAAGCTGTTTTCAACATCCCAAGAAATCCAAACTTTGGCACCTACTTCTATTGGTGCAAAGTGAGTCATATTCTGAGCAAACACTGTGATGTTACCTAGCTGAGGAACTTCAATCAGATACTGGTTGCTAACGCCAGTGAAACGAATATCAATAATTTCACCGGGACCAATCACGTTCTTAGAAGATGATGCAGTTGGCTTCTTGGTGCTGAATGTTGCTTTCTCAGGTCGGAATCCGATAGCAATCTTGCCCTTGTGTTTTTCTGCCCTGTTCTTAGGAACTGAAATCTTGTTACCGGCAACATCAATGCTGATTGAGTTTGCTGAGGTTGAAGTGACATCACCAACCAAAAGGTTTGATTGACCTAAGAACTTAGATACGAAAACAGTCTTAGGGCGATCGTAAAGAGTTTCTGGTGCACCCATCTGCTCAATGCGTCCAAGGTTCATGACCGCAACGGTGTCAGCCATGTCCATGGCTTCTTCCTGGTCGTGGGTCACGTGCAAGAAGGTAAGTCCAACTTCCATCTGTATAGCTTTTAGCTCTGTCTGCATTTCACGACGAAGCTTTAGATCCAAAGCACCCAATGGCTCATCAAGAAGAAGAAGAGATGGTCGATTCACCAAAGCTCTTGCCAAAGCAACACGCTGCTGCTGTCCACCGGATAGTTGTTGTGGTTTTCTATCTGCAAGGTGAGATAGCTGGACTAGGTTCAAGGCATCTTTAGCTTTAGCAAGTGGATCTGCAATCTTGCGCTGTCTAAGACCAAAAGCAACGTTTTCTAAAACACTCATGTGCGGGAATAAGGCATATGACTGAAAAACGGTATTTACTGGACGCTCGTGTGGCTTAGTAGCGGTTACGTCTTTACCGCCAATGAAAATTTTGCCCTTAGTTGGAGATTCCAAGCCAGCAACCAAACGCAGTGTTGTTGTCTTACCGCAACCTGAAGGACCAAGCAAAGCAAAGAACTCTCCTGCTGGAACATGGAGGTCCAAGTTTTCTATTGCAGTAAATCCAGGAAACTCTTTACGTATTTGCTTTAGCTCTAAGTCAGCGCCGCGGGCAACAAACTCTTTTGCCACTACGCGCCTAACTTGATCTGCTGGAATGCCTTGGTAAAGCTCTGCTCTTCCTTGCTGTCAAGCGCACGGAAGCCCTGTGTCTTTGACAAGAAAGCTTCTGAAGGGAAAATCAATTCGTTCTCAGCCAAAGCTGGGTCCAACTTCATTGCTTCTTCCTTTGCACCAACAACAGGTGTGATGTAGTTCACGTAAGCAGCTAGAACAGCAGCGTTGTATGGGTCGTAGTAGAAGTTCATTAGCTTCTCAGCGTTCTTCTTGTGAGTTGCTCCCATAGGAATAACGAAACAGTCTGCAGAGATAGTTCCACCTGATTCAGGAAGTACGAAACCAAAACGGTCGTAACCTGCTTCAGCGTTTAGCTGGATGATATCTCCCGACCAAGCGATAGCAATGATGGTGTCACCATTTACTAGGTCATCCTTGTAGCTGTTTCCCTTGATGCGAGCAATCTGACCATCAGAAACCTTGGCACCAATGACATCGATTGCATTCATGAATGCATCAGAGGTAAGGCTGTTTGAATCACCAATAGCGATACCCTGGTCCATCAAGACGATACCTACGGTGTCACGCATTTCACTTAGAACACCGACGCGTCCTTTAAGTGCTGGGTTCCAAAGATCAGCTAGAACAGCAGGAGCAGATTTACCGGTAGCGGCCTTGTATGCTTTCTTGTCGTAAGCAAAACCAGCCAAGATACCTTGGTAAGGCAAGGACATCGTTCTCTTAGGGTCGTAAGCCTCCCCTAGATAGGCAGGCTGAACATTTTTCTTGTTAGGAAGTTCTGCATCGTCGAATGTCTGAACATAACCCTGGTTGATCCAACGAGCTGCCATCCAAGAAGTTGGGCAGGTTAGGTCTGCACCAATGTCTTGACCTAGTGCGAGCTGGTCTTTAACTTTTCCGTAGTAGGAATCGTTGTCATCGTAATCTTCACGATAGGTAACAGTGATCCCGCTCTCGCTCTGAAACTTTTCAAGAGTTGGGTAGTTACCCTTATCGTCAACATCGATATAAAGCGACCAGTTACTCCAGATAAGAGATGGGTCTGAATCGCTCACATCTTTAGCTGGGGTTAGATCTGTTTTTCCACCTGGCGCACACGCAGCAAGCAGTGCTGCAGCTCCGGTAGCCATTGCTCCACCGAGCACTGCTCGTCGAGTAACTTTATGGGCTAAAGCAGCTTTAACCATTTCGCGTAGTTGTGGATCTTCTGGAAGGTTTTGGTTCATAACCACTAGCTCCTAAATGAAAAGGGCCGTCAGACGGCCAGTCAAGACACCGACTGCGCGAAAGAACGCATTGATAAAAATAATGCCACAACTTACGGCTGGGAACGGGCAAAAACCCTATATCCGCCGAACTGATTGTCAGTCATCCCATGGCTTAGCGCAGTTGCCCTTCCTTGCAGTATTCTGGTACTTGGTTCTGGCAAAGATGCCTAACCCAGAGGAGAATCATGAAGATCGCTGTTCCTGCAGAGATCAAAAACAACGAATTCCGCGTGGCTATTACCCCAGCGGGAGTGCATGAACTAACAGTTTCAGGGCACGAAGTCTTTATTCAAAGCAAAGCCGGTCTAGGCTCCAGCATCTCAGACGAGGATTACCAGGCTGCCGGAGCAACCATCCTGCCCGATGCAGCCAGTACCTGGGCAGCAGGAGATATGGTTCTCAAAGTCAAAGAACCTATTGCCAGTGAATACCAGTACCTAAGACCAGGACTAGTGCTATTTACCTTCTTGCACCTTGCAGCTGATTTAGAGCTAACCAAAGAACTAATTGCTAAGCAAGTTACCTCTATCGCTTATGAAACAGTCCAAACTCCTAGTCGTCAACTTCCACTACTTGCACCGATGAGCGAAGTCGCTGGCCGACTTTCAGCTCTGGTTGGAGCTCAAACTCTTTTTGCTCAAAATGGTGGACATGGCATCTTGCTAGGTGGAGTGCCAGGAACTAGACCTGCAAAGGTTGTTGTTCTAGGTGGCGGTGTTGCTGGAACTAACGCAATTGCGATGGCAGTTGGCCTCGGTGCAGAAGTCACAGTGCTAGATACCAACATCAACAGACTGAGAGAACTAGATGCCTTGTATCACGGCAGGCTAAGAACTCTTGCTAGCAACAGTTTTGAAATCGATAGAGCAGTAACCGAAGCAGATCTTGTTATCGGTTCAGTTCTAATTCCAGGAGCAAAAGCTCCGAAGCTAGTTACCAATGCACTGGTCAAGAAAATGAAGCCAGGATCAGTTCTAGTTGACATCGCAATTGACCAGGGTGGTTGTTTTGAAGATTCAAAACCAACAACCCATGCTGAGCCAACATTCAAAGTTCACAACTCGATTTTCTACTGTGTTGCAAACATGCCAGGTGCTGTGGCTCACACTTCAACCTACGCTCTTACCAATGCAACCTTAAGTTACGCCAAGGCAATAGCAAACAAGGGTTGGCAGAAAGCCTGCAACTCTGATTCAGCTCTTGCTCTAGGACTAAGCACCCATGCTGGAAAACTAGTTAGTGAACCGGTTGCTCAAGCACACGGTCTGGACTACTCGGCAGTTGAGTCTGTTCTGGCATAACCAGCTGCAAACAAAGGTTTCGGTACCAACCTCGACCTGGTGGAAGTTTTTCATTCCACTGGCTTTTAGGCAACCCTGCAGCTAAATGTTGATCTAAGTTACCTTGGCGAAGATAGATGATGTGTTCAAATCTTCGTTGCAGATTCAGTGGCAATAAGAAATTACTTGATAAGACACAAACAACTTGCTTGGCTGTTTGAAAAGCTTCTTCAAGTTCTTGCAATGATGGACAATCAAAAACCAAAGCATTAGGTAATTGGTGAACCGCGTTCCTATAAAACATTGTTTTGCCTGAACCCTGTGCACCAACAACAAGCAGTGAAGAATTTCCGAAACTCTCGAACCGCAACTGTTTTACTCGATGCTCACTTGGAATATCTAGCAGACCAACTATTCCAGCGCTATGGGAAATATTTAGTGCTAGACCTGAAGTCCAAGAGTTACTGAGGTCGCTCCAATATTTCGGCGTTCCTGAGTTTGGAACACCTTCGGTCATTGGAAAATCAAAGGCGGAAGTGTTTGAACCCCAGATAGCTAAAGCTCTCGAAGAATTTGAATTTGCTAACCGCATGGTTGGGACCATGGCAATCAAATCCCCTGGGTCTGTTGTTCCAATTGCAAATCGCATCGTGAGATTAGTGATTAGTGAACGTGGAATTCCTGCCAGCGACTGACTGGTTGCAATCAAGTGAACACCTAAGGATCTACCTCTAGCTGCTATTGCCTCCAAAGTAATCAAACTCAATTGGTGAGCAGAGATGATTGCCGGTAATTCATCGGCTATAACGAGAAGCCTTGGCAACTCAGGGAGTTGTTCTATCGAAGAAACTCTCCTGTCAACTAGCAATCTCTCTCGCCGCTTGAGTTCTCCTGCAAGATAAAGCCAGAACCGCTCATGTCTGCCCTCGTCTAAATCTGTCACCAAGGTTAGTGTTGCAGGATGTTCGGCGTAGCTTCTAAGAGCGGCTCCTCCCTTGAAATCGATTAGCACTAACTGCAAGGACTGAGCAGCAGAACTAACCAGCATCGAGCTAGTGATTAACTTCAAGAACTCACTCTTGCCAGAGCCGGTCGCTCCAACAATTAGGGCGTGTGGACCATCCCGTGCTAGATCGAACTCAAGGTCAACTGCTTCAGCAATACCAGCCCAGAAAGGAACTAAACCAGGCTTACTTGCCTTATAGAAACTGGAGCGAAGCTCGATACGTTTCTTATCAATCTCTCGGTCTTTAGCAATCTTGCTGAAGTACTCGAAGAATATGTCACTGTATTGCTCTTTGAAGAACAGTCCAGTTTTAGGTAGGACCTTATCCCCTATCGCGACTGCACCTGGACTAATCCAAATGGGTTGGTCACTAAAGTCCATGTCTGGTTCACGTTTATTCCTCTTCACTAGAGCTGTTGTTATCGTTGCCGAAAGCAAGCCAACAAATGTGAACAGCGCGAACTGCCACATGCCCGTAACCAATGCCATGACAACACCGAGGACAAGCCCTGGTAACAAGACAAACCATCGCATTTAGTGATGATGCCTGAATAAGAAGTTAAATGAAACTGCCCGCTCTCCTATTGTGGAGAACGGGCAGGTTCAAGTTTTGTTAGTCGCCGATGTAGCTCATGACGTGCTTGATGCGGGTGTAATCTTCGAAACCATACATCGAAAGATCTTTACCGTAACCTGAGTGACGGAAACCACCGTGAGGCATTTCAGCAGCCAACGGAATGTGGGTGTTGATCCAGACACAACCGAAGTTCAAGCCCTTAGCAAAGCGCATTGCTCTGGTGTGATTGCTGGTCCAAACTGATGACGCTAAACCATACTTCACATCGTTAGCCCAACGCATAGCTTCAGCATCGTCCTTGAACTTTTGCACAGTAACAACAGGACCAAAGATTTCTCTCTGAATGTGTTCGTCATCTTGCTTTAGCCCTGTTAGAACTGTTGCTTCGTGGAAGTAACCCTTACCAGCAATAGCCTTACCGCCGATAGCAATTGATGCGTGGTCAGGAAGTCTTTCAATGAAACCAGTTACCTGTGCTAACTGGTTTACGTTGTTTACTGGACCAAACAAGATGTCGTCCCTACTTGGATCTCCGGTAATTGCATTAGCTGCAACTTCGGCAGTAAGGATTGAAACGAATTCATCGTGCACACTTTCGTGAACCAGAATTCTTGTTGCTGCTGTGCAGTCCTGGCCTGCGTTGAAGAAACCTGCAACAACAATTTGTGCTGCAGCTTTGTGTAAGTCAGCATCAGCAAAAACGATTACCGGTGCTTTACCACCAAGCTCAAGGTGCACTCTCTTCAAATCTGCAGAAGCGCTCTTAGCAACTTCCATACCTGCACGAACAGAACCAGTAATTGATACCATCTGTGGAATCTCGTGCTCAATCATTGCTCGACCTGAATCACGATTACCTGTGACTACGTTGAAAACACCTGCTGGTAGGAACTCGCTTGCAATTTCAGCAAGTAGAAGTGTTGAAGCTGGAGTTGTGTCGGATGGCTTAATAACCACTGTGTTACCCGCAGCAAGTGCTGGAGCAAATTTCCAGGTAGCCATGTTTAGTGGATAGTTCCAAGGAGTTACCTGACCGATGACACCGATTGGTTCACGACGAATAGATGAAGTGTGATCCTTGGCATACTCAGCGGTAGCTCTTCCTTCAAGATTTCTAGCTGCTCCTGCAAAGAAACGAATCTGATCAACTGAGACCATAACTTCGTATTCAACAAGAGTGCTACGAGGCTTACCAGTGTTCTCTGATTCAACATCAGCCATCTCTTCAGCTCTTGCCTCTAGTGCATCAGCAATTCTAAATAGTGCTAGTTGACGTTCACTTGGAGTGGTCTGACTCCAGGTTTCAAAAGCCTTATCGGCTGCCTTGTAGGCAAGATCGATATCAGACTCACCAGAGACCTGGGCCTTGGCGTAAACCTCGCCATTGGCAGGGTTGATTACATCTGAGGTCTCACCTGATTTAGCTGAAACATGTTGACCATTGACAAAGTTCTTTAGTTCGCGAACTGCCATTTGAAACTCTCCTTCGAGCCTTTATTCATAAGGAAGCGAACGTATCGCCTCTAGCCATAACACTATTACAAACCTTGATTTCAGGACCAATCCGAAGTCAAAAAGGCTCTCAAGGTGTGGAATCTATACCAAAATGGTAAATTTGCTACGAAATCAGGACCAAATTGGCAAAAAGTGTGCCAAAATCGCAGTATGTCCAGAACGGATAGAGCTAAAGCATCGGCGCTTGATGAGATCTCTAAGGAGATCATCGAGCAGCTTCAGCATGACGGCCGCAAGCCGTATAGCGAGATTGCCAAGGCCGTAGGGCTCTCCGAAGCAGCTGTCCGCCAGCGTATGCAGAAACTTACAGAGTCCGGAATCATGCAGGTTGTGGCTGTTACTGACCCCCTTCAACTTGGCTTCTATCGTCAAGCAATGATTGGTATTCGTTGCAGTGGAGATATGACAGAACTTGCAAACAAGCTCTCTGCAATGCCAGAGGCTGACTACGTGGTGATGACCGCAGGTTCATTCGACATCCTTGTTGAAGTCGTGGTTGAGAACGACCAAGACCTTATTGAAGTTTTGAACACCAAAATCAGATCACTGCCAGGAGTGATCTCGACTGAGACTTTTGTTTATCTAAAACTCCACAAGCAGTTCTATAACTGGGGTGTTAGATAACCAAGGTTTGGGTATCTCTTGGTACTCGAAGTGGATAATCAAACGATTACCCAAAAGCGCAACACAAAACAATGTAAAGAGTGATATCAAATGGCAACCAAGGAGAGCAAAGCAAGCAAGCTTATCTCGGCTCTAAAGCCAGGTAAGGCTCCGGCATCAAAGCCGGCCGAAGCAAAAGCCGACCACGCCACCCCGCTTCTAGACGCGCGTAAAGCAGGTCAAGAAGCAACCCCAGCTATGTTGCAACAGGCTGCAAAGGACAATTTGTTCTTGCACTTCACGCGACACAGCCCGTACCAGAATGCTGACATGCCTATTATTACTAAGGCTGAAGGTCATCACTTCTGGGACATCAATGGAAAGAAATACTTCGATGGAATCTCATCGTTGTTCTCAGTGAACGCGGGCCACGGTCGCGCACGTCTAGCTGAAGCTGCTGCTAAACAAATGAAGCAGCTCGACTACTTTCCGATCTGGTCACATGCACACAAGCCAGCAATTGAATTAGCTGAGCGTGTGTTGTCATATGCACCAAAAAACCTAAGTCGTGTTTTCTTTACCACCGGTGGTGGTGAAGCAAATGAGACTGCTTGGAAACTAGCCAAACAGTACTTCAAGATGACTGGTAAACCGATGAAGCACAAAGTTCTAACTCGAGCAGTTGCTTACCATGGCACCTCGCACGGAGCTTTGTCTCTAACCGGTATTCCATCCATGAAGAAGATGTTTGAACCATTGGTTCCGAGCACATTCAGAGTTCCAAACACCAACTGGTACCGCGCACAGGATGACTTCGAAAATGAAGAAGCCTTTGCGATGTGGGCAGCAAACCGAGTAGAAGAGATGATTCTCTTCGAAGACCCAGACACTGTTGCAGCGTTCTTCATTGAACCTGTTCAGAACTCTGGTGGTTGTTTCACAGCACCTAAGTCATATTTCAAGCGAGTCCGCGAGATTTGCGACAAGTACGACGTTCTTTTAGTTGCTGATGAAACCATTGATGGTTTTGGTCGTATCGGAACAATGTTTGCAAGTGAGAAGTACGATTTAGAACCAGACATGTTGGTCTGTGCCAAGGGTATAACTTCGGCTTACCAACCGCTTGGCGCTCTAATGATGACCGAGAAGATTTTCGAACCGTTCAAACACGGAACTAACATCTTCTCCCACGGATACACATTCGCAGGTCACCCTGTGGCTTGTGCAGTAGCTCTAGAAAACCTAGATATCTTCGATGAGGAAGATCTAGTTGGCAACGTTGCTCGCAACGA
This sequence comes from Rhodoluna sp., assembly GCA_040402475.1. GTDB lineage: Bacteria > Actinomycetota > Actinomycetes > Actinomycetales > Microbacteriaceae > Rhodoluna. The sequence goes on from JBBAMM010000002.1 coordinate 70,567, forward strand.
AGCTGCTTTCAAGAAGACATTGGAGAAACTAAAAGATCTTCCAATTGTTGGCGACGTTCGTGGTGCAGGTTACTTCTATGCAATCGAGCTAGTTCGCGACAAGAAGACCCGTGAATCATTCAATGATGAGGAGTCAGAGAAGCTACTAAGACAGTTCCTCTCTCACCACATGTATGACAACGGTCTCTATTGCCGCTCCGATGACCGTGGCGACCCTGTTGTTCAGCTAGCTCCACCTTTGACCATTGGTCAAAAGGAGTTCGATGAACTTGAGCAGACTCTGCGTCACTCGCTTTCCCTTGCTGGTGAATTGTTTGAATTGATGTAATTCACAAGCATGCAAAAGCCCGGTTATCCACCTAAACAATTGGATAACCGGGCTTTTGCTTTTCTTAGGTATTCTCGAAGGGTGCAGAAACCTAACTTGATTGCCTTCAACTCCCCAATAGGCATAATCCGCGTATTCGAAGCCAATGGCAAAATAACCGCCATTGACATCGCCGCTAAAGGTGCAAAGGCAACCAGTAATGACTCCCCAGTCCTTCAAACCGCAAAGGCAGAGCTTGAGCAGTATTTTGCAGGCAAGCTCACCAAGTTCACCTTCCCAGTTGATTTCAGTTCAGGAACTGAATTCCAGAGAAACGTTTGGCGACAGATAGGTCGTATCAGTTTCGGTAAGACCAAGTCTTATGCGGATATTGCCAAAGCCATCGGGAAGCCAAAGGCAGCAAGAGCTGTTGGCGGTGCGGTTGGATCAAACCCTGTGCCACTTGTTATTGGGTGTCATCGGGTTATGGGAGCTTCCGGAAAAATCACTGGTTACTCCGGTGGTAAAGGCATCCCAACCAAAGAATGGCTTCTTGAACATGAAGGTATCCCGTCTAAGTAATGGCTGACCACGTCCATAAATATGATGATGGCCGCATTAGATGCAAATGGCCAGGTAAAGATCAGCAATACATCGAATATCACGACACTGAATGGGGTGTTCCTGTCTTTGGCGATGATGAGATGTTTGAGCGAATTGCTCTTGAAGGTTTTCAAGCAGGTTTATCTTGGATAACCATTCTGAAAAGACGTGAGGGTTTCCGCAAAGCTTTCAAGAACTTTGAAGTTACAAAAGTAGCGAAGATGACCGAGAAAGATGTCGAACGTTTGATGCTCGATGAAGGCATCATCCGAAACAGATCTAAAATCGCTAGCACCATTAAGAACGCAAACATAGTTTTAGAACTTCAGAAACAAGGTCAAAGTATTAGCGATATCGTTTGGGAATTCGCTCCAGCTAAATCAAAGAGAACTCCCCCATCCTCAGCTTTTGAATGGCGCGCAACAAGTACTGAATCCGATGCGCTATCTAAACACCTCAAAAAACTAGGTTTTAGTTTTGTTGGCTCAACAACGATGTATGCATTAATGCAGGCAACCGGATTTGTAAATGACCATGCCCCAGGTTGCTTTAGAAGGCCTGAACTCAAGAACTAGATATTTGCCTGTAAAGACTAATACCAACATCTATCGCCCCTATAGCTAAAGACAGCGGCAACAAGATAGCCCAAGTTGAATTTCCGATAGTTAGCGCAGTTGATGCCACTTGATAAACAGTGTCGTGGATAACAACTTGTTCAAGAGTGTCGTAATTGTAGGTGTATTTGATCTTGTCCAACATAGAAGCAAAAGTTAGGTAAGAAGCAACCGGTATAACAAAACAAACAGCTCCAGCGCATCGCATAGCGATTCGCATTCTTTCAAAAGTTTTGTTTATCGGTTTCGGCATTACTTTGTTCTAACAACTTCTGAAGTAATCAAATAAATTGTCTTGCCATCCACTTCTAAACCTAAGCCTGCTTTCTTAGCCACTGCTTTCAGTTGAGCAATCGTTTTAGGAGCTGTCTTAGCTCTAACGAACGCTCCGACAAATTCTCCCTTTGCTGTTTTGTTGAAGTGATTCAAAGCTTTTCTTTGGCCATTGGAATCTTCAGCAACAACTTCAACCCAATAGGAATCAAGATGGCTCGGGATTGGAGCTAAATCAACATAAGCCTTTGACCGCAAATCAATGATTGGGAAATCTACTAATCTTGCCCAAGCTGCATCTTGATGTTCTTTCCAAACTTTCTTCAAGCTAACTTTAGGTAACACGGTTCCAGCTGATAGTCGATACCAAGGTATTCGATCTGTAGCTGATATCAATCCGAAGAGAGCACTTTGCATCAGAACATGAGCCCTCATCTGCTCAACTTCGTGCGCACTGAAACTTTCAACATCAATGGCTTTGTATAGAGTGCCTTCATAGCGTTGATACGCAGGCATAGTTGGGGCGGTCTTTATGCTCAGATTGAAGTCAATCTCCCCCAGCTGTTTTTGACTTAGCTTTAGGACTTTTGCAGCCAAGTCTCTTTTCTTGCAAAGCTTCAATAGATCCTCTAAAACAAGGTCTCTTGCTTCGTTTAGTTGCCCATAGCTCAAATGAACCTGTTCAATGGTTAGGTTTGACCCACCAATTCGCTTGGTTTCACTAGGAGGCAACAATAAGAGCACCAGACAAGCCTAGACTTGTCTAATGGTCAAACTAACTAAGATTTACACCCGAACCGGAGACGAAGGTCTTACCGGTCTATCTAATTTCAGCCGAGTCAGAAAAACTGACCCTCGCATTGAAGCCTATGCAGACGTGGATGAGGCTAACTCAGCTATCGGCGTTGCTGTTGCGCTAGCTAAGAACGAGTTCGATGAGGAAACACTGGCTCTGCTCTCGCAGATCCAAAATGAACTATTTGACCTAGGTGCAGACCTTTCTAACCCTTTGAATGAGCACTATGAATACGAACCACTTCGTGTTGACGCAGTCTGGATTGATGCTCTTGAAGCAGCCATCGATAAATACAACGCTGATCTTGAAAAACTAGACTCCTTCATCATCCCTGGTGGTTCAGGACTAGCTGCAGGGCTTCACCTAGCCCGCACAGTGGTTAGAAGAGCGGAACGCGCAACCTGGCACGCCATCGAACAGCACGGCACAGAGCCAGCTAAGAAGGGTCAAACCGACGGCGGTATCAACCTAGTGGCCGTGAAGTACCTAAACAGACTCAGCGACCTACTATTCGTTCTAGCTCGTTACGCAAACATCAAACACGGTGGCGACGTGAAGTGGGTTCCAGCTGCTAACCGCAGAGAAGCGCCTGCTAAGAGAAGACCTGAACAGGACTAATAAGTCATGGAACTACTAGTTATCTTGGGTTCAATCCTTGTGATTGCTCTAACGGTTGGAATACCTACCATGAGGCGTAACAAGAAACTCAAAAAACATCCTGGTGGAACTATGGGCTCAGCTATGTTTGCCATGAACGAAATCTTCGCCCCATCTGCTCACAATTCAGCACTGATCGTGGAAGAACAAAAGAGAGCTGTCAAGCAAACTGGTTCTCCTGACGACTTATAGATTCAAGAAATGGAAAAGCCCCGAGTTTCCTCGGGGCTTTATCTTTATAGTCTTTATGCCAGTTGAGCATCTCTTGCCACGATTGTGACAACGTCATGTTCAACTGAAAGGAAACCATCTGCAGCTGTTGCTTTGATGGACTCCCCTGTTGGCAAAGTGATACGAACTTCACCTGAACCTAGGATGGCAAGCATTGGTTCGTGACCGGCTAGTAAACCGATCTCTCCCTCAACGGTCTTAGCGATAACCATCTTGGCATCGCCTGACCAGACTGCACGATCGGCAGCTACTAGCTCAACTCTTAGATTCTTCTCAGCCATGATTACTTAATCTCTGACTGAATCTTTGCCCATTGACGTTCAACGTCTTCCAAGCCACCAACGTTGAAGAACGCTTGTTCTGCAACATTGTCGAAGTCTCCGTTAGCAATAGCTGAGAAGCCTTCGATGGTGTCCTTTAGTGGAACAGTTGAACCCTTCACACCGGTGAACTTTTCAGCCATGTATGTGTTCTGAGATAGGAACTGCTGGATACGACGAGCACGAGATACGGTGATCTTGTCCTCTTCGCTCAATTCTTCAACACCCAAGATGGCAATGATTTCCTGAAGTTCTTTGTTCTTCTGGAGAATCTGCTTCACTCTGGTTGCAGTTGCATAGTGGTCCGCGCTGATAAAGCGTGGGTCCAAGATACGTGAAGTTGAGGTTAGTGGATCCACCGCTGGGTATAGACCCTTAGAAGCAATTTCACGGCTCAACTCTGTTGTTGCATCAAGGTGAGCGAATGTTGTTGCAGGGGCTGGGTCGGTGTAGTCGTCAGCAGGTACATAAATAGCCTGAAGAGATGTAATTGAGTGACCACGAGTAGAGGTAATTCTCTCCTGCAAGATACCCATCTCATCAGCAAGGTTAGGTTGGTAACCCACAGCTGAAGGCATACGTCCTAGAAGTGTTGAAACCTCTGAACCTGCCTGAGTGAAACGGAAAATGTTGTCGATGAACAAAAGTACGTCTTGGTTCTGAACGTCACGGAAGTATTCCGCCATGGTCAGAGCTGATAGTGCAACACGCAAACGGGTGCCTGGTGGCTCATCCATCTGACCGAAGACCAGTGCTGTCTTGTCGATAACACCTGATTCGGTCATTTCGTCGATAAGGTCGTTACCTTCACGGGTACGCTCACCAACACCAGCAAAAACAGAAACACCATCGTGGTCTTCTGCAACACGGTAAATCATTTCCTGGATAAGAACTGTCTTACCAACACCAGCACCACCGAAAAGACCAATCTTTCCACCACGAACATATGGGGTTAGAAGGTCAATAACCTTGATACCGGTCTCGAACATCTCAGTCTTAGACTCAAGCTGATCGAATGCTGGTGGGTTACGGTGAATCGGCCAGCGCTCAGAAACTTCAACCTTGTCGCCAGGCTTACCGTTCAGGATGTCACCAGTAACGTTGAAAACCTTACCCTTGGTCACATCTCCAACAGGAACAGAGATAGGCGCTCCGGTGTCCTTAACCTCTTGACCACGAACCAAACCATCGGTTGGCTTTAGTGCAATAGCTCGCACTAGGTCATCTCCTAGGTGCTGAGCAACCTCAAGGGTAAGAGTTGTAACCTCACCGTTTAGGTTGATCTCAGTGGTCAGAGCGTTATAGATGCCTGGGATGCCATCGTGTGGAAACTCGATGTCAACCACTGGACCTGTTACGCGGGCAATTCGTCCGCTAGCAACGTTCTTGTTCTCGGCCATGTCTTCTTATCTTTCTATTCTTTGTCGCTGGTGTCGACAAGAGCGTCGGCACCACCAACGATTTCGGAAATCTGCTGGGTAATTTCAGACTGACGAGCTGAGTTCGACAATCTGGTGTAGTTCTTGATTAACTTGTCAGCGTTTTCGGTTGCTGACTTCATTGCTTTCTGTCTTGCTGCGTGCTCTGCTGCAGCTGACTGCAACATTGCATTGAAAATGCGAGATTCGATGTAAACAGGTAGCAGTGCGTCAAGTACCTTGCTGGCATCTGGCTCAAATTCATAAAGTGGGAAGACTTCATTAGCTTCAGGAGCTGCCACTCCCTCAACGATTTCTAGTGGTAGCAAACGAACAACCTGAGGTTCCTGGCTAATCATCGAAACGAACTTGTTGTATACCAAGTGAATTTCGTCAACGCCACCCTCATCAAAGCCAAGGTTGAAAGCAGCAACGACTGCATCAGAAATCTCTTGAGCGGTAGTGAAAACTGGAAGGTCTGTTCCACCGGTCCATGATCTAACTGCTGCACGCTTGCGGAATGAGAAGAAACCAACTGACTTACGTCCAACAAGATAGTAAACAACTTCTTTACCTTGGTCATGAAGTAGCTGAGTTAGCTGCTCTGCTTCTTTCATCACGTTAGATGAGAAAGCACCGGCAAGGCCACGGTCGCTGGTAAAGATAACAACTGCGCTTCTACGAATGTCTTTTGGTTCAGTTGTCAGCGGGTGATCGATGTTAGAGAAAGTTGCAACAGCTGAGACGGCGCGAGTAATCGCTCGTGAATAAGGGTTAGCTGCTGCCAAACGCTGTTGTGCCTTGTAAATGCGTGAGGCAGAGATTAACTCCATTGCACGAGTGATCTTCTTGGTCGTCTGGGCAGATTTAATTTTCTGCCTATAGACCCGAAGTTGCGCTCCCATTGCTTTTCCTTTTCCTAGTAATCAGTAACGCTTAGCGCTTCTGCTTAACAATCTGCTCTTGGTCGACTTCTTCTTCAGCGATAGCAGCAACAGACTCGTTACCAACTGAAGCTAGCGGCTTACCAACACCGGTTAGAAAGCTCTTCTTGAACTTCAAGACATCTGCTTCCAAAGCTGCAACTGTGTCATCCTTTAGATCGTTAGTCTCACGAATGGTGGTTAGCACCTGTGAGTTACGACGAAGGAAGTCAAGCAGTTCACTTTCAAAACGTAGAACGTCTTCAACAGGAACTTCATCTAGCTTGCCTGTAGTTCCAGCCCAGATTGAAACTGTTTGTTCTTCAACTGGGTATGGAGAATACTGAGGCTGCTTTAGTAGCTGCATTAGACGAGCACCACGAGCAAGTTGCTGACGAGATGCAGCATCCAAGTCGCTTGCGAACATCGCGAAAGCTTCTAGCGAGCGGTACTGAGCAAGCTCAAGCTTTAATGTTCCTGAAACCTTCTTGATGCCCTTAACCTGAGCAGCACCACCAACACGTGAAACCGAGATACCTACGTCAATAGCAGGTCTCTGGTTAGCGTTGAACAAGTCTGACTGCAAGAAGATCTGACCGTCGGTAATAGAAATAACGTTGGTCGGAATGTATGCAGAAACGTCGTTTGCCTTGGTCTCGATGATTGGAAGTCCAGTCATAGAACCAGCACCAAGCTCATCGTTCAACTTTGCACATCTCTCCAATAGGCGTGAGTGTAAGTAGAAAACGTCACCTGGATATGCTTCACGGCCTGGTGGACGACGAAGCAATAGGGAGATCGAACGGTAAGCCTCAGCCTGCTTTGATAGGTCATCAAAAATGATTAGGACGTGCTTGCCGTCATACATCCAGTGCTGACCAATAGCAGAACCGGTGTATGGAGCTAGATACTTGAAACCAGCTGGGTCAGATGCAGGAGACGCAACGATAGTTGTGTATTCCATAGCACCGGCTGCTTCAAGAGCACCCTTTACCGCAGCAATGGTTGAACCCTTTTGACCGATAGCAACATAAATACAACGAACCTGCTTGTTGGTGTCTCCCGACTCCCAGTTAGCCTTCTGGTTGATGATGGTGTCGATAGCAATAGCTGTCTTACCAGTCTGACGGTCACCAATAATTAGCTGACGCTGTCCACGACCAACAGGAATCATCGCGTCAATCGCCTTGATACCAGTTTGTAGTGGTTCGTGAACTGACTTACGAGCCATAACACCAGGAGCCTGAAGCTCAAGTGCACGACGAGCAGATGACTTGATTTCACCCTTGCCGTCGATAGGTGCACCAACTGGGTTCACAACACGACCTAGGAACTCATCGCCAACAGGAACAGAAAGAATCTCGCCTGTGCGCTCAACCTTCATACCTTCAACGATGTGACCGAACTCACCAAGGATGATGACACCGATCTCACGCTCGTCTAGGTTCTGAGCTAGACCCAAAGTGCCGTCTTCGAACTTTAGAAGTTCGTTAGCCATAACACTTGGCAAGCCTTCAACGTGAGCAATACCGTCACCGGCATCGATAACGTGACCGATCTCGGTACGGCTAGCTTGAGTCGGCTCGTAAGACTTAGCAAAGTCTTTCAGCGCGTCGCGAATCTCGTTCGGACTGATGCTTAGATCTGCCATCTTGTTCCTCTACTTCTGAAGCGTTAGCTTCGGTTAATGCTGGCAGCGGCTTTACCCAACTGCAGCTTTAGGTTTTGCAAACGGCTGCTTACGCTTCCGTCGATTATTTCGCCAGCAATCTGAACAACCATTCCACCGATGATTGAAGAATCAACCTCGACGTTCAAGCGGATTTGCTGACCATAAGTTTTAGCCAAAGATGAACGAAGACGTTCAACCTGGTTTGTATCTAGTGCGGATGAAACAGTAACTGTTGCAACTAATGATTCGCCGTAGGCTGCAACTTGCTTACCAAACTGGTCAAGCACGATAGCAATACGACGACCTCTAACCGCTCCAACAGCTTGAGCAATCAAAGCCTGGGTAACAGCATTCACTTTGCCTGAAACTAGAGCATCAACCAACTGAAGCTTTGCTTCATTTGGAGCACTCTTGTTGCTCAAAGCAAACTGAAGTTCACGGTCACTAGCAACAACTTGCTGGAAACCAAATAGTTCACTCTGCACATCATCCAAAACAGATGTGTTGGCAGCAACCGCTGCAGCAGCGTGAACACCTAGTTGCTCAAGAATGACAACAAGATCGATGCTGCGTGAAACACGCAAAGCAGCGACCTTTTTGACAAACTCGACAGAAGCAGAACTAACCTTGCCGCCAAAGACGCGCTCGATGAGCGCATTCTTTGTTTCTCTCTCCGTGGAAGGGTCTGAGAGGATGCCGCGCAACTGAGCACTGCTCGAGATTGCATCGGCTACGACGAATAGGTCGGTTACAAAGCTTAGATCTGACCCAAGGTATGCAGAAATATCTGCTTTAGCTTGGGCGAGAGCCTGTCGAGTTGAAGAAGCCATTATTACTACTTGCCTTCTTTTTCTAGATCTGCCAAGAAACCATCAACAATTGCTGATGCACTCTTGTCTTCTTTGAGGTTGTTCCGCACAACAGATGAAGCCAAATCGATTGCCAGGCTGCCAACTTCAGCACGCAAAGAAATGATTGCGGCTTGACGTTCTGCTTCGATTTGTTTCTTAGCTGTCTCAGTCATGCGAGCTGCTTCAAGTGAAGCTTGCTCCTTTAGTTCAGCAAGAATTGCTGCACCTTCTGCACGAGCTGATTCGCGAATCTGAGCAGCTTCGGCACGAGCCTCTGCTTGTTCAGCTTCAATGTTTGCAGTCTTTGCTGCCGCTTCAGCCTGAGCCTTCTCTGCTAGAGCTAGGCGACCTTCGATCGCTTCGGTTCTTGCATCGATGTTCTTTTTGAAGTTAGGTAGCACCTTGAACCAGAAGAAGACCAGCAGAATCGCGAAAACTACCGCAGACCAAACGAGGTCAGCAGTTGCTGGCACCAGCGGGTTTGCTGACCCTGAGGTGCGCATAATTTCGTGAATAACTGGAGTCATTTAGTTTTAGTCCTAGACGAAGATGAATGGGGTAGCTAGACCGATTAGGGCTAGAGCTTCGGTGAACGCGATACCTAGCCACATTGTTACCTGCAAACGAGCTGCAAGTTCTGGCTGACGAGCAATCGATTCGATGGTCTTTGAAACAACTAGACCTACGCCGATGCCTGGGCCAATCGCGGCAAGACCGTAGCCTAGAACGCCGAGGTTACCTGATACCTGTGATACCTGAGTTGCAACTTCCGCTGCCAAGTGAATAATCTGCACTTTATTTTCCTTCCATGGTTTGAATTAGCGGTTGCTAATCCACTTGTTTCTTAGTGTTCATCCGCTAGCGACAGCTGAATATAAACAGTCGTTAGCAGTGTGAAGACGTATGCCTGCAGGAACGCCACCAACATCTCAAAGAGAGTGAAGACGAACCCGAAGGTAAATGTTCCAACTCCGAAAGCCTTGAAGATGCCTTCTGAGTTGAAGAAAAAGAACTGTGTTGCACTAAAACAAAGCACTAACAGCAAGTGTCCGGCGATCATGTTCATCATGAGACGAAGAGCAAGAGTTACCGGACGAAGAATAAAAGTTGAGAGAAGCTCGATCGGGGTCACCAAGATGTAGAAAGCTGGTGGAACGCCTGAAGGGAACAATGCACTCTTAAAGAATCCCATTCCATGCTTTTTCACACCGGCATAAATGAAAGTCACGTAAGCAGCTAGAGCCAAGATCAAAGGCAAACCGATAACAGAGGTTCCAGCGATGTTCAGTCCTGGAATGATTCCGGTGATGTTCATACCCAGAACGATGAAGAAGATTGTGGTTAGTAGCGGTAAGAAGCGATCGCCGTCCTTCTCCCCTAGCTGCTCGTGAGCAATTGATTTACGAACAAAGTTCAAAGCCATCTCACCAAACATCTGGAAGCGACCAGGAACGAACTGGCCTTCCAAGGTGCTCTTGCGGAAACGGTTTGACCAAAGAGTGAAAAGAACAATAAGCAAAGTGGTAACTAGAAGACGAATCAACATGATTCGGTTTAGTTCAAAAATGGTTCCTTCAAAAAGAACAACCTCAGGGTAAAACTCGTCAATAGTTGGCGCCTCAAAGCCGCCGTCAGCTTCCGCGACGGGCCTAAGCACTGAGCTAAGCAGTGACAACGATTGAATCAACAGTTTGTACTCCTGTTTCGGGGCAGGGCGTAACCTAACCTTGCGGCGATTTACAGTGCTTTTTCGTTACAACTAAGTGCAAGCGATGTCTAAATGTTATCAGGTTGAAAGGGGCTGAAATCCCCTAAATCAGCCAAATTTAGCGAAAGTTAAGGCAGTTTTACATCCGCGCTTAAACGGGCTTTGGATACGATTCGGGTATCCAAGATGAGCCCACCGATAACAGCAACAACAATGGTGAAAAAGACTATGGGTCTTGCTTCCCTGGTTAGCCACTGAGCCTTATTCAAAACAGTAAAAGCTATGAGGAAAAGCACCATTTTCAGTAGCCAACCACCTAAAACAGCTCCTAGGAAACCTGGCAGCGAGAGCTTAGATCCAACTAAAACGCTCAAGGCAGTCAACCCGGTAAAAGCCAAAGCCGCAAGGGAACCTGCTAGGGCAGCCAGAATTCCAGAGATACCGGCAACGAAATAGCCAATCAGGGAACCTAGCACCAATATGGCCACGACCAGTAAAGCGCCGAACTTGAGAACCCGCTTCATAACACTGGATAGATCATCAAACATTTTGGACCTTCTTTCGAGCCTTTATAACTGCAGGCCAAACAGTAAATAGCAATGAAGCGGAGATAGAAAGAACAGCGAAGACCACTACCCAAACGATATTGGTAAGGAACAGCAGTAAACAACTAACTGAAACAGATGCGCTCCAGAAATAGAAGACCAGAACTGAACCTAGGTGAGAGTGACCAAAGTCCTGCAATCTGTGATGCAGGTGCTTTCTGTCTGCCGAAAAAGGTGACTTACCAGCAGACACTCTTCGAAGTACGGCCAGCGCAAAATCCAATAGTGGCAAAACCAAGATTGAGATCGGCAGAATCAAAGGAAGAACAGCTGGAACCAGATCATCTCGCTTCAATGAAGCAGGATCAATCTGACCGGTAACAGTTAACGCTGAAGTTGTCATCAACAAGCCCAGGAGCAGTGCTCCGCCATCGCCCATGAAAATCTTTGCGACGTGCCAGTTGTGTGGGAGGAAGCCAACACACATACCTATCACTATTGCTGAGAGCATGGTGGCTAGGTTGAAGTAGTTGGTTGGGGAAATCTGTTGCGCGAGTAAATAGGAATAGATAAAAAAGACAACTGTTCCGATTAGAACTACTCCAGCAACTAAACCATCAAGGCCATCAATGAAGTTCACTGCATTCATAATCAAAACAGCTAGGAACACTGTGACTACAAAAGAAACACCAAAAGAGCCAACAGTGATACCAAAGATTGGCAGAGAAACAATCTGAACACCATTCCAAGCTAGAACACCAGCAGCAATGAACTGACCGGCAAGCTTTATGGTCCAGTCCAAGTCATACAGGTCATCAAGAAAACCAATGGCCATAACAATGATTGCTGCAATAGAGATAGCAATGATTGGTCCTGGATCTGCAAAAACTACTTCGAACCAACCAATAGGTGCTGCTATTCCAATGGACACCAAGAAACCAATAAACATTGCAACGCCACCAATACGAGCAGTTGGCTTAGTGTGCATATCTCTTGAACGAATTGCTTTTGGATAGATCTCATATTTGTCAGCTAGTTTTCTAACTGCAAAGGTTGCAAGGTATGTAACAACAGCAGCGATAGCCATCAAAAGCAAATAAGCGCGCATTAGTCGGCGTTCACCTCGAGAAGGTCACCAACAACTGATCGTATCTTTGCTGAACTTAGAGCACCAAGTCGAACAATCTTGATGGTGCCAGTTGTAGTAAGTGTCCCAGCCTCGTCATAGCTGTCAACTAGAGCAGTTAGATCAAGAATGGTCGATGCTTCACCTTTAGGGCTTGGTCCACCATCGAGAAATACTGAAACTGATTTCTCGAGGTAATCAAAAGCTTGCTGGCAAGTAGTTGCAGCTGGTTCACCGGTCAGGTTCGCACTAGAAACAGCAAGCGGACCAGTTTCTTCTATTAGAGCTAAAGCGATTTTGTGATCAGGAACTCGAAGAGCAACTGTGCCCTTGGTCTCCCCAAGATCCCAATCCAACGAAGCCTGTGCTTTCAAAATCATGGTTAGTGCACCTGGCCAAAAAGTTTGCGCTAGTTTCACAGCTGCATCAGGAAAAGATTCCACCAATGCTCGAGCCATGTTCATATTTGCAATCAAAACAGGTGGTGGTGATTGCCTACCTCTACCCTTGGCATCTAGCAGACCTTGAACAGCTTCTGCAGAGAAAGCATTCGCAGCGATTCCGTAAACAGTATCGGTTGGGATAACAACAAGTTCAGTTCTGCCAAGAGAAACTTTGGCAAGTCTCATTCCTGTTAAAAGTTCAGTATCAACTGAGCAGTCAAAACTCATCTGCACAAAATCCTCCTTGAACTTACCTGGTACCTGTGGTGGCACGATCTCTGCCAGCCAAATCTTTATGGGTTGAAACATTACGCCACCCTGATGCCAATAGTAGTTCTTGAACAGCCTTACCCTGCATGTCGGCATGCTCAATGATCAAAGATCCACCTGGTCTTAGCAGCCTTCTAGCTGTTGCATCAACTTTTCTAATTAGGTCAAGACCATCACTGCCCCCATAAAGAGCAAGGCTTGGGTCATGTAAATGAACCTCTGGGTAAATAGGGATCATCTCATCTGGAATGTAAGGAGGGTTAGAAATCAAGACATCAACTTGCCCATTTAGATCTGGGAATGCATCAGCTAAATCACCTTGACGAAGTTCTGCACTAGGTGCATACCTAGCAAAGTTTTCTCTGGTGTATTGCAAAGCATCTTCGCTTAGCTCAACTGCATAAACCTTCGCATTAGGAACTTCGGTGGCAAGAGATAACGCAATAGCACCAGAACCGGTAGCAAGGTCAACGGCAATTGGCTCTGCAGCAGGAATAGCTTTCAAAGCATCAACTGCCAATTGTGTTACAACTTCAGTTTCAAATCTTGGTACGAAAACTCCAGGACCCACCTTTAGTTCTAACTGCCTAAAGTAAGCAAAACCGGTTAGGTGTTGTAGTGGGAATCTCTCAGCGCGTTTAGCAACTAGTTCTTCAAACTTAAGAGAGTCCTCTTTGCTAAAGGATTCATCGGTGATTGTCTTTGAGAGTAATTCGCCCCGATTTATTTGAAGCACGAAACTGGCAAGTATTTCAGCATCAGCCTGAGCTGATTCGATTCCTGCTTCTTCAAATCTTTTAGTTGCAGATTCAATAGCAACTGAGAGCTTCATTACGAATTCTCACCGAGAGCCGCCAGTCTGGCTTCTTCATCAGTCTGAATAGCTGACTGAACAACAGGCTCTAGAGCACCATCCATAACTTGATCAAGGTTGTATGCCTTGTATCCAGTGCGGTGATCGGCAATGCGGTTCTCAGGGAAGTTATAAGTTCTAATGCGCTCTGAACGGTCAACGCTTTTTACCTGCGATTTGCGAGCTGCAGATAGTTCAGCTTCAATGGCTTCCTGCTGAGCTGCGAGGATTCGAGCTCTAAGCACACGCATGGCAGCTTCACGGTTTTGCAACTGTGACTTTTCATTCTGCATAGAAACTACGATTCCAGTTGGAATGTGTGTGATACGAACGGCTGAGTCTGTTGTGTTAACTGATTGACCACCAGGACCAGATGAGCGGAACACGTCAACACGAATTTCGTTCTGGCTGATCTCAACTTCTTCAGGAGCATCAACTTCAGGGAAAACTAGAACACCGGCAGCTGAGGTGTGGATACGACCCTGAGTTTCAGTGACAGGAACTCGCTGAACGCGGTGAACACCACCTTCATATTTCAGGTGAGCCCAAACACCTTCTGCAGGATCTGGAGAGTTACCTTTGATGGCTAGTTGAACATCTTTGTATCCACCAAGATCAGATTCGTTCTTATCAAGAATTTCTGTCTTCCAGTTTTTGCTGTTCGCATACTGGATATACATTCTCAACAGGTCTGCTGCGAATAGTGCTGATTCAGCACCACCTTCACCTGCCTTGATTTCCATAATGACATCGCGGCCATCGTCAGGATCTCTTGGGATTAGTAGTCTTCTAAGTTTTTCGGTTGCCTCATGAAGTTTCTCTTCCATGGCTGGAACTTCAGCTGCAAAGCTTTCATCTTCTTTAGCCATGTCTTTGGCTGCATCAAGATCAGCTTGCATTGAATTCACCGCATGGTACGTCGAAACAATTGCGTTAAGTTCCGCGTATCTGCGGTTTAACTTCTTAGCAAGTGTTGGATTGGCGTGAACTGAGGCTTCAGAGAGCTGGTTCTGTAGCTCTTGGTGTTCAGCCAGCAATGCCTGGACTGAAGAGAGCATTATTCGCCGTCTGACCCTGAAGGAACTGGCATTGACTTCTGAACCATCATTAGGAACTCAACGTTGCTCTTAGTTTCCTTCAAGCGGTTAAGTACTAGTTCAAGAGCCTGCTGCTGTTCAAGACCGGCAAGTGCACGACGAAGCTTCCAAACAATCTTGGTCTCATCTGGGCTCATCAACATTTCTTCACGACGAGTACCAGAGGCGTTCACATCAACTGCAGGGAAGATTCTCTTATCTGCAAGTGAACGAGATAGACGAAGTTCCATGTTTCCAGTTCCCTTGAACTCTTCGAAGATAACTTCATCCATCTTCGAACCTGTCTCAACAAGAGCTGTTGCAAGAATCGTTAACGATCCACCATCTTCGATGTTTCGAGCTGCACCAAAGAAACGCTTAGGTGGGTAAAGTGCTGATGAATCAACACCACCGGAAAGAATACGACCTGATGCTGGAGCTGAAAGGTTATAGGCACGACCTAGACGTGTAATTGAGTCAAGCAAGACAACTACGTCGTGACCTAGCTCAACTAGACGCTTAGCTCTTTCAATTGCAAGTTCTGCAACAGTGGTGTGATCTTCTGCTGGACGGTCAAAAGTAGAAGCAATAACTTCACCCTTAACAGTTCTCTGCATGTCGGTAACTTCTTCAGGACGCTCATCAACTAGAACAACCATTAGGTGAACCTCTGGGTTGTTCTGAGCAATTGAGTTAGCGATAGCCTGCAAGACCAAAGTCTTACCAGCCTTAGGAGGTGACACGATAAGACCACGCTGGCCCTTACCGATAGGAGCAACAAGGTCAATGATTCGAGTTGAAAGCTTGTTTGGCTCAGTCTCAAGACGCAGACGAGTCTGTGGGTAAAGCGGAGTCAACTTACCGAATTCAACACGGTTAGCTGCTTCTTCTGAAGTCTGACCGTTGATTGAATCAATACGAACTAGTGCGTTGAACTTCTGGCGACCCTGGTTGTCGTTTTCGCGTGGTTGACGAATTGCACCAACAACAGCGTCACCTTTACGAAGTGCATACTTCTTTACCTGACCTAGAGATACATAAACATCGTTAGGACCAGCAAGGTAACCTGTGGTGCGAACGAATGCGTAGTTATCCAAGATGTCTAGGATTCCAGCTACTGGTACTAAAACATCATCTGGAGAGATCTCTGGCTCAATTTCTTCTCTGTCGTTGTTAGGTCCACGACGAGGTCCGCGGTTCTGGAAACGGTCGTTGCCATTGCGGTTACGGTTACGGTTACGGTTACGGTTGTTGCCCTGGCGGTCATTGCTACGCTCAGGTCTCTCGCTGTCGTATTCACGATCACGCTGTGGACGTTCTGCAGGAGCTTCTGTTGCTGCAGCAGCAGGCGCATCAGTTGCAGGAGCAGCTGAACGATTGCGGTTGCGGTTGTTTCGCTCTGGAGCATCAGTCTTAACTTCGGCTGCAGGAGCGTCTTCGGTCTTCTTTGCTCTTGCTGGCTTCTTAGCTTCAGCAGGCGCATCCGTTGAAGGCACAGCGCTTACGCGACGTGACTTCTTTGGTAAGTCTTCGTTTTGGTTTTCACCCATGTGGTTTAGCTCTTTCTTGTTTGACAATCGGTTTCTTGTGAGGTGGATTGTCTTGATGCACGACCCTTGTCATGCTCTATCCGTAATGTTTTTACGGGATTTGGTACCAGACTGCTATGAATTAGCGTCTTTATTTCGGTACATAGTTACTGTAGCACCTTTGAAATCAACAGCCAACATTAAAGGGATCCATTGTGGGAACGCTTTAGCTGCCAATTTGGCTGCAGCCAAGCGTTCTGCTGGGTCGCTGGCCAAAACCAGGACGGATGGGCCCGCTCCAGAAACCACCGCGGCGTGTCCAGCTGCTCGCAGAGCAGTAATAACTGCATCGGTCTCAGGCATTGCTTTAGCCCTGTAATTCTGGTGCAGACGGTCTTCGGTAGCAGCTAGCAGTAGCTCAGGACTCTGGGTAAGAGCAGCTATAAGTAGCGCTGATCTTGAAACGTTGAAAACAGCGTCATCGTGAGGAACTGACTCTGGCTGCAAAGATCTGGCTAGCTCAGTTGACATCTTGTTCTTTGGAACTAGTACCAGTGGTGAGACACCTCTGTGCACAAATAGCTTCTTGTGCTTCGGTCCTGTTTCATCTTGCCAGGCGATAGTTAGTCCACCGAATAGAGCAGGGGCAACGTTATCTGGATGTCCCTCTAACTCAGTTGCGATAACTAGCAAATCAGTTGCAGTCATCTCAACAAAACCTTCAAGCAAACCTTTGGCTGCCATGATGCCAGCAACAACTGCAGCACCTGATGAACCCATTCCCCTACCGTGCGGAATATAGTTATTTGCTTTTAGTCGTAGCCCTGGTAGCGGTTGTCTGAAGTAAGCAAAAGTGTATGCAATTGCCTTGACAACTAAGTTGTCGTCACCAGTTGGGACTTCTCCCTGACCTTCACCAATAACTTCAACAACAGCATGAGTTGAATCAGTAGCTTCAACTTCTAACTCATCATAGAAAGATAAAGCCATTCCCAAAGTGTCAAAACCAGGACCTAAGTTTGCTGAAGTCGCAGGAACTTTAACAAAGACTTTGCGTCCGATCATTTCGTTGGCTTGATCTAAACGCATTAGTTTTTCTCCAGGCCAAGAAGCTCTGCAACTTCAGCTGCATTGTTTGAGCATGAAGTTGGAGAGATGTCGTTTCCACTCTCATCTTTTAGTGCCCAGCCAACATCTTTCAAACCGTGACCGGTAACGGTCACAACAATCTTGGCGTTAGCTGGCACCTTACCTAGTTTTGAATTCTTGAATAAACCAGCAGCACCGGTAGCTGAAGATGGCTCAACAAAAACTCCAACTTCGTTAGATAGGAATCTGTGCATCCAAAGAATCTCAGCATCGCTAACCGCACCGAATTCACCTTGAGAACATTCCTGAGCAGAAAGAGCTAGATCCCATGAAGCCGGGTTACCAATACGAATAGCAGTTGCAATAGTTTCAGGGTTTTCAATTGGGTGACCGGCAACAAAAGGAGCTGATCCTTCAGCTTGGAAACCCCACATCTTCGGAACCTCTTTGATGATTCCTTCGTTGAACTCTTCTAGGTAGCCCTTGAAGTATGCAGAGTAATTTCCAGCATTACCAACTGGCAGCACATGAAAATCAGGAGCAAAGCCGAGGGATTCAACAACTTCGAAAGCTGCTGTCTTCTGGCCTTCAATGCGGTCAGGGTTCACTGAGTTCACCAGGTGAACTGCATAGTTTTCACTCAAGTCACGGGCTAACACTAGGCAGTCATCAAAGTTGCCTTTGACCTGCAAGATTGATGCCTTATGCGCAATAGCTTGACCTAGCTTTCCTAAAGTGATCTTGCCTTCAGGAATAAGAACAACAGACTTGATTCCAGCAGCAGCTGCATAGGCAGCAGCACTTGCCGAAGTGTTACCAGTTGAAGCACAGATAACAGCTTGAGCTCCGTGAGCCACCGCTTTTGTAACAGCCATGGTCATGCCACGGTCTTTGAATGAACCAGTTGGGTTCATGCCCTCAACCTTTAGCCAAACCTCAGCTGCTCCAACTAGCTTGGCTAGTGCTGGTGCATGAACTAGAGGAGTTCCACCTTCACCCAGGGTAATAACCTTGGTGCCTTTTTCAATATCTAGTCGATCGAAGTATTCGTTGATAACTCCGCGCCATTGGTGGGCCATTTTAGACTCCCTCAACTCTGATAACAGATGTGATTTGTTCAACGGCAGCACTGGCGCTGAGTTCTGCAACAACGGCAGCTAGTGCCTTGTCACTTGCTTGATGTGTTCCAATCTCCAACCATGCAGTTGTTTCAGCTTCGATCATCTTGGCTGATTGCTCAACAGTTTCGATTGAAACATTGTGATGAGCAAAAATGTTTGCAACCTGAGCCAAAACACCAGGCTGGTCAGATACCTCTAGTGTGATCTGGTAGCGAGTCTGGATTCTACTAATCGGTAATACCTCTAGTTCAGCGTGAACTGAATCAGCTAGCCCAGGGCCTCCTGCAACGTGACGCTTGGCAGCTGAAACCAAATCACCCATGACAGCTGATGCAGTTTGAATACCACCGGCACCTGCTCCATAGAACATCAAAGAACCAGCAGCTTCAGCTTCAACGAACACAGCGTTATAAGCACCGCGAACAGAAGCCAAAGGATGTTCCAGTGGAACCATCGCTGGGTAAACACGAACAGAGATACCGCCTTCAGCGTTCTCTTCATCAGGCGCAATTGATTCACAGATTGCCAACAACTTAATTACATAGCCATCGCGTTTTGCTGCAGCCATCTGCTCTGAAGTGATCTTGGTAATACCTTCGCGGTAAACCTTGTCCAATGACACTTCAGTGTGAAAAGCAAGAGATGCCAGAATGGCTGCTTTTTGTGCTGCGTCATAACCTTCAACATCCAAAGTTGGATCTGCTTCAAGGTAACCAAGCTTGGTAGCTTCTGCCATCGCTTGTTCCAGGCTGATGCCAGTGGTATCCATGCGATCAAGAATGTAGTTTGTTGAACCATTTACGATGCCCATGATGCGCTTGACCTTATCCCCCGCGAGAGATTCTCTTAGCGGACGAATAATAGGAATGGCACCAGCAACTGCAGCTTCGAAATACAACTGAGCACCTACTTGTTCAGCAGCATCGAATAGTTCTGCACCATGAGTGGCAAGTAGTGCTTTATTGGCAGTAATAACATCACTACCTGAGTTCAGCGCCTGCAAGATAAGGGTTCTAGCTGGTTCAATTCCACCCATTACTTCAATGACAATATCTGCACCAAGAATTAGAGCATCAGATTCAGTGGTGATTAAATCTTGAGGAATGTTGGTAGCTCGAGCAGCACGCTTATCTCTAACGAGAACACCAGCTAGCTGTAATTCAGCACCAACACGTGCTGCTAGTTCATCCTTGTTTTCAAGAATCAGTCTTGCCACCTGTGAGCCAACAGAACCTGCTCCAAGTAAGGCAATTCTTAGCGGACGATATTCAATCATTTTGAAACCTTTACATCTCTTGAAAGTAAGTCAACTTCAGTTTCTGCTCTAACGATTAGATCAGCTTTACCTTTAGATACCGAAACAACAGCAGGACGAGCTAGATAGTTATAGTTACTAGCCAATGAGAAACAGTATGCACCGGTTGTTGCAACAGCTAGTAAGTCATTAGGTGAAACATCTGCTGGTAGGTATGAATCTCTGACCACGATATCTCCAGATTCACAGTGCTTACCAACAACACGAGCTATTGCAGCAGGCTCAGTTGACTCTCTTGAAGCAAGGCAGGCTGTGTAATCAGCTTCATAGAGAGCAGGTCTAGCGTTATCGCTCATACCGCCGTCGATACTCACGTATTTTCTAACATCAGCATTCTCACCAACTAGAACATCTTTGGTTGTTCCGACGTTATACAAAGTAATTCCAGCAGGGCCGACGATGGCTCTACCTGGTTCAAAACAAAGCACAGGAAAATCAACACCAAGCTTCTTGCATTCATCTGCAACAGTTTCAACTATTGCAAAAGCTATCTCTTCAATATCTTTCGGTTTATCTGCTGGAGTATATGCAACTCCGAAGCCACCGCCAAGATTCAGTTCAGGAATTGAACCATCTTTAGAAAGCTCGGCATGCAAAGCAACAAGTCGCTTAGCTGCTTCAACAAATCCTTCAACAGCAAAAATCTGAGAACCGATGTGTGAATGTAAACCTAAGAATTGCAAATGTTTGTGTGAACGGATCTTGGCAACAATTTCAGGAACATCGGCAATAGCAATGCCAAACTTCTGATCTTCACGAGCAGTTGCTAAATACTCATGAGTATGGGCATGCACTCCAGTGTTTACTCGAAGACGAACAGGTTGAATAACATCTTGTGCTCCAGCAGACGAAGCAATTCTTTCAACTTCGATTTCGCTATCAATGACGATGACACCAAGACCAGCTGTTACAGCTTTACCAATCTCACTGTGTGATTTGTTGTTGCCATGTAAACCAACGCGCTTGGCATCGATGCCACCAGCTAGAGCAACGGCAAGTTCCCCACCACTAGAGGCATCAAGGTAAAGCCCTAGTTCATCTACCCAGCGCACAACTTCAGTGCAAAGGAAAGCCTTCCCTGCGTAGTAGATCTTGGCAGTAGTTCCATATCTCACTGCAGCAGCATTGAAAGCAGCTTTGATTCTCATAGCTCTTGCAAAGAACTCGTCTTTATCTAAAACGTATAGCGGTGTTCCAAATTCTGCAGCTAGGTCCCCTACCGCTACCCCACCAATTTCAATCTGACCTTCAGCATCACGCTTGAAACTCTCTGGCCAAATACCAGCTGCAACAGAGTTGACATCATTTGGCTCTGCTAGCCAACTAGGAGCAAGTAATGAACTCATGATTACATCCGCTCCGGTGCAGAGACGCCTAGAACTCTAAGACCATTAGCTAGAACAACACTTGCAGCATTATTTAGCCAGAGTCTGGTGCGGTGCACGCTCTCAACTGGGTTACCAGATAGCGGTGTGACACGACAGGCGTCATACCAACGGTGATAAGCACCAGCAACTTCTTCTAGGTATCTAGCAACTAAGTGCGGCGATCTCTCCAAAGATGAGTGCGCCATGATTGCAGGCAGCTGGGCAAGCTTTGCTAGCAAGTCAGATTCGCTTGGGTGAGTGAGCAGGCTTGGGTCAAATTCACCGTCATCAACTGAAAGAGAAACTGCATTGTTGGCAACTTGCTTAGTTCTGGCATGCGCATACTGAACATAGAACACTGGGTTGTCGTTGGTCTTTTTAGATAGTTGATCTAAATCAATGTCAACCATCGAGTTGATCGAAGATCTTGTTAGTGCATAACGTGCTGCATCAACACCAACTGCATCAACCAGGTCTTCCATAGTGACAACAGTTCCTGCACGTTTAGACATACGAACAGGTTCACCATCTTTAACTAGGTTCACTAACTGGCCAATAAGGATTTCAAGATTCACACCAGGCTCATCACCAAAGGCAGCACACATAGCCATCATGCGTTGAACATAGCCGTGGTGATCTGCACCGAGCATATAGATTGCTCTATCAAAGCCACGCTCACGCTTATCTAAGTAGTAAGCAAGATCCCCTGCGATATAAGCTGCTTCACCATCACCTTTAATAACAACACGATCTCTGTCATCTCCAAAAGTAGTTGAACGTAACCAAACAGCTCCGTCTTGGTCATAGATATGTCCAAGAGTTCTTAGTCTCTCGATAGCTTTCTGAACAGCACCGGTTTCATAAAGTGAGTTCTCATGGAAGAACACATCGAAGTGAACTCCAAAGTCTTCCAACGATTGACGAATCTCGCCAAACATGAGTTCAACACCTTGTGCTCTAAAAGTTTCAGTAGCTTCTGCTTCAGGAAGTGTTGCGGCATCAGGATGAGTTGCTAAAACACTCTTTGCAATCTGGTTGATGTATTCCCCTGCATAACCATCCTCAGGAGCAGGTTCACCTTTAGCTGCTGCGAGTAAAGATCTTGCAAAGCGGTCAATCTGAGCGCCGTGATCGTTGAAGTAATACTCTCTGGTAACTTGAGCTCCTTGAGCTTCAAAGATACGAGCTAGTGAATCTCCAACAGCAGCCCAACGAGTTCCACCAATGTGTATAGGTCCGGTTGGGTTAGCTGAAACGAACTCTAGATTCATTTTGATTCCGGTTAGAGCTGAACCTGTTCCATATGAATCACCAGCTAGAACAATTTGTTTAGCCAGCTCACCGGCAGCAGCAGCACTTAAAGTGATGTTGATAAAACCAGGACCTGCGATGTCAACTTTTTCAATGCCGGAAACCTTAGCTAGTTCAGTAGTTAACAAAGTGGCAAGGTCTCTAGGTGCTAAACCAAATTTAGGAGCAAACTGCATTGCAACGTTAGTTGCCCAGTCACCGTGATCACGGTTCTTAGGTCGTTCAACGACAACCTCAGCCGGAAGATCAAGTGCAGGTAATTTACCCTCAGACTGCAAGGCAGCAAGAATGTGCAGAATCTGACTGGATAAGTCTGCAGGGGTCACTTGAGGCACCTTTATTTTTAGGAGGGGTTAGTTGGGCTGGCAAGCCACAACGCCTGAGCCGGTATGGGTATAAGTCTAGCGAACTGGCCCTAAGGGGCAGAAGTGTGGTCCCTAAGCCTTATAAACACCGCTGGTAGTCTGGGAATATCTTTGAGCCCCCATAGCTCAGGGGATAGAGCACCGCCCTCCGGAGGCGGGTGCGCAGGTTCGATTCCTGCTGGGGGCACGTGAATATAAACGACATACTGCACCCTGAAGATATCCTTGCGAGCCTTGGGCCACTAGCTCTAATTGTGGCTTGCCTAATAGTTGTGGCTGAAACGGGCTTACTGCTCGGCTTCTTCCTGCCAGGTGACTCCCTGCTTTTCACTGTTGGGCTCATGATTGGTGGTGGAGTTATTGACTCCCCTATCTGGCTAGCCTGTCTAGCGATCGCTCTTTCAGCAATCCTTGGTGATCAGATAGGTTACTTCATCGGTAAAAGTGCAGGGCCAGCTATTTTCAAGCGACCTGATTCAAAACTATTTAGCTCTAAGAATGCTGAACGAGCAGAAGCCTTCTTTGTGAAATATGGAAGCAAGGCAGTTATCTTTGCTCACTTCGTGCCAATCATGAGAACTTTCATACCTGTTGCTGCTGGTGTTGGCAAGATGAAATACAGCTATTACACCCGCAACAACATCATCGGTGCTTTTACCTGGGGCATAAGCGTTCCGCTTATCGGTTACTTCTTAGGAAACATCGCATTCATCAGAGAACATGTGATTGTTGTGACACTTGCGATGATTGGCTTATCTTTTATCCCAGTGATTTTAGAACTTATAAAAGCAAGATCTAAAAAGCACTAGCTACGAAAGTAGTCAATTAGTGCCGACACAGCTTGACCTCTGTGACTTAGGGCATTCTTCACTTCTGGTTCTAATTCAGCAGCAGTAACTTCAAAGCCTTCTGGGATAAACACAGGGTCATAACCGTGTCCGTTGGTGCCACGTTCTTCAGTTGAGATAGAACCTGGCCAAACTCCTGTGAAACTTGTTTGAACATCATCGGTTACCAATGCGATGGTGCAAACGAATGCTGCTGCTCGATGTTCAGGTGCAATGTCTTTTAGTTGAGCTAAAAGTAGCTGACGGTTAGCAACGTTGTCTTTAGTTCCAGACCAAATAGCAGTGAAGATGCCTGGTGATCCACCAAGAATTTCAACAGCTAAACCAGAATCATCAGCGATAGCCGGAAGACCAGTGTGTTTGTGAGCAGCTTTTGCTTTGATAAAAGCATTCTCAAGGAAACTAATTCCATCTTCAACAGGTTCTGGGCCGTCATAGCCCACCAGTTCTAAACCAACTGGTTCAAGAATCGCACGTAGCTCTGCTACCTTGCCCTGGTTATGGGTTGCTAAAACTAGCTTCATTAGTTCTGTTCTAAGGCAGCGATTTGTAACTGGGTTAGTTCGGCAGTTCCATGCAGAGCAAGATCTAGCAGAGCATTGAGTTCTGCTCTATCAAAAGGAGCTGCTTCAGCAGTTCCTTGAACTTCAACGAACTTACCTTTACCTGTCACAACAACGTTCATGTCTGTTTCAGCTCTAACGTCTTCTGTGTATGCAAGATCAAGCATTGGTTCACCATCGATGATGCCAACTGAGATAGCAGCGATTGAATCGATGATTACCTTGTTGTTTGCTGGAATGTGTCCGTGCTTGATTCCATAGTTGATGGCATCAACTAGAGCAACATATGCTCCTGTGATAGCAGCAGTTCTAGTGCCACCGTCGGCTTGTAAGACATCACAGTCAATAACAATGGTGTTCTCCCCTAGAGCTTTGAAATCAACTGCAGCACGAAGAGCTCTACCGATAAGTCTTGAGATTTCGTGAGTTCTACCGCCAACTTTTCCTTTGATGGATTCGCGGTCATTACGGTCATGGGTAGCTCTTGGCAACATTGCATACTCAGCGGTTACCCAACCCTCACCTTTACCAACTTTCCAGCGCGGAACACCTGGAGTAAAAGAAGCTGTGCAGAGCACCTTGGTTGAACCAAAAGAGATTAGAGCAGAACCTTCTGCGTGCTCGCTCCAATTACGTTCAATGGTTACCTTACGTAACTGGTTTGCCTCACGGCCATCTACTCTCGCCATTTTCCCTACCTATTTAGTTGATCTGTTCAACATGTTGAACTTCAGGTCCTAAGAACCTTCTTGCAAGTTTTGCAAAGCTATCTGCATCTCCAGTTGCTTGAAAACGAAGAGCAGGTTTTGAAGTTTCTGTTCGCAAAAGGTTATGAGCTACTAGTGTGCGATAAACATCTTTAGCAGTTTCCTCAGCAGAAGAAACTAGAGTCACATCTTCACCCATTACATAAGAAAGAGCACCGGTCAATAATGGGTAATGGGTGCAACCTAGAACCAGTGTGTCCACCCCAGCCGCCTTTATTGGTTCAAGATAGGTCTCAGCTAAAGAGATAAGTTGAGCACCACTGGTAATACCGCGTTCAACATAGTCAACAAACTCTGGGCATGATGCAGTTACAAGTTCAAGATCAACCGCAGCTGCAAAAGCGTCATCGTATGCCTTGGAAGAGACAGTTGCTGCAGTTCCAATCACACCAACTTTGCCATTACGAGTTGCTGCCACTGCACGTCTAACGGCAGGTTGAATAACTTCAACAACTGGAATACCTCTGCCTTCGGTGTATCGCTCACGTGCATCTCTGAGCACAGCAGCAGAAGCGGTGTTGCAGGCAATAACTAAAAGTTTTACACCTTCATCAACAAGGCGATCCATAACATCAAGTGCTAGCGCTCTAACTTCGTTTAGAGATTTAGGGCCATACGGAGTATTGGCAGTATCCCCTAGATAAATGATTGATTCATTAGGTAACTGGTCAATGATTGCTCGGGCAACGGTAAGACCACCGACTCCTGAGTCGAAGATACCAATAGGGGCGTTATTCACTAGATAAGTCTATTGGCGAGCGTTTATTTACTCCGCAGAGCCATCGCCTGCTTCATTTTTCTGCATAAGTTCATAAATCTCTTTGCATTCAGGGCAAACAGGGAACTTCTCTGGATCTCGGTTAGGAACCCAGACCTTCCCACACAAAGCAACAACAGGGGTTCCCATCACAGCAGACTCAACAACTTTGTCTTTACGAACATAGTGAGCGTAACGTTCATGATCGCCTGGTTCTAGCGGAGCTAGTTGAGGATCAATAACTATTGAAGGTTTCTGTTGGGTTTGCTGTTCCATTAGTTATCCCCTAGCAACACTTCTAACCGCATCGGCAACTCTTTGAGCAACATCAGCGTGGAACACGCTAGGCACGATGTATGAAGCATTTAGTTCATCAGGTTCAACACACTTAGCAAGTGCATCGGCTGCAGCTAGCAGCATGTTCTCTGAGATCTGGGATGCTCCAGCATCAAGTAATCCTCTAAAGAAACCAGGGAAAGCTAAAACATTGTTGATCTGATTAGCGAAGTCACTTCTACCGGTAGCAACAACAGCTGCATACTTCGCTGCTTCTGCTGGTTCAATCTCAGGAGTTGGATTAGCTAACGCAAAGACAATGGAGTCCTTTGCCATGTTCGCAATGTCTTCAGCAACTAATAAGTTTCCTGCAGACACACCAATGAATACATCAGCACCGACCATGGCATCTTTTAGAGTTCCAGTCTTGCCACCTGCATTAGTAGCTCCAGCTATCCAGCCAAGTGAAGATGCTGGATCAATGTCATTTCGACCAACGTGAATGATTCCCTTTTGGTCCACTACTGTTGCATGCTTTAGTCCTGCTGCAAATAAGAGTTGCAATACTGCAGTTCCTGCAGCTCCTGCCCCACTCATTACCAGTTGAACATCGCCGATT
>JBBAMM010000002.1:97279-100413 GCA_040402475.1 Rhodoluna sp.
TACTGCAGTTCCTGCAGCTCCTGCCCCACTCATTACCAGTTGAACATCGCCGATTTTCTTACCAACAACAGTCAATGCATTTCTAAGTGCTGCTAAACAAACAATTGCTGTTCCATGTTGATCATCGTGGAAAACAGGGATGTCTAATTCGGCACGTAATCTAGCTTCAATTTCGAAACAACGTGGAGCTGAAATATCTTCCAGGTTGATACCAGCAAAGACTGGAGCAATTGCTTTTACTGTTCTAACGATTTCATCGGTGTCCTGGGTATCAAGACAGATAGGGAAAGCATCGATGTTTGCAAAGCGCTTGAATAGAGCTGCTTTACCTTCCATAACTGGAAGAGCAGCAAGTGGACCAATGTTTCCCAAACCTAGAACAGCTGAACCATCTGTCACAACAGCAATGGTGTTTCGTTTGATGGTCAGTCTTCTAGCATCACTAGGGTCTTTAGCAATAGCTTCACAAATGCGAGCAACACCCGGTGTGTAAATCAGAGAAAGATCATCGCGGTTACGAATAGGCAACTTAGACTCGATGGTTAGCTTGCCACCTAGGTGAGCTAGGAAAGTTCTATCTGAAACCTTGCCAACAACAACTCCAGGAACAAGTTTTAGGCTTTCAACGATTTGTTCAGCATGTTCAGAGTTAGTACAGGCACAGGTAAGGTCAACTCTTACTCGTTCTGCATCAGAGTGATTCACGTCAACTGCGGTAACCGAACCACCGGAGCGCTCGATAATCGAAGTTAGCTCGCTAACTGCTGTGTTTTTAGCAGGAGCTTCTAGGCGAATAGTTATTGAATACTGAACCGATGGCATCATTGACATGTCTTTAGTCTGCCATGAGTAAAGAAAATGGGCTAACTAGCGCCTAGTTATTGGCATCCGCATCGCCAAGGGTTGCCTCAACGGTTATTTCCTTGCCATTTCTGGTTAGTTTCAAAGTCACCTTAGAGTTGGCTGATTTAGAGCGGATAGCAGCAGTTAGCTTGGAAGCACTATCGATGCTCTGCCCATCACATTCAGTGATTACGTCGCCAACTTTGATACCAGCCTTATCTGCAGGGCCATTAGCTGTGAGTTTTTCAACCAAAGCTCCCACACTGAAAGAGGCGGCCGCATCAGAATTAGTGGCATCCGAAACAAATGCCCCTAGTAAGCCATGGCTTACCTTTCCACTCTTGATGATTTGATCTGCAATTCGTTTACCAACATTAGATGGAATAGCAAAACCAACACCAATGCTTCCTGCTTGAGAAGATGTGCTTGTTGCTGTTGCAATGGCAACGTTGATTCCAATTAGTTGTCCTTTGTCATTGATTAGAGCACCACCTGAATTACCAGGGTTGATAGCTGCATCGGTTTGAATAACATCAAGGTTCACCGGTGGAGCATCTGTGCCATTGTTCCAAAGCTGCAAGCTTGAACCACCATCTTTAGGAACTGCAGCAGAGGCCACCTGGATTGTTCTGTGCATAGCTGAGACAACACCTGATGTAACAGTTGCGTCATAACCAAGCGGAGCTCCAATAGCAACCGCAAAATCACCAACATTTATCTTTGAACTATCAGCAAATTCGATAGGACTAAAACCTGTGCCAGAAGCTTTAATGACAGCTAGGTCATTAGTTGGATCTGTACCAATTACCTTGGCCTTATAAATTCGATCAGAACTAGTCTTCACTTCAATAACAACATCAGAAGTTGATCCATCAAGAGTGACAACGTGGGCATTGGTAAGAATGTAACCATCAGCAGAAAGAACAACACCTGAACCAGTTCCAGCGGATGAGTTACCTGAGACAGAGAGAGTAACAACAGAAGGCAAAGCCTTAGCTGCAGCACCGGTAACCCAGTTCACACTACCTGGGTTGTTAACGGTAACTTGTTGAGATCCAGATAGCAGCGGTAGCACTCCACCAATAGCGGATGCACCAACAAAGACTCCAAGTAGCGGACCAAGCACAGCAACCAAGATAAGACTGGTTGATGCTTTAGCCTTCGGAGCTGGAACAGCTTGAGGTTGCTGAGGCAACTTAACTGGCTCCCCTAAGAACTGGTTGTTGTAATGGCTTTTGTTATCTGACATAGAACTTCATTCCCTACTAAAACTAATTCAAAGTAAAACTATGGGTTCAACTTCATTAGTTTATGAAATAGTCCTGTGAAATTTCTGAAAATCAGCAACCCCAACTAATCACCTTAGGAACACAAGGCCTAGCCACCAGCCTAGGGATCTGGGTTTTAGGAGGAACTACTT
The DNA here is from genome assembly GCA_040402475.1 of Rhodoluna sp. GTDB lineage: Bacteria > Actinomycetota > Actinomycetes > Actinomycetales > Microbacteriaceae > Rhodoluna. Next base: position 99,543 of record JBBAMM010000002.1, read on the forward strand.
CCTGCCCAACTTGAAAGGCAACCGGCGTTGCATTGGAAATAATATTTGGTCTGACTCGAGTCCAAGTACTTAACCCAGAGAAGATGTATTCAACTGAATAACTGATAGCAAGGTTTACCTGAACTTTGCCAGCAGTATCGGCAAGATAACGAGGCTGCGCAATAGTTGATGCAAGTGAACCGTTGTCAGTGATTTGCCATTTATAGCTCAATGGCTTGAACCTGATCTGGGCAGCTAATCCAAGCAACTTAGTTTTTATAAGTTGCAGATTTGCAGATGAACTAAGTTGCACACCAGTGCCAACCAAAATCCCTGAACTAGGTTTCACAAAGATGCTTGGTGTTGTTGGTCTAAAACTCTTTAGAGCAGCACTGAGCTTGGTTTGACTTGGTTTACCAATGTTGACGATAGCGATTGGTTGACTAGGTGGATACAGACTCCAACAGCCAACATGGCCTGATTGCAAAAGTGACGCCATTAGATCTGGCGATAAACCGTTTGGATAAACCAAGCATCTAGGCGCTGTTGCAGTAGGGGCTCCGATAGCCAAGCTAACTGAGCCATTGCTTCCTTTGACCAACACAGCATTACTGACACAGAGTGAGAGTTCTGCTGAATCACTGAGTGCACCAACTGTGGTGTTAGTAAAGCTGAAAGCTGGTGGACATGAAGGTGCTTGATGCCAAAGACCTGACAGTACCAAAGTGGTCAGCAACAACATTCAAAGAGCCTAAATCTTGAATTCAGGGCTTTTGAGTTATCAACAGTAAAAGAAAAACCCCAACCGAAGTTGGGGTCTATCTATTTAGTTGCGGAGGCAGGATTTGAACCTACGACCTCCGGGTTATGAGCCCGGCGAGCTACCGAACTG
>JBBAMM010000003.1:0-80412 GCA_040402475.1 Rhodoluna sp.
AGTAGGTCCCAAGGGTTGGGCTGTTCGCCCATTAAAGCGGCACGCGAGCTGGGTTTAGAACGTCGTGAGACAGTTCGGTCTCTATCCTCTGCGCGCGCAGGAAATTTGAGAAGACCTATCCCTAGTACGAGAGGACCGGGATGGACTAACCTCTGGTGTGTCAGTTGTTCCGCCAGGAGCACCGCTGATTAGCTACGTTGGGGAAAGATAACCGCTGAAAGCATCTAAGCGGGAAGCTTGCTTCAAGATGAGATTTCCATGACTTCGGTCGAGAGGCTCGCAGTAGACTACTGCGTTGATAGGTTGGATGTGGAAGTGAGGACTAAAGACTCATGGAGCTGACCAATACTAATAAGCCAATAACTTGATAACAATTTTTTTGCTTGCGTCCACTATGTGGTTCCCGAGGTATGGTCGGGAATCGAACAAAGATCACACTTAACTGTGTGTCAACGATTCACATAACTCAATAGTGTTTCGGCGGCCATAGCGAGAGGGAAACGCCCGGTTACATTCCGAACCCGGAAGCTAAGACTCTCTGCGCCGATGGTACTGCAAGGGGGACCTTGTGGGAGAGTAGGACACCGCCGGACTTAATTTAGAAAATGGCCACCTTGGTAACGAGGTGGCCATTTTTATTTAACACATGTTTTAAGATTTATTAGTAGGAGAGATCATGAACGATACACCTGCACCAAAAGACCGCAGATCAGCTGGCGGAGACGACAGAAAGAAACCACAAGGCGCAGAACGCCGCAGTGGTGCTCGCGAGGAACGCCCTGAGTGGCAGACTCGAGTCGCCCGCCCTATCCGCGATGACGAGGCTAAATCTCCTATGATTCCTGATGAGATTACCGATCAGGACTTAGAACTTGGTATTCGCGTTCAACTAAAGACTCTCACTGCTGAAAACGCTGAGATGACTGCAAGACATCTAGCAATGGTTAGCATCCTGCATGATCAAGACCCTGAGCTAGCTCACAAGCATGCATTGGCTGCTGCTAGAAGAGCAGGTCGTATCGCTATCGTTCGTGAAACTGTTGGCGTTACCGCTTACCAGGTAGGCGACTATGGTTTAGCTCTTCGAGAATTGACTACATACCGTCGTCTTTCTGGTTCAAATGACCAGTTACCTATCATGGTTGACTGTGAAAGAGGACTGGGTAGACCTAGAAAAGCTTTGGAGCTAGGCCGTTCTGTTGACCGCAAGTCTTTGCCTGCTCCAGTCCGGGTTAACCTTGCCATTGTTATGTCTGGAGCCAGATTAGACCTAGGGGAGAACGATTTAGCCCTAGCTGAATTGGAGATTCCAGAGCTAGATCCAACAAAAGTTCACGAGTTTTCCACAAACCTCTTCCGCGCTTACGCAGATACCCTTATAATCGGGAACAGAGAAAGTGAAGCAAAGCGTTGGTCAGATCTAGCGGACCGTGCAGAGCAACACTTCCTCGGGAACAGTAATCCCGAGAACGAAGTCTTCTCAATCATTGAGGAGATACAGATTCCCGAGGTGTCCAGTTCGGCGCGGCCTTCAAAATCCCAGCATGATGCCGTGGCCAGGACACCTCGGGATCCTTCATTTAAGCCAACTGACAGACCACAACGTCCACGTCGCGACGATGGCGATGGCACCGATAAGCCAAAACGTCCACCATTTAGTGGCGGACCTAGAAGCAATGGCCCACCTCCTAAGGGAGGACCTAAAGGTGGCGGTCGTGGCTTCGGTGGACCTCCTAAGGGTCGCAGTCGAGGACCAGGTCGTGGTCGCTAAAACTATTTGGAATCAGTTTGATGTTTTGCTAGCTGACCTTGATGGTGTCATCTATGAAGGAACACAAGCAATCGATGGAGCTGTTTCAGCCATAAACAATTTGCAGTCTCAAGGCATTCGTGTTGGTTACGTCACAAATAACTCTTCTCGCAAACCAGAAACAATCATTGAGCAATTACAAGGTTTTGGTATTAGCTCTGCACCTGAAGACGTCATTTCTTCTGGTCAAACAGCTGTTGAGTTACTCTCAACCAAGATTCCTGCCGGCGCAAAAGTATTGGTTGTTGGTGGCGATGGACTAAGAGCAAGAGTTACCGCTGGTGGTTTTGAAATTGTTTCTTCAAGTGAAGATAACCCAGCTGCAGTGATTCAAGGTTTTGCTCCTGATGTTTCTTGGCGTGATCTAGCTGAAGCCTCATACTCAATACAAAAAGGTGCGCTTTGGGTTGCCACTAATAATGATTGGACGCTTCCTCAAGAAAAGGGAGTTGCTCCAGGCAATGGAACATTAGTAAGTGCCGTGCACACCGCTGTTGGCCAACTGCCACTTTTTGCAGGTAAACCTGAGCCAGCTATTTTTGAAACAGCGCTCAAAGTTTTCAGTTCCACTAAAGCACTTTTTGTTGGCGATCGTTTAGAAACCGATATCCTTGGCGCTAACCGGGCTGGTATTCCAAGCGTATTAGTGCTAACCGGTATTTCTTCGCGTAAAGATGTCTTAGCTGCATCGTTTGAAGAAAGACCAACATTCATTATTGACAGCCTTGCGGAGCTCTCAACTTCGTACGAAGAACCTGAGCAAACCAAGCGTGGATGGCGTTGCGGTAAGGCTAGTGTTGAGTTGCTAGGGGATAAAGTCCTAGTAACTGAAGGTGATCCAGGTTCCATTGAAGCTCTTAGAGCGGCATGTAAGGTTATTTGGAATTCAGGCAAACATATACATTTCCTAGATGTGCAGAGTGCACTTTATGAAAAGAAGGCATAGATGAGCGACAAACTTGAAGAACTAGAAGCAGAGCTAGCTAGAATTGCTCAACTTGATTTAGCAGAGCAACCTGCAGCTTTCGCATCGTTACGCGAGAAGCTTGAAGCCCAACTCAACTCAGCTTCTGACGAAGCCGCTGAGCAATAAATTGGATGAGAATTCAACTCGCTTAGACATCGCTCTAGTTGATCGCGGTTTAGCAAGGTCAAGAAATCAAGCATCAACTCTTATTGAATCTGGTCGAGTCTTTATCGACGGGCGAGAGGCAAGAAAATCTTCGCAACCAGTTCCAGCTAAAGCTGAACTAGTTGTCTTAGAAGCAATTGACTATGTCTCAAGAGCAGGACACAAGTTAGCTGCTGCTTTAGAAGAGTTTGTTGAGATCGAGGTAGTCGGCAAGATTTGTTTGGATGTTGGAGCATCAACCGGTGGTTTTACCGATGTCTTACTCAGATATGGCGCAAGTCAGGTTATTGCTCTTGATGTTGGTCATTCTCAGTTAGCAGAACCACTTTTAGATAACCGACTTGTCATTAACATTGAAAACTTCAATGCCAGAGACCTAACCCCTGAGAACCTGCAGAAAGTTGTTGGATCAAAACTGACTCAGAAAATCACTGAGAATACCATTTCTCTTGTGGTTGCAGATTTGAGTTTCATCTCGTTGACCTTGGTTTTAGCTCAAATGAAGCTAGTTGCACCTCATGCCAACTTTGTTCTTCTCATTAAGCCTCAGTTCGAGGTAGGTAAGAAATCTCTTGATGCATCAGGCATCGTGAACGATCACAGGCTTCGTGCTGGAGCTATTAGACAGGTCATGGATGAGGCCAAGCAGGTAGGACTAAACATCCATGGGCTCATCAAATCCCCACTTCCAGGCACACATGGCAACGTTGAATACCTAATTTGGTTGAACTCTGTGGAGACTGACCATAGCCTTGATTGGTCTGGCAGAATTGATGAACTAGCAAAAGAACGAGCATAACTAACAGGTAAGGCGGGTGGTTCAAATGGCAGAAAAGCGTTATGTGCTGTTGGTTGCCCATACCGGTCGCCTTGAAGCAGTTAGTGCAACTGTCGAAGCAGTTGAGCAACTTGTCGCGGCTGGTCTAATCCCAGTTATGAATTCAGAACAACTAGTTGAAATCCAAGAATTCCTGCAAGGGAGAAGCACAAGCACTGACTTCCTGAAATCAGTTTTAGAACTTGGCGTTGTAGTTCCAGAAAAAGACCTAGAACTAGTCATGGTTCTAGGTGGCGATGGAACAATTCTTAAAGCAGCTGAGATCGTTCGCGAAAGCGCAACACCTTTGATGGGTATCAACCTAGGTCACGTTGGCTTCCTTGCTGAAAGCGAACGTGAAGGTTTATCTCACGCAGTGGCAAGAGTTGTTGCTAAGGATTATTTAGTCAAAGAACGTTTGACTTTAGATGTTCGTGTTCTAGTCGGTGGCAAAGAAGTTTTTAGAACCTGGGCTTTGAATGAAGCAACTGTTGAGAAGAGCGCTGCTGAGCGAATGCTTGAAGTAGTTGTTGAAATAGATCGTCGTCCACTATCAAGTTTTGGCTGTGATGGAATCATCATGGCTACCCCTACTGGTTCAACTGCCTATGCATTCAGCGCAGGTGGCCCAGTTGTTTGGCCAAGCGTGGATGCAATGCTTATGGTTCCACTTTCAGCTCACGCTCTATTCTCAAGACCTATGGTGATAAGCCCACGTTCATTACTTGCAGTTGAAGTTATGGATAGATCTTCTGGTACCGGTGTGCTTTGGTGCGATGGCAGAAGAACACATGATTTACCTGTTGGCGCAAGAGTTGAAGTAAGCAAGTCAGCTAAATCTGTTCGACTTGCTCGTTTGCGCCAAGGCCCATTCACTGATCGACTTGTTCGTAAGTTCTCGCTGCCGGTTACAGGTTGGCGTGGACCCGAATCAACCGGGCAGTAAATAAGTTTCTAGGTCATAGCCGTGATTGAAGATATTCGTATAACTGACTTAGGTGTCATCAGCGAAGCCGAACTTGCTTTTGATAAAGGCCTAACCGTGCTAACCGGTGAAACTGGTGCTGGTAAAACAATGGTCCTTACTGCTCTTGGCTTACTTCTAGGAGACAGATCAGATTCTGGAGCCATTAGATCGGGAGCTGGGCAAACTTCAGTTGAAGGTCGCTGGCGACTCGATTCCAACAATTCAACGCTCACTAAAGCTGAGGATGCAGGAGCTTTGATAGCAGACGGGGAACTGCTGCTAGCCCGAACTGTTGCAAGTGATGGCAGATCCAAGGCAGTTCTTGGTGGCCGGTCCGTACCAGTTGGGTTACTAAGCGAAATTGGTGAAGAACTCGTCGTAGTCCACGGCCAAGCCGATCAAATTAGATTGAAATCTCCAGCTGCTCAAAAAACTGCTCTGGATAAATTCGCCGGAGCAAAACATCTAGAACGCCTTGCCCAATACTCAACTATCTTTAGCGCTTGGAAGCAAGCACAGGCAACACTTGAAGACATTCAAGCTAATGTCACGGCAAGAGCGAGACAGGCCGAAGAACTAAAAGAGGCTCTTGAAGAACTAGACAAGTTAGCTGCTAAACCTAACGAGGATGTTGAGTTAGCAGAGCTTGCTAAACGGCTAACGCATAGCGAAGATCTAAGAACAGCGGTTGGGCTAGCCCACGATGCACTCTTGAATGACAACTTTGATGCAGTAGATGCAACATCACTTATAGGCAAAGCCCGTAAAGCTCTTGAGAACGCAGTTACTCATGACGCTAGCCTTGAAACCCAGGCTGCAGCACTTCGTCAAATCGGAGAAGACCTAAACGATATCGCCGCAGAGCTTTCGGGTTATCTAACTTCATTGGAAAGCGATAGCCCAATGACTTTAGATGAAATTCAAGAGCGTCGAAGTGCTTTGAATCAAGCCTTGCGACGCTATGGCCCAACTATTGAAGATTTGCAAACCTTCCAAGAAACTGCTCAAGCTAAATTGGCCGAGTTGGATGTTTCTTCAGAACGAATCGCTTCATTAGAATCAGAGGTTTCTCAATTACATAAGCAAGCTGTTATGTGTGCTGACGAGATTTCAACTAATAGAACCAAAGCTGCAAGTGAATTAGCAAAACGAGTTAGTGATGAATTGGTTGCACTGGCAATGGCTGGATCTAAACTTCACGTTCAGGTTGAGAAGGGCGAACAACTAGGGCCAACCGGGTTTGATTCAGTAAGTTTCTTGCTGGAGTCATATTCAGGGGCAGAACCTAGGCCTTTAGGTAAAGGTGCATCTGGCGGAGAGTTGAGCAGAATCATGCTCGCCCTTGAAGTTGTTTTAGCTGAAACCGATTCAACCCCTACCTTTATCTTCGATGAGGTGGACGCAGGTGTTGGTGGTGCTGCAGCTATTGAGGTCGGCAGGAGATTGGCCAAGCTTGCCAAGAATGCTCAGGTCATAGTGGTTACCCACCTAGCCCAAGTTGCTGCCTTTGCGGACAGTCACCTAACTGTCGTCAAATCTTCCGAGGCCGGATTTACTTCAAGCGATGTTCGAGTGCTGGATGAACCGGCTAGATCGGAAGAACTTGCCAGAATGCTCTCGGGACTTTCGGATTCAGAAACAGCTAGAACCCATGCCAAAGAGCTCAGAGATTTGGCTAAGTATTCCTAACTAGCAACATCATTCGGCATGTCGCACAGGATTTGGTTAGAGGGGCAACCTGGCAACTGCTAAAGTTAAATTCCATGGCTGAAGCGATGGATTCTGGAAAATCAAGACACATATTTGTGACCGGTGGTGTCGCATCCTCACTAGGTAAGGGCCTTACGGCCGCCAGTCTAGGAAACCTACTAAGAGCCCGTGGCCTTTCTGTTGTTATGCAGAAACTAGATCCTTATCTAAATGTTGACCCTGGAACCATGAACCCTTTCCAGCATGGTGAAGTATTTGTCACCGACGATGGTGCTGAAACAGATTTAGATATCGGACACTATGAGCGTTTCTTGGACATCAACCTAAACCAATCAGCAAACGTAACTACCGGTCAGATTTATAGCGAAGTAATTCGCAAGGAAAGAGCTGGCGGTTATCTGGGGGATACCGTTCAGGTCATTCCTCACATCACCGATGAGATCAAACGCAGAATGCGTTTGCAGGCTCATGAGAATCCAGCTCCTGATGTGATCATCACTGAAATTGGTGGAACTGTTGGAGATATCGAATCGCTTCCTTTTATCGAAGCTGCTAGACAGGTTCGTCATGAACTCGGTAGAGACAAAGTCTTCTTTGTTCACGTTTCTCTTGTTCCTTACCTTGCCCCTAGTGGTGAGTTGAAGACCAAACCAACACAGCACTCGGTCGCAACATTGCGATCTATTGGTATTCAACCTGATGCGATTGTTTGTCGAAGCGATAGACCTATTGGTGAGAGCATCAAGAAGAAGATTGCCCTGATGTGTGATGTTGACATCAAAGCAGTTATCAACGCAGCAGATGCAAACAGCATCTATGACATTCCAAGCGTTGTTAACGAAGAAGGTTTAGATTCATACATCATTGAGCATCTAAAACTCGATGCCAAGGAAGTTGACTGGACTCGTTGGAGCAGTGTTCTGAAAGCTGTTCACGAACCTGTAGCTGAAGTAAATGTTGCTTTGGTTGGTAAATACATTGACCTCCCAGATGCTTACCTATCTGTAACAGAGGCGCTACGTGCCGGTGGTTTTGCTGAGCAGGTAAAGGTAAACATAAAGTGGGTCGCAAGCGACCTATGTGAAACCGAAGATGGTGCTCGCGCTCACCTGAGTGATGTTGATGCTATTTGTGTGCCTGGTGGTTTCGGTGTTCGAGGTATCGAAGGCAAACTTGGAGCTCTCAAATTTGCTAGAGAAAATGGAATTCCGACACTAGGTCTGTGTCTTGGCTTACAGTGCATGGTTATTGAATATGCAAGAAATGTTGTTGGGCTTGAAGGAGCATCTTCAACCGAGTTTGAAGCAGATACCAAGTATCCGGTTATTGCAACCATGCAAGAGCAGGTTGACATCTTGGCTTCAGGAGACATGGGACACACCATGCGTTTAGGTTTGTTTGAAGCGAAGCTTGCTGAGGGCAGCGTTGTCGCTGAAGTTTATGGCAAAACAACTGTTCATGAGCGTCACAGACATCGCTATGAAGTAAACAACTCATTTAGAGATCAAATCTCAGCAGCAGGTTTACACTTCTCAGGAACTTCACCTAACGGTGATCTTGTTGAGTTTGTTGAATTGCCTAAGGAAGTTCATCCTTACTACGTTTCAACTCAAGCTCACCCAGAGTTCTTATCAAGACCTACCAAAGCGCACCCGTTATTCCATGGACTAATTAAGGCTGCTCTAGCTGGACGTCTGTTCAGCGCTCAAGCAGAGTAGATTAGGGCAATGACTGAGAACGAAGAATTTCAACTCTCAGATCAACTCGGTCTAGGTAAAGATGCTGAAATCTCTTTAGAGCCAGCATTTATTGGGAAAATCTGGAACGTTGTTCGTAAGACTTTCAAATTCCAAGATGAAGTTCTGGTCAGAGAATTTATTGCCCACAGGGGAGCGGTAGCGGTCCTCGCTCTTAATGAAAAAGATGAAGTCCTCCTAATCAAGCAGTATCGAGCACCAGTAAATGAATATCTCTATGAAATGCCAGCTGGTCTTAGAGACCATGATGGTGAAGATGATTTAGTCGCTGCTAAACGAGAACTAGCGGAAGAAACCGATTATCAGGCAACTGATTGGTCTCACCTTCATTCCTTCTACACAACACCAGGTTCAAGCAGCGAAGTAATCGAGATCTTCCTTGCTAGAGGTTTATCTAAAACCGAAGTTGAGTTTGAACGAACCGGTGAGGAAAAAGGTATGGTGCCAATCTGGGTTCCTTTTGAAAAGGTGCTCAAAGCAGTATCTAGCTCAAAGCTAAAAAGCCCAACACTAGTTGTTGCTGTTCTTTCTCTTGCCGCTCAAAGAAATCAAAATGGCTAACCTGCAATCAAATATCGATAGTTATCTAAGACATCTAACTATCGAACGAGGCATGGCCAAGAACACACTTCTTGCCTATCGCAGGGATTTAGCTCGATACCAAGACTTCTTGGTAAGCCACAAAATTGAATCAGCTAACCAGATCACAGAGTTACTTGTCAGAGACTTCACCCAAAGATTAGTAACCGATAAGGGAATGGTTGCAACTTCAGTTGCACGAATATTGGCTGCTGTCAGAGGGTTTCATAAGTTCATGCTCTTCGAGGGTATTTGTGAAAATGATGTGGCGGCTCAAGTAAAGCCTCCAAAAGCTCCGAGAAGATTGCCAAAGGCAATCTCTGTTTCAGAAATCGAAAGATTACTCAAGGCATCTGGTCCTGAACCAGATGACATTTCAGGTGTTGGCGCAGATTTAGTGCGAGTCAGAGATCGCGCAATCCTAGAACTTCTTTATGCCACCGGTGCTCGTGTTTCAGAGCTGGTAAACATCGACCTAGATGACTTGATTGATCCTGAGATTATTCGACTTTTCGGTAAAGGCTCTAAAGAGCGGATAGTTCCAGTCGGTAGCTACGCTCAAAACGCGGTTCAGGCTTATCTTGTCCGAGTTCGGCCATCGCTAGCCAGGTTAGCTAAGGGAACCCCAGCCCTTTTTTTGAATCAGCGGGGGTCAAGGCTTTCTAGGCAGAGCGTCTGGCAGATAATTTCGGATGCTGCCTTGGCAGCCAAGATTGAGCATGAAGTCTCACCGCACACCTTTAGGCATTCTTTTGCTACCCATCTTCTTGAAGGTGGGGCGGATGTTCGAGTGGTTCAGGAGCTCCTAGGGCATGCCTCTGTGGCTACCACCCAGATTTACACTTTGGTAACGGTAGATGCTCTAAGGGAGATCTATGCAACAGCCCACCCCCGTGCACAGCGGTAGGCTATAGGGGTAAAAGAACGTAAACATCGGCCTAAAGGCTGAAACTTACTGCTGTGAAGCCAGAGAGGAAACCATTTCATGTCAGATAAAAACTCAGACGCCAGGTTTCCAACCCCTAAACGTTTAACTAGCCATGGCCCAGCCAGAATCATTGCGCTTTGTAATCAAAAAGGTGGAGTTGGTAAAACAACCACCACAATCAATACCGCCGCAGCACTAGCTGAATACGGTCGCAAAGTGCTACTTGTTGACTTTGACCCACAGGGTGCACTTTCAAGAGGTCTTGGCGTTGTCAATGAAGATGTCAAAACTATTTATGACCTGATGTTAGATAGAAAACTCAAGGCAACTGATGTAATCGTTCACACCGAAGTTCCAGGCCTTGATCTGATTCCAGCAAACATTCAACTATCAGCAGCAGAAATTCAATTAGTTGCCGAACCGGGCAGAGAAAAGATTCTTGCTGGAGTTTTACGCCCAGTTCTAGGTGACTATGACTTAGTAATGATTGACTGCCAGCCATCGCTTGGTTTGCTCACTGTCAACGCGCTAACTGCTGCTCACGGTGTAATGATTCCAGTTGCCTGTGATTACTTTGCTCTTAGAGGTTTGCAACTACTTATCGATAACACCGTTGAACTAGTCAGAGACAGACTGAATGAAGGCTTGAAAATTGACGGCATTCTGGCAACCATGTTTGACCCTAGAACGCTGCACTCCAGAAACATGTTGAACCAGTTGTATGAAGACTATGGCGATTCTGTATTCAAGTCTGTAATCAAACTGACTGTTAAATTCAAAGACTCATCAGAGCAAGGTAGACCTGTAACACAGTTCGCTCCTACCTCAGAAGCTGCTGAACTTTACCGAGCAGTTGCTAGAGAGATGGTTGCACGTGGCTGCGCTCCATAAAGATGATGAAGATCTAACTGGCTCTGGTTTCTCACTTAACATCGGTAACTTTGAGGGTCCGTTCGATTTATTACTTTCACTTATTTCTAAGCACCAGTTAGATGTCACATCTATCTCATTGAGTGAAGTGACCAAAGACTTCATCGCTTATGTTCGAACTCTTGAAGAAGCAGATCAATTAGATGAGGCCAGTGAATTCCTGGTAGTGGCGGCAACTTTGCTTGATCTAAAGATTGCTGAACTGCTACCTAAGGGTGAAGTGGTTGACCCAGAAGATGTTGCACTACTTGAAGCGCGTGATTTATTGTTTGCACGCTTACTGCAATACCGTGCCTTCAAAGATATCTCGGCTTGGTTTCAGAATGCTATATCTCTTGAAACTAGAAGGGTTTACCGTTCTGTAAGACTTGAAGAGCGATTTAGACAACAACAGCCTGAGCTGATTTGGACTGTTAGCCTTCAGGACTTCGCCAGATTGGCTGAAGAGACTATGACTCCTCGTGAAATACCTATGGTTGGTTTGAGTCACATTCACACTGCTCGAATCTCTATTCGCGAACAAGCAGCTGAAGTGGTTTCAATGCTTCGATCCGCTACGACTTTGACTTTCCGTGAACTGATTTCATCAATTAGAGATAGAGCAATTCTCGTCGCCCGTTTTATTTCAATTCTTGAGCTTTACCGGCTTGGAGCAGTTAGCTTCGAGCAAAATGAATCACTGGGTCCACTGCTTATCACTTGGCGAGCAGAAGACTTTGATGAATCACAACTATCTGCACTAGGAGCCGACTATGACTCTTGATAATCAAGATCAAACACAACAGAGCACTCAAGACCCGAGAGAGAACTTTGCTCTTGGAGAACCAATTGACTCAACAGCTCTGCAGGGTGCGATAGAAGCAATCTTGATGGTTGCTGAAGTTCCGCTATCTCTTGTTCACTTAGCGACTTCTCTTGATATGCCTGTAGCGGATGTCAAAGAAGCAGTACACGCGGTGAAAGCTGACTTTGATGGAGCCAATGGCTCACGTCCTAGAGGCTTTGAACTTCGCGAAGTCGGTGGCGGTTGGCGAGTATTCGTAAGAGAAGACTTCGAATGGGCTGTTAGAGAATTTATCTCCAATGAAAACCCAACTAAGTTATCTCAAGCTGCTTTAGAGACCTTGGCTGTTATTGCTTACCGGCAACCAATCGCTAGAGGACAGATTGCTTCTATTCGTGGAGTGAACGTTGACACAGTCGTTAGAACTTTGCTTAGCAGGGGACTGATTACCGAAGTATTCACCGATAGCGAGACCGGTGCCATCAACTATGGCACCACGGAAACTTTCTTAGAGACTCTAGGCATCAATGCGCTAGATGACCTACCACTAATTAGCCCATACCTACCTGATGCCAATTCAGAATTTGGTACCGACAGTTCTGCAGGCAACTAATCATGAGTGAATCAACCGAAGGCGTTCGCCTTCAAAAAGTGCTTGCCAATGCTGGCGTAGCCTCGAGAAGAGCCAGCGAAGACCTGATTACTGCTGGTGCAGTGAAAGTAAACGGCAAGGTAGTTAAGGAACTCGGCACCAGGATAAATCCAGAGCATGACAAGGTAACTGTACGTGGAACTCCTATCCAGCTTGATGCAAGTCGGGTATACATGGCACTGAATAAGCCTGTTGGTGTTATCTCATCGATGGCTGATGAATACGGCAGACCCGACCTAAGCCAATATGCTCTGCGCTCAGATCGTATTTACAACGTAGGCAGGTTGGACGCCGATACTTCTGGACTGCTCATTCTTACCAACGATGGTGAACTAGCTAACATGTTGGCTCATCCGAAGTTTGGTGTTACCAAGACATACATCGCTAAGGTCGAAGGTTTAGTTTCTGCTCAAGAGATTAACAAGTTGCTCTCTGGTTTGGAACTAGAAGATGGACCGATGAAAGCCGATAAGGCTTTGTTAGTTGACTCAAATGCTTTTGAATCCTTGGTTGAGATTGTTATTCACTCAGGCAAGAACAGAGTTGTTAGAAGAATGTTCGAAGCTCTAGGTCATCCTGTGAAAGATCTAGTCAGAAGACAGTTCGGCCCTGTTCATCTAGGTCCACTAAAGCCCGGTCAAACCAGACTGCTCAGTAAAATTGAGGTAGGCGCATTACTAAAGTCAGCCGAAGGTAAACAGACCAGAGCACCAAGACCTGCAAAGTCCAAAGTCGGGCAACAGAGAAAAACAAATCCGAGAGGACGAACAAGTGGCACTTAGAGCTATTCGTGGAGCAATCCAACTTGATTCTGATGAGCGTGAGCACCTACTAAAGCTAACCGCTGAGCTTCTGGCCAAGATGATGCATGCCAACAACATGCATACTGACCAGCTTGTTTCTATTTTGTTTACTGCGACCCCAGACATTACTTCTGAGTTCCCAGCTCTTGCTGCTAGAGAACTTGGTTTAGGGGATGTCCCATTGATGTGTTTTGTTGAGATGAACGTTAAAGGTGCTCTTCCTCGAATTGTTCGAGTCATGATCAATGCAGAGCTAGATGTGAGCCGAGCAGAAGTTCAGCATGTTTACCTAAGAGGTGCAACAGCGCTTCGATTGGATATCGCTCAGTGAGTTCAAGAACCTCAGGCCAGGTTCATATCATTGGGTCAGGCTTACTAGGCACCAGCATCGGGTTGGCACTTACCAACCTGGGTGTTGACGTATCTTTGGAAGATTCTTCCCCTGCGGTACTTTCACTGGCTAAAGATTTCGGTGCGGGACGTGCACTTGCTTCTGAAGACAAAGTTGCGCTCGTAGTTGTCTGTGTTCCACCTGATGTTGCAGCTGAAACTATTTCGGCAGCAATCAAGAGATTCCCTGATGCAGTAGTAACAGATGTCGCCAGCGTGAAATCAAGCATCTTGAATGAAATCACAGCTAGTGGTTCAGATTTATCTCACTACGTTGGATCACACCCAATGGCAGGTAGAGAAAAAGGTGGAGCGCTATCAGGTCGACCAGATCTCTTCGTTGGTCGTCCTTGGGTTATCACAGTCGAAGATAATACTTCAACGCAAGCAGTCAGCATTGTTGAGAACTTAGCCCTAGATCTTGGTGCTACTCCAATCAGAATGACAGCACAGGAACATGACCACGCTGTTGCGCTCATATCTCATGCGCCGCAAGTGATCTCTAGTTTGCTAGCTGCAAGACTCTCTGTTGCAGATGATTCAGATTTAGCTTTGGCAGGTCAAGGAGTAAGAGACACCACGAGAATTGCAGCTAGCGATCCAAAGCTTTGGCTTCAAATACTCTCAGCTAATGCAAGTGAACTCTTACCTGTTCTAAAGGATTTTGAAACTGACCTTGCAACAGTTATTCATTCGCTGGAACAAGTAAATTCAGCAGGTTCCTTGGCTAATTTAGGTAAAGCGCTTGAAGCAGGTAACCAGGGCATCGCCAGACTGCCAGGTAAGCATGGATCTAGAAATACTGCATATGCTCAGGTTGTTGTGATGATTGATGACAGGCCAGGTGAACTTGCACGTTTACTAACTGAAGTTGGTGCTGCTGGACTAAACCTCGAAGACCTAAAACTAGATCACGCTACTGGTGCTCAAGTTGGTCTTGTTGAGTTAGCTGTTCTTCCAACTATTGAAGCCAAATTGGTTGAAACTTTGAAGTCAAATGGCTGGCGTCTGGCGGGCTAAATGCAAATCATTGCAATAGATGGCCCAGCAGGGTCAGGTAAATCGAGCGTTAGCAAAGCTGTTGCCAAAGAGCTAGGTTTTGGCTATCTCGATACTGGAGCTGCCTATCGAGCGCTAACCTGGGCAGTGCTAAACCAGGGGCTTGAGGTTGCAAAAGTCTCGGCTGAAGAGATAGCAAAGAACTTCGATTACTCAATCTCACTAGACCCAGCTAATTACTGGGTCAAAGTAGGGGGATTAGACCTAACCTATGAGATCCGCTTGGCTTCAGTTGGGGAGGCAGTCAGTCAGTTCGCCAGCTTGCCACAGGTGCGTGAGCACATGCACTTAATGACTAAGGAATTAGTCCAGGCATCAGGTTTGGCAGGAGTAGTCGTTGAGGGAAGAGATATCACCACAGCTGTGTTCCCTGAGGCCCAAAAAAGAATTCTGCTAACTGCCAGCGAAGAAGTTAGACTAGTTAGACGTTCCGCAGAACTGCCAGAAGGCACATCGATTGCCGATCAAGTTACCAAACGCGACCAAAATGACTCGAAAGTTGTTGACTTTCTTGTGCCCGCGGCTGGTGTTCATTTAGTGGACTCAACGGAATTAGATTTTGATTCAACAGTTAAGGCGATTATCGCTTTGATTGCTAAAGATTAGGTAGAGGTAAACATGGATGAGCAGGATTTCAACGCAGAAGCAGTTGATCCAGAGTTTCTCGAACGCCTAAATTCCATTTCTTCTGAAGAAGAAGAGGCCCGAGTTCGAGCACTTCGTGTTGGTCTTGAAGACTATGAACTAGACGAAGAAGACATCGAAGTTCTAGAAGAGATGGGCATTGCCGAAGGCAAACCTATCCTCATGCCAGCGCTACCTGTTTTGGCTATCGTAGGTCGTCCTAACGTAGGTAAATCAGCACTGGTCAACCGAATCATCGGTAGACGTGAAGCCGTAGTTGAAGATAAGCCAGGGGTAACAAGAGACAGAGTTTCTTATAAGGCTGAATGGAATGGTCGCAAATACACTTTGGTAGATACCGGTGGTTGGGAACCAGATGCCAAGGGAATTGATAAGTCTGTTGCTATTCAAGCTGAAATCGCAGTTGACCTAGCTGATGCAGTTCTTTTCGTAGTTGATTCAACTGTTGGACCAACTGCAACCGATGAGCGTGTTGTGAAGATGCTCAGAGCAAGCAAGAAGCCTGTTCTACTACTTGCCAACAAAGTAGATGACGAAAGAGGTGAAGCAGATGCTGCTTCACTATGGTCACTTGGGCTAGGGGAGCCACATCCAGTTTCAGCTTTGCATGGTCGAGGCGTAGCCGATGTTTTAGACAAGGTAATGGAAGTTCTTCCTGAAGTATCTGCTGTTGCTAAGCAAGAATTTGGTGGCCCTAGAAGAATTGCAATTATTGGTCGACCTAACGTAGGTAAGTCTTCTCTGCTAAACAAGGCAGTTGGTTCTGAACGTGCTGTTGTTAACGATCTTGCTGGAACAACCAGAGACCCGATCGATGAGCAGGTTGAATTAGGCGGCAAGGTTTGGCGCTTTATCGACACCGCCGGTATCAGAAGAAGAATCCATCTAGCTCAAGGTGCTGACTTTTATGCATCGCTTAGAACAGCTGCTGCACTTGAAAGAGCTGAAGTTGCTGTTGTCGTGTTGGATGTTACAGAGAAGATTTCTGAAGGTGACATTCGTATTGTTGACATGGCTTTAGAGTCAGGCCGAGCAATTGTTCTAGCGTTCAATAAGTGGGACAACCTTGATGAAGATAGACGCGAATACTTAGAGCGTGAGATTGAACAAGATCTTGCTCACGTTGACTGGGCACCAAGAGTAAACATTTCAGCTAAAACTGGTCGTCACTTAGAAAAGCTCGTTCCTGCGCTGGAAGTTGCTCTTGATTCTTGGGACACTCGAATCCCAACTGGCAAGCTTAACGCCTTCATCCAAGAATTGGCCATGGAATTCCCGCACCCAGTTCGTGGCGGTAAGCAACCTCGTATCCTGTTTGCCACTCAGGCAAGCACAAGACCTCCTAAGTTTGTGCTGTTCACAACCGGTTTCCTAGACCCTGGTTACCGCAGATTCATTGTTAGAAGACTGCGTGAAACCTATGGTTTCGAAGGCTCTCCGGTTGAAATCGGCATGCGCGTAAGAGAAAAGCGCAAGCGTTAATATTTACTTCACGGGCTATAGCGCAGCTTGGTAGCGCACTTGGCTGGGGGCCAAGGGGCCGTGGGTTCAAATCCCGCTAGCCCGACGGCTAAAACGAAACTAGAATCAGGTAATCATGGCAGAGAGCAACCTCCAACTAAGCGACAAGGTCTTTACCTGGCCTAACGCGCTTAGCGGTTTGCGCTTGTTGCTGGTGCCAGTGTTCTTATGGCTAATTCTGATTGATCAAAACTTGCTCGCTTTTGCAGTGCTGGCATTTTCTAGCTTTACTGACTGGCTTGATGGGTTCTTGGCTAGAAAACTAAATCAGATGTCTCGGTTGGGTCAACTTCTTGACCCTGCAGCTGATCGTTTGTTCATCTTCGCTTCTCTTATTGGCCTTGCGATGACCGATAAAGTTCCATGGTGGCTGGTTGTGGCAGTCGTAGGTAGAGATGTTCTATTGTTCTTCACCTTGCCATTTTTAGCCCAAGTTGGCTATGGACCGCTGCCAGTAAATTACACCGGTAAGGCGGGAACCTTTGCTCTGCTCTATGCCTTCCCACTTTTGCTCCTGCCTGAAGTATTGCCTGAGCAGGCAGCTGTGATCGTCTATCCAATTGCCTGGGCTTTTGCCTTTTGGGGTATCTGGCTCTACTGGTGGACCTGTGGGATCTATTTACTTCAGGTTTATAACATCAGGAAATTGGCTAGGTCTTCCTCAGGTATTCTTTTAAGCGAAGAGGAGCGCAATTGAACGAGTTAGCTAATGGCCCAGCATCTGGCGATGAAATCGAGTCAACTCGTAAATTTGACGAAGACCTAATTGACTCAGAACAAGACTCACTTTCCGATGAGGAACAGGCTGCTGTTGACGCGCTACCTGCAGGTAATGCGCTTCTAATCGTTCGACGTGGGCCTAATAAAGGTGCTCGATTCTTACTTGATGCAGATCTAGTTACCGTTGGCAGACACCCAAATGCAGACATCTTCTTAGACGATGTAACAGTCTCTAGAAGACATGCTGAAATCTCTAGAAGCGCTGGAGTATTCACAGTAAAAGACTTAGCTTCACTCAATGGCACTTATCTTGCTGGCGCAAGAGTTGAATCTGCTGCTCTAACTAACAGCAGTGAACTTCAGGTTGGTAAATATCACTTCACTTTTTACGCTTCGAAGAAAGACAGCTAGGTAGATCATGGCAGTCAACGAAGCAACGAGTTTATTCGCACCTAGACCAGGTAAGTTACACACCATTGGTCGTGTAATCGAAATCCTAAAATCTGATTTTCCAGACTTGTCACCTTCAAAGATTCGCTTCTTAGAAGAGCAGGGTTTGGTAAATCCACTCAGAACTGATTCTGGCTATCGTAAATACTCTGAAGCAGATATCGATCGAGTGAAACTGATTCTCGAATTGCAGAGAGATAAATTCTTACCGCTAAAAGTTATTCGCTCTTACTTAGATGACTTAGATGCAGGCAAGCAGCCATCACTTCCAACTGGAACAAGACGACCAAGCGTTAATCGCAAGTTTTCAAAGCTAGAACTTATTGCTGAATCAGGTATCAATGAAACTTTGCTAGCTGAAGCACAGGCAAATGCCTTGATTGGTGTTGAGCCATTCGAATACAGCGATATTGAGATTGCCAGATCTCTGATGCAGCTTCAGCGCTTCGGTATTTCAGCCAGGCACCTTCGTGGCATCAAGACTGCTGCAGATCGTGACCTTGGTCTGATTCAAGGTGTCGTAGCCAGCGTCAAAAAGCAACGAGATCCAGCAGCAAAGTCCCGTGCAGCAGCCTATGCAGCCGAGATTGAAGCGCAATTTGCCAATATTCGATCTGAGCTAATCCGCTCCGTTATCGACAAAATTGACTAACGCGACACGCCGAAGAAGAATATTAACTGCCCTTAGTCGTAGGTAGCAGCAAGAATTAAGAAAAGGTTCAAGGTCTACTTGAACTTTATGAATATTGAGAGGAGGCCAGCATGGACTCTACACAACCAGAAAACGTTGAACCGACCACAGATACTGGCCGAATCGACCTAAGTAAAGCAAGCGATTTCGCTTACCTGCAAGATGATTTATTCGCAGTATCCCAACCTTGGCACGATCCAAACGTTGGTTACCGTGGAACCTCAGCAGCAGGAGCAGCCGGTATCAGCTATCGCCAACTTGATTACTGGGATAGAACTGCTTTGGTGCAACCAAGTGTCAGGGGAGCATCAGGTTCAGGAACCCAGAGACTTTATTCATTCCGCGATATCTTGGTTTTGAAGCTGGTTAAGAACTTCTTGGACGCTGGCGTATCTTTGCAACAGATCCGAACAGCCATCAATGAACTGCGAGCAGCTGGTATTAGCGACTTGGCTAAAATCACTCTGTTCTCTGACGGAGCTAAGGTTTATCTTTTCACTTCAGCTGATGAGATCATCGACTTGATGGACAAGGGCCAGGGAGTATTCGGTATTTCAGTTGGCAAGGTGCTGGACGAGGTTGAGGCAACTCTTGCTCATATCGATCCAAGTCACGTTGAAGAGATGGATGAACTAACTCTTCGCAGACTAAACAAAAAAGCTGTTTAGTTAGTCTTCTTCTTTTTCAGTAAGAGATTTAATCTGCTTCTCAGTCATGGTCTGACGTAAAACTTCATTGAACTTATCTTGGTATTCCGGTGAAACTGGAGCACTGGTCACCAATTCAATGCGCTCGGCTTTGGCTTTGAGTTTGTCTTCAGCTGCATGTTTGGATTTTGAACGCTTAACCTCTGACGAATCATGTGAACGTCTTGAATGCCTATTCTTAGCACTTGATCTGCCTGATTGTTCAATTCGTCTCAAGTCTTCGGATGCAAAAGAAACAGATACCTGTTCCAACAACTCATCAAATTGAGCTGCTAACTTAGCCGCGGATTGACCAGGCCATGAATGGATTGAACGTCCAGCGCCTTGAGCTTGCTGAATTGCAGATTTTTCCTCGATCGGTGTGCTGATAAGCAATTCTCCATAGAGTTCTTCAAGTTCGTTCACACGATACTGGTGCTCGGCAACGCTTGGTCGTAGTCGGTTGATCAAGATGCCGTATAGGCTCACCTGGCGATTGACTTGCCTTCTAACTTCTTGCAGTGCTTTCATTGCAGATTCAACTGCCAGCACAGCATTTATGGATGGCTCAGCTACCAAGAGAACTCGATCGCTAGCCACCCAAGCCATACGGGTTAATGCGTTGATGCTAGGGGGAGTGTCGATGAGCACAAGGTCGTAGTCCTTCTCGATACGAGACAGCGCTTGTTCCAGGTTCCAAAGTGACTTGAAGCTTGGGTTAGTGGTGTTCCTAGCGGTCAGCCTAGAATGGCCAACCATAATGTCTAGGCGTCCAGTCTGTCCCTTAGCCCAAGATGACGCTACAATTGCCTTAAACACAGCGCCGTGTCGGGGCTTCTTGATTACTTCGGCTGCTGAATTATCAAAATCCCCAACCGCACCTAATCCATTGCTGACGTTGCACTGAGGGTCTAAATCGATCACCAGAGTACGAAGGCCTTTAGACATGGCGGCAGAGGCAAGTCCCAGGGTAACCGTGGTCTTACCAACTCCGCCCTTCAGGGCGCTAATGCTTAATACATGCACCCAATAAGGCTACCTTTTGATTGACGTGCAAACCGCTATTTGTTCGCTTGACTGCAGGAACGGAACCCATGTTCAAGAAGATTTTGGTTGCCAACCGTGGCGAGATCGCCATTCGTGCATTCCGTGCTGCCTATGAGCTAGGAGCAAAGACTGTTGCAGTCTTCGCATATGAAGATAGAAATTCATCCCACCGTCTAAAAGCCGATGAGGCTTATCAAATCGGAACTTTAGGCCACCCAGTTCGTGCCTACCTAGATGTAACAGAAATCATCAGAGTGGCCAAGGAATGTGGGGCGGATGCCATTTACCCTGGCTACGGTTTCTTGAGTGAAAATCCAGAACTAGCTGAAGCAGCTGCAGCTAATGGAATTACTTTTATTGGTCCTGGTTCCCATGTTCTTGAACTTGCCGGTAACAAGGTAAATGCTAAAGAAGCAGCTATCGCAGCTGGAGTTCCAGTTTTGAAATCGTCTAGGCAGTCAGATGATGTTGAACTCTTAATTGCTGATTCTAAAGAAATTGGTTTTCCACTTTTTGTCAAAGCTGTTGCTGGCGGTGGCGGTCGAGGAATGCGTCGAGTTGCAAAACTTGAAGAACTAGCTGGTGCTCTCGGTGAAGCGATGCGAGAGGCGCAATCTGCTTTTGGCGATGCCAGGGTTTTCTTAGAGCAAGCAGTGCTTAGGCCTAGACACATTGAAGTTCAGATCCTTGCTGACAGCAAAGGAAACGTGGTTCACCTATTTGAACGAGACTGTTCAGTGCAAAGAAGAAATCAAAAAGTTGTAGAAATTGCACCTGCTCCGAATATTGATGAAACTCTTCGTCAAGCGCTATACAAAGATGCAGTCTCATTCGCTAAAGAAATCGGTTACGTTAACGCAGGAACTGTTGAGTTCCTAATCGACACTGTTGGTGATAACGCTGGTAAGCATGTCTTCATCGAAATGAATCCGCGTATTCAAGTCGAGCACACTGTCACCGAAGAGATAACTGAGATTGACTTAGTTCAATCACAGATGAGAATTGCGGCAGGGGAGTCACTAGCTGATCTAGGGCTGACTCAAGACAAGATTGAGATGCACGGCTTTGCTATTCAGTGCCGTATCACTACCGAAGATCCAACTGCAGGCTTTAGACCTGACACCGGAAAGATTACGACCTATCGCTCTCCTGGTGGAGCGGGTATCAGATTAGATGGTGGAACAGCTTCAACAGGTAGCGAAATCAGTCCGCACTTCGATTCACTTCTAGTAAAACTAATTACCCGTGGCCGTGATTTGAAATCAGCAGTCAGCAGAGCTCAACGAGCTCTTGCCGAATTCCGCATTAGAGGAGTGGCGACCAACATTGCT
This sequence comes from Rhodoluna sp., assembly GCA_040402475.1. Taxonomy (GTDB): domain Bacteria; phylum Actinomycetota; class Actinomycetes; order Actinomycetales; family Microbacteriaceae; genus Rhodoluna. The sequence continues at coordinate 21,410 of JBBAMM010000003.1, forward strand.
TTCTTGCAGGGTGTTCTCGGCGATGCAAGCTTTGCCGCAGGGGATCTCAGCACTGCATTCATTGAGGAAAGACCAGAGCTACTTAACGCTTATCCATCTCAAGACCGTGGAACCAAGATTCTGAACTGGTTGGCTGATGTGACAGTCAACCAACCACATGGCACAAGGGGAACTCTCGGCTCACCTGCACTCAAACTTCCTAAGTTAGACCTAACTGTTCCTGCCCCAGAGGGTTCAAGACAGCAACTTCTTGCGCTAGGTCCAGTTGCCTTCGCTAAAGCTCTTCGTGATCAAAAAGCTGTTGCTATTACTGACACAACTTTCCGTGATGCGCATCAGTCACTTCTTGCAACAAGAGTTCGCTCAAGAGACTTGGTTCAAGTTGCTCCTTACCAAGCCAGAGTTCTAAGCAAACTATTCTCAGTTGAAGCCTGGGGTGGAGCTACCTATGACGTTGCTCTTCGATTCTTAGGTGAAGACCCTTGGGCAAGACTTGTCGCTCTTCGTGAAGCTATGCCAAACATTTGTATTCAGATGCTTTTGCGCGGACAGAACACTGTCGGTTACACGCCTTACCCAGTTGAAGTAACTGATGCTTTTGTTGCTGAAGCTGCTGCAAGCGGTGTTGACATCTTCAGGATCTTCGATGCACTAAACGATGTTGATCAGATGATTCCGGCAATAAATGCTGTCCTAAAAACTAAGACGGCAGTTGCTGAAGTTGCTATTTGCTACACCGGAGATTTGTTAGATCCTAAAGAAGATCTATACACACTTGACTACTACCTTGACTTAGCTGGTCAGGTTGTCTCAGCTGGTGCACACATTCTTGCTATCAAGGACATGGCTGGATTACTTCGACCACAAGCTGCAGCCAAGTTAGTTACCGCTCTTCGTGAGAAGTTTGATCTGCCAGTTCATTTACACACCCATGACACTGCTGGTGGCCAACTTGCGACACTGATGGCAGCCATCGATGCTGGTGTTGATGCAGTTGATGTTGCTGCAGCTCCGATGGCAGGAACTACTTCACAACCTTCAGCTTCTGCGCTTGTGGCAGCACTTGAACATACTGACAGAGATTCAGGTATCACCCTTGGTGAGATGACAACTCTTGAGCCTTACTGGGAAGCTGTCAGAAATGTTTATGCTCCGTTTGAGTCTGGCCTTCGCGGTCCTACCGGTCGGGTATACAAGCATGAGATTCCAGGTGGTCAGCTATCAAACCTAAGACAGCAAGCTATTGCTCTTGGTCTTGGCAACCAATTTGAACGTGTTGAAGACATGTATGCAGCTGCCAATGAGATCCTAGGAAGACCTCCTAAGGTAACTCCTTCATCTAAGGTTGTTGGCGACCTAGCTCTTCACCTAGTTGCAGTTAATGCAGATCCTGCTGAATTTGCTAAGAACCCTCAGAACTATGACATTCCTGATTCAGTTGTTGGCTTTATGGCTGGTGAACTTGGTGACTTACCGGGTGGCTGGCCTGAGCCATTTAGAACCAAGGTTCTGCAGGGTAAAAACCCTAAGTTTGGTCTAACACCAGTTTCAGATGCTGATCTAGAGAATTTGAGATCTGTTGATGAAAAGGTTAGACGCAGCACACTAAACCGCCTGCTCTTTGCTGGCCCAACTGCTGAATTTGAGAAGACCAGAGCTACCTATGGAAACCTCGACCCAGTGGATACCTTGGACTACCTCTATGGGCTTGAGCAAGGTCAAGAACACGTTGTTGAGATTGCTAAGGGTGTTCGTATCTTTGTCGGTCTTGAAGCAATCGGCAGCCCGGACACTAAAGGCTTCAGAACAGTCATGGCGACCCTAAACGGTCAGCTAAGGCCTATCAACGTCCGTGATCGGAAGATTGCCACAGCGGTTGTTTCAGCAGAGAAAGCCAATTTGGCCAACCCAGCTGAGGTGGCAGCTCCTTTTGCTGGAGTGGTAACCCTCCAGGTAGTTGAAGGCACTCCAGTTGAGTTAGGCCAGCCGGTGGCCACCATTGAAGCCATGAAGATGGAAGCCACGATAACAGCCAACACAGCAGGAATCGTAAGGCGTTTAGCCATAACCAAGACCCAATCTGTTGAGTCTGGGGACCTGATTCTCGTAGTCGAACCACAGTAGCGAATAGACTTACCTGAGCATAAAGGTTCGGCTTGGCGATTATTCAAGCCTTAGATACTAAAGGATTTAGCAGTGGCTGACAAAGCAGAACGTGGATTTTCACGTCGTCGCAACAAAGAAGAGCAGGTTGCGGCTGAGTTAACTGAGAGTGTCTTGGATGCAGGAACAGTTGACCTAACTCCTTCAACATCTTCAATCAAAGTCGTAACTGAGTCGACTTCAATTGTTGCCTCAGGTGGTGCTTCTGAGACTGACACTTTGGCAAATTCTCAAACTGGATACTCACGCAGAGACAGTTTGCGTGGCGATGCTTTTGATCAACCAGAGCCTGCCGCAATGCTTACAGCTGATCGACTAATTGATGTCTCAGCAAAGAACCGACCAGCACCTGAAACTGGTTTTAGACGCTTCCTTTACTTCTTATCTCTAAAGTCAATAAACCTAGGGGATAACCTACGAGTTCGTGAACGCAAGGCTACCGATGCACGTATTAGTGCTGTTCTTGAAGGCGGTGCAAAGTTTGTTCCAGTGCTTACTCGTAAGGGTGGTGTTGGTAAAACCACAGTTACCACTTTGCTAGGTATGGCGATGGCTCTGGTTAGAGAAGATCGCGTTATTGCTATCGATGCCAACCCTGACCGTGGAACTTTGGCTGAACGTGTCAGCAAGTCAACTCGATTCACAGTTCGCGATGTTGTTAATCGTGCTGCTGCCGTAGATGGTTTCACTGATTTCTCAACAATGGTTTCTAGAGATGCAACCAGATTGCACGTTTTAGCATCTGACAGCGACCCAATGCTTTCAGAAGCCTTCGATGAAGGTGACTACAACGTTGTTGCTGACATGGCTGCTCGTTATTACACAGTTATCTTGACTGACTGTGGAACCGGTATCGTGCACTCAGTTATGCGTCCAACTCTGCAGCGAGCAAACGGTTTGGTGATCGTTTCAGGTGGATCAGTTGATGAGGCGCGACTTGCATCGGAGACTCTCACCTGGCTGGAAGCTAATGGTTATGGCGATCTAGTTCGACAATCAGTTGTTGCTCTAAACACTGCAACTCAGGGAACTAATCTGGTAAAGCTTGATGAGATTGAAGCACACTTCCGCTCTCGTGTTCGCGCAGTTGTGAAGATTCCTTATGACCCAGCTCTTGCTGCGGGTTCTGTCATTAAGTTTGATCAACTACACAAGAACACCAGGGAAGCGGCTAGAGAGCTAGCAGCTTTAGTTGTTGAAGGTTTGGCTAAGTCCAAGTACTAAATGGCAGTTCGTGAAATACGTCTTTACGGAGACCCAGTACTAAAAACTGCAAGTGATTCCGTCATTGCTTTTGATGAGAAAACAAACGCGATTGTTGCGGATCTTTTAGAAACAACAAAACTGCCTGGTCGAGCTGGGGTGGCAGCACCGCAAATCGGAATCTCACTTCGAATCTTTAGCTACCACGTGAACGGTAATGCCGGCTACCTAATCAATCCAGAGAATCTAGAACTAAGTGGTGAACTTCAATTACTAGAAGAAGGTTGTCTATCAGTTCCTGGTCTTTGGCATAAAGTTCTTCGCTATCCAAAAGCAACACTTACTGGCTATCAACTAGATGGTTCAAAGATCACCATCACAGGTGAGGGCTTGCTAGCGCAAGCACTGCAGCACGAGTATGACCACCTAGATGGGTTGCTTTATTTAGACAGGCTTAGTCACGATGAACGCAAAGAAGCCATGAAGGCACTGCGGCAAACCGATTGGTTTATGCGTTAGATCTTGTAATCACCAATATTGTGACAGGTTGACTTAGCGCTATCTGCATAGATGTCATCAATTAGTTGAGAGTAGTCATCAACCACCACAGATCTCTTGATCTTTAGTGACGGTGTCAGGTGTCCGCTCTTCTCGGTTAGATCCTGTGGCAACAAAGCAAACTTTCTAATTGACTCTGCAGTTGAGAAGTGTGAGTTCACGCCTTCAATAGCCTTAGAGACTTCCGTTAGAACAGCTGGGTTTGAAATCGCTTCCACAACAGTCATCTTCTCTTTGATGCCACTGTTCTCAAGCCAAATCGGAAGCATTTCTTCATCGAGGGAGATAAGCACAGAAACGAAAGGCTTAGCATCACCGATGACGACAGCTTGGCTGATAAGTGGGTTAGCACGAAGAGGATCTTCAAGCAGAGCTGGCGCAACGTTCTTTCCACCAGCTGTGATGATCAGTTCCTTTTTGCGTCCAGTGATAGCAAGGAAGCCATCTTCATCAAGAGCACCGATGTCACCAGTTTTGAACCAGTCGCCTTCGAAAGTTGACTTGGTTGCTTGATTGTTGTTCCAGTAACCCTTGAGAACGTTAGTTCCGCGTAGCCAGATCTCACCATCATCGGCAATCTTCACACCACAACCAGGTAGTGGGAAACCAACCTTGCCAATCTTGACATTGTTAGGTCGGCCAATAGTTACCGGTGCAGTTGTTTCGGTTAGACCATAACCTTCAAGAACAATTAGACCGATAGCACGATAGAAGTGACCAAGTCTTGCTCCCAGTGGTCCACCACCGCTAATTGCATACTTAACTCGACCACCCATAGCAGCACGAAGTTTCTTGTAAACAAGAGCGTCGAAAACTTTGTGCTTTAGGTTCAAACCAAAGCTAGGACCCTTCTTGGTATCCAATGCCATTGACCAAGCGATAGCTGTTTCAGCTGCAGCATGGAAAATCTTTCCTTTGCCACCGGCTTCAGCGCGTTGCTCTGCTGAGTTGTATACCTTTTCAAAAACACGTGGAACTGCAAGTAGGAAAGTAGGGTGGAAGCTCTGCATTGCAGGAGCCACACTCTTGGCATCTGGTTGGTGACCAACCTGAACACCACCAGCAATACAAAGAACTGAAACGAATCTGGCAAACACGTGAGCCATCGGCAAGAACAAAATAGTTGAACCACCAGGGCAAACAACTTCTGGCAAAACAGCTTGAGCGTTTCTAGATAGGTCAACAAAGCCTTGGTGCAAAAGTTCACAGCCCTTAGGTTGCCCAGTTGTTCCAGAGGTGTAAATAATTGTTGCTAGGTCCTGAAGACCAGCAGAGGTTCTTCTTTCCTCGAGAACGTCATCAGAAATCTTAGTTCCAAGATCAACTAGGTCACTTAGATCGCTCTTGTCAAAAGTCCAAGTCTTCTTTACATCAGGCAAAGACTTCTTTACTGTCTTGAATAAGCTAAGAAGTTCTTCAGTTTCAAAAATCCCGGCGATAGCACCTGAGTCACCAAGGATCCATTCGATCTGGCTTGGGGCAGAACTTTCATAAATCGGAACAGAAACTGCACCAGCGAACCAAAGTGCAAAGTCACACAAAGCCCATTCATATCTGGTGTGGCTCATGATGCCAACGCGTTGACCAACTTCAATGCCAGAAGCTATGAATCCCTTGGCTAGAGCTTTAACTTCTGCAAGATATTCGGCAGCAGTAACATCAACCCAGACACCTGGTTCAACTTGCTTTGACATCAAAGGAAGTTTTGGGTCTTTTTTGACTCGCTCAATAAACAGATCAGTGATGTTGGTCTTTGGGTCAGATACAACCACTAATGGGATTTCATTGATTTTCAAGACAGCCTCCAGTTTGGGGTAGGTTCAAATGAAACTTTTGATAACTCTACCTGTCTCAAGGCCCATAATTCACCTAATCTGCCTAGTCGAGAAGCGGTCCTAGGCTATAAACTTACGAGGTTAGTCGTTGCAGAACACTTAGAAGGAAACCCATGAATACCGTCGGAATCGACATCGGAGGCACCAAGATCGCTGGTGCCTTGGTAAGCCCGACCGGTGAAATCCTCAAGGAACTCAAAGTTCCTACTCCAGCCCAGGATTCGGAAGCGCTACTTCATGCCGTTGTTGAGATGGTAACTGAACTTCGAGCTGGCCAAGAGGTTGACTCAGTTGGCGTCGCTGCTGCAGGATTTATCGATGCAGACCAGTCAACAGTGGTTTATGCACCTAACCTAAGCTGGCGAAACGAGCCGCTGAAGGCAAAACTTGAAGAAAAACTTGGATTGACCGTAGTCATTGAAAATGATGCGAATGCTGCTGGCTGGGCTGAGTACCGCTTTGGCGCTGGACGAGGTAGCAAACACATGCTCATGTTGACTGTTGGAACCGGAGTTGGCGGAGCAATCGTTGCCAACGGGGAGCTCTTTAGAGGTGGCTTTGGCATCGGGGCAGAGCTAGGTCACATGCGCTTTATTGCAGAAGGCAAACTTTGTGGTTGCGGTCAAAAGGGCTGTTTAGAGCAATACGGTTCAGGAACAGCGCTATTGAACTCTGCAAAAGAGTTGGTAGCCACAGGAGCTACTTCTGCTTCTAGGCTCATCGAACTAGCTAATGCAGCAGGCGAATTGACTGGAACTGAGGTCTATCAGGCTATTCAAGAAGGAGATGAGGCAGCTTTAGGTCTTCTTGCTGATCTTGGAACTAACTTGGGTATTGCCATTGCTACCTTGGTAGCTGTTTTAGACCCCGAAGTTGTTGTTATTGGTGGTGGGGTAAGCGCTGCAGGGGAGTTACTGCTAGCTCCAATCCGAAAGGCTTACCTGGAACACCTTCCAGCAAGAGGGTTTAGACCTGAATTGAAGTTGGTTGCTGCTGAGTTGGTAAACGATGCTGGAGTTGTTGGGGCAGCAGACCTTGCCAGAGTGCATACTTCAGGCAGATAAACTTATAGTTCAACTAGCTTTAGCCACGAACGGAGGTGCACCATGTGGTATTTCCTGCTGAAAAACATTGTTCTAGGACCAATTCTCAAAGTCTTGTTCAGACCTTGGGTTAGAGGATCAGAAAAGATTCCTACCGATGGTGCAGCTATTTTGGCTAGCAATCACCTTTCGTTTTCAGATTCAATATTTCTTCCATTGATGCTTAGACGTCCAGTGGTATTTCTTGCCAAGAGTGAATACTTCACCGGTAAAGGTATAAAAGGAACTCTAAGTCGCTGGTTCTTCAAAGGAACTGGTCAACTGCCTATTGACCGCAGTGGTGGTAAAGCTTCTGAAGCTGCACTAAACACCGGTTTAGGTGTTTTGGGTCAGGGTCAGCTACTTGGTATTTACCCAGAAGGAACAAGAAGCCCTGATGGACGTTTATTCCGCGGTAGAACTGGTATTGCTCGTATGGTTTTGGAAGCTAAAGTTCCAGTTTTCCCAGTGGCAATGATTGATACTGAAAAAGTTCAACCTATTGGTAGAAGATTTCCACGCATCAGACGTATTGGTGTCGTGGTTGGAGAACCATTAGATTTCTCAAGATTTACTGGCATGGAAGGGGACCGCTTAGTGCTTCGAGCGGTAACCGATGAAATTCTGTATGAACTAATGAAGCTAAGCGGGCAGGAATACAACGACGTATACGCCTCAACTCTCAGAGATAAACGTCGCTAAAACCCACCCAAGATTAAGGAAACAAAAGAATTGGCTTCATACGAACCAGTAGTTCAAGCAGATCCAGCTGTAATCAAAGGCTTGGATAATTTTCGCAACCTTGCTGCAGCCCAACAACCTACCTGGCCTGATGCTGATCAGCTTGAGCAGGTTCGTCAGACATTAGCTAAATATCCACCACTGGTTTTTGCCGGTGAAGTTGATATCTTGAAAGACCGAATTGCTCAAGCAGCAGCAGGTAAGGCTTTCTTGCTCCAAGGTGGAGACTGTGCTGAAACTTTTGCAGATGCAACTGCAGATCGAATTCGAAACAGAGTTAAGACTTTGTTACAGATGGCGGTTGTGCTTACCTACGGTGCATCAATGCCCGTTATCAAAATGGGCCGCATGGCTGGCCAGTTTGCTAAGCCTCGTTCATCTGATACCGAGACAAGAGAAGAGCTAACTCTTCCTGCATACCGTGGCGATGCTGTTAACGGCTATGACTTCACCGCTGAATCAAGAACTCCTGATCCGAAGAGATTGCTGCAGGCATACAACACCTCAGCTTCAACACTGAACCTGATTAGAGCATTCACCATGGGTGGTTTTGCTGATCTTCGTTCAGTGCATGAGTGGAACAAAGGCTTTACCGATAACCCAGCTAACTCTCGCTACGAGGTGATGGCTCGTGAAATCGATAAGGCTATTAAGTTCATGGCAGCCTGTGGCGCAAACTTTGGTGAACTAAGAACAACTGAGTTCTATACCAGTCACGAAGGTCTGCTCTTTGATTACGAACGACCTATGACTCGCATCGATTCAAGAACTGGAACTCCATATGACACCAGTGCACACTTCATCTGGATCGGTGAACGAACACGTCAGTTAGATGGCGCTCACGTTGACTTCCTGTCTAGAGTAAGAAACCCATTGGGTGTGAAACTTGGTCCAAGCACATCAGTTGATGACGTCATGGCGCTAATTGAAAAGCTTGACCCAGCTAGGGAACCAGGTCGACTGACATTTATCACACGTATGGGTACCGGCAAGATTCGTGAAGCGTTGCCAAAGCTTGTTGAAGCAGTTAGAGATTCTGGTGCTCAACCGCTTTGGATCACAGACCCTATGCACGGTAATGGCATAACCACAAAGAACGGTTACAAGTCAAGAAGATTTGATGATGTCATGGATGAAGTAAAGGGCTTCTTTGAAGTTCACCGTGCTCTGGGAACCTTCCCTGGTGGAGTTCACGTAGAACTCACTGGCGATGATGTTGCAGAGTGTCTTGGTGGCAGCGAACACATCGATGAACTTACTTTGGAATCTAGATATGAATCGCTTTGTGATCCAAGACTGAATCATTCACAGTCATTGGAGCTAGCGTTCTTGGTTGCTGAAGAGTTAGCTGCTAGGTAATCTCTAACGAGATCTAATAGTTACGCTCTGTCCAACTTTCAGAGTTGATCCAGCAGTTTCACTAACACCAGTTATTCGTTTGATTCCATAGTCTTTGGTGAGCCACTTTGTGTCAATAATTACTTTCAAGCCCAAAGATTCAAGCAATGACTTACCAGCCAAAATAGTTTCACCTTTGACCTGAGGCATCTTTACAGTTTCAGGACCGAGGCTGACAACTAGTTTTATTGAAGACCCTTTACCTATTTCAGGTTCGTCTGGAACAACAGATATCACTTGACCCTTAGCGACGCTATTTGAATAGCGGGAATCAATCCTTCGAACATTCAATCCAGCAGCTTCCAGAGCGGCCTTCGCAACATTCTTCTGCAAACCAGCAACAACAGGAATTGAACCTAAGGAAACTTTCAGATCAACACCTGAGGCAACAGCAAGCTCAGTGCCATCCTGGCCGGAATAGGAATAGACGGTACCGATTGGATGCTCTGAGTTAAACCACTCAGAAACCTTGCCAAGAGCTAGTCTTGCTCCGATGATTTTCGCGGTTGCCGTAACTAGATCAAGCCCTTGGAGAGAAGGAACAGCAACATACTCTTTTCCTTTGGAGACCAGAATGGTGATGTTCATTCCTCGAGGCACCAAAACGCCTGCACCTGGCTCTGAACCTATAACTTGACCTTTAGTGAAGGTGCTACTGAAAACTTCTTTGACAGTGATGTTTTCAGTTAGGGGAGTAAGCAAACTAGTTGCTTGGGCTTGGTTCTTATCTGTGATGCTCGGGATAGGAACCAAAGCACCAGGACCTGAGCCGTAATACCAACCGCCGAAAGATCCTGCACTAACTGCAATAAGGCTTGCCACTAACCATCGAGTTGCCAATAATTTGGAAGAGAACTTAGCAAACGGTTTAGGTTGTTCAGCATCTTCAATGTCAGAGATAACTTCAGTGAAGCTGTTCTGGGGGATGTGATCAGATAGTAAAAGTGTTTGAGCTAGTTCTTCGGGATCGGTTTTTGTTTTACCTGAGAACTTTTCTAGGTGCGCAAGCGCGATGTATGCATTGCTAGGTCTATTTTCAACCAGTGGCTCTGTGCACCAAATCATTAGGTCATTGAGCGCAGTGTCAGCTTGAGGATTAATAGTTCTAGCCGAAGGAACTCGCTCTGTTGTGTGTTGGAAAGCGATCTGCATCGCATCATCACCGGAGTAAGGCTGCTTGCCAGTCAGCATTTCAAAGAGCAAGATTCCAAAGCTATAAACATCGCTTGCTGTTTCCGCTTTGCCACGCTTGATTACTTCAGGGGCCAGATAAGCAACTGTTCCAACTAATGAACCAGTATCGGTGTTAGCCGTTAGTTCTCTGGCCAAACCAAAATCAGTGACCTTTATTCTGCCGTCATCGGCAAGCAGAATGTTCTCAGGTTTTAGGTCTCGGTGAACTACTCCGTTTTGGTGGGCTTGAGCTAAAGCAGAAAGAACAGCTTTAGAGACCTGAACGATTTGTTCTGAACGTAACGAACCAAAGTTCTTCAGCGCATCCCTAAGAGTTATGCCTTCAACCAGTTCCAAAACGATAAACGCATGACCTTGGTCATCACCTTGGTCAAAAATGTTTACCAAATTCGAATGCGCGACCTTAGCAAGCATCCTGGCTTCTCTAAAGAACTTGTCCCTAAAAACCGGATCATCTGAAAGGTGAGGGTGAATAACTTTTATAGCAACTTGACGATCAAGACGGATGTCTTTACCAAGATAAACAGTCGCCATGCCACCACGAGCAATAACTTCTGTTATTTGATAGCGACCAGCTAAGGTGACTCCATCAAGGTTAGACATTTTCGGTTGCCCTAACTTCAGAGAGCCAAGACCATGCTGATGCTTCCCAAAGGGAAGCTCCTGCTGCTAAATCTTCAAAACCTGCTTGAGTTAGAGCCTGCTTTACGTTGAGAGTTTCTAAACCGACCACCAAGGATAATTTGCTAATTAGCTCTTTTGCTGCAGCCAACACTCCAAACTCAGGAACTAAACCTGAGCGTTGCATCTCCAAGCAAAAAGCATTCACAATCAAATAATCGCTGGCATCTTGTTCTTTAGCAACTTGGAAATACTTCTGAGCTGTTCCAAATGAGGTGGGGGCAAGTTTTACTAAAGCAGGACAGTTCAACGGCCCATGAGAAATAGGAACGATAAGTTTCTGACCTTCATAGAGCATGGCATTCCAGCTCAAACCATTAGCAGTTAGCAGTGCTTGTGTGCTAACTCCATGGAAGGCAGCAACCCTACTTGGTTGATCTCCAGTTTTTACAACATGGTAACCGTGCACCAAACAGTGAGCAGGGAAAGGTCTTTGTAGTTTTGCGGGTTGATCTAAAGTTTCTGAAGTCTTGTCGGCAACCAGTTTTAGTAGTGTGCCGGGGAAGAGAATTGAAGTGTCGGTTAGGTCATTGAGCTTTTGCAAAGCTGTGACGCTGATTCCGAATCGGGCGGCGATAGCGAAGATGCTTTCACCTAAAGCCACCAAATGTTCAGTTGGAGCAGCAGTAGTTACTTCATCTTCAACCGGAATTGGAATCACGAGTTTTTGCCCTGGAAAAATAAGTGACTGCTCAGTCAGGCCATTGGCTTTTGTGAGTTCTGCTATCGATAAGCCATGTATTTGAGCTATCACAGCCAAGTTTTGACCTGGAGTAACCAGATGCAACGAGGCAGAATCTGCAGCGGAGACGTTTCGTGAGCCAGTTCCGGGTAGGCCTGATTTACCTAGTCGAATCTCGTTTTCAGGGCCAGTTGTCATATTTCCGTTGTTGTTTGGGCATAAATATCGTGCCATGTTGTTAGTTCAGATGGTATCAAGCGCTCAGGTGTGGCAATCTTAAGGAGTGACTGAACCCATAGATCAAGTTTCAAGTTGGCTTACCGTTCCTGAGGCTGGTGAATTGCTCGGCATTGTGCCTGGCAAGGTGCGTCGCCTCATCGAAGAACACACCCTCATTGCCGTTAAACGCGAAGGTGTCCTAAGAATTCCCGCTGAATTGATTATTCAAGGCGAACCTTTGCATTCCCTGCGAGGAACTGTTCTAGTGCTTTTAGACTCAGGCTTCTCATTGCAAGGTGCAATCGATTGGCTTTACAGTTTGGATGATTCCCTAAAGACGACCCCAATGGCAGCTCTTATCTCAGGTCGCAAGGCAGAGGTAAGAAGACTAGCTCAGTCGCTAGCACTCTAGGCGTCTCGGTTAATTACTTTCAGCGCTAGCGCTTTCAAGGCTGATTTTGCTGTGGCTTCCAAAGCTGCCGCTTCTAATGACTCTAGAGATCTATCTGCTAACTCAACAATCATGCGTTCAGTTTTTTCTAACGCACCTGATTCCTTGATAAGTCTTTGCATAAAAGCAATCTGCTGAGCATCTAGATCTCTGCTGGTTAGTAGTTCTTCAAAACTTTCTGCCATCGAAGGGGATCTCTCAGCAAGTGATTCTTTAGTAAGTGCAATAAGAACTGTTCGCTTGCCTTCACGGAGGTCATCGCCGGCAGGTTTACCGGTAACACTCGGGTCACCGAACACACCAAGAATGTCATCTCGAAGCTGGAATGCAATTCCTAGCGGAATTCCAAATTGACTAAACATACCCAGTGTTGACTGATCTGCACCAGCGAAAGCTGCGCCGATACGAAGCGGTGCTTCGATGCTGTATTTAGCTGTTTTATAAAGAATTACTTTTTCAGCTCGACCAACGCCTTCGGTTACTGGTCTTGATGGCGCAGCATTTTCTTCCAAGACATCTAGGTATTGTCCCGCCATTACCTCAACGCGCATCAAACTGAACTCATCGCGACATGCGCTTTCGATTTCTCTGGTCGGGGAGTGCAATAGAGCATTTCCAAAAATCTCGCTAGACCAGCCAAGCATCAGGTCACCAACTAGAACAGAACCCGCAACTCCAAAACGTTCTGGTGAACCAGCCCACTGCTTGTCTTTGTGTAAGGTTTCAAATCTTTTGTGAATTGCTGGTGCTCCGCGACGTGTGTCTGACTGATCTAGTAGGTCATCATGAACCAGGGCAGCAGCGTGGAACATTTCGAGTGATGCTGCAATGCCTGCGATTGCCTCTTCAGAATCATTAACTTCAGTTTCACTTTGGTGGTAGTTTGCATCGGTAAGCGAACTACGCCAAGCCCAGTAACAGAACAGAGCCCTGAACCGCTTGCCACCTTGTAGCAAGCTGTGGGTGTAATCAACCACAGGTATCAAATCAGCGGAAATAGCCTCAAAATCGGCTCTTTGCTTCTGGCAGAAGAGATCGAGGTTCTCTTGAACCTGGCTGAGAAGATTTTCGGTTGATTTCACTGGAATAGCCTAACTTGCGGTTAGGGATTAGCATTTAAGCGAAAGCATGGAGGTTTTCGTGGGACTTAGTGATAAAGAACAGAAGGTTCTTGACGAGCTGGAACGTCAGCTAACTGGCGGGAAGTCTGAAAAGCCTAAAGTCGAGCAAAAGCAAGTAACCAGGCAGAGCTACGCAAGGCTGCTAGTTGCTGGTTCCTTGCTGGTGGTTATTGGCCTAAGCATTCTGGTATTTGCCACTTCACTGCACCAGATCTGGCTTGGGGTAATAGCTTTCTTGGTCATGCTCGGAGGGCTCTATCTAGTAAGCCAAAATTGGTCCGGCAAGGCATATAGAGCAGCAAAACCAGCCCCAAAGCAGTCAGCTGAGCAAGGTAATTTCTTCCAAAAGCGCTGGGATGATCGCAACAACAGAAGCTAATTTGGCTAAATAGCCACAGTTTTTAGGGCTCCAACCTCAGGTTGGGGCCCTTTTTCCTTTAAAAACCAACCTTTTTCGCCAGATTTCTGGATTTTCCCTCCACCGAATTGCCCCTTGTGTTTATTGGTAATGACACGCCAGAATAGTAGTTTGTTCTGCATAATTTGATATTTGTGGATGAAAGTGGTGTAATGTGGAGTGCATAAGCGAAGTCGCACTGAGGAAGGGAGCAGCCAATGTTCATAGGCACTAGCTACCCAAAACTTGACGACAAGTTCCGCTTGATCTTGCCAGCCAAATTCCGTGACCGTCTAGCCGGTGGAGTTGTGCTAACTAAAGGGCAAGAGAACTGTGTGGTTTTACTTACGACTGCAGAATTTGAAGCCAGGGCAGAAGCTCTTGCAGGAACTGCACCTTTAGGCTCTCGCCAACGCAGAGGTCTTAACCGTCATTACTTCAACCTTGCTGAGCCTCAGACACCTGATGGACAAGGACGCATTCTCGTTGTCTCAGGTTTGCGTGAATGGGCTGAACTTGGTCGCGACCTAGTTGTCGTTGGTGTTGGTAAGCACATAGAAATTTGGAACCCAGAGAAGTACGCAGCCTTTATGGAAGCTACTGCAGAAGAATTTGCAAACTTCAACGAGGGGGAGGTGACGCTCAACTAATTCCTAGATTTTGATCTCCAGCTATTTGGCTTGTGGCTTTCTTCCCCGATGCCAGACGCAGCAACCAAAAGGTGCAAATGGATGGGGTTCAGAATCTAGGACTTACAGCAAAAAGATGAACGAAATCGCTTCACTTCACGAACCAGTTCTTTTAGAGCGTTGCATTGAAATTTTGGGGGAGTCACTCACAGGTGAATCAGCAATTCTTGTTGATGGAACTCTTGGCCTCGGTGGACACAGCGAGGCCTTTCTTCGTAGGTTCCCTCAGCTAACCCTCGTTGGCATTGACCGCGATGAGAATGCATTGAAACTTGCTGGTGAGCGTCTAGCACCGTTTGCTGATCGCATTCATCTTGTTCAAGCCGTATACAGCGAGATTCCAGAAGTTCTTCAAGAACTTGGCATCAATCTTGCTGATGCAGTCTTACTAGACCTTGGCGTTTCTTCAATGCAGCTTGATCAGCGTGAACGTGGCTTTGCTTATTCATTTGATGCTCCTTTGGACATGCGTATGGATGGTTCAGCAGAGCTAACCGCAGCAGTGGTTCTAAATGAATACAGCGAAGATGAACTTTCAAGAATCTTCAAAGTTTATGGTGAAGAGCGTTACGCAAAGCCAATTGCTAAGCAGATTGTCAAAGTTCGCACCCAGACTCCTTTTGTTCACAGCAAACAGCTAACTGAGATCATCTCAAAGATTGTTCCATTCATCCCTGGTAAGAGTTCAGGTCACCCTGCTAAGCGAGTATTCCAAGCCCTTCGCATTGAAGTAAACAGCGAACTTGAGATTCTCGAAGAGACAATCCCTGCGGTTATCGACTCACTAAGAGTGGGCGGCAGAGTGTTAGTTCTTTCATACCAATCTTTAGAAGACCGAATCGTCAAGCAGGCACTTGTTGCCGCAGCTACCTCTTCAGCGCCAGTTGATCTTCCAATTGAGCTTGCTGAACATGCCCCAGTACTTCGACTAGTTGTTCGTGGCGCTGAAAAAGCAACACCAGAAGAAATCAAAGAAAACCCAAGGTCTGCATCAGTTCGCCTGCGTGCTGCCGAAAAGATAAGGAACGCCGCATGAGCGTATTAAGAGCAGCTCAACCTATTCGTCCGATTGCACCTCGGAGACACCTAAGACCGGTATCGAATGTTCCGGCACCGCTTCGCAGACCGAAGCAAGCTGTTTCTGTCAGAAGTGCTGTTGCTACCAGTGCTTCTAAAGGATTAGCCAAGAAGGTCATCTACGGTTTGGTATCAGTTGTTGTGTTGAACCTGCTTATCAACTTGCTTTGTAACCAATCGATTTACAAGATCTCTGAACTAAAGCGTGAAAGTGCTGAGCTTTCAACTCAGGCTCAGATTGTTGGTCAACAGGTTGATTCCCTTCGCTCTCCTCAAAACCTTGCTAACAGTGCACGTGCCTTGGGCATGATTGTTAGCTCGAACCAGGTATTCCTAAACGTTCGTGAAGGAAAAGTGCTAGGTAATGCAGTTCCTGCATCAGTTAGTAACGCCAACTCTGTTTCCTCTAACTTGATTGCTAACGCTGCAATGATCTCCAAGAGCGATCCTTCCAAATTCTCTGCTGCGAAAAAGGCAAAGCTTGAAGTGCCAACTGTTAATCCAAATTCGACGAGTGTCATCCCCGCAAATACAGGCTCTACCAAAGTAGTTTTGCCTAGTGCGGGCATTCCTGCCTCACCAACTCACTAAAACTCGGTAGGGGCAACTCATGGATCAGGATGAGATAGATAGACGTCAAAGACGTTTTAACTCTGTCGTCTTGATCGTCCTGGTTTTATTCTTTGGACGATTGGTTTGGTTCCAAGTCATCGCAGCACCAGAGATAAATGCTGAATCTCTGAAGGCACGTCTTGTTGAGCGCAACATCGAAGCCGTTCGTGGAAACATTGTTGATACAGAAGGCCATATTCTGGCCACCACATCATTTAGCTGGGATGTGAACATTGACCCGGTTAACGTAGGTCCTGTTGTGCTAACTATCAACGAGCAAAAAGTTTCTTTCACTAAAGAACAAATAGCTGAAAAGATTGCGGGAATTCTTCGCATCCCAACCGAGAGCATTCTTAGCAAAATGACTGGAGTTGGTCGCTACGCGAACCTAAAGAAGTCGGTAAGCGCTTCTGCATACACGACACTTAAAAACTTAGACATTCCTTGGCTTTACTTTGATAGGAAACAATCCAGACACTACGCAGATGGAGCTGTTGCTGGAAACCTAATTGGTTTTGTTGGTTCTGATGGATCTGCTCTAGCTGGTATCGAACGTATGATGAACTCTTGCTTGGCTGGAACAGATGGGCGAGAGATCTACGAACAAGGTGCTGACCTTATTAAAATCCCGTCTTCTGTAAGAACCATCACACCGGTAAGAGATGGCTCAGATGTGGTACTCACCATCAACTCGGACTTGCAGTACGCAGCTCAACAAGAGATGGCGGCAACCGTTAGACGGTTGAAAGCTGACTGGGCTAGCGCAATTGTTATTGAAGCTAGAACCGGAAGAATACTTGCTGCAGCTGAGGCTCCTTCTGTTGACCCAAATCGTCCTGGAGCTGTTGCTGAGCAGAATAGACATTCCAGAATTTTTCAGTCAGCGTTCGAACCTGGTTCTATTCTCAAAGCCGTTGCAGCCGCAACAGCTATTGACAATGGCAAGGCAACTCCTTTAACTCAAGTTGTCGCTCCAGATAAATTGAGAATGCCTTGGGGCCAATACATTAATGACTCAGAAATCCACGCACCAGAGAAACTAACTCTTACTGGTGTTCTCGCGGTGTCATCAAACACTGGTCTGGTTCAGATTGGCGGCAAGGTCGATAGCGCTACTCGATATGAATACATGAAGAAATTCGGCATGGGTTCACGAAGCGGAGTGAACTTTGAAGGTGAATCTTCAGGACAGCTTTCCGATTACAAAACCTGGGACAAGATGACTGACAAAGTTGTTATGTTCGGCCAAGGTGTTTCTCTCACCCCTATTCAAACTGCAGGTATCTATCAAGCAATTGCTAACAAAGGTGTTCGCCTGTCACCAATCTTGGTTGAAGGTTGCCGCGATAAAGACGGAAACATGACTAAGACAGCTGTTGATGCACCGGTCCGAGTTATTAGCGAAGCAAGTGCCTCGCTAACAATGGACATGTTGGAAAAAGTTGTTGAGAAAGGTCCTATCGGTAGAACAGCACGAATCCAGGGATATCGAGTTGGTGGTAAGACCGGAACAGCTCAGATTGCCGAAGGCAAAGGTTATGGAAGGCTGCACGCTGTTTCATTCGTCGGTATCGCTCCAGCTGAAGATCCGCAATACATCGTTGCCGTAACTGCGTACAAGTCCAGAACTGTTAGCAACTCACTTGGTGCTACTCCTGGTTTCGTATCTGTCATGAAACAGGTGCTCAAGACTTACGCTGTGCACCCTTCAACAACCAAATCTAAGAAGTTAGCGACAAACTGGTAATCATGGAAATCAAGCAGTCTATTCCTCCGATTCTGAGGCCAGAGCAGGTAACACCAGTAACACTGACTGATCTGGCTGAGCATTTCGGTTTGGAATATTCTGCCACTTCCAACATTTCTCTCACTGGCATAAGCATGAACACTGGAGATCTTCGACCTGGTGACCTATTTGTTGCGATGCCTGGAATCAAAACTCATGGTGCTAACTTCATTTCCAAGGCTCAAGAGCTAGGTGCTGTTGCTGTTGTTACAGATAGGGCTGGATTGCAATTAGCTTCTAAGGCAACTGTTCCAGTATTAGTTCTTGAAGAACCACGTAAGCGCCTAGGGGAGCTCGCCGCTTTTGTTTATGGCAATACGCCAGGGAACATGCCTATTCTTTTTGGAACTACAGGCACCAATGGTAAAACATCCACCAGTTACCTTCTTGAGGGTTTACTGCGTCAGTTAGGTAGGGTAACAGGGCTAACCTCAACTGCAGAGCGTCACATCGCAGGTGAGGTAATTGTTAGCCGTCTGACCACTCCTGAATCACCTGAGATGCAAGCACTACTTGCACGCATGCGTGAAAAAGGCGTTACTGATGTTGCAATCGAGGTCTCCGCTCAAGCTCTAACTCAACTGCGAGTCGACGGCATCCATTTTGATGTTGCTGGCTTTACTAATCTTTCGCACGATCATTTTGATGATTACGCAGGATTCGATGAATATCTAAAAGCGAAAGCAAGGCTTTTCACTAAAGCAAAGTCAAGCAAAGCGGTGATTTGTTTAGATAGCTCATTCGGTAAAGATGTTGCAGCTTTGAGTGAAGTTCCGGTCGTGACAATTGCAAGCCATGCCGATATTGAAGCTGATTGGCATGTTGCAGTGACAAACGAACTACCAGGTAAAACAGAGTTCGAACTTGTTGGACCCAATGGTGAACATTTAGTCAGCAGTGTCCCAATTCTCGGAGCACACATGGCTGCTAACGCTGGTTTAGCAATAGTTATGGCAGTTGCTGCTGGCTATGACTTTGAAGTTATTGCGAAGGCAATCGCTAACGGTATTGATGCTTATCTACCTGGCCGAACAGAACTAGTTTCACCAGCGGGTGCGCCGAATGTTTATGTTGACTTTGGTCACAGCCCTGATGCCTTCTTGAATACTTTGGCAGCAGTTAGAAAAGTTACCAAAGGTAAAGTCTTGATGCTCTTTGGAGCTGACGGTGATCGTGATGCTTCTAAGCGACCTGACATGGCTAAGGTTGCTGCTGCTGGTTGTGACATTTTGGTGATTACCGATCATCACCCTAGATTCGAAGATCCAGCATCAATCAGAAAGACTCTTGTCGAAGCTGCTAAGAATTTCCGTCCAGAACTTGAAATCCATGAAGTCTCACCTCCAGAAGCAGCCATTCGATTAGCTGTTTCACTTGTGAAACCTGGCGATGCGATTTTGTGGGCAGGGCCAGGTCATCAGGACTATAGAGATATCGAAGGAGTAAGAACTCCTTATTCTGCAAGAGCAGAAGCCAGAGCTGCTCTCAAAGAGGCGGGCTACTAATGATTAGTCTGAGTCTTAAAGAAATCGCAAGAGTAATTAATGCCGAACTCATCGGTGTTGGGGAAACTGAGGTCACTGGTTCAGTTGAAACGGATTCAAGATTAGTCAAAGCTGGTTCACTCTTTGTTGCTAAACCTGGGGAAGTAACAGATGGGCACCTGTTCATCGGGGATGCAATTGCTAATGGGGCAGTGGCAGCAATAGTTGACCATAAAGTCGATGAAGAGATTAACCAGTTAGTGGTAGCCGATGTAGTTCATGCACTTGGCTTGTTGGCAGAGTTTGTTGTTGCAGAAGTTAAAGCCAAAGGTAACCTGCAAGTAATTGGTGTTACCGGATCTAACGGTAAGACAACAACTAAGAATATGTTGCGTGAAGTGCTCTCAATTGCAGGAGACACAATCGCTCCTGAAGAATCTTTCAACAATGAAGTTGGCGCTCCGTACTCAATGTTGAAGATTACTGAAGATACAAAGTATTTGGTGGTCGAGCTTGGTGCTGACGGTTTGGGAAGTATTCGATACCTGGCCAAGATGTGTAAACCGGATATTGGCATTGAACTTAAAGTTGGCTTGGCTCACGCTGGCGAATTCGGCGGTATTGAAGTTACCGAGAAGATCAAAGCTGAACTAGTCGAAGAATTAGACAGCACTGGAATAGCGCTACTCAACATTGATGATTCCAGAGTTGCGAGCATGGCTTCAAGAACGAAAGCCAAAGTTCTTACCTTTGGAACTAACGAACAAGCTCAATACAGAGCCAAAAACATCACGCTCTCACTTGAGGGAACCAGTTTTGATTTCAGTAGACCAGATGGATCTTCGGATTCAGTGAGACTAAAAATCCTTGGTGAACATCATGTCTATAACGCACTGGCTGCACTCAGTGTTGGTGACCTTCTTGGTATCGATCAAAAGGCAAGCATCTCAGCTCTAGAGATTATGAATTTGGCGGAACGCTGGCGCATGGAAAAGCATGTTCGTAAAGATGGGCTAGTAGTTATTAATGATGCCTATAACGCAAGTCCAGAATCCATGCGAGCTGCTTTGCAGACCTTGGCTCAATTAGGCCGACTAAGCGGTAAAAAGACCGTTGCAGTGATGGGTGAGATGGCAGAGCTAGGGCAGTTCAGCGCTGTTGAGCACGACGCTATCGGCCGTATCGCAGTTCGCCTGAACCTAAGTCAGGTTGTCGTTGTGGGGCTTGGAGCGAAACTTATTCATATGGGGGCTTCTCAAGAAGGCTCATGGGATGGCGAATCAAAGTATTTTGATGAAATCTCCGAGGCTCTGGGCTTCTTGCGTGGAATGCTTACAGGAGAGGAAATCGTTCTAGTGAAATCCTCGAAGTCAGCAAATTTACGTTACCTAGGCGATGACCTGTTGGAGGAGACCAAATGAGAGCTCTTCTGCTTGCCGGATTATTAGGTTTAGTTTTTGCTCTAGTGTTCACACCAACTCTGATTTGGTTCTTCAAGCGCTTGGGTTGGGGGCAACCAATTCGAGTTGATGGCCCTGAAACTCATTTAGTTAAACGCGGTAAGCCGACCATGGGTGGTATCGCGATCATCATAAGTTCGGTCACTGCATATTTCTTAGCTAAGGCTTATAACGGCGAGATCCCTACTCAATCTGCACTGTTGGTGCTTTTCATGATGGTGGGTCTTGGCCTTGTTGGTTTCTTAGATGATTTTCTAAAGGTAAGAAGTCAAAAGAGTGCTGGTCTTTCTGGAATTTTGAAGATAGCCGGTCAAGTAGTGGTTGCAACAATCTTTGCTTGGGCTTCTTTGCAGAACAAAGATGCTTCTGGTTTGTCTCCAGCTTCCACCGAAGTTTCACTATTTAGAGATACCGGTTTTGATCTGATGAAGCTCGCCCCACAGAGTTGGGGAGATGTTGGAATTTGGATTGGAGTTGCAGCCTTCCTGTTCTGGATTTACCTGTTGGTAGTTAGCACATCTAATGGAGTGAATATCACTGACGGCTTAGATGGACTTGCTACTGGTTCTTTGATTATGTCGATTGGAGCTTTTGCTGTTATTGGCTTCTGGAAATTCAACCAGGCTTGTGACATCAATAATCTTGCGCCTAATTGCTATGACACCAGAGACCCACTTGATTTGGCAGTAGTGGCAGCAGCCATTGTTGGAGCGCTAATTGGTTTCCTCTGGTTTAACACCAACCCTGCGCAAATCATCATGGGTGATTCAGGTTCACTTGGTATTGGTGGTGCTCTTGCAGCTCTTGCCATCTTGTCAAGAACAGAAGTATTGCTAGTTCTTGTTGGTGGAATCTTTGCTATCGAAGCAGGATCAGTTATTTTGCAACGCGGTGTTTACAAGATCACTAAGTGGACAACCGGTAAACCAAGAAGAATCATCTTGATGAGCCCAGTTCACCACCACTTCGAACTCAAAGGTTGGAACGAAGTCACAGTTGTGGTTAGGTTCTGGATTATCTGCGGGCTTCTAGTTATGGCTGGAATTGGTTTGTTCTATGTCGAGTGGATTTATGGTTCGGTTGCATGAACAACTTGGAACATTTAGATAGTTGGCATTCTGACTGGAGCCAGCTAAAAGCAGTAGTTTATGGACTTGGTGTTACCGGTTTCTCAGTTGCAGATACGTTAGCTGAATTAGGTGCAACAGTTTTTGTCATCGCCGATAAGGCTGATGAGAAGAGCTTGGATGTTCTTGATGTTCTAGGGGTTAGCCATTTAGTTGGTTCAAACAAATCAGATTCCATTTCTGCTTTTGAATCTTTTGGAGCAGATTTAGTCATCACATCTCCTGGCATAAAGCCAGAAGATGAACTACTTGTTACAGCACAACAAACTGAAATTCCAATTTGGACCGATATAGATCTTGCCTGGCGAGTTAGAGATAAGTCAGGAATGCCATCTCAGTGGCTTTGCATTACCGGTACCAACGGTAAGACCACAGTTACCCAGTTAGTCGAGCAGATGATGCTATCAGGTGGTATTAGGGCTGCTGCCTGCGGAAACATAGGTGTTCCAATTCTTGATGTTGTTCGCGACCCAGCAAACTTTGAAGTTTTGGTTGTTGAGCTAAGCAGTTTTCAACTGCACTACATCAATGAAATCAGCCCACTAGTCAGCGCTGTCCTAAACATTGCAGATGATCATCTTGACTGGCATGGGTCTTTCGAAGCGTATGCAAACACCAAAGGAAAGATATACAACAACACCAGTGTTTGCTGCGTGTATAACGTTGCAGATACTTTGACCTATCAACTGATGGAGAACTCTTCTAATAGTTCAACTGCGCAAGCAGTTGGATTCACAGTAAATACACCTGCACCTAATGAAATTGGTTGGGTTGAAGATTTGTTGGTAGATCGAGCTTTTATTGATGACCCTTCGGTTGCAGAAGAGTTAGCAACACTAGAAGATTTGAAACACATTGCGCTGGTCAGCCCACACCTCATCTCTAACATCGCAGCTGCTGCTGCTATCGCAAGAGCAGCCGGTGTTCAGCCTCAAGAGATTGCTAGTGCACTAAGGGAATTTCGTCTTGATGCTCACCGGATTGAACTCGTGCTTGAGAAAGACAACATCACCTGGGTAGATGACTCAAAGGCAACTAACCCTCATGCAGCAGCTGCGGCTCTAGCCACTTTTGATTCAGTTATCTGGGTAGTTGGTGGCTTACTAAAAGGTGTTGATGTTTCACCGCTGGTTGAACGGTATGCAAAGAAAATCAAGGCAGCCATTGTTATCGGGTTGGATAGAGAACCAGTTCTTGCAGCTCTTGCTTTGCATGCACCAGAAACAAAAGTTTTTGAAGTGATTGTCTCAGCTGATCAAGTTATGACCGAAGTTGTGAAAATTGCTAGCTCGATGGCAGTTGCGGGGGATACCGTGCTGCTGGCACCTGCTGCAGCTTCGATGGATCAATTCAAAGATTATGCAGATAGAGGCAATGCGTTTGCCCAGGCAATAAAGAAAGAAATGGTTTAGCTATGGCTAGAGATAAAAAGCAACAAAGGCCGCAGGCTAAACAAAAACGTCAAGCACCTGCAGGTCGTTTTGCCTCATTTATGAAGACACCTGTTCAATCAACTACCCAGTGGTTCGATGAGTATTTCTTGCATCAGTCAAAGCTTTTTTATTCGTTGGTGATGTTGATCATCTTGATGGTTGGCTTTGGCCTAATCATGGTCCTGTCTTCATCCAACGTGAACTCAATCAAAGCAGACGGTGACCCTTTTGGTTATTTCAGAGGACAGTTGCTTTATGCGCTCATTGGTCTTGGAGCAATGTTGTTTATCTCGATGCGTGACATGCAATGGGTTCAACGATTTTCCAACTTATTGCTTTTCGGTGGAATCATTGGGCAACTACTTGTGCTCGTGCCAGGTATCGGTGTTTCAGTTGGAGGTAACACCAACTGGATCAGAATATTCTTTATCCAAGTTCAGCCATCTGAGTTTCTAAAGCTCGGTTTGATTCTTTTCATTGCTAGTTTCCTCAGTCAGAGAGATGTTGATCTCTGGGACTTTAACCGAGGTGGTAAACAAGCTCTGGTTGCAGGATTCGGATCTGCTTTATTGGTTTTCGTTACTGGACGAGACATGGGAACGGCAATCGTTATCGTGCTGATCGTGATCATGATGATGTATCTAGCTGGTTTACCTAAAGAGCATTTGAGGAAGTTCTATGGTTTAGCTGCCATTGGTTTTGCAGCAGGAGCGGTGCTGTCACCGTCTCGTGTGCTTCGTATCGTGAATTTCTTTGTGAGTCTGTTTGGCCTCAGCTCTGAGGTTGATGATGGTGCTAACTGGCAGGTAAAGCACGGCACCTGGGCTCTAGCTTCTGGTGGAATCTTTGGGACCGGTCTTGGTCAATCCAAATTGAACTGGGGTTGGATTCCTGAAGTTGAGAACGACTTTATCTTTGCCATCATCGGAGAAGAGTGGGGAATGATAGGAGCTCTTGTTGTGCTTGGTTGTTTCTTCTTGCTCTCTAAGCACATCAGAAACATTGCTAGCGGTGCCAGATCTCAATTTGCATCACTAGCAGCCACGGGAATCATGCTTTGGATTTTGTTACAAGCACTTATCAACATCGCCGTTGTTTTGCATTTGATGCCTGTACTTGGTGTTCCGCTCCCTTTGATTTCTAAAGGTGGTTCATCTCTAATTGCAGTTTTGATGGCATTAGGTGTTGTCCTTGCCATTGAAAGAGAACCAAACCCTAAGCAGAGGACTGCGGCAATCGAAAGAGATCCAAAGTCGAAGGAGAGGACCGCTAGGAGATGACGAACTATCTTCTAGCCGGTGGAGGAACTGCAGGGCATGTAAACCCGTTACTAGCTCTGGCAGATCAAATCATGTTACAACCGGGTAAGCACAGCGTTGTAGCTCTTGGAACCGTTGAAGGTTTGGAATCAAGGCTGGTACCTGAGCGAGGTTATGAACTTCTTATTGTTGCTCGACTTCCGATGCCTAGAAAACTAAATGCTTATGCATTTAAGTTCCCAGCCGCTTTCAGAAAAGCTGTTGAAGAGGTTAAAACTTATATTCGAGATCACAAGATTGATGTCGTCGTTGGTTTTGGTGGATATGCAAGCGCACCTGCCTATAGAGCAGCTCTAGCCATGGGGATCCCTTATGTAATTCATGAGGCAAATGCATTACCTGGCTATGCCAATCGACTTGGAGCAAAACGTGCTTCAGCGGTAGCGATTACTTTTCCTAACACCAAGTTGGCTAACGGAGTTCTAACTGGAATGCCACTTCGTAAAGAAATAGTAGAAATCATCGGTAGTGATACCAAGAAGGCAGCGACTAAGTTTTTCAACTTAGATACCAAACTAACTACGCTGCTCGTTACAGGTGGATCTCTTGGTGCTAGAAAGATAAATGAGACCATCGAGGCTGCTAGGCCGGTCTTAGACGCTGCTGGTATTCAAGTGATTCACATTGTTGGTGACAAGGCTGGTTTAGAGCCAATCCATACTGGCAGTTACGTGCGACTAAGTTATTGCGATCGCATGGATCTGGCTATCGCAGCAGCTGATTTCGCGGTGGCTAGATCAGGGGCCGCCACAGTCTCAGAGTTTACTGCTGTTGGTTTACCTGCTGTATTTGTTCCTTACCCTGTTGGTAATGGCGAACAGCGACTAAACGCTGAACAGGTAGTCGCTGCCGGTGGAGCTGTATTGGTCGTTGATGCCAATTTCACCCCTGAGTATGTTCGATCTGAACTAATCCCTATGGTCAGTAACAGCAAGTTGCGCACAGCTATGAAGGAAAAGGCCCAGGCAACTGGTTTCGGTGATGGTGCGCAAAGGCTTCTCAAGTTAGTTAATGGCGTGTTGTAAGGGTTCACCTTACTGACCCGAACTTAGTCTTAAAAGAAATCTTTAGGAATTTATGACCATCAAACCTGATTACAGCCAAGCGGTACCAGCAGATCTTGGCAAGGTGCACTTCATTGGCATCGGTGGATCTGGCATGAGCGGAATTGCTCGAATGCTTATCAAAGCTGGTCATAAAGTAACCGGTAGCGATGTTCGTGAATCGGGCAACATTTTGGAACTTAGGAAACTAGGTGCTGAAATACACATCGGTCACGATGCTAAAAACTTGGGAGACTGTGACACCGTTGTTGTCACTTCAGCGCTATGGCCTACCAACCCTGAATACGTCTTGGCTCAGGAGAAGAAGTTACCGATTTTACACAGGTCTCAGGCTCTAAAGTATTTGACCGATAAGAAGACTTTGATTTCTGTTGCAGGAGCTCACGGCAAGACAACTAGTACCGGAATGATTATCACTGGTCTAAAGGCTTTAGGTGAAGATCCTAGTTTTGTAAATGGTGGAGTCATAGCAGCCTATGGAACATCATCGGCAAGTGGTTCTTCTGAACTATTCGTTATTGAAGCGGATGAATCAGATGGTTCTTTCCTGCACTATCAAACAGCTGTTGCGTTGATTACCAATGTTGATCCAGATCATCTAGATCACTACGGCACTCTTGAGAACTTTGAAGCCGAGTTTGCTCGGTTTGCCAATGGTGCAAGTGAGTTTGTTGTCATAAGTTCAGACGACCCAGGAGCAGTTCGAGTAACTAAACTTCTTAGCGATAAGAAGGTAATTACATTTGGACAAAGTTCAGAAGCTGATGTTTCTATAGTTCATGTCGATGCAACTGCAGCACAGGTTTCTTTCACAATTAGTTATCTTGGCGAGCAGTATTCAGCCCAGCTAAAAGTGCCAGGCCTTCACAATGCAATTAACGCTGCTGGTGCGTTTGGAGTGCTAGTCGGATTGGGTTTTGATGCCAAATCATCTTTGGCTGCTATTGCAACTTTTGGTGGAACTGAAAGAAGATTTGAATTACACGGCGAACACAGGGGAGTGAAGGTCTATGACGACTTTGCTCATCACCCAACTGAAGTTATTGCTGCGCTTAGTGCAGCTAGAGCGGTTGTTGGTTCTGGAAGATTAATTACTGTCTTCCAACCTCACCTTTATAGCCGCACTAGGTTATTCGCTAAAGAGTTTGCTGAAGCACTTGCCCTAAGTGATCAAGTAGTGGTGCTTGATATCTATGCCGCACGAGAAGATCCTGAGCCTGGTGTTACAGGTGCTCTAATTGCAGAAGCTTTTATTGATCAAGCAAGAATGCACTATGTGCCTAACTGGGATGATGTTCCGAAAGCTGTTTCAGCGATTGCTCAACCAGGTGATTTCGTTATCACTATGGGTTGTGGCGATGTATATCGTCAGGTGCCTGGAATCTTGAAAGCTTTAGAGAGCTAAATTGCAACCTCCTAAAAACCGTTACTCACAAACACCAAACCGGGATTCCAAGAAACCGGCAGTGAAGGCTGTTAAGGCTAAGAAAGTTCCTAAGCCGGCTCGGAAATTTTCATTTGGTGATTTGGCTCAACGCAGACAAGCCAGCAAGGAAGCACGTAGATTTACCAAAGAGTCGAGAGTCAGAAAAGTTTTCCTTAGGTCAGTTGCCTTTTCGTTAGTTGGGTTAGTGCTTTTGGTTCTGGCCACAATGTTTACGCCATTGCTTTCAATTGACAAGATAACTGTTACCGGAACTTCAAAGGTATCTAACCAAAAAATCCTGGCAATTCTTAAGGAACGAATTGGTTCGCCTTTACCGATGATTAGTGAGGCTTCTGTTGCTGAGGACTTATCCCAATTCAAGATGATTGAAAGCATCTCGCTTATCAGCAAACCGCCGCACTCACTTGAGGTTCGAATAACGGAGCGAACCCCGATCTCGATTGTTGTTCGTGGCGGTACCAGGTTCTTATACGACCCAGCAGGAGTGAACCTAGGTGTGGCTTCAGGTTATGAGCTTTTGCCAACCATCATCGTCAACGATGATCCAAAAACTTCGAAGAGTTACGCTCAGGCCATTGATGTGCTGCTAGCGTTACCAGCCCAACTTCTAAAACGCGTTGCATACATTCAAGCCAAAACAAAGGACAACGTAACACTTCAGCTCAGGGGATACTCTGCTCAAACAATCATTTGGGGAGATTCAAGTCAATCAATTTTGAAATCGAAAGTCTTGAAAACTTTGCTTGCCAAAACATCAACAAAAGGTAGAGCAACCTTCGATGTTTCTTCTCCTTTGACCCCAAGTGTTATCCATTAGCCAGTTTTAGACACGCCTTAGAATCTCCACCAATTTAGGTGCTTTACCGCTTAGTTTCTTGGCGAAACAGCATAAAGTGAACATACTTAACCCTCAAGTTGAGGTTTAAGGTTCGCTAGATGTGGCTTATACGAAGGAAGAACATGTCAGATCCATTGGTAAACAACTTCTTGGCAGTAATCAAAGTTGTCGGCGTCGGCGGTGCCGGCGGTAACGCTGTCAACCAGATGATTGAGAAGCGTCTAAGAGGTGTTGAGTTCATTGCAATCAACACAGACGGTCAAGACTTACTGAAATCTGAAGCACATGTGAAATTAGAAATCGGTGGTTCCAACACTCGTAGCCTCGGAGCCGGTGCTGATCCTGAAGTTGGTCGCAGAGCAGCTGAAGATCACGTAGATGAGATCGCTGAAGTTCTTCGCGGATCAGACATGGTGTTTGTTGCTGCTGGTGAAGGTGGCGGAACTGGAACTGGTGCTGCACCGGTTGTTGCTCGTATTGCCAAGCAAGCTGGTGCGTTGACCGTTGGTGTTGTTAGTCGTCCATTTGATTTCGAAGGTAAACGTCGTGCAGAAAATGCACAAGCAGGCATCGATGCTCTTCGTGCAGAAGTTGACACTTTGATCATCGTTCCAAACCAAAGACTTATTGAACTAAATGATGAAGAACTAAGTTTCACTGACGCGTTCAGCATGGCTGATGATGTTCTTCGCGCCGGTGTTCAGGGTATCTCAGATTTGATTACTGAACCAGGTCTTGTGAACCTAGACTTCGCAGACGTGAAATCAGTAATGCAAGGAGCAGGAACTGCTCTAATGGGTATTGGAACAGCTAAGGGTGAAGACCGTGCAATGCGCGCAGCTGAGCAAGCTATCAACCACCCACTACTTGAAAACAGCATCGACAATGCTCGCGGCGTTTTGATTCAGTTCGCTGCTGCTTCAAACATGAAGTTGAAAGAAGTAAACGACGCTGCACGTTTGATTCAGGAAGTTGTTCATCCATCAGCAAACATCATCTTTGGTACATCTATCGATAACGCGCTTGGTGATGAAATTCGCGTAACCGTTATTGGTGCTGGCTTTGATGAAGCTGGACCTCGTCCAGTGCAGCGAGCAACAGGATTCTCAGCTCCAGTTTCAGGAGCAATTCCGGTTATTGCTGAAGCAGAAGCAATTCTTGAAACAGCTGAAGCACCACTCTGGTATGCAGGTAACACTGGCTTGATTCCAGTTGCAGTTGAAGAGGAAGAAGAAGTTTTTGTTCAGGTTCAACAAGTAGTTGAAGAGCAGAAGCCATGGGAGCAGAAGACAAACGCTAGCCGTTTCGACGATGGCTATGACATTCCTGATTTCTTGCAATAGGAAATGACTCAACTAACCCTCGCTGAACGTCTTACTGAGGTTCATGCTCGGATTGATCAAGCAGCCCAAGAAGCTAATCGTCAATCAGATGAGATTCAGTTAGTCATTGTTTCTAAAAATCATCCTGCAGATTTAGTTCTAGAGCTTCTAAAACTGGGCGAATCTAATTTTGGCGAGAACAAAGATCAAGAAGCTTCTGCCAAGGCAGAGCAAGTTAAGTTATCAAACCAATCTGGTCTTGAGCCAACCTGGCACTTTGTTGGGCAACTGCAATCCAACAAGGTCAAATCGATGCTGACATACAGCAAGGTGCTGCACTCGCTGGATAGACCGTCACTCTTGAATGAGTTAGTGAAACAGCTTGCTAAGGATCCTGAGAGCCAGCTAGATGTCTTTATTGAGCTCAACCTAACGGGAGATCCTGGGCGAGGCGGAATACTCCCAGAGGCCTTGTTGTCATTTGCTGAAACCGTTCTTGAAGCTAAACAGTTGAATCTATTAGGGGTTATGGGTGTTGCTGGCCTTGAGGGAACCGCTGCCTCATATTTCGAAACTATTGCTAAATCAAGCGAAGAACTTAGAACAATTGCTCCTCAAGCCAAATTCATCTCCGCCGGTATGTCAGGGGACTACGAAGAGGCAATTAGGCATGGTGCGACACACTTACGAATTGGTACCGCAATAACTGGAAACCGCTAGTTTCCGCCTTAATCTAGGGATATCGGGGTTTTAGACCAAAGGAGATGCCATGTCAGGTGCAATTGACTGGGTTAAAGAGTTCTTTTCACTAGGCGGCACTAAGCCACCTCAAGCGGCACGAAGTTCTGCCCCTAAGACTGAGTCACGAGCTCGAGCAGTTCGACCTCAAAGAAGAGGCTACGAAGTTTCAAGCATTGAAACAGTGCAACCAAATACTTACGCAGACGCAGGAATGATCGCAGAAGTTCTTCGCGATTCAGTTCCAGTTATCGTCAACGTTGTGAATCTAAGCGATTCAGACACTAGAAGACTTGTTGACTTCATGTCAGGTCTGAAGGCTGGTCTGCAGGCAGAGTCAAAGCGTGTGGCAGAGCATGTTTACTTGCTAGCTCCTCTAGGTGTTGACATTGATGGTGATTCAGACGAGGTCCTCGAAGCCGAAAGCGATCGTCTGATCATTCGTCCATAAGTAAAGCGCTTCATGCCTCAAATTGCTGCAATCCTTATTTGGGTAATAGATATTTTCCGTATTGTCCTGTTGGGCCGAATCATTTTGGATTGGATAAGGGCATACAACCCCAGATTCAGACCAAAAGGTATTTTCTTAGCACTTGCAGAGACTGCCTATCTACTAACTGACTGGATTGTGAAGCCACTTTCTAGGATTATCAAGCCCATCAAAGTTGGTGGGGGTTACCTAGATCTATCGATATTCGTGCTATTTCTGGCCCTAGGGCTAATTGACGGGTTGTTAGCAACACTCACATAGCTCGACAAGGTAGGGTAGCCTTAACTTTTGACCGCGGTCATTATTTGTTTATGACCAATGAGAACAGGGAGAATCTGATGCCTTTAACTCCAGAAGATGTAGTTAATAAGCGTTTTCAACCTACAAAATTCCGTGAAGGTTACGACCAGGATGAGGTTGATGACTTTCTAGACGAGATCGTTCTAGAAATGCGCAAGCTAACTCAAGAGAACGAAGAACTTCGTCAACGAGTTCTTGCTGCTGACGGACGTATCGCTGAACTACAGAGAAGCGGAGCTTCACTGGTGCAGCAGGTTAACTCCGCAGAAGCATCTATTCCTGAGTCGACAACTCCAAACAATGCCTTCCCTGAAGCTGTAAAGGACATGAGTGCCTTCGAAGCTAACAACACCAACAACTTGCTGCAGTTGGCACGCAAGTTGCATGAAGAGCACGTTCGTGAAGGTTTGCAGAAGCGCGACGCGCTCATCGCTGAAGGACATGCAACAGCAGCACGTATTGTTCGTGAAGCAGAAGCTCAGCACAAGGCTGACATGAGCAGACTTGAGCAAGAGAAGGCACTAGCCGAGAACGACGTTGAACGTTTGCAGAACTTCGAAAAAGAGTACCGTGCAAAGCTGAAGTCATACATTGAAGGTCAGCTAAGCGATCTTGAAGCAGCCGGCACCTCAACTCAGAAGGTTCCAACTTCACCGACTCAGATCACTAACGCCACTTTTAAAATCTGAGTTAGTTGAAAAACTCAACCTCAACACCAAAGGCTAAGGGCAAGTATTTGTTCTTGAGCATTGCGCTAGCTGTTATCTTCATAGATCAACTAACTAAGTTCCTTGCAGTTCATTTTCTAAGCCCATACGAACCTGTTCCAATTCTTGGCGAATTACTTCATTTCACTTTGGCTTTTAATTCGAAGGCAGCTTTTTCTATAGGTCCTGCTAGCACCTGGGTATTCACAATCATTTCAAGCCTTGCGACCCTGGCATTACTTTGGTTTGGTCCAAAGTTTAGAACTAGGCAGTGGCTAGTTCTAGGTGGCTTTGCTTTGGGTGGGGTTGTTGGAAACCTAATTGATCGACTGGTTCGAGACCCTGGTTTTCCTAATGGCCACGTAGTGGACTTTATTCAGATTCCTTTCAACTTTCCAGTTTTCAACGTAGCTGACATGGCTATCTCTATTTCAGCTGCATTGATTGCTTTGCGAGTTATTCGAGGCGATCGCATCGGCGGCAAGAATGACTGAGCAACGCTTAGTTCAAGTCCCTGAAGGTCTAGCTGGTTCTAGGGCTGATGCCGGCATTGCTAAGTTACTTGGGATGTCGAGATCTGCTGTTGCAGACATGATTACCGAAGGTTTAGTTGAACAAAACGATGTTGTCCTTTCAAAATCTGATTCACTGATTGCTGATGCTTGGTTGAAGGTAATGCTTCCTAAGCCAAAAGTTTCCCTGCAGTTAGTTGCAGAAAATGTTGAAGGTTTAGTTGTCGTGTATCAAGATCACGACATAGTCGTAGTTGATAAACCAGCAGGTGTTGCAGCCCATCCTTCTGTTGGATGGGCTGGTCCAAGTGTTGGTGGTGCATTACTTGCCTTAGGTATTGAAATGTCCACCAGTGGTGTTGCTGAGCGTCAAGGAATCGTTTCGCGACTAGATGTTGGTACCAGTGGTTTGATGGTTCTTACTAAGACAGAGATTGCTTATTCCAGAATGAAGCAAGCTTTTCGCGATCGAGTGGTTGATAAGACCTACCATGCACTTGTTCAAGGCCATCCAGATCCAAGTGCTGGAACCATTGATGCTCCACTTGGTAGACATCTCAAACACGAATATAAGTTCACTGTCTCACCTGAAGGTAAACCTTCGGTAACCCATTACAAGACCTTGGAAGCGTTCTCAGCGGCATCGCTTTTAGAGATTGAACTGGAGACCGGTAGAACTCATCAGATCAGAGTGCACTTCTCAGCTTTCAAACATCCTTTGGTAGGTGACACACTTTACGGCTGTGACCCAAAGCTTGCTGCCAAGTTAGGCATGGAAAGACAGTGGCTTCATGCCATGAGGCTTGGCTTTATGCATCCAACTAAAGGGGAGTATGTGAGCTTTGAGAGCACATACCCTAAAGACCTGTCAGATTCTTTAGCCATCCTTCGCGGCGAGTAAAGCCTCGGCGGAGTGGCAAACTAGGTTTGACTAAGGTCAGATTAGGCTATTTGCCCTAAGCCTTAAAATTCAGAGAAAAGTTCAACATCAATGTCCAGTAACAGTGAAAACTTTGTTCACTTACACGTGCACACTGATTATTCGATGCTTGATGGGGCAGCCAAGGTTGATCAACTTTTAGATAAAGCCGTTGAATTCAAAATGCCGGCTATCGCTATTACCGATCACGGCAATAACTTTGGAGCTTTTGACTTCTGGGAGCAGGCAACCAAGAAAGGCATTAAGCCGATCATTGGCATTGAAGCTTATTTAGCACCTGGTTCAAGACTGGATAAGTCCCGAACCTATTGGGCTGATGGTGGTGATGATGACTTATCTAAAGGTGCTTATTCACACCTAACCATGCTCTCAACTGATAACGACAGCATGCTAAATCTATTCAAGCTTTCTTCCTATGCATGGCTTGATGGCTATTACTTCCAGCCACGTATGGATAGAGAACTCCTATCTAAATATGCGAAAGGAATCATTGCTACCTCAGGATGTGCCAGTGGTGAAGTGCAAACTCGTTTGCGTCTGGGTCAATACAAAGAGGCACTAGAAACCGCTGCTGAGTTTAGAGATATTTTCGGTAAAGAAAACTACTTCATCGAAATCATGGACCACGGTGCCAGCGTTGAACGCAGAAGCTTCAGCGATCTGATTAAGTTATCCAAAGGCCTAGGCATTCCATTAGTTGCCACCAATGATCTTCACTACACCGAACCAGGTCACGCAGATGCTCAAGAAGCGCTGCTCTGTGTTCAAACCGGTACCAAGCTAAACGATGAACGTAGATTCAAATTCGATGGTGAAGGTTATTACCTAAAGAGTGCACGTCAGATGCGCGAACTGTTCGCAGAATTCCCAGAGGCATGCGATAACACCTTGCTTATCGCAGAGCGTGCAGACATCAGCTTTGCTAAACGTAACCTGATGCCAAGATTTGATGTCCCAGCAGGGGATACCGAGGCCAGTTGGTTTGAAAAAGAGGTAGCTCGAGGTATGCGTGAGCGTTTCGGTGAAAACATCGAAGCCGAGTATCGCGAGCGCGTTGCATTCGAAATTCAAGTTATTAACAACATGAACTTCCCAGGTTATTTCCTAGTTGTTGCTGACTTTATTGCTTGGGCAAGAGCTCAAGGCATCAGAGTTGGCCCTGGTCGTGGTTCGGCAGCTGGATCACTTGTTGCCTATGCACTTGGTATTACTGCTCTAGACCCAATCAAATACGGATTGCTTTTTGAAAGATTCTTGAACCCAGCACGTGTTAGCTTGCCTGATATCGATGTTGACTTCGACGATCGCAGACGTGGTGAAGTTATCCGTTATGTCACTCAAAAATATGGTGATGACCGAGTTGCCCAGATTATTACCTACGGAACTATTAAGGCCAAGCAGAGCCTTAAAGATGCTGCACGTGTTCTTGGTATGGATTATTCGGTTGGTGAAAAACTTACCAAGGCAATGCCTCGCATGGTCTTAGGAAAAGATATGACCCTAGGGGAAATGGTTGAAGACCCTAAGCAAAAATCCGCAGTTGAAACTGTTGTTGAGGATAGCTTCGAAGAATTTGATGAAGATCCAATTGAATTCGAACCAATAGCAATTGCTGCAGCTGCTACCGATTCCAAGAGTCGCTATAAGGAAGCAGCAGAGTTCAGAAAGATTCTCGAAGAAGATCCTGATGCTAGAAAAGTTTTTGATTTAGCCAGAGGACTAGAAGGTCTGAAACGTCAGACGAGCGTGCATGCTGCTGGTGTAATCATGTCTGCAGAGCCACTCTTAGATGTCATTCCTGTTATTCGACGTGATGATGACGGTGCTGTGATTACAGCTTTCGCCCAACATCCGTGTGAAGAACTCGGGCTTGTGAAGATGGACTTCCTAGGTCTTCGTAACTTGACTGTTCTGGATAAAGCAATTGAGAACGCTCAATCGAACCGAGGAATAACAGTTGTTTTGGAAGATCTTGATTTAGATGGCGATGAAACAACTTACGAGATGCTCTCCAGAGGTGACACTCTAGGTGTCTTCCAGCTCGATGGTGGTCAGATGCGTTCACTGTTGAGGTTGCTAAAGCCAACTAAGTTCGAACACATCTCGGCTGCTATTGCTTTGTATCGACCTGGACCTATGGGTATGGGTTCTCATACTTCTTATGCTCAACGTAAAAATGGCAAGGAGAAGAATGAGCCAATCCATCCTTCACTTGAACACCCTTTAGCAGAGGTGCTTGATCCGACATATGGTTTGATCGTTTACCAAGAGCAGGTAATGGCGGTTGCTCAGAAAGTAGCGAACTTCAGTCTCTCTCAAGCAGACGAGTTACGTCGAGCTATGGGTAAGAAGAAGAAAGATGAACTGGATGCTCAGTTCGCTAACTTCTCTGCCGGTATGAAACAAAACGGCTATGTTGATGATGCCATCAACAAGCTCTGGGAAACTCTGCTTCCATTTGCTGACTATGCCTTCAACAAAGCACACAGTGCTGCCTACGGCGTGCTTTCTTATTGGACTGCATATATGAAGGCAAACTTCCCTCAGGAATACATGGCAGCACTGCTAACTTCTGTTCGAAGTTCCAGAGATCGGCTAAGTGTTTATCTAAGTGAGGCAAGAAGAGCTGGTATCCAGGTGTTAGCTCCTGATGTGAATGACTCGATTGCAGATTTCCGAGCAGTTGGTAAAGACATCAGGTTCGGCCTTGAAGCGGTTAGAAATGTTGGCTTGGGAGTTGTTCAAGAAATAGTTGCAACTCGAGAAACAAAGGGAAGATTCGAATCTTTCCAAGACTTTGTTTCTAAAGTCCCAGCTTCTGTGTGCACTAAGAAAGTTATCGAGTCGCTAATCAAAGCTGGGGCATTTGATTCCTTTGGCGTTACTCGCAGAGCTTTATTTGAAGCTCATGAGCAGATCATAGAAGCAGAACTTAAGGCTAAGAAATCTAAGTCAACAGGAGACGCAGACCTATTTGATGATTTTGAAAGTGATGAAACCAATCACAAGATTGCAAACCTTGCGGAATGGCCACAGCGACAGCTACTGAGCCTTGAGCGAGAGATGCTAGGCCTTTATGTGAGTGCTCATCCACTGCAAGGAGCTGAAAGCAGACTTAGATCAAGCGCCACTGAAACCATCGCCTCTTTCAATGAACGGAAAAACTTTGTTGATGCAGAGCCAGTGACATTAGCTGGATTGATCACCAACATTGAGGTCAAGACCGCAAGATCATCTGGAAATATCTATGCCAATGTCACTATCGAGGATCTTGATGCAGAGATTACTCTGATGATCTTTAGTAAGACCTATCAAGAGAATCTTTCTAAGTTAAACGTAGATTCGATTGTTGCGGTCAGAGGAAGAATGCGTCCTAGGGACGATGGCTTCGCTATGAATGTGAATGAAATTGCTGTTCTAGAAAAAGAAGATTCAAGATTTGCTGGACCATTGAAAGTAGTTATTGCCGAGCACTTAGCAACAAAGGCGAACATTGAATTGCTTGACAAAATATTTACCCGTTACCCAGGTCAAACAGAAGTGCAGCTGTTACTTAGAACTACTGATGGCTCAACGCCTTATCGCCTCAAGCACAAGGTTTTTGTGAGCGATCCATTGATTTCTGAAATCAAGCAACACTTTGGCACGAGTGCACTAGATGCACTTCCTGCACCTCAAGAAGATTTAGCTCAGGCGCTCGCCGGGGACGACGTAGCCTCTGTGGTGGTAGAGCAAGCTGGGGAGCTCTTCGGCCAGTAAGCCGCTAAGTATCTCAACCACAATCACTGCGTTAGCTTCAACTTCGTGACGTTCACGCACTTTGCAAATAAGCACAGCGTTAACTTGATTGAAGATTGGAAGTTTTGTGGTTGGTTCCACAAACCAGTCGTCGTCTAAGAATCTTTTGGTGTGATCTTGAGACATTTTCTTAGCTAATTCAAGTGAACCTTCGTTCAGCATTTGGATTGCTACGAACTCAGCAGAACTTAGTGCCGGCCAGCTGCTTGCGCCTCTAGCAACGTTGAAGGTTGCTAGGGCAGGCTCAGACCCCAAAGAAGTAACTGAAGTGGCTGTGAAGCCGACAGGGCTTCCTGAAGCATCGTTGAGAGTGATAATGCAGACACCAGATGCATGTCTTCTAAATGCTTGTTTCAGACTCTCGGTTGGATCATTGATCTCTTGCACGATATAACTTTCTTCTAAGTTCAAACCAAGGCTAACTTACCTTTCCGACCGCTGAACCAGTAGATGTAATTTATTCACCTAAAATGGATAAAAAATGGCAGGAACAAACATGGCAGAACTCATTCGATTACTTGATCTCAGCGGTCATGTTATTTCTGCTGAACTCGTAAGCAAAGAGTTACCAAGAGCTGCCATCGATATCGATTCAGCACTTGAACAAATTCGCCCGTTAGTTGAACAAATCAGAAACGGTGGGGCAGAGGCTTTGGTCTCGATTGCTCACAAATTTGATGGCATTGACATCAACCCAATCAAAGCCACTTCCGAAGAACTTGCCAATGCTCTCAGTTCACTAGAACCAAGCCTTCGAACTTCTCTAGAGGTCGCTATTGAACGAGTTCGCAAAGTAACTGAACAGGCAAAACCAAAGTCTTTTACAGCTGAGCTAGCCGATGGAGCTGAAGTTCAACAGAGGTATCAACCGATTGACTCGGTTGGCTTATATGTTCCTGGTGGCAAAGCCGTGTATCCATCGAGTGTGATCATGAATGTTGTTCCAGCTCAGATAGCTGGGGTCAAAAAGCTTGCTATCGCGACACCTGGCCAAAAGGAGTTCGGGGGCAGGGCTCACCCAACTGTTTTGGCAACAGCAGCTCTACTTGGGGTCGAAGACGTTTATGTTATTGGCGGTCCGGCGGCAGTAATCGCCTTTGCCTTCGGGATTCCAGAAATAGGGCTAGAACCGGTGAATTTGGTTACTGGACCAGGAAATCTATACGTGGCGGCTGCTAAGAGGCTTCTTAGGGGAGTTATAGCCATAGATTCTGAGGCTGGGCCAACCGAAGTGATGGTCATTGCCGATTCCAGTGCTAATCCTGACTTTGTTGCTGCAGATCTGATTTCTCAGGCTGAACACGACGAATTCGCTGCCGCCGTTTTGCTTACCGATTCGTTGGAATTTGCTGAACAGGTAAGGTCCGCTATGGCTAGTCAAGTGGCTGAAACCAGCAATAAAGCTAGGGTTTTAGCGGCTCTTTCAGGCCAACAGAGCGCCATTGTTCTAGTTTCGGACCTAAAGCAAGCTGCTCAAATAGCTGATTTCTATGCCACTGAGCACTTGGAGCTCCAAACAAGCTCAAATGATCATCTTTTAGGTCAAATTAGTAATGCCGGCGCAATTTTTGTTGGGGATTTCTCGCCAGTTTCTTTAGGCGACTACCTGGCAGGGTCTAATCACGTGCTTCCTACAGGGGGACAGGCCAGATTTGGCTCAGGATTAGGCGTTCACACATTTCTAAGGCCTCAACAGGTCATCAAATACAGCAAATCAGCCTTGTCAGAGGTGGCAAATAATGTTGTCTCTATCGCTGATTCAGAGGGTTTGCAAGCCCATGGAGATGCGATCCGCGCTCGTTTCTAAGGTAAATCTTTGTGTTTAGTTGATAACAGAAAGGTTAAATCTTTGGTTGAAGGTTATGGTTTGCAAAGCAAAATCCGCGTGTTTATAGGCAACACGCCGACAACAAAGATAATTTGCTTCAAAGGCGATGAAACCACAAGATATAGGGACGGAGAAGTGAAATATCACCACATCTTGTGTGTATAGTTGATTTCTCTTGAGTGAAATTATCGTGAATTAACCCGAAAGGAGTCAGCATGCACTGTCCATTTTGTCGCTATGAAGACTCTAGGGTTATGGATTCTAGGACTTCAGACGATGGATCTTCGATTCGTCGCCGCAGACAGTGCCCAGAGTGCGGAGCTCGCTTTTCAACTACTGAGACTTCAAGCCTTTCAGTAGTAAAAAGAGGGGGCACAACCGAGCCATTTAGCCGCGACAAAATCGCAAATGGTGTCAGAAAAGCTTGTCAGGGAAGGCCCGTTACCGAGTCAGATCTAGCAATGTTGGCTCAAACGGTCGAAGAGACCATCAGAGCTACCGGAGCAGCCCAAGTTGAGGCTCAAGAGGTTGGTTTAGCCATCCTTGAGCCACTTAGGAAGCTCGATGAGGTGGCTTTCATGAGATTTGCCAGTGTTTACCAGGGTTGGGAGACACTAGAGGATTTCGAAGCAGCAATAGCAGTGCTCAAAGTTGAGCGCGAAAACCAGGTTTCGCAGTCGGTTTAACCGAAGGCGATCACAAAACATAAAAGTTAAAAACGAAAGAAAGGCAACAAATGACCGATACATCGGCTTACACCGACGCCGGTGCAGCTAGTCAGGGGCGTAAAGGGCTCAAGATCGAGCGCATCTATACAACTGAAGGCGTTCACCCTTACGAACAAGTCAACTGGGAATACCGTGACGTAGTTCAGACCAACTGGAAGACCGGCGAGACCATCTTCGAGCAGCGCGGGGCAGAATTCCCTGAGTTCTGGAGCCTAAACGCTTCAACAATCGTTACCACTAAGTACTTCCGTGGTGCATTGGGAACTGCTGCTCGTGAATTTAGCCTTCGTCAGCTAATCGACAGAGTTGTCCTTACCTACACAAAGGGTGGCCGTGACCACGGTTACTTCGCATCTGAAGAAGACGCGACCATTTTTGAGCACGAACTAACCTTCATGCTGCTAAACCAGGTCTTCTCATTCAACTCACCAGTTTGGTTCAACGTAGGTACCTCAAGCCCGCAGCAGGTTTCAGCTTGTTTCATCTTGTCGGTAGATGACTCAATGGAATCAATTCTTAACTGGTACCGCGAAGAAGGAATGATCTTCAAGGGTGGATCAGGTGCAGGTCTTAACTTGTCACGCATCCGTTCATCGAAGGAACTTCTTCGTTCTTCTGGTGGTTCAGCTTCAGGTCCTGTTTCATTCATGCGTGGTGCAGATGCATCTGCAGGAACTATCAAGTCTGGTGGTGCGACTCGTCGTGCAGCAAAGATGGTTGTTCTTGATGTTGATCACCCAGACATTGAAGAATTCATTGACACTAAGGCACGTGAAGAAGACAAGATCCGCGTATTGCGTGATGCTGGTTACGACATGGAGCTCGGTGGCAAGGACATCAACTCTGTTCAGTACCAGAACGCAAACAACTCAGTTCGTGTGAATGAAGAATTCATGACTGCTGTTGAGCGTGGAACCAAGTTTGGTCTTCGTGCACGCACCAACGGTGAAGTTATCGAAGAAGTTGACGCTCTAGAGCTTTGGGACAAGTTTGCGCAAGCAGCTTGGGCATGTGCTGACCCTGGCATCCAGTACGACGACATCATCAACGACTGGCACACCACTCCAGAGTCAGGTCGCATCACAGCATCTAACCCATGTTCTGAATACATGCACCTAGACAACTCTTCATGTAACTTGGCTAGCTTGAACCTGTTGAAGTTCTTGAACCCAGACGGTTCATTCGATAGCGAGAAGTTCACTAAGGCTTCAGAGCTAATCATCACAGCTATGGATATCTCGATCTGTTTCGCAGACTTCCCAACTGAGAAGATTGGTGAAACCACTCGTGCATTCCGTCAGCTAGGTATTGGTTATGCAAACCTAGGCGCGTTGTTGATGGCTATCGGCCTTCCATACGACAGCACCGAAGGTCAGGCATTGGCAGCAGCTATCACATCATTGATGTCTGCAGCTTCATACCGTCGTTCAGCAGAACTTGCTGGTGTTGTTGGAACCTACGATGGTTACGCACACAACAAGACTGGTCACGACCGCATTATGCGTAAGCACGAAGCTGCTAACGCTACCT
The DNA here is from genome assembly GCA_040402475.1 of Rhodoluna sp. Lineage (GTDB taxonomy): Bacteria > Actinomycetota > Actinomycetes > Actinomycetales > Microbacteriaceae > Rhodoluna. Next base: position 62,364 of record JBBAMM010000003.1, read on the forward strand.
TGCGTGCAATCACCGAAGTTGACCGTTCAGTTCTAGAAGCTGCTACACGTCAGTGGGCATTGAACACTGAAATCGGTTCACGTAACGGTTGGAGAAACTCACAGGCTTCATTGCTAGCTCCTACTGGAACTATCGGTTTCATGATGGACTGTGACACTACCGGTATCGAACCAGACTTCTCATTGGTGAAATACAAGAAGCTATCAACTGGTGGTTCAATGCAGATTGTTAACCAGACAATTCCATTCGCATTGCACCGTCTTGGTTACTCTCAGGAGACCATCGAGGCAATCATTGATCACATCAGCACTAACGGACACGTTGTAGATGCACCTGGGCTCAAGCAAGAGCACTACGCAATCTTCGACACCGCTGTTGGTATTCGTGCGATTGAGCCAATGGGTCACGTTCGTATGATGGCAGCTGTTCAGCCATTCCTATCAGGAGCGATCTCAAAGACTGTCAACATGCCAGAAACAGCAACTGTTGAAGAAGTCAAGGAGATTTACTTCCAGGGTTGGAAGATGGGTCTAAAGGCTCTAGCTATCTACCGCGACAACTGTAAGGTTGGTCAGCCTCTAAGCGATGCTAAGGCTAAGACTGAGACCAAGCCAGCTGCTGGTAAGCCAGAAACTGCTTTGTCACACCCAGTGCGTAAGCGTCTACCTAAGTCACGTCCTTCATCAACCACTTCATTCACTGTTGGTGGCGCAGAAGGTTACATGACTGCAGGAACCTATCCTGATGGTGTTCTTGGTGAAGTATTCCTAAAGCTTGGTAAGCAGGGTTCAACTCTTGCCGGTGTTATGGATGCATTCTCAATCGCTGTTTCGATCGGTCTTCAGTACGGTGTTCCACTAGAGACCTACGTACAGAAGTTCACCAACGTTTCATTCGAACCAGCAGGTTTGACTGACGATGCTGACATCCGTATGGCCAAGTCATTGATGGACTACATCTTCCGTCGTCTAGCAATTGACTACTTACCAACTGAAACTCGTCAGGCTTTGGGAATCAACACCTCAGCTGAGCGTTCAGCAGCACTTGATGCAGCAGGTTCATACCCAGCAATTGCTGAGTCACCTGTTGCAGCAGCTGCCGAAGTTGTTGAAGAAGTAGCCGCAGCTCCAGTAGTCATCGAACTAAAGGTTGAAGAAGTGAAGGCAGAACCACGCCAGGTTCACTCATCAGCTGAATTGTTCGAAATGCTTCAGGGAACCGAATCTGACGCTCCACTATGTTTCAACTGTGGAATCAAGATGAGACCTTCTGGTTCATGTCACGTCTGCGAAGGCTGTGGATCAACCAGCGGTTGCAGCTAAAGAACTAAAAGAATTTGGGTCGGCTTCATTAATTTGAGGCCGACCCTTTTCTTAAATCCAAAATCACGGAATTGAAAAGGTAGCCTAGGTAAGTGCTTTACTCTCTAGCTTTCAAACTCTTCTTATCCAGATTGGATCCAGAGGACGCCCATCACTTGGGTATGTTTGCTATTCGGTTGGCGTCCAGTCTTAGATTGACCAAGTTATTGCCAAAAATTAGGAGTGCAAGTGTCTCTGCTTTTGGTTTAACCTTCAATGCGCCTTTTGGTTTGGCGGCAGGTTTCGATAAGAATGCTATAGCTGTGAGAGCTTTGGGGGAGTTGGGGTTCTCACACGTTGAAGTTGGAACTGTAACGGCAATACCTCAAGACGGTAACGAAACACCAAGACTCTTTAGATTGAAAGCTGATCGAGCTTTGATCAACCGAATGGGGTTCAACAACGATGGGGCAGTGGTAGTTGCTAAGCGTCTTGAAAAACTAAGAGCAAGTAAACAGAAGCTACCAATTATCGGGGTGAACATTGGTAAGTCTCGAGTTGTTGAAGTTGAAGATGCTGTTTCGGATTACGAAACTAGCGCACGATTACTTGCTCCATTTGCTGACTATCTTGCGGTAAATGTTTCCTCACCAAATACTCCTGGATTACGCTCACTGCAATCAGTTGAAGCGCTAAAGCCAATTCTGGAAGCAGTACTAGCTCAAGCAAAGGGTAAGCCGGTGCTGGTGAAGATTGCTCCAGATTTAGCCGATGACGATGTTGTTGCAGTAGCCAACCTTGCTAAGAAGTTAGGTCTTGCCGGAGTAATCGCAACAAACACAACTATTTCTCGTGCTGGATTGAAGACGGCTAGTCCAAAGGTAGAAGCAATGGGTGCTGGTGGTTTATCTGGAGCGCCTGTGAACTCTAGATCTCTTGAGGTTCTTCGTCTGCTCAAGAAAACTCTGGGTGATGATTTAGCTATTGTCTCGGTTGGCGGAGTTGAAACTAAAGAACAGGTTCTCGAAAGAATGAAAGCCGGCGCAACCCTTGTTCAGGGTTACACCGGCTTCATATACTTCGGCCCACTTTGGGCTAGAAAACTAAATCGAATTTAGACGAGTCTAGTTTCTGGAGCTTTAGTTTCGCTTGGATCTGTAACTGCGATTGGTGCAAACAGTTCATCAACCTTCTTCATAATCTCAGCAGGAATCTCAACACCAACGGCACCAAGGTTGCTTGTGATCTGTTCTGGTGTTGTTGCTCCAACAATTGCGCTTGAAACATTCTTGTTCTGCAATACCCAAGCCAAAGAGAACTGAGCCATGGTGATACCAAGTTCATCTGCCATTGGCTTTAGTTGCTGAACTCGAGTTAGCACGTCATCAGTTAGAAGCTTCTGAATGAAACCATTTACCTTTTCATTAGCTGCTCTTGAGTTTGCTGGAACTGGTTGACCTGGCAGGTACTTACCGGTTAGCACACCTTGAGCCATCGGTGACCAGACAATCTGGCTAACACCTAGTTCTTCACATGCTGGGATAACTTCAGCTTCAATTACACGCCACAGCATTGAGTACTGAGGCTGGCTTGAAATAAGTTGAAAACCCATCTCTTTAGCTAGCTTGTGACCTGCTCTGATCTGCTCAGCGTTCCACTCTGAAACACCGATGTATAGCGCTTTGCCTTGACGAACAATGTCAGCAAAGGCCTGCATGGTTTCTTCCAGGGGAGTCTCAACGTCGTATCGGTGAGCCTGATAAAGATCTACGTAATCCATTTGTAAACGCTTCAGAGAGCCATTGATGGATTCCATGATGTGTTTGCGAGAAAGACCTGTGTCGTTAGGAAGTTTTCCAGCTACCGGCCAATAAACCTTTGTGAAAACCTCGATGCCTTCACGTCTTTCACCTTTGAGTGCATCACCTAAAACTACTTCAGCTGCTTGATTCGCATAAACATCTGCGGTGTCAAAAGAGGTAATTCCACCTTCAAGAGCAGCCTTCACAGTTGCGTAAGCAGCTTCATTTTCAATTTGTGTTGCGTGGGTAAGCCAGTTACCGTAAACCAGTTCGCTGACTTTGAAGCCACTGTTACCTAGGTAGCGATATTTCACTTTAATCTCCTAATTTTGTATTGCTTTGATGCTAGCGGATAAGTTCGCGAGCAATTTCTTGCACGCGTTTGTGTAAGGTTGGCACCCAAGTCTCGTGTTCTGGTTTCATCAAAACGCTTCTGAGAATTCTCGCATTCGTTGCATCTTCGTTTAGCGAAATGCCTCGTGCCCGAAGCTGTTCAGGCTTTACGACATAGGTAGCTAAATGGATTTGCTGTTCCCTCGATCCTGCACCTGCTTGAACCAAGATCTCATGAGATACGTAATCAAGTTTTGAAAGCGAATCGACTATTGGGAGATAAGTCAAAATATCTAGCTCAGGTTTTTGGTAAGGCATCAAGGAATCTGATGTTAGAAGTAAGTCATGCCAGTTTTTAGCCGCATTTCTAGTCGGAATTAACACAGAACCTAAACCTTGCTCGGTTAGCGGGAAGATTTGTAAGGTTGCCCAGATAGCTGCAGCTGATGCTCCTGCTCTGGAGCATTCAAGTTGGATTTCCCCGAAATGCAAATCATCAGAGATGAAGTATGTGTAAGGGGAGTCATGCTTATAGAACTTTCCGATTGAAAGATCTTTGAAGAAAACTGCTCCGCTACCGTATGGCTGAAGACCGTGCTTGTGTGGATCAACAACTATTGAATCGGCATCTTTTAGAGCTGCATAATGTCTGGCGGTTTCAGGTTCAAGGTGGTTCTCTGCGATCAGCTTGAAGAAGCCTCCATAGGCTGTGTCGACGTGTACTCGAGCATCGTATTTTCTAGCCAATGCGATGATGTCCGCCAAAGGATCAACTGCGCCTAGACCAGTCGTTCCCATGGTTGCCACTATTGTTCCGATGTCACCGTTCTTGAGTTCTCTCTCAAGACCATCGATCGACATGCGACCATCGGCTTCAGTCGGTATTGAAACATTTGTGGTTCCAAGAACTTCAGACATTCTGGAGTGGGTGTAGTGAGCGTCAGCTGAGTGAGCAATCTTTTTTGTTGGTTGTAACTCTCGTGCAATCCAAAGCGCTTCGAGGTTAGCTGTCGTACCACTCCAGGTTAGATGGCCTAAGAATTCCTCGGGATACTCAAACATCTCTGCCATCTGCTTTAGAACATCACGTTCCATTTGAGTGGTGGCAGGGGAGGCATCAATGGAATGGTTATTGGGATTTAGCATCATGGTTGCTAAATATGCTGCCACGGCAACTGGGTGCGGCGCTTTGAGCATTTGCGCCGCATAGTTTGGGTGGAAGTAAGGGAAGTTATCCTCTAATCGGTCAGTGAGTTCTTTGAGAACAGCTGAAACTTTGGCTTGATCTGAGCGAACACTTTGATGTGTCTCAAATTCCCCGTAAGTATTTTTGAGCGATTCGATTGCACCAACGACCTGAGTTATGAGTTCAGGTAAGTCCAAATTATCTTTATTCGCCACAGCTAACTCCTTTGTGAACTTGTGGTTCGCTTTCGCTGAAAAGCCTTTTGGGTTTTTCAGAAAATTATGAGATAAATCTATTTAGTCTTTCTTCTTGGCGCAGGCTTAGGAATTCTAAGTGGGCGCGGTTGCATACCTCTAGTGAAGGTATAGAACCAGGTACCTTTTTGAAGCTTGGTGTCAGCACCAAGTTTTTCTTTCACTCGGGACTTGATGATTCTGTGTAGCAGTGAAACTTCGATTGTGACGGTAATCAAAGCAATGATCATCACAAGTGTGATGATGTTTTTCACAGAGTCGCTAGTGGCAGAGGTAATAAGAAGGAAGAGCACCATCAAAGGCATCAAGCCTTCGATCAATGTGTAACGGTTATCGATTACATCTCTAGCAAGTCTTCGCTGTGGGCCACGGTCACGACCTAGTAAGTATTTTTCTTCACCAGAGAGCATGGCTTGACGGACCTTTAGTCGGTCTTCGCGCTGCTTTGCTCTAGCTGCAACCATGGCTTCTTTGCTCTTGTTACCAACAAGCGGCTTGAGGTTAGCAGCTTCACGTTCTTTACGGGTTGGGGTAGGGCGACCTTTGCCGGAACTTTTCGTTACTGATTCTTTGTCTTGGTCGCTCATTTATGTCCTTAGTTTTCACGTGGTTTTGATTTAGATTACTCTCATGACATTCTCGCCGACTCCAGCCAGTTCATCCGCAATGACACCCAACCCAGAACTTATTGAGAGGGTGCGAGGGCAAGTTGATCTTGACTTCTCACAACGTGTTGCCACCCTAGGCAAACTGGTGCGCATACCAGGAATTGCCTGGGAGGCATTCGATGCCAACGACCTTGAGCGAAGCGCTGAAGCAGTAGCTCAGATCTTTAGAGACTCGGGTGTATTCCCTGAGGTTGAGATCAAGCGAGCTGTAGTCGATGGGATACCTGGTGCTCCAGCGATTCTGGCTTCGAGACCTGCCAAGAATGGTAAGCCTCATATTTTGCTCTATGCCCACCACGATGTTCAACCTCCGGGGGATGAAAAGGAGTGGTTGACTCCAGCTTTTGAGCCAACTGCAAAAGATGGACGCATTTACGGAAGAGGAGCAGCTGACGATAAAGCTGGCGTTATAGCCCACTTGGCTGCCATTGAAACCCTAAAAGCCATCGCAGGGGATGATTTTGACCTAGGTATTTCCATCTTCATCGAAGGTGAAGAAGAGGCTGGATCTAGGACTTTTAGGGCATTTTTGGATGAAAACAAGGCTAAATTAGCTGCCGATGTCATCATTGTGGCCGATTCCATGAACTGGTCTCCAGAAGTTCCTGCTCTGACGGTGAGTCTTAGAGGCGTGGTTGCGCTAGATTTCAAAATTAGAACGATGGAACATGCCGTTCACTCAGGCATGTTCGGTGGAGCTATCCCAGATGCCATGATTCCAATGGTCAAAGTTCTGAATTCTTTGCACGACGACAAGGGAAATGTCGCAATTGAGGGCCTAAAAACCTATAAATTCGAAGATTTGCCATACACCGAGGCCAATTTGCGCTCAGATAGCAGTCTTTTGCCTCAGGTTAGCCAAATTGGTGAAGGTGGCCTCATGGACCGTCTGTGGGGTAAGCCTTCTCTGACAGTTATCGGTATTGACTTCCCGTCAGTAGCGATGGCCTCAAACACTCTTCTACCTAGCGTTTCAGCCGTAGTAAGCCTAAGAATCGCCCCAGGACAGGACCCACAAGAGGCTCTAGAGCTCCTAAAAGCTCATATTCTCGCCCATGTTCCTTTCGGAGCGGTGGTCGAATTCGGTGATTTTGAGACCGGCAAGCCTTTCATGTCAGATGCCAGTGGTTGGGCTCAAAACATGGCTAAACAGAGCCTAGAAGCCGCATTTGGTAACCCAACTGTCGACATCGGCATTGGTGGATCTATCCCGTTTATCGCCGATTTGACCGAAGTGTTCCCAGCAGCTCAGATTCTCGTCACAGGCGTTGAAGACGCTGATTCTAGGGCTCACAGCCCTAACGAGTCAGTCCACTTGGTTGGTTTGAAGAACGCCATGGTGGCTGAAGCCTTATTCCTGCTAAGTGGCAATGAATTGCAGTCCGAGTAGCCTAAAAGGCTTAGAATAAGCATGAAATAGGAGTAAAAATGACAGACACATTGACCCACGGACTTGAAATTACAGAGGCAGCTAAGGCCGAGCTTCGTAGACACATCGAATCTGCTGATGTAAGCGACCTTGAGCCAGGCGACAAGCTTCGCCTGCGTGTTGAGATCAAAGTTGGCGGTTGTGCTGGTTTCCAGTACCTGCCATTCGTGCTGACTCCTGAACTTCGCGAGGACGACATGATCAAAGACTTCGACGGGGTAGAGGTAGTCGTCGACAGCATGACTGCTCCTTTCATCAATGGCGCAACCTTTGACTTCGTTGACACTTTCCAGAAGCGTGCCTTTGAAATCGACAACCCGAACAGCCAAGGCTCATGTGCCTGTGGTTCATCTTTCAACTAAATAAATTTAAAGATAGACCTGCATCTTCGATGATGCAGGTCTTTTTCTTTAAACCACCTCTTTGCTCTGTGTTTAGGCGGTTTCGCTTGAATCTAGTTGATAAACTTGGCAATGTAACGAAATGATATTGAAGGGTCGATTGTGCCTCAAAAGCCACGATTTAAATGGGCAATCCTGCCTATATTCGCAATTCTCATAGCTTCGCTAACCGGTTGTAGCTCACAAGAGCTTTCAAGAGGGTTCCTGCCAGGTGTGACTGGAGTAACTAACCACACTGAGCGCATCGTTTCTCTTTGGACAGGCTCATGGATAGTGCTTTGGGCGGTTGGAATCATCGCCTGGGGTCTAATGTTCTGGGCCATTATTGTCTACCGTCGCCGCAAGGGTGATGCTGAGATCCCACCTCAACTTCGTTACAACATGCCGATTGAAACTTTGTTTACAGTCGTTCCTTTCATTTTGGTTCTTGGTTTCTTTGCACTAACTGCAAGGGACATGGGGGAGATTGAAAAGCCTGTCGCCAGCGATTACCGAATTGAAGTTATCGGTAAGCAGTGGTCATGGGATTTCAACTACACAGACAACAACGTTTTTGACAGTGGAATTCAATACCAAGAAGACGGCACTGAAGCAGAGCTTCCAACACTTTATTTACCAGTTAATAAAAAAGTTCAGATTGATCTAATTTCTAGAGACGTTATCCACTCATTCTGGGTAATTGACTTCCTTTACAAGAAGGATGTTTTCCCAGGTCGTGTCAACAAAATGTATATGACACCTCAAGTAATTGGTGAATACAAAGGTAAGTGTGCTGAGCTCTGTGGTGAATTCCACTCAATGATGCTCTTCAACGTAAAAGTCGTTTCACAAGCAGAGTATGACGCTCACGTTTCAGATCTTGCAGAGCAGGGTTTCACTGGTCAACTAACTGCTGATCCAAATGACCCTAATAACCTAAACCGCAACAACAACCTGCCGGGTGACAACCCGAAGATTAAGGGTTAAGAATGATTATCGAAGCAAAGAAATCTAAGGGTCGTATCGTTGTCGATTGGTTGACAACAACTGACCACAAGAAAATCGGTTACCTGTATCTGATTACTGCTTTCATTTACTTCATGATTGCCGGTGTGATGGCGCTTTTGATTCGCGCTCAGCTTGCAATGCCAGGCCTGACAATCATTGAAACTAAAGAACAATACAACCAGCTCTTCACAATGCACGGAACAATCATGTTGCTTATGTTCGCAACACCTTTGTTCGCTGGTTTCGCTAACGTTCTGATGCCACTTCAAATTGGTGCACCAGATGTTGCTTTCCCAAGATTGAACGCAATTGCTTACTGGTTCTATTTCTTCGGTTCGTTTATTGCTGTTGCTGGATTCTTCACACCTCAGGGTGCTGCAGGTTTTGGTTGGTTTGCATACGCACCGCTATCAAGCACAACGTTCTCACCAGGTTTAGGTGGAGATCTCTGGGTATTCGGTCTTGCGCTTTCTGGTTTCGGAACAATCATGGGTGGTGTGAACTTCATCACAACAATCATCACTATGCGTGCTCCTGGTATGACTATGTTCCGAATGCCTATCTTTACTTGGAACACACTTGTCACATCAATCTTGGTAATCATGTGTTTCCCACCGCTAGCTGCAGCCCTGTTTGCTCTTGGTGCTGACCGCAAGTTCGGTGCACATATCTTTGATCCAGCTAACGGTGGACCAATGCTATGGCAGCACTTGTTCTGGTTCTTTGGTCACCCAGAGGTATATATTCTTGCGTTGCCATTTTTTGGTATCGTCTCTGAAATTTTCCCGGTCTTTAGCCGTAAGCCTGTCTTCGGTTACCGAACCCTTGTTTACGCGACCATCGCTATTGCTGCATTGTCAATGACAGTGTGGGCTCACCACATGTATGTCACGGGTTCAGTGCTGTTGCCGTTCTTCGCATTTACGACAATGCTCATCGCAGTTCCGACCGGTGTGAAGATATTCAACTGGATTGGAACGATGTGGCGGGGATCTGTCACCTTCGAAACGCCAATGCTCTGGAGCTTGGGCTTCCTAACCACTTTCATTTTCGGTGGTCTTACCGGTGTAATTCTTGCTTCACCTGCACTTGATTTCCACTTGAGTGACTCATACTTCGTAGTAGCTCACTTCCACTACGTAGTATTCGGAACAGTTGTATTTGCAATGTTCGCTGGTTTCTACTTCTGGTGGCCAAAGATGACGGGCAAGATGCTCAATGAGCGTCTAGGAAAGATTCACTTCTGGATGCTATTCATTGGCTTCCATGCCACCTTCCTAATCCAACACTGGCTAGGTGTTATCGGTATGCCAAGAAGATACGCAACGTATCTAGAAGGCGATGGCTTTACCTGGATGAACCAAGTTTCAACAGCTGGTTCAGCACTGCTAGGTCTATCAATGCTGCCATTCCTTTGGAATGTATGGATCACACACCGCAACGGTGTGAAGGTTGAAATGAATGACCCTTGGGGTTATGGAAGATCACTGGAGTGGGCAACTGGTTCACCAGTTCCTCGTCACAACTTCACTTCGATTCCAAGAATCCGTAGCGAATCTCCAGCGTTCGATTTGAACCACCCAGAGTTTGCATCTCCTGAAGCTCAACCATCAGCTCCTAAGAAGAAAAAGGTAAAGGCTTAGATCATGAAGACTAATACCAACATTTTCACTCTGCTCACTGTTTTCTATTTAGTAGTTGCAGTTGTCTATGGCTACTGGTCATGGTTAGAAGCTCCAGCAGATCATAAGCAGATTGAAGTTATTGGAACTGCTGCTATCGGCATGCTCGTGTTCCTGTCAGGCTTTATTGCTTTTTACCTAGGTAAGAGTGCAAGAAACTTTACTGGCCCTGAAGACATGCCTGATGCAAACATCGAAGATGGTGAAGCAGAGGTAGGTTTCTTTGCTCCATGGTCTTGGTGGCCTCTGATGCTAGGTATCGGTGGAGCGTTATGTTTCACTTCGCTAGCAGTTGGCTGGTGGTTGTTCGTAATTGGCTTCCCACTAGCGATAGTTGCTTTGATCGGTTTCGTATTCGAGCATTCACGTGGGTTGCACGCACACTAATAAAACTTAAAAACCCCTGAGTAGCTTTCTAAGTTGCTTGGGGTTTTTTATTATGTGGTTTGTCGTCTCTGGTGAATTCTCTAATAGTTTTGTGTAGCTTGAATGTCTTGAAGAGTGTGTTTTGAAAGCATGAAGTATTGGGTTTATCGCTGGATCAGGGGAGATGAGAAACTTGAACTCCTCTTGGTTGCCTGACCATAACTTCTTTCGAAGAATCACCCTAGTAAGGCTTCTTCTCACTAGTCTTCCAATCACCAACCATCGAGGGTAATCCAAGAAAACTAGAACATCACCTTTGTGCTGCTTGATTCCTTTAGACGCAAAGTTGCCATCAACCACCACCTGGCCTACTGCTATTTCTTCGAGGAGGAGCTGAGTAAGTTCTCCGGAATCTCTTTGGGTCCAATTCGGCAACCAAAGCAGAGCGTCAATCTCGATGTGTTTATGTCCGAGTCGCAGTGCAATAGCCTTGGCCGCTGTGCTCTTACCAGAACCAGAAGTACCCACCACAAAAACATTTCCTGTGATGGGCACTGCTGTAATCCTGAATACTATTTAGAAGCTTCGATAGCTTTCTGAACTTCAGCTTCAATCTCGTGAGCGTGGTGCGCTGCTTCATCGATTTCAGTCTGAGTTGCAGGAGCAATACGGTCTTCGAAGTAGAACTTCGATAGCGATGATCGAACTCTGGCGGCAACTGTTATCTTGCCTTGAGCATTCGGTCTAGCAAGAGTTGGCTTGTAGTCCTTGAAGTCAACTAGCTTGTATAGATCGTGTGGATCTAGCGGCTCGTGAACTTCAATGTATTCACCGTGAGGCAAACGAACAATACGTCCAGATTCTCTACCGTGGATCGCAATCTCTCTATCCTTGCGCTGCAGTGACAGACAGACTCGCTTGGTGACTAGGAAGGCAACAATAGGCAGAACAATTAGAGATATCTGCATCGTTACAAGTACCTGGTTCAAGCTCATCTTGAAGTTAGTAGCAATCAAGTCAGTTGATGCTCCAGCCCATAGCACTGCGTAGAAGGTAACACCTGTTGCACCTATAGCTGTTCTAACCGGTGCGTTACGAGGACGATCTAGAACGTGGTGCTCACGCTTGTCGCCAGTAACCCAGTTCTCAACGAATGGATAGATAGCAACTAAGGCTAGGAAGACCAGGCTCACGATCAGCGGCAACAAGATATTTGTTGAAACTGTGTAATCACCAATCATGAACTCGATACCTGTTGGAGCTAAACGCAAGGCACCATCTAGCCAACCGATGTACCAGTCAGGCTGAGTTCCTGCTGAAACAGGGGAGGGGTCATACCCGCCGTAGTTCCAGATTGGGTTGATGGTGAAGAACGTTGCAATCAACATGATTACACCGAAGACGATGAAGAAGAATCCACCAGCTTTAGCAACATAAACAGGCATTAGAGGATAACCAACAACGTTGGTGTCTTTTCTTCCAGGACCTGAGTAGTGGGTGTGCTTGTGAATAACCAGCATGAACAAGTGCACAGCTAGAAAGACAAGAATCAAAGCTGGAATAAGCATGATGTGCAAGCTGTATAGACGACCAACAATTGCATGTCCTGGGAACTCACCACCGAATAGCAGTGATGAGATACCTGTTCCAATAAATGGAACTCCCTTGATCATTCCATCGATGATTCGAAGACCATTACCTGATAGCAAGTCATCAGGAAGTGAGTAGCCGGTGAAACCAGCGGCCATACCCAAGACGAAGAGTACGAAACCAACAACCCAGTTGATCTCACGTGGCTTGCGGAAAGCCCCAGTGAAGAACACTCTAAGCATGTGTAGACCAGCAGCAGCGACAAACAACAAAGCTGACCAGTGGTGAACTTGTCTCATCAACAAACCACCACGAACTTCGAATGTGATGTCTAGGCTCGATGCATATGCGATCGACATGTGTGCACCCTTTAGCGGAGCATAGACACCGTCATAAATAACATCAGTCATTGAAGGCTGGAAGAAGAAAGTTAGGAAAGTTCCTGAAAGGAGTAGAACCAAGAACGAGTACAGCGCAACTTCACCTAGCATGAATGACCAGTGGTCAGGGAAGATCTTGCGGCCGAATTCTTTTAGGATTCCTCCAACACCGACTCGTTCGTCGACATAGTTAGCTGTCCCGGCTAAAAAGCCATTCTTCTTTTGAGTGTTTGCAGTGTTACTCACTGTTGTACGCTCCTATCCCAGAATGATGGCCCGACAGGCTCATGGAAATCACTTTGCGCAATCAGATAACCTTCCGCATCAACTGCAATAGGCAGCTGAGGAAGAGGTCTAGAAGCTGGACCAAAGATAACTTTGCAACCGTTAACCAAATCGAAAGTAGATTGGTGACATGGGCAAAGCAGGTGGTGAGTGTGTTGTTCATAAAGAGCAACTGGGCAGCCTACGTGAGTACAAATCTTTGAATAAGCAACGATTCCTTGGTATGACCAACTTGAACGTTCTTCAGTTTCAACAAGCTCATCTGGATCAACACGAACAAGAAGAACAGCAGCCTTAGCTTTTTCTTCTAGGTAGTCTTCGCTCTCAGGGCTTAGGCCTTCAGGGATTACGTGGAATACAGATCCGATAGTTACTTCTGATGCCTTGATAGGGGAGCCGTAAGGATCTTTAGTAAGGCGAGTTCCTTGCTTCCAAGCAGTGTGTCTTAGCTTGTCACCAAGGGCAGGACCTAGGTCAGCGAAAAGAATAATTCCAGGAAGTGGGAATAGCGCTAGCGCTCCATAAAGAGTTCTGCGAATGAGTTTTCTTCTTGAGAAACCAGATTCTTGGTTGGCTAAGTTAATAATTTCGATTGCAGCTGCACGCTTCTCATCAGATCCACGAGTTAGGTGACGCTCTTCTGAAACTTCGTTGTCTGGCATAAGTGTCTTCGCCCAGTGCACTGCACCGATACCAATACCTAGCAAACCAAGAGTAATTCCAACACCGAGGAACAAAGTGTTCAAACGAACAGTTGTGAGGTCTTCAGAAATAGGGAAAGCAAAGTATGCGTATAGTGCGAGAGCGCTACCAATCATTGAAAGTGCAAACAGTGCAGCTACTTGACGAACTGCATTCTTTTCGTGCTTGACAGACTTGTCTGTCATACGAACGCGGTGCGGTTCGATACCTGGGTTAGCTACTGCGTCAGTATGAATAACACTTAGACCAGCGTCATACTCATGATCCGAATAGTTACCGGAACTCTTATTGGCTACTGCCTTAGACTTCTCGCTCAATTTGATCTTTCTCTTTAATTCGACTTTGCGCCAAGCCAGATTGTGATTGCAACGATAAGTCCGAGCATTCCCAACCAAGCAACTAGACCCTCAACTACTGGACCTAGGTTTCCTAATTCATCTCCACCAACAGAACGGTTCTCTTGGAGATACTTCAGGTAAGTGATGATGTCGTTCTTCTCTGCAGGGGTGATGTTTGCATCGTTGAACACTGGCATGTTTTGCGGACCAGTTAACATTGCTTCCCAAATAGTTTTTTCAGATGAACCCATTAGGTTCGGAGCATACTTACCTTCAGTAAGTGCTCCACCTGCACCACCCGCGTTGTGACACATCGCACAGTTGATTCTGAACAGTTCGCCACCTTTAGTTGCGTCACCGTTAGCTTGCAAGTATGCAGCATCAGGAATGGAAGGGCCATCAGCCAAGGAGCCAACGTATGCCGCAAGAGCTGCGATCTGCTCTTCAGTAAATTGAACTGGTTTTACTTGAAGCTGAGGGCCGTTGGCAGCTCCTGGCATGCGACCGGTTGAAACTTGGAAGTCAACTGAAGCTTCACCAACGCCGATAAGGCTTGGAGCATTCATTGTTCCTTCAGCGTTTTTACCGTGACATGAAGAACAGTTAGATAAAAAGATTTTCTTACCAAGATCAATTTGCTCTTGGCTTCTAGTGACAGCAGTTGTGGGGGAGACCGCTGCTTGAACAGCTGTGTATCCAGAACCAACAACTAGCAATCCTGCAAAAAGAACAACGACAAGTGCTCTTGGGCTACGACGTAGTCCGTTGAGTTTGCGCTTTAGCTGAGCCATATCTTCTTAGTTCTCTCGGTTTCAGGGTTTATTTCAAGACGTAAATGATTAGGAACAAGCCGATCCAAACAACATCGACGAAGTGCCAGTAGTAAGAAACCACAATTGCTGCGGTTGCTTCCTTGTGACCAAACTTCTTGGCCGCAAAAGATCTACCAATCACAAATAGGAAGGCAATCAACCCACCGGTAACGTGAAGGGCGTGGAATCCTGTGGTGATGTAGAAAGAAGATCCGTAGCTGTTGCTAGATAGCGAAACCCCTTCAGAAATCAGAGTTGCATACTCCCAAACCTGGCCCGAGACGAATACTGCGCCGAGCACATAGCTGAGGATGAACCACTCAACCATGCCCCATTTGAAAGGGGATTTACCGGTTGCACGTGGTTGCATGCGTTCTGCTGCAAAAACACCGAATTGAGCGGTGAAAGAAGAAGCAACCAGAATCAAAGTGTTGACCAGAGCGAAAGGGATGTTTAGTTTCTCAGTGTCAGCTGCCCAGATTTCAGGGGAGTTAGCTCTAAGGCTGAAATACATGGCAAACAGTGCCGCAAAGAACATAACTTCACTGCCGAGCCAAACGATTGTTCCAACCGAGGTTGCACTTGGGCGGTGAATTTGATTGTGGGTCATAGGGGCTGTTGACATGTCTTAATCCTACCTGTCCAAATCGTTATAAACCGCCTAAAACCGCGTGGTGGTGCGGTATTTAAACACTTTTCCACTTTTCTTAAAGGCTAAACTTAGGAACATGAATTCAGATTTGACTTGGGTCACAATTCTCACAACTCTTCTTGCCAAAAAAGATTTGACTAGGGGAGAAGCTAAGTGGGCTATGAACCAAATCATGTCAGGGGAAGCTACTGAAGCTCAAATGGCAGGATTCTTACTGGCTCTTAGATCTAAGGGCGAACACATCGATGAACTATCCGGTTTTGTTGATGTGATGTTAGAGAATGCACTCAAACTTCCAGTCAACAATGACGCGATAGATATCGTTGGCACCGGAGGGGACCAGCTAGGAACGGTCAACATTTCATCAATGGCAGCTATCCTCACGGCCGCTTGTGGTTACCCTGTCCTAAAACATGGCAGTAGATCGGCTTCAGGCAAGACTGGCTCATCAGAGATGCTAGAGGAATTGGGTATCCGCTTAGATTTGACTCCAGAACAGCTAGCCAAGGTCTTCGCAAAGACCCAAATAACCTTCTTTTTTGCCCCACTGTTCCATCCATCCCTAAAGAACGTAGGACCTACTAGGAAATCGCTAGGAGTGCCAACAACCTTCAATTTCCTGGGACCTTTAGCTAACCCAGCTCAGCCGATCGCGACCGCTCTGGGCGTTGCAAACGAGAAAATGGCCCCACTTTTAGCCGCAGAATTAGCCTCAAGAGGCCGTACAGGCCTTGTTTTCAGGGGTTCTGATGGTCTGGATGAGCTGACCACTACCGGTCCTAGCAAGATTTGGATCGTTTATCGAGGTTCTGTCCACGAATTTGACTTCAATCCCCAAGAAATAGGCATTCCTAAGGCTGAAATTAGCCAACTTATTGGCGGAGATGCCTCCCAGAATGCTCAGGTTGCCAGGTCTATCCTGAGCAATCAAACCGAGTTGTCAGGGGAGCAGGTTGCCATCAGAGGCATAGTTGCCCTAAATGCGGCTGCTGGAATTCTTGCTTACGATTTGACCAAGATCGACAGCCTTGAAGCTTTTGATTTGAACTCCGAATTGTCCAAACATTTCCAGGAAGCAATCGCTGCAATCAACGATGGCAGAGCCATTGCAAAACTCAACGAATGGGTCTCAGTTAGTCAAGCTGCTGGGGAGTAGTCTTTCTAGGCTAATAAAACATTACTTGACATAATGTTCATTATCGGCGAATAGATAAAGATACGCCTAGACTGAGAACCTAGTCTTTAGCCAGCCGATTAGCTCATGTGGTGCTACTAACTCTTCGCTTGCAAATAGTTCTGACAAATTCCACCAGCGATATTCCAGCACGTCACGCAATTCATCTTCAGTAAAACCTGAAGTATCTAATTTGAAATCCTGAACTTTGAGTTCATAGATCGTGTCTGTGTATGTGTGGTAATTCAGACCGTCTGCCCAGTCCCAACGACCTGTTGCCTCCAGAACTGGTTCTCCCAAATCCTCAGGACTAACTACCAGTCCGGTTTCCTCGTAAAGCTCTCTGAGAGCTGCTGTACGAGTATCTTCGCCTGCATCTATGCCACCGCCAGGCACCAGCCATCTTGGTGGCAAGCCAACCTCAGGATCAAAGTGTGTTTTGAGCATAAAAACCTTATTTTGCTCATTAATCAGCAAAACTCTGGCTGTTGCACGGTGTTTAACGTGGATTTTCTCCGTCATTTTGACTGTTTTGCTCCATTTTGGCTCTTTTTTGGGTCAAAACCGAAGAGTTTCATGGTGAATTGCAGCATATATCCAATTCCTATGGCAAATAGGGCAGTACCTATCCCCACTGTGCCCCCGAGTAACCAACCGGTAAGAAGGACTGTCCCCTCTCCTATGCTCCTGATGATCCAGAATGGCCAACCGCTAACCCTAGTTAAACCAACCATGAGTCCATCTCTAGGACCGCCTCCAAGGTTTGCTGAGATGTAAAGACCAGAACCTAAAGCTACAAAAGCTAGCCCAAGACATAACCAAAGCAGATTGGCAACTATGCCATCAAGCTCTGGCATCAATGGTTTACTAAGGTCTGCAAAAGGGCCAATAGAGATCGCATTGACGAGTGTTCCAACACCAGGTTTTTGCTTAATCGGAATCCAAAGCAGTAAAACAATTGCACTGATGATTGTGGCAGCTATGCCAAAGCTCAAACCAGTTTGGTGTTGCAATCCTTGAGTCAAAACATCCCACGGCGGCACGCCTAAACCGGTGTGGATCATCATGGCTAGACCTAAACCCACCAGGTAAAGACCGGCGACAAGTCGGCCTAACGCTTTGGTGGTGGCTATAGTCTGAGTTGAGGGCACGTCCTCAAGCCTATCCCCCAAGATTTATTCAATAACGCAGGAAGCACATGCAAAAACATCCTTACTTCACTAATTCAAAGGTGGTTGTCCTAGCCCACCGTGGTGGAACTGTGCCAACTGAAAACACAATTGAAGCTTTTCAGTTGGCAATCGATGCTGGGGCTGACATCATCGAAACAGACGTCAGGGCAACTAAAGATGGGATCGCAGTTCTATTTCACGATGAACTTATCGAAAGAGTCGTGGATTGGGAATACGGTCGCCAGTACGAAGAGATATTTGAAGAATCTCCACATAAATGGGACGAATTTGCCAACGCGGTAAACACTATTGGTAAGAGCAAGGGTCCTGCAGTTGGGGAATTCACATTGTCTCAACTCAAAGGATTCAAACTACGAGGTGGAACTAGGGTTACTACTCTTGCTGAGGCACTTACTAAGTTTCCTAAAACGAAATTCAACATCGATGTCAAAGCTAAAGCCGCAATCCCTGACCTTGTAACAACCATCGAGAAACTCAAAGCTCATGACCGCGTGCTTGTTTCTAGCTTTAGCAA
>JBBAMM010000003.1:80512-96764 GCA_040402475.1 Rhodoluna sp.
CAACCATCGAGAAACTCAAAGCTCATGACCGCGTGCTTGTTTCTAGCTTTAGCAACAGCAGAAGATTGCTGGCATTGAGTAAGTTCAGTAAGCCCGTTGCAACTTCGGCAAGCGCATCAACAGTTCTGAAGATCTGGTTGTTTGTGAAGCTTGGGCTACCCCAGTCAGTGATTAGTAACTCATTGAAGAACATTGGCGCTCTGCAAATACCTCGAAAGCTCTCTTTCGTAAAACTTGATTCAAAGCGGTTTATCCACAGCGTTCTTGCCTCAGGGACACAGATTCACTACTGGACTATAAACTCACCTGAAGAAATGTTAGAACTCACTAGGTTAGGTGCCACGGGAATCGTGACAGATGTGCCAGAGTTAGCAGTTCGAACCCTGAGAAAAGCCTGATTCCGGGAAGTATTCCTTAGAAACTTTGCTTATCTACTGTGTAGCAACTTATGTAACACCTAAAGCAAGGAAAATGAAGATGGCCCAACAATCAATGCGCGGGATGCGCTTAGGCTCTGAGAGTTTCGAAACTGCCAGAGGAGTAACCCTCTCCCCTAGGAACACACACCTGTATCGCTGTGCCAAAGAGCATGTCAGCGAAATGATTTTTGCTGATGAGGCTGAAGTTCCAACTGCATGGCCATGTAAGTCTTGCTCACTTGAAGCTGCTCTTCTCGACACAGAAGGTAACCAGGCTTTTGCTACCGAACTTCCTAAGGCACCTAGAACTCACTTTGAGATGTTGTTAGAGCGTAGATCACGAGAAGAACTTGAAGAGATTCTCACAGAACGACTAGATGAATTGAAGGCTAGGCGTAAGCGCGGCCAGGCTGACGCAACAAACAGCTAGTTACTAGTTACTTGCGAAGGAAGATTCTTCGCAAACCAAATTTAGTCATCAAAAGCAAAGCTTCAGCAACAATGTTGGTGCTCATTTTTGAAACGCCTATTTCACGTTCGACAAAAGTAATTGGAACCTCGGCTGCTTTGCCGCCAGAACGAATTGTGCGATAGGCCATTTCAATCTGAAATGAATAACCGCGAGCATTGATGCTATCTAGATCGAACTTTTTAAGGAACTCAGCACTGAAGACTCTGAACCCTGCTGTCATGTCGTTTAGTTTTGAACCAAGCATGATTCGTGCATAAATGTTTCCACCGCGGGAGAGCCACTGTCTATAAAAAGGCCAGTTCATAGTCTTGCCACCACGAACATACCTAGAACCAATAACTAAATCGAAGTTAGAGCAAACGGCTAATAACTTAGGAAGATCTTCTGGGCGATGTGAACCGTCTGCATCCATCTCAACTAGGTAGTCGTAACCCCGCTCGAAAGCCCAACGAAAACCAGCGATGTAAGCAGCTCCTAGACCTTCTTTACCTGCTCTATGTAAAACAGAAATCCTTTTATTGGTCTTAGCTAACTGATCAGCTAGCTGCCCCGTTCCATCTGGTGACGAGTCATCAACGATAAGAAGATCAACATCTTTGTTGTGTTCAAATAACCTTGTGACGGCGATATTGATGTTGCCCGCTTCGTTGAAGGTAGGCATTATTACTAAAATCTTCAAGACTTTTTCTTCCTTCTTTTTGAAACAGTCAAACCAACGATTGCTATAGAGAACATAGCGATTGCTAAGAAGAAAGCTGCCTCTTCAAAGTATCTGCCAAATCTAACTGCAGGTGTGATGTCATCTCTCAAAGCAATTTCAGAAACCATGGCACCAGGTTTGAATGTTTCTAACTCATGCATGACACTGCCGTCAGGAGCATATATTCCAGAAACTCCAACAGTTGAAATAGAAACAACAGTTCTACCTGTTTCAATTGCGCGCATTCTTGAAATGGCCGCTAGCTGAACACCTTGCTCGCTCTTACCAAAGTCACTGCTATTGGTCTGCACCATGATCGCTTGTGCTCCCCCGTTGACGAGGTCGTAACTTAGGTAATCGATGGTTACTTCAAAACAAATCAGCGAACCCACTTTGCCTTTGTTTGGAATGTCGAACAAACCATCTCGAGTGCCAGCACTCATATCCCAACCGATGAGACCGATCATCTCTGGAGCTAGTGACATAAAGAATGAACGATAAGGCACATATTCCCCGAATGGCACTGGGCGTTTCTTGTCGTACCAGTCAACCAAGCCCTTATCCGGAGCCCATAGGTCAACTTCATTGTAGAAATCTTTACCGCGGAAGGTCTTATTGCCAAAGAGTAAAGGAGCATTAAGTTCTTCGTCGACAAACTTAGTTATCTTCATGTTTGGTTCGAGCATGGTTACTGGATCTAGATCAGAAGAGTTCTCTGGCCAAACCATCAGGTCCAGTCCTTGACCACTTCCAGATTTAACCAGTTCACGAGCAACATCTAGATGCTTATCCATGATCGAGCCAGGCGGGTTTATTGCGAACAGGCCAGCATTGGCGTTACCTTGAACGGCTGCAATCTTCATAGTTCCGGCGTTGCCATCAGTTGGAATAACCATCAGAGCTGGAATGCCCAGAACAACTAACCAAGCTGTTGCAGTTGGCAACCAACTTCTAAACCTTAGACGTATTCCAGATCCTGCTGGCAAAGGCTTGACGAATTGAATTGCAGCAAGAGCGCTAAGGAATGCAATGAGCCATGACAGTCCAGCGATGTCAACTGCCCAAACAAGTTTTGAAATCCAGGTATCTGCTTGCGAGAGTCCGGCTCTTGCCCAAGGCAGACCATCAAAAGGAAAACGTCCAGCAACATATTCGCGTGCCGTGTATATCGCTCCAAGAACGAAGGCAACCACAAATGGTTCAAATCTGCCAAGTTTTAGAGAGCTAAGCCATCTCCAAACAACAGCCATGACACCAAATGCCAGACCAAACATCAAAGCTTCAACGAAAGAAAGTAAGAACCATGGCAATGGACCTAGATATGTGGTCAACCACTTTAGAACTAGGCCATAGAAGGCAAACCCTGCAAAGGTTCCAACAAAGAATGCTTTGAAGAAGCCAAGTTGTCGGATGGCAAGAAGAATAAGGAAGATTCCTAGGAAAATAGCTGGCCAGATATTGAAAGCTGGGAAGCTGATAGCGATAGCAAGGCCACCGAGTATGCCTAGAAGTGCTCTCCCCCAAAATGAGTTCGATTGCCTAATCCAGTTCAATAAAGAGCTCACCATAACAATCTAAGCGTAATAGGAATAGGCAACTATTCCACGTTTGATTCGGTCTATCGAAGCCTGAGCAGTGTCTGAGAGTTCGTCTTGATGAACTTTAGAGATTTGCTCCAGCAGGTCAATGGTTTGTTTGCACCATCTGATGAAATCTCCTGCAAGCATGCCGGTGGCTTTCATGATGCCATCGAGTCTTGAACCGGTAGCCCAGCGATACATCTGCAATGCCATGGTGGCATCAGGCTCAGAAGTTAGTGGCAAATGGTTTCGTTTTGAGAGATCCTGCAAGTCATCCCAAACGCCTAGCGTCTGATCAAAGACTTCAACAAAGTCACCTTTTGGAAGTTTAGGGTTGAGATTTTCATCATCACGCCTTGCTTCATAAACCAATGCTGCAGCTATTGCAGCAAGCGTCTGTGAATCAATGCCATGCCAGGTTTGACGTCTTATGCATTCTGCAACCAGCAAGTCTCGTTCGCCATAGATCTTGGCAAGTTTTCCACCGGCTTCAGTTATCTCAAGATCTCCTTCAGAGACTCTTAAGTACTCAAGTTCAATAAGCATCTGGCTAATTCGGTCAAAGGTTTTAGCAACCTGATTGGTGCGAGATTCAATCTGTTTGATGATTGCCTGAGTCTCACGATCAAGTTTGTACCAACGTTCACCCCAGCGCGCATGTGCTTCACGATCTGGACAGCTGTGACATGAATGAGCCCGCAACTGCTTCTTCATGTTGGCAACTTGAAGCTCCTGAGATCTAACTGCCTTCGACTGGCGTAAGTCATTACGTCTTTGCTGTCGACCAGTTTGAGCTATTTCTCTCTCGATGTCGCTTATTTGTCTACGTAGACTTGCATACTCTCTGAAATCTCCGAGATGGCAACGCATCGATTCTTCATAACCGTCAAGTGAGGCTTGCTTCTCTCGAATGCCTCTGGCTAAACCAACTACCGATCTGTCTGCCTGGAACTGAGCAAAGGAAGTCTCTAGTACTTCTCTAGATCTTCTTTGTCCAAAAGCTTCAATTAGGTTCACTGCCATGTTGAATGTAGGCCTAAATGAAGAGTTCAGCGGATAGGTTCGCTTAGAAGCTAAAGAAGCAACATAAGTCGGATCAAGATTGCCTGCCCATTGGATTACCGAGTGGCCCTCAATGTCGATTCCTCGACGTCCTGCTCTACCGGTTAGCTGAGTGTATTCACCAGGTGTGATCTGGACTCGGCCTTCACCATTGAACTTATCTAGTCGATCTAAGACAACTGTTCTAGCAGGCATGTTTATGCCTAATGCAAGCGTTTCAGTTGCAAAAACGACTTTCACTAGTTTTCTAAGGAACAGTTCTTCAACAACTTCTTTGAAAGCAGGAAGTAATCCAGCGTGATGAGCTGCCACTCCCCTCTCCAAAGCATTGAGCCATTCAAAATAACCAAGAGCTGCTAAATCTTCGTCAGCAATGTTGCCGCACTTCTCTTCAGCAATTCTGCGAATGATTTGCTTATCTTCAGGCTTAGTAAGCCTTATCCCTGAAGCCAGAACCTGCTGAACAGCGGCTTCACACCCTGCACGAGAGAAGATGAAGAAGATCGCTGGTAGCAAATCTGCTTCATCTAATAAGTCGATTATCTCTGGCTTAGTTGCCTTATAGATACGACCCATGTTTCGATCAGGAAAACCAGAGTGGCCTCTTCTGCCTCGCATTGGCTTATTTATCGGTTGCCGCATTTTGTTGGCATGACGTTGCACAAGATCAACGTTCACTCTAAGTTCCTTGTTTGAATCATCAAAGAGTGGGATCAGTTCATCACCGAAAAGGACATGTTGATTTAGTGGGACTGGCCTGATTTCTGAAACGATGATTGCCGTATCGCCTCGAACTTCATCCAGCCAAGCGCCGAACTCTTCCGCATTTGAAACAGTCGCGCTTAGTGAAACAACCTTCACATCTTTAGGAAGGTGAAGAATGACTTCTTCCCAAACCGCTCCCCTAAACCGATCAGCTAGATAGTGAACTTCATCCATCACAACATAGCCCAGACTGATTAGTGCGTTCGAGTTCGCGTAAATCATGTTTCTCAGCACTTCAGTTGTCATCACAAGAATCTGAGCATCAGAGTTGATGTTGGTATCCCCGGTTAGCAGACCAACCATCTCTTGACCGTATCTTGCCTGCAGTTCAGCAAACTTCTGATTGCTAAGGGCTTTGATAGGAGTTGTGTAGAAAACCTTTAGCGATTTCTCAACAGCTAGATGAATGGCAAACTCGCCAACAATTGTTTTACCTGCCCCAGTAGGAGCTGCAACTAGAACTCCCTGACCCAGTGCTAAAGCTTTACAAGCTTGCTCTTGAAAGTCGTCTAAGGGGAACTTAAGTAGTTTGGTAAAGCTTTCGAGACTTGGATTTGGCTTATTCTTTTTAGCTTTAGCAAAACGCTCCGCAGGACTTAGCTCTTCACTCATTCGTCGAGGGTATCTGGAGTGTATTCATTTGCAATCTCAAGTTCAGTGACAGCTGTTTTTTTTCGCAAAGCTCTTCTTTTGTCGTTGAGGTAAGCGATAGCTGCTGAAAGGTAATAGAACAAGACAAGTGGAACCATAAGTAAGAACATCGACATCGGGTCAGATACCGGGGTCGCTAATGCTCCGATAACCGTGATCAGAAATATTGCTAGTCGCCAACCTTTGAGAATGCTCTTAGCTGACAAAGTTCCAATGGCATTCAGTAGAACCAAGATAACTGGGAGTACGAAGGCAATACCGAACACCATTAACACGCGAACAGTAAAGAGAATGTATTCAGCTGCGTTGATTACGTTCGCGCTGCCTTCTGGTGTGAACGAAAGCAAGCTTTTTACAAATTCAGGGAACAGGAACCAACCAAAATATGCTCCACCTAAAAACAATGGTGTGCTAGTCAGTACAAACAAGACTGTGTATTTGCGCTCACGCTTTTTTAGTGCAGGTGCAATAAAACCCCAGATTTGAAATAGCCAGTAAGGGCTAGTTAGGAAGACTCCAATAAAGAATGAGATCTGCAAGCGCAAATCAAAAGCTGAGACAAGTGAGCCAAAGTTGATTTGAGCATTAACATTCTGGTCTTTGGCCAGCTCTAAGACTGGCTTTTGCAGTGCATTGAAGACAAAATCAAAGCAATACCAACCAGCTACTGTTCCAGCGAGTATGGCAAATGCAGAGCGAAATAATCGCTTTCTAAATTCACGTAGATGTCCCGAGAGTTTCATTCTCTTTTCGGGATTGCGGCGAGAAGCCATTACTCGTCTTTAGGTTGTTCTTTCTCAGAACTCTTCTTCTTGTCCTCTTCGCGCTCGTCGCCTAGTTGCTTCATTTCCTTTCTGAAAATGCGCATAGACTGCCCCAAGCTCTTAGCAAAGCCTGGAAGCTTAGGAGCGCCCCATAAAACGAGAACTACGAGCACGATAACGATTATGTGCCAGCCTTGGAGACCTTTTGCGAACATTACAAACCTTACTTTTCCGATGTCTGTTGCTGTGAACTGCTGGTATCTAGCCTACGCTGTCGATCCAGCCTTGAACGCTTCAGTGCGCTCACTTCTAGTCTCAAATTCTTAGATTTTTGGGCTATTGGATCGATAGAACGGCTAATTCTTTTACTAGAAGCCCTAAGTCTTAGGCCAACTATTACCAATGCGACTAAAGCCCCAATAGCTAAAGCACTGAAGATGTAGATAAATACCTGGTTCATGCTACTCAACGTCCTTAGGCGCAACCGGTGAGCTCTCCCCTATTGCTTTGAGGGCAAATTCTCTGACAGCAGCCCTGGCTGACTCCGGTGCAATAACTCGAGCGGCGCCACCGAACCTGGCGATGATTCGACCTAGGTTGCGAACATCGCCTACCTTGATTTTGAACCTCTTGATGAAATCACTAACGCTTTCAGGCTCTTCTACAGGCTTGAAATCGAAGATCAGTGAATATGCTTCAGGGTCTACCTCAACAGTCACGATTGTGTCTGTATCGGCTGGTGAGTAGATATCGTCCGAAAGCTCAGCTGCTTTGGCTTCTGCACTGATTGGGATATCGGTAGCTTGAGCATTTCTCATGCGGTCAACTCTGAAAGATCTGACGTCTTTGCTCTCAGGACACCAACCACGAAGGTAAATGGTTTCGCCCTGAGGGTCAATTCTCAAAGGTTCAATTACTCTTCCGATGGTTGTCACACCTCGAAGGTTAAGGTAGTCACAAGTGATTGCAACACCTTTAGCCATGGCATCTCTAATGGTGACTAAATCTGCATCACGAGAGCCAGGTTTAATGATTACCTCAGGAGCTGCACCTCGGGAATCCCCACTAGCAAGAATTCTCTGCAGCTCTTCAATTTCACTGTTATCAACCAAGCCTGGTAGTGATGAAAGATAAACCAAACCAGCAGCCAGCGCAGAGGCTTGTCTTGATGAGAGTCTTGGCACTTCATCAACTGCGTTGCTGAAGTCATACTTGATGGAGACATAACCATCTTCAAGATCGTCATAGTCAACTAGGTAGTGCCCGAAATCGTTGAAACTCATTAGATCTGTGAAACTAATCATCTTCACTGCTTTTATGATTTCGTTCTTTGAAACACCGAAGTGCTTAACTAACTCTGCTAGTTCATACTCTTCGCCTTGGACTAATAGACCAGTCAAAGCAAGCATCAGATTGAAACGATCTGAATCATCAAGTTTTAGTTCATCAGGCATGTTGATCGGCTACCTTCTCAAATCCTGCGCGAATTAGTGTTGCTAAAGCTTCAGGTCTAACTACTTCGATTTCACTTGCATACTCACGAAGTTGTTCAGCCAGAACATAGATGTCGTGATAGTGCAGTTCAACTTCCCCATTGCTCTTACCAGTTGTTATGTCTAGTTCGAATCGGAACCATGCTTCAGTATCAGGTTTTACTTTAACCAAAGCGGTTTGTCTCTCAGCTAAAGCATCGAGATCGGCAACTGCAGCATCGATTAGCTCTTGAGCAGGAGGTGCAAAACTCTTTGCATCTTTACCAGTTTTGACAGGAGTTACCTTGCTCACGATTCTTCTGAGCATGAAGTTTCTAGTATCTTGGCGAAGCTCATCGAAGCCCATCACCAACCATTGACCTGCTACTTGACGCAGCAACCAAGGTTGCAGCGTTCGGGTCATAATCTCACCTGTTTGAGGATTACGGTAATCAAATTGAACTACCTGGTAGTCGGATACTGCATTATTCAAATCTCTAAACGAAGGCTCGTAGGCCTGAATCCTAGGTGCGATGCCAACAATGTCTGAGTCTTCGCCAACTGAACCCATCGCTCGAAGTTTGGTGATTCCTCGACTGGCAGCGGTTGATAACGATCCCCCAGCCCATGCTTCAGCAGCAAGATTTAGCAAAGCTAACTGTCTTGGAGTTAGTTTGACATCTTTAGGCCAGTAAAAAGATTCGCGTTTGATTAGATAAACAGTTGCTTGATTATTTTCATCTTCGTGGGCTGGAATGCGAGTTTCAAGCTGAATACCATTGTGTCGAAGACTCTCTTTATCTCTTTCAAACTTTCGTTCCAAGCTGGAGTTATCGCCACCTTCAACATATTCAGTGTCGTAACCTCGAACAGATCTGAGAATTTCAGCTTTGGTCAAACCACGAGTTGTATATAGCAGAGCACAAGTCAAACTGAACAAGCGCTCTGGCTTGCTTACCTTGTATTCGTTTGATGGCTTGTTAGACATTACCTCTGCAGAACCTATTTGTTGATGCCGAGAATGTCGATAACGAAAACCAAAGTTGAGTTAGCTGGAATTGTTCCATTACCTTCTGGACCATAACCGTCAGCTGGTGGCATAGAAGCAATAATCTGCGATCCAACTGCTGCACCATCAATTGCCTTGATAAATCCTGAAATTAATCCGCCTGTGGTTAAGTTGAAGGTCACTGGTGTGCCATTGTTCCAGCTGGAATCAAATGGACTGTCGAATGATGTTCCCCAAACCCAACCTGTGTAGTGAACTGTTACTGAGTCTCCAGCTTTAACAGTTTCACCCTTACCTTGAATTAGAACAGCTTTCTTGAATTCAGTTGGTGCTGAGAAGTTTGGTTGAATCAAGCCAGGCTGACCGGTTTTAGGTGCTCTAACAACAGCAGGCAAGCCAGCCTCAGCGCTTTGCACATCACCGTTAGCGTGAGGCAAGAAAACCTTCTTCAAATCAATTACAAACAGAGATCCTTCTGGGTCATCTTCTGTTGCAGGTGTTGCAAACATGACGAGCGAGCCCTCTTTAACTCCAGAAAGTGCCTTGCAGTAAATAAGTGAGTTGGTGTCATCAAAAACCTGTGCTGCTGGGTTTGAACCATTGAATGCAGAAGCACCCAAACTCTTACCTGTAGTTGAAGAGAAAACTGCATATTCAGCTAAGACAAGTTCGTTACCTGTGAAGGTCGGTCCACTTCCTTCTTTGATTACCTTGGTCTGGGTTTCTTTGATATTGGCTAGCGGTGCCTTAATTGAAGAGCCAGGCTGCTTAGTTACAAATTCAACAGTTGGAACTTTATTTGCTTCTGCAGTTACCTTTACCGCATCAATTTCAGATCCACCCTTGTATGACTCGCAGGCTGGTGTCAAACCTTCAAAAGCACGAAGAGTTGGGCTCGCGTTTGAGGAACAACCGGCAAGCACTGCAACTAGAGCTGCTGAGATAAAAATGGCTTTTAGTTTTGACACGTCACTGCTTTCTATGGGATTTGATAAGTTTACTCGTCGTTCTCGTCTGGGGCGTCTAGCTTGGCCTCAGCAGCCCGCTGAGCAGTTCTCAGGGACTTTCTAAGCTTCTTTTCGCTAACCCCACGCTCCCCTAGATGATCTGGGTTCCAAATGGCTAGATCTTCATCTTCGAACTCAGGCTTCGCTCTCCTACTGAAACTCGGTAAAACCGCTCCAGGAGCCAGTCTTCTTGCAGTTAGCAGGAAGCCAGTGTGTCCACCCATGCGGTGCTCAGGGCGGACCGCAAGGCCTTGAAGGTGCCAACCACGTACCAGCGACTCGAATGCTTCTGGTTCTGCATATTCTCCTGTTGAGCGAATCTCTTCGGCAACTCTGGAGAGCTGTGTAACAGTTGCCACGTAACAAACTAGAACTCCACCGGGAATTAGCACCCTAGAGACAGCTTCGATGCACTCCCACGGTGCCAACATGTCCAGCACTACTCTGTCGATGCTGGCTTTTTCAATGTTCTTTTCAAGTTCAACTTCGAGACTTCCAATTAGAACTCTCCAGTTTTCTGGTTCGGTGCCGAATTGAGTGGCAACGTTAGCTTTAGCTATCTCAGCAAATTCAGACCTTCTCTCAAAAGAAGTCAGTTCACCTGTCTCACCTATTGCTCTTAGTAAATACATACTCAGAGCACCAGAGCCAACACCTGCTTCGATGACTTTTGCACCAGGGAAGATATCTCCCATGGTCACGATGCTGGCAGCATCCTTTGGATACACAATTGCAGCACCTCTAGGCATAGATAAAACAAAGTCAGTTAGCAGTGGACGAAGAGCAAGATATTCAACACCTGTGCCGTTTTTGATTACTGAACCATCAGGTTGACCGATGATGTCATCGTGCTTGATATCTCCGCGGTGAGTTCCAAAGGTTGCACCTTTAACCAAAGTGATTGTGTTTAGTCGACCTTTAGGTCCAGTTAGCTGAACTCTTTCACCTGGTACAAAAACTCCACGTTGGGCTTTGTTGATTTTCGACACTAGATGAGCTTCCTTAGCTGTTTATAGGTAACTCCAACCAATGTCGGCCAAAGTATTCTTCCCTCTTGCTCAGGGATAGGAACAACATGCGGAACACCGATTGCGTATGTTCCAGCAGCCTCCGCCGAAGTTAAACCAGAAAGAGAATCTTCAAATGCAATGCATCTTGCTGGTTCAAAGCCAAGTGCTGCAGCAGCTTTTTCATAAGCTTCTGGATGAGGTTTACCTCGGGTCACATCATCGCCAGCAATGATCACGTCAAAGGCATCGAATTCAATTGCATCGACTACCTGTTGAGCCATGCGATGCAAAGACATTGTCACTAAAGCAGTCTTCACGCCATGTTTTTTCAGATCAAGTAACAGTTCTTTAGCTCCTGGACGCCAAGGAATGACTTTCGCCAATTTGCTTTGAACTTCAGAAGTTAGTCGATCAACTATCTCGGTTGGCTCTAAAGGGATATTTGCTCGATCTTTTAGCAATTTGGAGGATTGATCAAGGCTCATGCCAACCACGTCGAGACCATCCTCATGGGTCCACTGGCCGTTGTGTTCCTTGGCTAGAGCGGTCTCACTCTCCATCCAATATGGCTCAGAATCTATGAGCGTCCCGTCCATATCGAATAGAACAGCGAAATTAGCTTTGCGACCAAACATTATGCCCAAAGTCTAATCTGCCGTTATGAATTAGAGTTCTAAGTGAACCCTCGCTTTGAAACGGTAGAACTTTGAACGACACATCCAACATCTTCAGCGGTCGAGTCCTGATTGTTGCCCTTGACGGCTGGACAGACGCTGGCTCAGCTGCAACCGGCTCAGCCAATTACATCCGCGAGAAGCTAGCCTCTGAGCGTTTGGTTGCTATTGATGACCAGGACTACTTCGATTTTTTACGCCAACGTCCAATCATCGTGCTAGATGAACACGGCGAACGGGACTTTGTTTGGCCGAGCCTCGAGTTTTGGGGACCAGGACCAAAAACCCCACTGAATCCAAAAGATTTGCAACTCTATTTCCTAATTGGTCAAGAACCTGCGTTGCAGTGGCAATACCTGCGCGATGAGATCCTAGAAATAGTTGAGGACAGAGATATCGAGTCGGTAATCATGGTGGGTTCTTTAGCCTCCGAAGCTCCGCATTCAAGACCTATCAAGATTTATAAAAATAGCCAAACTGCAGCAGTTCGAAATGCTTTTGGAATTGAAAGAAGCAACTACGACGGTAGAGCGGGATTCCTTTCAGTGTTAGGTCATGCTTTCGAAAAGGCAGGTTTACCAACAATCTCGGTTTGGGCAGAAGTCCCCCACTACGTCGCTTCCATGCCAAGTCCTAAGGCAGCTCTTGCACTAGTGAACGATTTAGAAATCATGCTGGGCTTCACAATTGATCACAAAGAGATTTCTGACGCAGCTTTTGAATGGGAAAGATCAGTGGATGATTTTGCCGAAGGTGATGAAGATCTACTCAACTACATCGCTGGTCTTGAAAAAGCCAGAGATGAAACTGAAGCTGAAGAGATGAATACTGATCAACTCGCTTTAGAGTTTGAGAAATTCCTCAGACAAAACGAAGGTGAAACCGGTTCGAGCGAAAGCTAAGCGGAGATAAGCCCAAGGCTTAATAGCACCAGCAAACCAATACCAACGCTCACTCGCCAGATAACAAATGGCAGGAACGAACCCTTATTAAGGTATTTGAGTAAACCAGCGATAACTAGGTAGCCAACAATGAAAGATGTCACTGTTGCTATAAGTGTTCCAGTTAGCGCATCGGTATCTAAGTTCTGATAGCTATCTTTGAACTGGATAAGTCCACTTGCTAAAACAGCTGGGATACCAATTAGAAAGCTAAACCTTGCAGCTGCTGCTCTATTGAAACCTGCGATCAGACCAAAGCTGATGCTTGCACCAGATCTTGAAACCCCTGGAATAACCGAGAGCATTTGACCAAGCCCAAAACCTATTGCCGATCCAAAAGTTAGTTCCTTTATAGCTTTTTGCTTGGAACCTAGTCGATCAGCTAGCAAGAGAATCAAACCAAACAAAATCATGGTGACTGCGATAACCCAAAGTGTTCTAACAGTGTCCTCAATAAAGTGTCTGAGCATCAAACCCGCAAGACCGACAGGAATTGAAGCAATGATCACAAACCATGCCATCTTGTAATCTGCGTTTGCACGAGCAGCACTACTAAACAACCCTTTGAACCACGCACTAACTAATCGACCGATGTCCTTGGCAAAGTAAATTAGCACCGCAGCTTCGGTGCCGAGCTGGATTGTTGCGATGAAAGCTGTTGTGGCTGAGTTCTTGTCGGAAAGACCAGGCACCTGCATGAGCTCAGAAGCTATTTGAACGTGAGCACTGGATGAAACAGGTAGAAATTCAGTTAGACCTTGAACGATTCCAAGGATGATGGCTTGGATAAAATTCATGCCCAGTCTTCATCGTCCTCGGCTAGTTCCATTGGAAGAAACTCACCGAACTGATCAGAGAGTGCCTCTTCATAATCCAAGAAGACTGACTTCAAATGCTCATATGAAGCTACTACCGCAGGGTCATCTGCACCTCTGCCAGCTGATACCGCTTCGAAATGTCTCTCCAAAGCAGCAACAAAATTGTTCAGTGAACTTCTCGCCTCTTGTGCCATATGCCAAAACTACTCCTGGTTAGCCCAAAATCAATACACATAACTCTCTAAAATGCTTTTCAGTGTTTAGTAGTAACATTTAGAACTGTTGCTCAAAACAACTGTAAGTCCGGGTGGCGGAATGGTAGACGCGCTAGCTTGAGGTGTTAGTCCTCTTACGAGGGTAGGGGTTCAAGTCCCCTTTCGGACACGTAGTTTGAGACAGCTACCACAAAGCCCCGATATTTTGTATCGGGGCTTTGTTCATCTCTGGAACTTGGTCACCAACCTAAATGTTCAAGATAAAACTTCCTAATCACGGCATAATCAAGTTAACGAAGCAAATCTGGAGGGAAGATTATGCGTTCATTGAAAAAGCTGGCAATCCTCAGCATTGTGCTTGGGTTTTCAGGTGTTGGTTTGGCACAAGCTTCATCTCCACCGAGTCGTTATGTTTCCTTGCTTATTCAAGATACCGGTGGCTTCACACCAGTTGAATACGCTTTCGCCCGAACACCAACTGTTTTGTATAGCGATGGCCTTTTGATTGTCCCAAGCAGAATCGTAACCGCGCAGTATCCAGGACAATTTGTTTCAGCCTTCATGCAAAAGAGAGAGTTGGCTGCAGTTCCTCGAATCATGGCTGCGACTGAAAAGAACCATTTGACGGATCCCAAATTTGATTGGGGTATGCCATGGATAGTTGATGTTCCTGACACCATGTTTGTTACCCAAATCTCCCCTAAAGCTCCTCAAACTAAGCTGTCAATCTATGCACTGGGCTTTGATGTAGGAGTAACGCCTAAGTCTAAAGCTGAAGCACGTCGATCAGCATCAACTTTCAGAGACAAGATCGAATCATTTAGCTCAGAGTTTATGTGGACTAAGTCAAAACCGACTATTTGGAAACCAACCAAGTGGCTATACATGGCAAGCGAATCTCAGACCGAGGCCTATAGCAAGACATACAAGTGGTTTGGTTCAAAACCACTTCGATTCACCTCATCTTGTATGGAGATGACTTCTCTCGAGAACGCAAAGCTCAATGTTCTACTACCAAAGTTGAATTCATCGTCCAGGTTTAGCTCGAATGGGAAGATCTGGCGAATCACTGTTCGACCCCTTTTCCCTCACGAAACAGGCTGTCAGTCAATAATCAATTAGTTCAAGTTGTAAACTGCTCAATAATGTCCCAACTCGAAAATCCAGAACTTCCGCATGCCGCTCATTATTCAATTGAAGTGGCACGTGAACGAATTGCTGGCAAAAAGCTTTTTGTCCTAACCGGAGCAGGTGTCAGCACAGATTCTGGAATCCCTGATTATCGAGGTCAAGGACGAGTTGCCAGACATCCAATGACCTATGACGCTTTTATGGCATCCTTTGAAGCCCAGCAACGATATTGGGCTAGAAGCTTTGTGGGTTGGTCCAGAATCTCACTAGCCAAACCTAATGCTGGACATTTTGCGATTGCCTCAGCACAGTTAATCGGCTCAGTTACTGCTCTTGTTACCCAGAATGTCGATGGGCTTCATCAAGCAGCTGGCAGCAAGAACGTAATTGATCTGCATGGCAGGTTAGACAGAGTGGTTTGCCTTGGATGTAAAACTTCGATAACAAGAACAGAAATGGATGAGTACCTGCAGGAACTCAATCCAAACATCAGCAAAGACAATTCGGTTGAATTTTCTCCTGATGGCGATGCTGAGGTTGATGGAACTGAGAACTTTATTGTTCCGAAATGTAAGAAGTGCGATGGCATCTATAAACCTGATGTGGTCTTCTTTGGAGAATCCGTACCAACTAATCGAGTTGAACTAGCCCTAAGCCAATTAGCCGCTGCTGATGCTTTACTTATTGCTGGGTCATCTTTGACTGTAAATTCTGGTTATCGTTTTGCGAGGCTTGCCGCTCAATCTTCTAAGCCAATTGTGATAGTCAACATTGGCCCAACTCGTGCTGATGATCTCGCGATTGCAAAGATAGAAGCCAACACTTCAATAGTTTTAGAAAGGCTACTCATTGACTGAAACTATTTTGGGTTTACTAAGGCATGGACAAACTGACTGGAACATCGATCTCAGACTCCAAGGTTCAAGTGATATCCCGCTTAATGAAACTGGTCGCCAACAAGCCGCGATAGCTGGGGCAACTTTCTCTAGAGCTGACTGGGATGTGATTATTGCCTCTCCCCTGTCTAGAGCTCGTGACACCGCAGAAATAGTTGCTCAGCAACTAGCCATGCCAGTTGTCATAGTTCCAGAGCTCGTTGAAAGATCATTTGGTGTCGCCGAAGGATTTAGTCACGCAGAGTGGCGCAAGATGTATGAAGCTAACGAACACATCGAGGGACTTGAATCAATTGAAGACCTGCGGTCAAGATGTGAACTTCTTTTGCAGTTGCTAGCCACTGAATATGATGGGCTCAGAGTGCTTGCAGTTTCCCATGGAGCGCTAATTCGGAAATTACTTCGTATTGTCAGCGATAACCAGGTTCCTCAGGATGGCGATCGCCTAGGAAATGTTTCGTTGAACAAGATTGTTCATTCTGATGGTTATTGGGCTATTTCGGATTACAACCCGAAATCACTTGCTCTCTAGATCCGCAAAGATTTTTAGTAATTGATCCGCAGAGGCATCCCAATCAAATCTTGCAGCTTGCTCTACAGAAGCGCTGGAAGCCTTGGCCCAGTTACTTCCTGTTGCTAGTTCGTTTATTCTTGCTACCAGTTCTG
>JBBAMM010000004.1:0-5216 GCA_040402475.1 Rhodoluna sp.
ACCTCAGGTCGAGTCATTGCTCGTCAAACCAGCGACCTAGATTCCATCAAGGAACTACTAGATTCTGGTGGTAGTGAAATGATTTCTGGAATCCTGTTCATGCTCTTCACTGCTATCGCTTTGATTACTTTGGACTTCTCATCATTCCTGATCATGTTGGTGAGCTTTATTCCGTTGTTCTTCCTAACCAGATGGTTCCAGAAGAACACCAGAATTAACTATCGTAAAACTCGAGTTGCTTCAGCTAAGTTGATTGTTCACTTCGTTGAGACCATGACCGGTATCCGTGCAGTTAAGGCCTTCCGTAAGGAAAAGCGTAACGAGGATACTTATAAGGAATTGGTCGAGGACTACCGTTTTGTTAACGCCAAGGTGATTCAGCTCTTTGGTATTTATGATCCAGGCTTGATCATGATTGGTAACCTGACTGTTTCCTTCGTATTGCTTTGGGGTGGCTACCGAGTAATCCAAGGAGATCTTGGTATTGGTGTTCTTATCGCAGCTATTTTGTATGCAAGAAGTTTCTATGACCCTATGGAAAACATTGCTATGTTCTATAACTCTTATCAGTCTGCTAACTCAGCACTAGAGAAGATATCTGGTGTTTTAGAAGAAGAACCTTCAGTTCCAGATCCGGTTGATTCTCTTCCGTTAGCTCCTCGTAAAGGACATCTGAATTTCAATACGGTTGAGTTCGCTTACTCAAATGGCAAGGTTGTGTTACCTACCTTCAACCTAGATATTCCTGCAGGGCAGACCATCGCTCTGGTTGGAACTACCGGTGCAGGTAAGTCCACGATGGCTAAATTGATTTCACGATTCTATGACCCAAGTTCAGGAACTGTTGAGCTAGATGGCGTTGACCTTCGTAAGTTGAAAGATGACGATCTTCGCAAGGCTATCGTCATGGTGACCCAAGAGGCCTACCTGTTTAGTGGAACTGTTGCTGAAAACATTTCCCTTGGTAAACCAGGAGCTACTAGAGAAGAAGTTGAAGCTTCAGCTAAAGCTGTTGGTGCTCATGAGTTCATTCTGAGCTTGCCTGATGGCTATGACACCGATGTGAATAAGCGTGGTGGCAGAGTCTCTGCTGGTCAAAGACAGCTCATCTCATTCGCTAGGGCCTTTATTGCTGACCCAACTGTTCTTATCTTGGACGAGGCAACCAGCTCCTTGGATATCCCAAGCGAACGTATGGTTCAGCATGGGTTACAGACCCTGTTGGCTGGTAGAACAGCCATCATCATCGCTCACAGGCTCTCCACTGTATCTATCGCTGACCGAGTGATAGTCATGGAGCACGGCAAGATGATCGAAGATGACACCCCAGCTAAGTTGATTGCGGGAACAGGTAAGTTCGCCAAGATGCACAAGGCTTGGCGGGACTCACTCGTCTAGGCTATAAGTAACAAATCACCACTAAATCAGAAGGCACCACTATGGAAAAAATTAAGGTAGTCGGCAAGGTAGTTGAACTTGACGGCGATGAAATGACCCGCATCATCTGGCAAAACATCAAAGACTCTTTGATTTTGCCTTTTCTAGATATCGATCTTGAATACTATGACCTATCTATTGAACACAGAGATGCTACCGATGACCAGGTGACCATTGATTCAGCTAATGCCATCAAGAAGCATGGTGTTGGTGTTAAGTGTGCGACTATCACCCCTGATGAGGCTCGTGTTACCGAGTTCAGCTTGAAGAAGATGTGGAAGTCTCCTAACGGAACTATCCGTAACATCTTGGATGGTGTTGTTTTCCGTGAGCCAATCATCATCTCTAACGTGCCAAGACTGGTACCTGGTTGGACTAAGCCAATCATCATCGGTCGTCACGCTCATGGAGATCAATACAAGGCAACTGACTTCAAGGTGCCAGGTGCAGGCCGAGTAACTATGACTTGGGCTCCTGCTGATGGTTCAGAGCCAACCACTATGACTGTTGCTGATTACCCAGAGCACGGTGGAGTTGCTATGGGTATGTATAACTACATGGATTCAATCCGTGACTTTGCTAGAGCATCTTTCAACTACGGTCTTGCTCGTAACTACCCGGTTTATCTTTCAACCAAGAACACCATCTTGAAGGCTTACGATGGTGCTTTCAAGGATGCGTTCCAGGAAGTATTTGAAGCTGAATACAAGTCAAGATTTGATGCTGCAGGGCTAACCTATGAGCACCGTCTAATTGATGACATGGTTGCAGCTGCGTTGAAGTGGGAAGGTGGCTACGTCTGGGCTTGTAAGAATTATGACGGTGACGTTCAGTCAGACACTGTTGCCCAAGGGTTTGGTTCTCTTGGTCTGATGACTTCAGTGCTAACCACCCCTGATGGTAAGACTTGTCTGGCTGAAGCAGCTCACGGAACTGTGACTCGTCACTACCGTGATCACCAGGCTGGTAAGAAGACTTCTACTAACCCAATTGCATCTATCTACGCTTGGACACGCGCGCTTATGCACAGAGCAAAGCTAGATAACACCCCTGAGGTTCAGCGCTTCGCTGAGACTTTGGAAGATGTAGTTATCAAGACTGTTGAGTCAGGTCACATGACCAAAGACCTTGCAGCTCTAATCGGTTCAGGTCAGGCTTACCAAACCACTGAAGAGTTCATGTCTTCTTTGGCAGCTAACCTAAAGACACGTCTTGGCTAAATGTTGATAACAGCGCTTTAGTTAGCCTGTGTAAAACTCCAGCACGAAATGTGCTGGAGTTTTATTTTTATCTGCATGCATTCTAAAAAACTAAACCGCTGGTTCAAGCCAATGATGCTTGCCAGCATCTTCTCAATAATCCTTGGTGTGATTGTTGTGCCACAAGTTCAGGCACAGGCAACCACGCCAACACCGTCATGTAATGCTTCAAGAACTACATGCACGGTTACTTTCACCTATGCCGGTGATTACTACATGTGGCCGGTACCGGCAGATGTTAGATCTATGTCCCTATCCATCTCAGGTGCTCAGGGTGGTAGATCCGGTGGTAACGGAACCAAGACCCTCGGCACATTCAAAACCATTCCAACCGGAAACCTGTATATCTATGTTGGCGGTCAGGGCTCATCAGGTAATGGTGCAGCTGGTGGTTACAACGGCGGTGGTCAGGCAGGTTCTGGTCACGGTGATGAAGGCTCTGGTGGTGGTGCGACAGATATTAGAACCAGCACTTTGCTTACTGACCGCATCGCTGTTGCAGCAGGCGGTGGTGGCACCGGTGGTTGGATTGGTGGCACTGGAGGTATGGGCTCAGGAACAACTGGTATCGCCGGTGGTAATGGTCAGGGTCTAGGTGGTGGCGGTGGAACTCCAACTGCTGGTGGATCTGGTGGAGCATCCTATGGAGCTGCAACAACACCTGGAACAGCTGGAAGCCTAGGCCAAGGTGGAACTGGTGGAAGCGCTAATACACCAGGTAGCACAGTTGCCGGCGGTGGAGGCGGCGGTGGTGGTTACTACGGTGGTGGTGGCGGTGGAGCCGATACCGATCCAGTTGGAGTTGACGGTGGCGGTGGTGGTTCGGGATCTAGTTATGCCAACTCAACCAAGCTGCAGTCAGTTGCCTACTATTCAAATTCACAAGCAGGAGACGGCGTAGCTTCGATTACCTATAACTTCAGCCCTAGTGTCACAGCCTTCACTGCACCTAGTTCACCGAGTAATGCTGTGAACCCGGTATTCAATATCACCTTCGGTCAAAGCATCACAGGTATCACAGCTGATGACTTCACTATTTCAGGAAGCGCAACTGGCTGTTATGTCTCAACACTTGCAGGCTCTGGTGCTACTTACGCTGCAACAGTTGCTGGCTGTTCTGATGGCACCATTGCTCTAACACTAAAAGCAGATTCTGTTTCTGGAAACGTCCTAGGTCCAGTAAGACCAGTATCAACTTCAACGATTATCTTGGATAGAACTTTGCCTGAGATAAATACTTTGACCAAGCAACCAAGCACTAACGACTTAGTTATCTATAAAGCTGTTTTCACTGAAACGGTAACAGGTCTTGCTGCTGATAGCACTGACTGGTTAGTCAAAGGTAATGGTTGTGTAATTCAATCAATGACTGGATCAGGAACTGACTATGTGATTACTATTTCAAACTGCCTAGATGGAAATCTTGCCGGTCTTGTATTGAACTCGTTATCTGTAGTTGATACTGCTGGCAACATTGGTCCAAGTCTTTCGAATCAAACAGCAGCTACAAAGATAGATACGAAAGCTCCGGTATTTAGTGTCACTGATGTTACTGCTCCTGGTGTTGGTGGTTTACCTACCTGGGTATTCGATAGCGAAGAACCAACTACCGGTATGACTCAGGCTAAGTTTGTCTTCTCTGGAACAGCAACATCTTGTTCCATGAATTACACAGTGCTTAGATCAGGTCTTGGTTGGCAGGTAGGGCTAACTGGCTGTGGAGTTGGAACAACTCAGGTAACTTTAGCTGCCAATGCGGTATCTGACCTAGCAGGAAACCTAGGCCCAACAACAGCACTGGCATCTAACGTGATAACCATCACAGCGGATGAAGTAGTGAACCAGAAAATAAATCCTCCAACAGGAACTGGAGGAGGTATCCAGAACGTTCCACACGGTAATACCAACACCGAGGTAATACCAAAGGATAAGGTAACTAAACCTGAGCTGAGCCAGTCAAAACCAGGTCAGCCGCAGGTAGAGATTCCAAAGCCTGTTACCAAGGAACTAGAAAACCAAGCTAAAGAAAAGATTGTGATTAGCCCTAATCAACAGCAACCACTGTTTATTGCAGCTGGTCTAGTTGGTTTAGCGATAGCACTAGGTTCTTTTGTGGTCGGATCTCAGCTTCGTATTCGAAGAAGAAGACACTAGAAGAGTAGGAAGACCCTCGTCTTAGTGGAAGATGATGGTGCGATCGGTATCGAGTAATACTCGATGCTCCGCAAACCATCTAACCGCTTGGGCGAGGGTCTTTGACTCAACATCTTGTCCAATAGCTACAAGTTCTGTTTTTGAATCACCGTGGTCAACTCGAACAACGTTCTGTTCAATGATTGGACCTTCATCAAGATCTGCTGTTACAAAGTGCGCTGTAGCACCGATAAGTTTCACACCGCGAGCATGAGCCTGCGCATAAGGGTTAGCACCTTTGAAGCCAGGTAAGAAGGAGTGGTGAATGTTAATAATTCTGCCTTCGAATTCTTTACAGAATTCAGGGGAGAGGACCTGCATAAATCT
>JBBAMM010000004.1:5316-37650 GCA_040402475.1 Rhodoluna sp.
GCCTCTTTATCGTGACGACGGTAAACAATTGTTCGCCAGACGACCACACCAGCCAAAATCAGGCCACCAGCAATCATGCTGATCCCAATTATGTTGGCTAACGGCACTGTTGAACCTGGCTCTCTTTATATTCGCTTCTCTGTAGATATTATCGAAACGTTCGCTGGTATGAACTTCCCACTCTTGCGGAGTGTCTTTTTTGAGGCAAAACAGGGCAGCTCCAGCTCTGCGGTAGAATTAGAACATCGCAACTGGCGCTAAAGATGGGTCTCCATCAGGGAGCGAAGGCATTTTGGTCGTGCGCCTGGGCCAAACCGTATAAGCCATATAGGAGTTCCCAAATTGTCTAATTTACCGTCATCATTCAACTCACCTTTAGCTGAGACTGATCCTGAGATTGCTGCTGTTTTGCAGGCAGAACTAGATCGTCAGCGTAACTTTCTTGAGATGATTGCCAGCGAAAACTTTGTCTCAAGATCTGTTCTTGAAGCTCAAGGCTCAGTGCTAACCAACAAGTATGCAGAAGGTTACCCAGGTAAGCGTTACTACGGTGGCTGTGAAGCAGTTGACGTAGCCGAGAACCTTGCTCGCGATAGAGCGAAAGAACTCTTCGGAGCAGAGCACGCTAACGTCCAGCCACACTCAGGTGCTAGTGCTAACGCTGCCGTGTTAATGGCTCTAGCTAACCCTGGCGATCGCATTTTAGGTTTGGAGTTAGCGCACGGTGGCCACCTAACTCACGGTATGAAGTTGAACTTCTCCGGCAAGATGTATGAAGCACATGCTTATGGTCTTGATCCAGAATCTTTCTTGATTGACATGGATGTTGTTCGTCAGCGAGCTCATGAAGTAAAGCCTGCAGTTCTTATTGCCGGTTGGTCTGCTTATTCACGTCACCTTGATTTTGCTGAGTTTAGAAAAATCGCTGATGAGGTCGGTGCAAAGCTTTGGGTTGATATGGCTCACTTCGCTGGTCTTGTTGCTGCTGGCTTACACCCCAACCCGGTTCCTTATGCAGATGTTGTTTCAACAACAGTTCACAAGACTTTAGCTGGTCCTCGTTCAGGTTTGATTCTTTGTAAAGCAGAGCTTGCTAAGAAGATTGACTCAAGTGTTTTCCCAGGTCAACAGGGTGGACCTCTTATGCATGTGATTGCTGCTAAAGCCGTTGCATTCAAAGCTGCTATGGCAGACGAATTCAAGGAAAGACAAGCAAGAACTATTCGTGGAGCTCAGCTAATTGCAGAACGTCTAATGCAGGCAGATGTTAGAGCTAACGGCGTTGATGTGTTGACCGGTGGAACTGATGTTCACCTGGTGCTAGTTGATCTTCGTAACTCACCAATTGATGGTCAGACCTGTGAAGATCTGTTGCACGATGTTGGCATCACCGTTAACCGAAACTCTGTTCCTAATGATCCAAGACCAGCGATGGTTACCAGTGGTGTTCGTATCGGAACACCAGCATTAGCTACTCGTGGTTTTGGAGATGTTGAGTTCACCGAGGTAGCGGACATCATTGCTGGTGTTCTAATGCCTAACCCAGACATCGATGCTCTAGCAGACCGTGTTCGTAAACTAGCCAGCGCATTCCCGCTATACAGCGGTTTAGAGAACTGGTAAGAACTTGAGCGCAGTAATACTTGACGGCAGGGCAACAGCTAAAGCCATCAAGGCAGAGCTAGCCCTGGAAGTTATTGAGCTAAAGAAAAAAGGCATTACTCCAGGCTTAGGAACTCTGCTTGTTGGCGACGACCCAGGTTCACACAGCTACGTTGCAGGTAAACACAGGGACTGTGAGCAGGTTGGAGTCCACTCGGTAAGGATTGATTTACCAGCCAGCGCTAGTCAGGTTGATGTTAGAGCAGCGATTAGGGATCTAAACACTGCCAAGGATGTCACCGGTTACATTGTTCAGTTACCACTGCCTTTTGGTTTTGATACCAATGCAATGCTTGAACTAATTGACCCAGATAAGGATGCCGATGGCTTACATCCAATCAACTTAGGCAGATTAGTTCTAGCCGGTAGTGACGAACTAACCTCACCGCTACCTTGCACCCCAGCAGGAATCGTTGAATTACTTGAGCGTTACCAAGTTCAACTCAAAGGTGCCGAGGTCGCCATTATCGGTAGAGGCATCACTGTTGGAAGACCTCTAGGTTTACTACTGAACAAAAAGGGAATTGACAGCACTGTGACTTTGTTGCATTCAGGTTCCAAAGATATTGCTCATGCAATCAAACGTGCGGATATAGTTGTTGCTGCTCTTGGGGTTCCCCACTTTGTGAAGTCGGAGTGGATCAAACCTGGTGCAGCTGTTTTAGATGTTGGAA
Source organism: Rhodoluna sp. (assembly GCA_040402475.1). Taxonomy (GTDB): domain Bacteria; phylum Actinomycetota; class Actinomycetes; order Actinomycetales; family Microbacteriaceae; genus Rhodoluna. The sequence goes on from JBBAMM010000004.1 coordinate 7,653, forward strand.
TCACCAGAGTTGATTCAGCTGAAGGGTTCTCTCTTTTAGGAGATGTTGATCCAAGCGTTGGAGATGTTGCTGGTTTTATTTCCCCTAACCCAGGTGGTGTTGGTCCTATGACCAGAGCGATGTTGGTTAGGAATGTAGTAAAGGCTGCCAGTCGCTAAAAGCAACTGACAGCCTTTACTAATTAATTCTTAGTAGTTCTTGTTGATCTCATCAACTAGAGAACTGCTGAAACATTCGTTGTGAGCCTTGATGTCTGCAGCGTATGTTCCAAGCTCTGCATAACCAGGCATCTCATAAATCTGCTCATCAGCCCAGTTGGTTTCAATCGTTTTGATTAGTTCAGTGTTTTCTTGACACCATCCAGCAAGCTTCGGTGAAACCAAAGTCCAGGTGTATACCTTTGAGGTCTTACCATCTGAACCAGTTACCTTAACAGAGAGAGTGTTCTCTCCTTCTTTGAATTCTGAGTCACCAGTTACTTCAACAACTGCTTTACCGTCAGTAGGTCGAGCATCAACAATCACGTGCTGAGTTCCAATAGTTAACTTGATAGTGTCACCACCGGTAACGCTGTAAGCAACGTCATCGATTCTCATGATCTTCAGTGTGACTGGGGTAGTCGCTAGCACATTCGACACGATCAAAGAAATTGCTAAGGCACCAACTGCTGCCATGAAAATCGGCAAAACTAGTTTCTTCACTTTAATTCCGTTCCTAGACTTCAAACTTGCGGTAAACCGCACCGAGTTCTAGTTTCTCATGAAAAGTTATGGTCGTGGGCTCTTTGAGGGGGTCGGTTTTGGTCGCATCCACCAGGTAGGCATAGGAACTGGGGTAGGGCTAGGGCTAAATGTAGGCCAAGGGGTCGGTTTTGGGCTTTTAGTAGGGCTAAAAGTAGGTCTAGGGGTAGGGCCGGAAGTTGGCTGGTAGATAACCGTTACCGTAGGAATCGGCTGCGGAGTGGGCATTTTGACGTCCGAAACCATGAAGAAAGTAGCTGTACAAAGGAAAGTCTTCTCGTTACTTGAACTGTTTGAGTGCCTGGCTCTAAAGCTCGGATCATTCCAAGAGTTAGAGCTATAAATGGCTTGAGCAGCCCCGCAGTTACTGTCATTAGCCGAATATCCGCTGCTCAGGTAGGTCAGAGTGACCTTTTTGTATTCCACCGGGCTAGTTGCATTGGCAGTAGCTGAAAGTGAAACTGTGGCAGATGCCACCATGGCCAGCACACCAACAATAAACATTGGTAGCGCTAAGCGTTCAATCATGCTCTTATTAGACATTTTGTCTCCATTTGGGTTTAGTTGCTACTTAGAACACTAGACCCAACTTCGGACAAATTAGTCAAGCATTTGGGTGGCTGCCAGTTCCTTATACAAAGGGGTGGAACGTAGGAGCTGCTTATGGGTTCCAGTGCCGATAACCTTGCCGCCAGCGATAACGATGATCTGGTCACTATCAACCACAGTGGACAGGCGGTGAGCAATCACAATCATGGTTCTGTTCTTAGCAACAGCGTCAATAGCCTCACGCATGCGTTGTTCATTCAAGCCATCAAGGGAAGAGGTTGACTCATCAAGCAACATGATCGGTGGAGCGCTCAACAAAGTTCTAGCAATAGCTAGACGCTGCCTTTCACCTCCAGAGAGCATGATTCCCTGTTCACCAACTTCAGCATCAAGTCCACGCTTATCTCTTTTAAGAACGGCGGTTAGGTTCACTTCATTTAGAACTCGCTTGAGATCTTTCTCTGTTGCATCAGGAGCCCCAATCAACAAGTTCTCTCTAATGCTTCCAGCCAGCACTGGAGCATCTTGTTCAACATAACCAATCTGCGCTCGAAGATCAGATCTCGTCATAGCTTGAACAGGTTGACCATCTAGAAGAATTCCTCCACCGGTTGGTTCATAGAAGCGTTCCATCAAACTAAATACTGTTGACTTACCTGCACCAGATGGGCCAACAATGGCAACCCTGGAACCGCGTTCAATTTTGAAAGAGACTCCTTTGAGAACTTCCTTAGGCTCACTCATAACTGGTTCTGCATCAGGAATTGGTTTTCCTGTTGCATCAACTGCGACTTCAGCTCTTGCTGGATAGCTGAACTTAACTTTCTTGAATTCAATAGCAGTTTTGTTAACAGCCTTACGTCTTGAGACCTGTGCTCTTTCGGTGTCACTATCTTCAAGTGGAACATCGAGAATTTCTTGAATACGGGCAAGGGCACCAAGAGCAGATTGCACTGATGAATATGCACCAAAGAATTGACCAACCGGTCTGATCATCAAGAACATCAACAGAATGAAAGTGATGAGATTAGCAACCTGAGTTTCACCGGTTGCAACTCGGTAACCACCAACACCTAGAACAACAATGAAAGCACCGTTGGCAGCAAGTCCACCAATTGGAGTTACCCACGCGTTAATGCCAGCAATCTTTACTCCCTGAACATAAGCCTCTTTAGCGTCCTGCTGGATTTGAGCGGACTCTCTTGACTCTGCTCTAGCTGCTCTAATGGTTCTAACTGCTGAAAGAGCACGCTCAACTGAGGCAGACATGTTGCCAACGCGTTCTTGAGCTTTAGTGGTAGCTGCTCTGATTCTTCTTGAAGTGATACCAATAGCGGCAACAGCAACTGAGATCATCAGCAGGGTTAGAACAAGTAATAGCCAGTCAATAACTGCCATGGCAATTACCGAACCAACAAAGATAAGTGCTCCACCAGCACCATCAACAAGACCTTGGGTGAGTGCTGCTCTTAGCAGTGTGGTATCTGAACCAACTCTAGAAACTAGGTCACCGGTTCTTCTTAGGTCATACTCGGCAATCGGTAATCTAAGTAACCTAGTTGCCAGTTTGCTTCGCGCAGAGAAAACAACACCTTCACCGGCTTTAGCTAAAACCAAATACATGGCACCGCTGGCAACAGCGCTCAAGAGAGTAATAGCTAGTAATGCGAGAGCTATTGGTAATACATCTTTACCTTCTTGAACGGTGCTGATGATATTGCCAACCACAAGGGGCTGAGCTAGGTTCACTGCTGCACCAATAATCGAGAAGATCACTGCAACTGTGAGTAAGCCTCTCTGTTCCTTCATATATGGAACTAGTTGACTGAACTTAGCTTTAGGTCCTGAGTCTTTCTTGCCTGGTCTGCGACCACGCCCACCCATCATGCTCATTCGTTATCCTTCTTGCTTTTCGAGTCCTGGATCGCCAAGGATTTCCTGATTAAGTAGATACCTAATCTCCTGAAGCGATAGTGCCTCTGTGTATGCGGTGTTCTTATAAAACCTACTGAAATCAACTCTATTCAGGGCTGCAAGAACCCTGCTGTCATTGAGCTTTAGAAACATGACCGTGCTGTTAGGAATGCGGTCAAATTCAGTTCGAACCTTCCCACAGCTATAGCCAAAAACAGTTAGGGCAACATCAGCTTCCTGGGGGGATACCTTAGTTATCAACCCAAAGTCTTTTACTTTGAATAACTCCCTTGGGGTATCTCGTCTTTGCCAAATCTGGAAGCAAGTATTGAGCCTGGCTTTTTGCCAAAGCATCTCACCGGTTTCATCAACATAATCAATGGCTAGATCCTCATCATGAATCAGATGAAAGTTTCTATCCAATCTGTTAATCACAGACCACTTGCGCCAACTTCTAGGAACAATGAAGGCAATGTATTCGCTGTTCTTAGCTGCTTTATTGAAAAAGGGAATGCTTAGCGAGTTGTTCCTACCAAACGGTGGATTAGAGATGGTAACCGCGTCGGTTACACCTTTGATTTCACTGGTTAGGAAATCAGCAAGGATGACTCCATCGGCTTTTGGCTCAATGTCGAAACTAAGTACTTTCTTTGCCCCTAGTTCTTTGGCAGCTCTCACAAATGAGCCAGTGCCTCCAGCAGGTTCTATAACAGTCCTATTAGTTAGACCACCGATAACCTGAGCAACCTTACTTGAAAGGTTTTGAGCAAGCTCTTTAGGGGTATAGAACTGTTCTTTACCAGTCACCCTGCGATTACCAGGGCGAACCTTGTCGCGCTCGGCAGGGGTCATATGCTCAAGGATATCACTAACCTTTTATAGACTTTAAGGCTGTGCTTACGAAAGTGCACAAGAATCTAAAAGAAAGACACAGAGCTGTGGCTACTAAGAAGACTGAAGCAGAGGCAATGATCATTGCCAAGGGCTTGACCAAAACCTATGGCGATTTCAAAGCTGTAGATAGCATCGATTTCACTGTTCGTCGGGGTGAATCATTTGGTCTGCTAGGGCCTAATGGTGCAGGTAAATCAACCACCATGAAGATGATTGCTGCCACCAGCCAGAGAAGTGGTGGCGAGCTCACGATTCTTGGCAAAGACCCTAACTCTAAGGGTCCTGAGATTAGAGCTCACCTAGGTGTTGTTCCGCAGCAAGACAACTTGGATCGTGAACTCAAGGTTTGGGAAAACCTAATGGTTTATGGTCGTTACTTTGGTTTACCTCGCAAATGGTTGAAGGTGAAGATTGAAGAGCTTCTGGAATTCGCTCAGCTAACTGAAAAGCGAAACAACAAGACTGAAGAGCTCTCCGGCGGTATGAAGCGCAGGCTTACCATTGCTCGAGGTCTGGTTAATGAACCAGAGATTCTGATGTTGGATGAACCAACCACAGGTTTAGACCCACAAGCTAGACACATCCTCTGGGATAGATTGTTCCGCCTAAAAGAACAGGGTGTCACCTTGGTTATCACCACCCATTACATGGATGAAGCTGAACAACTCTGCGATCGTTTGATGGTTATGGATAAAGGCAAGATCATGGCTGAAGGATCTCCTGCAGAACTGATCAAAAAGTATTCCTCTAAGGAAGTTCTGGAAGTGCGCTTTGGTAGTGAAAACAATGCTCAGGTAGCTAAGGAACTTAAAGGTATTGGAACAAGACTTGAAGTTCTGCCTGACCGTATCTTGGTATATGCAGAAAACGGTGAGAAGTGTCTCGAGCAAATAGTTAAGAAGGGCTTGCACCCTGTCACATCTCTAGTTAGAAGATCTTCTTTGGAAGACGTATTCCTTCGTTTAACTGGAAGAACATTGGTTGAGTAATGTCTATCGATATTGCTAACGAACCTAAGATGACCTGGACTGGGGCTGCAACAATTGTTGACCCTCAGAAAAGCATCAGACGTGGTTCGCTCTATGTTGCGGAGAACCGCATCAAGAACATGCTCAAGTGGTGGCATTCCATCATTGCCTTTGGTTTAGGAAACCCAACCCTTTACTTACTATCTATCGGTATTGGTATCGGATCTCTAGTTGATTCATCGCTTGGTCCAAATGCTATTGATGGGGTTAGTTACCTAACCTTCTTAGCTCCTGCATTACTTGCAACAGCTGGTATTCAAGGTGCTATGGATGAAGTGACCTGGCCTACCATGGAAGGTTTTGTTTGGGATAGAACCTTCTTCTCAATGAATGCCACAGCTATCACCGGTAAGCAGATTGCCAACGGTGTGATGCTAGCTGCGATGGCTAGATGTGTTTTGCAGGTGTTCCTATATGAACTCTGCTTACTGGCATTTGGAGCTATCAGTTGGGAATCAGTTCCTATTCTGTTGCTGGTCTCATCTGCTGCTGGCCTTGGTTTTGCTGCCATCATGCTTGCCTTCTCTGCAAGTATCAAAGATGACGATGACGGCATGTTTGCATTGGTTGGCAGATTCGTGATCACACCGATGTTTATGTTCTCTGGAACTTTCTACCCAATTACCTCAATGCCTATTTACTTGCAGTGGATTGGTTGGATTTCACCGCAGTGGCACGCCACCAACCTGGGTAGAGCAATGTCCTATGGCATGCCAATTGAGCCTTGGCTACTTATCCTGCATTGGGCTTTGATGCTCGCTATGGCAATCGTTGGCTTTAGTTGGGCTCATCGTGTCTTCCAAAGAAGGTTGTCAAAATGAGTTTGATTAACACAACAGTTGACACAGCTATAGCTATTGCTGAACGTAGAAGTAACAGAGTCGGCGCTGGCGTCTATTCGGGAAGATCAAGAGTTGTTCTTGAGCGTGGTTACTACGCTCTAAAGTCTTCAACCTGGATGGTTGTTGCCTCAGGCTTTGTTGAACCAGTTATCTATCTTCTAGCGTTTGGCTATGGCATTGGTCAGTTCATCACTGGTTCAACCGATGGCAACGGTAATCCAATTACCTATGCTCAATACATTGCTCCAGCACTACTAGCAACATCTGCGATGAACGGTGCTATCTATGACTCAACCTGGAACGTGTTCTTCAAGATGCACTTCGGCAAGATCTATAACGGCATGCTCTCAACATCTATGGGAACCTTGGATGTTGCTCTAGGTGAAATCAGCTGGGCCTTGCTTAGAGGTTTGGCTTATGCAATTGGATTCATGGCGGTCGTTGCCTCGATGGGTCTTGTTCCATCGCTATGGGGATTACTTGCAATACCTGCAGCTGTGTTGATTGCCTTTGGTTTTGCCTCTGTTGGCATGGGAGTAACAAGCTATCTAAAGAACCATCAGCAGATGCAATGGATTCAGTTAGTGATGTTACCGATGTTCCTATTCTCAGGAACTTTCTACCCACTAAGTATTTATCCTCAGTTCGTTCAATGGTTTATTCAAGCAATGCCACTATGGCAAGCTATTGAACTTATTAGAGGACTAACCTTGGGTATCTTGAATATCTCAATGCTTGGACACATCGCATACTTCGTGGCAATGATAATCGGCGGGCTGTTTTTCACAACCCGCCGACTAACAGCACTGTTCTTGCGCTAAAGACTATTCAGCTACTGCTCCGCCAAAGATGGCTAACACGATGTTGATTGTGGTCAGCAGGAAGATAGTTGGCACAGCCCAGACAGGTGTCTTTTCCTTCTTGCGGAATGAGTAAGCAATAAAGAAGATCACAGTTAGCGCGATGCTCTTCAGTGAGATAACAACTACGTTTAGTTTCTGAGGGTCAGCAACTGCAGCCATGACAAGGCCGGAAAGAAGCATCAGGTAAGCACCGTGCAGAACTCCAGCGTTTACTTTCATGCCTGCCTTCATGTCCTTCATAGAAGTGAAGAAACCAGCAAGTAATGAAGCTATACCTAGAAAGTGCAGAACTAGAAAGCTGTTAATAATTAGGGTTCGTGTTGAATCGTCCACTTGTATTCCTTTGTTTAGAGACTATTTATATAGTCTATGAGCGAAGTCGTGCCATAGTGATGGCAGCCTCGACGGCTTCAGCACCTTTATCTTCTTTACTGTTCGTTAAACCGGACCTATCGAGAGCTTGCTGAGCGTTATCAACGGTGAGTAGACCAAAACCAATTGGAACACCGTATTCCAGTTGAACTTGAGTCAACCCTTGTGTTGCTGCATCACAGACGTAATCAAAGTGCGGAGTGTCACCTTGGATAACAACTCCGAGAGCGATGATGGCATCAGCCTGATCTTCAGCTGCCCACTTAGCTGCAAGTGGTAGTTCAAAAGCACCAGGAACACGAACGATTGTGTATAGGTCGTTGCCAGCTTCTTTTAGAGCTCTTTCAGCTCCAGCTAGAAGTGCATCGGTGATCTCGGTATGCCAAGAGGTAACCAGAATCGTTACCGCTAGATCACTTGCATCGATTACTAGTTTTGGGCCGTGGCCTGCCATTACTGCTCCATTTCGGCGATGATTTGTGGAAGAAGGTGACCCATCTTTGATCGCTTAGCTTCCAGGTAACCTAGGTTCTCGATAGCTTCACCAACAATTACAGGAACATAAGAATTCACCGGTATGCCAGCTTCGGTTAGGAAGTTAGCTTTAGCTGGGTTGTTAGTCATCAGGCGAACACTCTTGACGCCAAGCTCTCTAAGAATAGAAACAGCAGCACCATACTCTCTTGCTTCTGATGGCAGCCCTAGAGCTTCATTAGCTTCAACAGTGTCAAGGCCTTGCTCTTGCAAGCCATATGCTTTGAGTTTGTTTAGTAGACCGATACCTCGACCTTCCTGACCTCTAAGGTAAATAACAATTCCACCCTTAGGGTCAGCTTCAATCATGTCCAATGCATATTGCAGCTGAGGACCACACTCACACTTTAGAGAACCAAAGGCCTCACCGGTAATACATTCAGAGTGCATGCGCACTAGAACATCTTCACCTCTTGGGTTACCTTTGATGATCGCTACGTGGTCAGCACCTGTTTTGATGTCGTAGTAACCACGAAGTCTGAAGTTACCGTGAATGGTTGGAACGTTAGCTTCAGCTTCAAAACGAATACGGTTATCTGGGTTGTGAACATGAATAATCGAATGAGCTTTTAGATACTCAACTAAATCATCGATGGTAACTACAGGTAGTCCTTCTTTTTCGCCCACCTCTAAAAGCTCTGGTAAGCGCATCATCGAACCATCAGCTGAAACCATTTCGCCAATAACTGCAACAGGGATTAGACCAGCAAGTTTTAGCAAGTCAACAGCAGCTTCAGTGTGTCCTCTTCTACCGTGAACACCATGAGGGTGAGCTCGTAGCGGAAGAATGTGACCTGGTCTAATAAATGACTCAGGACCTGCTGAATCACTAGCAAGAGTTCTTGCAGTTAGTGCACGATCTGCTGCTGAAACACCGGTGCTCTCTCGAGCAGCAGCATCAACGGTTACGGTGTAATTAGTGCCATGAGGGTCTTGGTTGATGTTAGTCATCAAAGGTAACTCAAGTTCGTTAGCTTTGCCATCTTCCATCGGAGCACATAGGAACCCTGTGGTGTTCTTGACTATCCAAGCCATCCACTCGGTGGTAGCAAACTGAGCAGCGATGATGGCATCGCCTTCGTTCTCACGATTCTCATCATCGGCTACGAGAACCGGCTTACCTTGGCGCAAAGCCTCCAGTGCTTGCTCAATAGTTGATATTGCCATTAGTTATTTCTCGCTTCTAGTAGTCGTTCTATGTGTTTGGCCATGACATCGACCTCAACGTTTATTTGATCGCCTGGTCTCTTATAACCAAGGGTGGTAAGTCTTAGAGTCTCAGGTATCAAAGACAGTCCAACAAAGTCTTCACCTAATTCATTGACGGTTAGTGAAATGCCATCCAAAGTAATAGAACCTTTCAGAACCACATACTTCATCAGTTCTTTAGGAACCTGGATACGAACCCAGTCCCAGTTCTCACTAGCTTCTCTTGAGATAAAGGTTCCAACCCCATCAACATGGCCTTGAACATGGTGACCACCGAAGCGAGTCTGCATGGTCATAGCTCGCTCTAAGTTGATTGGATCGCCAACCTGGACAGTGCCAAGGCTGGTCAAACGTAGAGTCTCATTCATCACATCAGCTGTGAAGGAACCATTCTCGATCTCGATTGCGGTCAGGCACGTTCCACTGCAGCAGATAGAGTCACCGCGCTTGATGTCGCTAGTGACCAATGGACCAGAGATAGTCAACCTGACCGCATCAGGTTGCCTCTCGATGGCAGTAACCTTGCCTAGTTCTTCGATGATTCCAGTAAACATTTACTTACTCTCCTTAGGCACAGCTCTAATAAATACGTCTTGACCGAGTTGCTTCACTTCAGTGAAGCTAAGCTCCAGTGCTTTCTCCATCGTGTTGATGCCAATATCTGTAACAGCAACATTGCTACCACCAACTAGTAGTGGTGCTTGGTAAATCAAAATCTCATCGAAGAGGCCTTTAGCAATGAACTCACTTGCTAGTTGCGCTCCGCCTTCAACCAAGACATGTCTGATGCCTCTATCCCAAAGCTTTGAAAGAACTTCATTTATGTCATGCGTCTTTAGCTGGATCGTTGGAGCTTCTTCATTGAATACTCGAAGGTCATTACTTAGCTCTGTCTTACCAACAACAACGCGAAGCGGTTGATGTTCATACCTTGAACCATCTGGTTTTCTAGCGGTTAGATCTGGATTGTCATACTGAATAGTTCCTGTGCCAACCAAGATTGCATCCAGTTGAGATCTTCTTAGGTGAACATCTTCTCTAGAGACAGGTCCTGAAATCCATTTACTGGTCTTATCGCTAGCAGCAGTTCTGCCATCTAGGGTTTGAGCCCATTTCAAACTGATATACGGTCTCTGCTTCTTCATAGCAGTCAACCAAACAGTTGACTGCTCTGAAGCAACATCTTCTAAGACACCTTCAATAACCTCAACACCTGCTGAGCTAAGTTTTTGAGCACCACCAGCAGATTCGTTACCTGGGTCTTTAGTTGCAAAGACAACTCTTGAAATACCCGCAGCTATAAGAGCTTGCGAACAAGGTCCAGTTCTACCGGTGTGATTACAAGGTTCTAAGGTAACAACAGCTGTTGACCCAGCTGGAACAGTATCCAGCTTGCTAAGTGCATCAACTTCAGCATGGGCAGTTCCAGCACCTTTGTGCCAACCTTCAGCGATGATGTTCAAATCTTTATCAAGGATGATTGCCCCAACCTGAGGGTTCACTCCATAGGCAGGTCCGAGTAGGGCTAGCTCAAGTGCACGGCGCATCGCCGGTTCATACACACTGAGATTTGTCATCCCGAGCCTTCCTTAAAGAAAGTACGTCGGGGCAGGGTCGGCAAAGCGACCAAAGGTCAGGCCAAAATAGACCAAACCTTCTGTTCTTCTACCATCCGGACTTTAACCGTCGGTTCTGGAGTTTCACCAGATCAACCGCCAAACCAAATACCTAGATATTCGTTGCCATTGAAGGCAGCTTGTCGGGTCGCGGACTATAACCGCCGGTTCAGATTTACACTGACCCCGAAGAACTTTTATTGCTAGATAAGTGTCCCAGATATTGGGTAAATGCGCGACCTTATTGGCCAGAAGCGAACAAATTAGTGGGCTTTGATGAACCCAACACGGTCATAGACCTTAGCGAGGGTGTCTTCAGCAACTGCTCTAGCCTTTTCTGCTCCTGAGGCTAGTAATCTGTCTAGTTCGCTCTGGTCGCTCATCAGATCATTGGCTCTGTCTCTGATAGGGCCTAGCGCGCTTATGACAACATCAGCTACTTCGGATTTTAGAACACCATAGCCAGCACCAGCAAAGCGTTCTTCCAGAGATAGCAGTGATTCACCGCTAATTGAAGAGTGAATTGAGAGCAGGTTAGAAACACCTGGCTTGTTCTCCCAATCAACTCTGATTGAAGTGTCGGTGTCTGTGACAGCACTCTTGATCTTCTTCATGATGGTTGAATCATCATCCATCAGGTTTACTAAACCTTTAGGGTCAGCTGCTGACTTAGACATCTTCGCTGTTGGGTTCTGAAGATCATAAATCTTCGCTGTTTCTTTGAGGATGTGAGCTTCAGGGATTGTGAAGGTCTGACCAAATCTTGAATTGAAACGTTCTGCAAGATCTCTAGTTAGTTCTAGGTGTTGTCTCTGGTCTTCACCAACTGGAACTGCTTTTGGTTGATAGAGAAGGATGTCTGCAGCCTGCAGGATTGGGTAAGTAAATAATCCCACTGAAGCAGATTCACTACCTGCTTTTTGTGACTTGTCTTTGAACTGGGTCATACGACTAGCTTCACCAAAACCGGTAATGCAGTTCAAGACCCAAGCTAGTTCAGCATGAGCTGGAACATGGCTTTGAACGAAGAGTGCAGAATCCTGAGGGTTGATACCAGCAGCGATGTATTGAGCTGCTGTTCTACGAGTATTGGTTCTGAGTTCGTTGGGGTCCTGTGGAACTGTGATGGCATGAAGATCAACGATTACATAGAAAGCGTTGAAGTCTTTTTGCATGTTGACCCAGTTCACAAGTGCACCTAGGTAGTTACCAAGGTGCAATGAAGATGCACTTGGCTGCATGCCGCTTAGAAGATTCGCTTTGCCACTCATGTTAGATAGCGTACTCAACAACAACAGGGGAATGGTCTGTGAAACGGGTGTCATAGCTAGCTGCTCTATGAACCTTGTAATTACTAGCTACCTTGGCAAGCTTTGGAGTTGCTATTTGGTAGTCGATTCTCCAGCCGGTATCAGTATCAAAGGCTTGACCTCTAAAGGACCACCAGGTGTATGGGCCAGGAACGTCTGGATGTGTTTGCCTGCCGAGGTCAATCCAACCTTGCTTATGCATCCAAGTATCGAAGTATGCACGTTCTTCAGGAAGGAAGCCTGCGTTTTTGAGGTTACCTTTCCAGTTCTTAATATCTAATTCAGTGTGACCTACGTTCAGATCGCCAACCACAACACAAAGACCATCAGCCTTCTTGATTTCAGCCATGCGCTTTGTCATGGCATCTAAGAACTTGTATTTCTCAACTTGTTTAGGGGTATCAACTTCACCAGAGTGCACATAGGTACTGATAACAGTCAGTGTCTTTGATTTGAACTTGAAGTCAACTTCTAACCATCTACCTGCACTATCAAAACTCTTAGGACCTAAATCTGTTCTAGAGGCGACTGGTTTCATCTTGGAAACTACTGCAACGCCAGCTCTACCTTTAGCTGAGGCATTGTCGTGCAGGATGTGCCAGGTGGTGCCATCGTTCTGCTCTTTAGCTATAGCTTCGAAGATCTCTTCTAGATCGGTTGTTTCTGCTCGTACCTCTTGCAGAGCAATAATGTCTGGGGATTCTGCGATAACCCATTCAGCCAAGCCTTTACGGTAAGCGGCTCTAACACCATTGACGTTGATGGTGGCAATTTTTAGGTTTTCAGGCATGGGACAAGTTTAAGGTGAACTTAGACTTGTTAGGTGAGTGAACGAGTTTTGGTTGGTGCCGGTGTTGGCACAGCTATAGCCATTGGGCTGGCTTTTATCTACCGAAGCGAAACCTATGTTCCTTGGGATTTAGAAGGTGCTGGCAGCAATAGGGGATTACTAGCCATTAGAGAAGCCTTAAATGAAGTTGACCTAGAGCTTGCCAAAGTTGATTCAAACTCAGAAACAATAGACATCATTGAGGCCATGAGGCTAGTCCTCAACGACCCTGCGTTACTGGCAAGCATCAAAGAGTTCTTAGCCGATGGCGCTAATTCGCAGAGAGCGGTTAGCGGAGCCTTCAAGCAAGCAGCAGCAACACTTACAAACCTTGGGGAATACTTCGCTGATCGAGCTAACGATGTTTTAGAGCTAGGCAACAAGGTGATCGACAAACTCTCTGGTCGTCAAGATATAGTTTGGCCAGAAAAGCCATTTATTTTGGTTGCCGATAGCGTAGGCCCAATTGAGATGAACAACCTGGCTAAAACACAGATAGTTGGTCTGGTTACTTCAGCTGGCAGTGCTACCTCACACACAGCAATATTGGCGAGGGCGTCAGGGCTTCCGGCTGTGGTTTCTGTTTTAGGGGCAGACCTGATTGCTAACGGTAATCAATTGATTCTGGATTCCAGCAGTGGTCAAGTATTCGTGGAGCCGGATGAAGCAGAACTAAACCAATACCGCCAGGCTATGGAAGTAAATCTGCAGACCAAGTCACTGAGAATTGTGAAGCAGCATGATTTACCTGTTCAGCTGTATGCAAATCTAGGTTCCAGTTCTGAGGCACAAACAGCTAAAGAGTTTGGTGCTCAAGGCGTTGGATTATTTAGAACAGAACTCTTATTCCTAGGTGAAAAAACTGCACCTAGTTTAGATCAACAGGTTCTTGAATATTCAAGAGTGTTAGCAGAGTTCCCAGATCAAGTTGTAATTGTTAGAGTCCTAGATCTTGATACTGATAAGCCACTTCCTTTTCTAAAGCTTGCTGAGAAGGGTAAGTATGCTAACCGAGGTTTCCAAGCACTATTAGCTAACCCAGTTGTGTTAGAGACACAACTCAATGCTCTAGCTATCGCTCAACGCAATAATCCAGAGACAAAACTATGGGTGATGGCGCCTATGGTCACAACAGCAGAACAAGCTAAAGTTTTTGTTGCGATGGCTCATGAAGCAGGTTTAGTGACTGCTGGAGTAATGATTGAATTGCCTGAAGTTTGTCAGAGTGATGTGTTGGATGAAATTCTTGATCTTGTTGATTTTGTGAGCATAGGAACAAATGACCTAACCCAATACACCTTGGGGCAAGACAGACTCAGTTCACCGCTACCGGTAAGCGATGTTAGAAAACCAGAAGTTATTCAATTGATTGAACGAGTTATCACTACCGCTAAACGTCATGGCAAACCAGTTGGGATATGTGGTGAAGCTGCCAGCGATCCAGACTCTGCTCAACTGTTTATTGATTATGGAGTTACCAGTCTCTCGGTTTCACCTGCACTACTAGCAGGCTTGGTGGAGAAACTTACTTCGTAAATGTTACGTAAATAATCTTCTTTTCGACAGTTAGCGCGTATCTCTGCAACGGTAATACCGCAGGCCCTCTTTTGACAGCCCCAGTGGTTGTGTCGAATCGAGCAAAGTGTGACTGGCACTCAATGGTATTACCTACAATTTTTTGTTCGAGACTTCCATTGTGGGTGCAGTTTGCGCTGAAAGCTCGAAACACGTCTTTCTTAGGCTGAGTTACAAGAATCATCTTTTCTTGACCAGCAATCCAAAATCTCGTGCCGCCACCAACTTTTATGTCCTTAGTTGCACACACTTTATATTTCTTACTGGCAGCATCAGCTGAAGAGGCGATGCCGGTTAGCCCAAGGGAAGTAGCAGCAACTGCGAAACCTGCGAAGAAGTTTCTACGAGTTAGCGAGAGCTTAGTTTCTTCAACTTCAGTTGATCTACTAGTGGGGCATTCGGACATAAGTTAAGCCTAAACAGCAGAAATCAAATAAGCCTGAACTAGGCCTGTTTTATGAGTTGATTCTCAGGAGTTTATCGGCGACCGCGCAACACGGCTTGCTTCACTTCAGCAATAGCCTTGGTCACTTCAATACCTCTAGGGCAAGCCTCGGTGCAGTTGAAGGTGGTGCGGCAACGCCAGACACCTTCCTTATCGTTCAAGATATCTAGTCGAACTTCAGCTGCTTCATCTCTTGAATCGAAGATGAAACGGTGAGCGTTCACGATAGCTGCAGGACCAAAGTACTGGTTGTCAGTCCAGAACACAGGGCAAGAGGTTGTGCAGGCAGCACAGAGAATGCACTTAGTGGTGTCTTCAAATCTTGCTCTATCTTCAGGAGACTGAATACGTTCCTTGGTAGGTGAGTCAGAAGCAATAAGGAAAGGCTTCACATCTTTGTATGCCTGGTAGAACGGGTTCATGTCTACGACTAGGTCTTTTTCAACCTTTAGACCCTTGATAGGTTCAACATAAATCGGTTGAGTGATATCTAGATCTTTGATCAAAGTCTTACAGGCCAATCTGTTTCTACCGTTGATACGCATAGCATCTGAACCACAAACACCGTGAGCACATGATCTTCTGAAAGTTAAGCTTCCGTCTAATTCCCACTTAATCTTGTGAAGTGCATCAAGAACACGATCGGTTCCAAACACGGTGACATCAAAGTCCTGCCACTTAGGCTCTTCGTCTTTTTCAGGGTCGAAGCGACGAACAAAAAGAGTAACTGTGAATGATGGCACAGCCGCTATTTCTTTTACTGTCTCAACTGCAGTGCTCATTAGTACTTACGCTCCATCGGTGGATAGTTGGTAATAGTCACAGGCTTCCAACCAATCTTGATCTCTTCGCCATCCTTGTATGCCATTGAGTGCACCATGAACTTCTCGTCATTACGAGTTTCGAAGTCTTCACGGAAGTGACCGCCACGAGATTCTCTTCTCTCACGAGCTGTGTATGCAAGTACTTCAGCAAGGTCAAGTAAGAAACCAAGTTCGATAGCTTCAAGTAGATCTGTGTTGAATCGAAGTCCACGGTCTTGAACTTGAATGTGTTCGTATCGCTTACGAAGCTCTTTGATTTTCTCGAGTGCTTCGTTTAGTGATTCTTCAGTTCTATAAACCTGAGCATTCTTATCCATGGTGTCTTGCAACTCTTTACGGATAACAGCAATCTTCTCTGTTCCAGTTGCATTTCTCATGTGTTCAATAAGTTTTACAGTTTCAGCAATGGCATCCTGAGGAACATCAACAAACTGTGCATCCTTGGCATACTCCACCGCATAGATTCCAGCTCGTTTACCAAACACGTTGATATCCAACAGTGAGTTGGTTCCTAGACGGTTAGCCCCATGCACTGAAACACAAGCGCATTCACCGGCAGCATAAAGACCAGGAACAACAGTGTCGTTATCTCTTAGAACTTCTGCCTTGATGTTGGTAGGAATTCCACCCATTGCATAGTGAGCGGTTGGGAAAACAGGAACTGGCTCGGTGTATGGCTCAACACCTAGGTAGGTTCTAGCGAACTCTGTAATGTCAGGAAGTTTGGCATCAATAACAGCAGGCTCTAGGTGAGTTAGATCTAGAAGAACATAGTCCTTGTGTGGACCTGCTCCTCTTCCTTCACGCACTTCGTTAGCCATAGCTCGTGCAACCATGTCTCTAGGAGCTAGGTCCTTGATAGTTGGGGCATAGCGTTCCATGAAGCGCTCACCTGAAGCATTACGAAGGATTCCACCTTCACCGCGGGCTGCTTCTGAAAGCAAGATACCAAGACCAGCTAAACCAGTTGGGTGGAATTGGTAGAACTCCATATCCTCAAGTGGCAGACCTTTACGGTAGATGATGCCAACACCGTCACCAGTAAGAGTGTGAGCGTTAGATGTGGTCTTGAAGATCTTTCCGAAACCACCGGTAGCAAAAACTATGGATTTACCCTGGAAGACGTGCAGTTCACCGGTAGCTAGTTCATAGGCAACAACAGCAGCAGGTCTTTCAACACCATCAACGGTGTTCATAACAAGGTCAAGAACATAGAACTCGTTATAGAACTCGATGCCAAGCTTTACGCAGTTTTGATACAAGGTCTGCAGAATCATGTGACCGGTACGGTCAGCTGCATAACAAGATCTTCTTACTGGAGCTTTACCGTGGTCACGTGTGTGTCCACCGAATCTTCTCTGGTCGATCTTGCCATCAGGTGTTCTGTTGAAAGGAAGACCCATGTTCTCAAGATCGATAACAGCCTGAACAGATTCTTTAGCAAGAATCTCTGCTGCATCCTGGTCAACTAGGTAGTCGCCACCTTTAACTGTGTCAAAGGTATGCCATTCCCAGTTATCTTCTTCAACGTTTGCAAGTGCTGCAGCCATACCACCTTGAGCTGCCCCTGTGTGTGAACGAGTAGGGAATAGCTTAGAGATAACAGCAGTCTTAGCGTGCGGACCTGCTTCAATAGCAGCACGCATACCGGCACCACCAGCGCCAACAATAACTACGTCGTACTGGTAGTGGTGAACTTTGACTTCAGACAATTTATTCCTTTAGCCTTTGCAGACTAGATCTGGTAGATAGTTATGAACATTAGGGTCAATGCAAGGATCGAAAGTTGTAATAACTAAAGTTCCAAGCAATATAAGCGCAGCTGCGACAACCCAGAGAGTTACGTTTAGTGCTTTGCGCAACCATTCTCTTTCTGAGTAATCGTTGACTAGAGTTCTCATTCCATTGGTGCCGTGAATAAGTGCTAACCACAAAATCAAACCATCGTAAACCTGCCAGAAAGGTGAAGCCCATTTACCTGCAACGAATGCAAAGTCAATTGCTTTCACACCGCGCTCTGGTAGAACTAGGTTTACCAATAGGTGACCGATGATAAGGAAAATAAGAATGACACCTGAGATACGCATGAATATCCATGCGCGCTTCTCCCACTGAGCACCTTTACGAGATCTTGGTGCATCTGGTTGTTCAATAACGATGGCCATGGTTACGCTCCAAAGATATGCATTAGCTGACGAGGCACGAAACCAGCCATCAGGATTACCCAAATAACAAGAACCACCCAGAACATCTGGTTCTGGTATTTAGCGCCTTTGCGCCAGAAGTCGATCAACATCACGCGGATACCGTTGAAACCGTGGAACAAGATAGCTCCAACTAGGCCAATCTCAGCCACTCCGATGATGTCTGTCTTATAGGAGGCCACAACAGAGTTGTATGCCTCGGGGCTTACACGCACCAAAGCGGTATCAAGAATGTGAACTAGGAGGAAGAAGTAGATTCCAACTCCAGTAATACGGTGTAAAACCCATGACCACATGCCTAATTTGCCGCGATATAGGGTTCCGGCAGGTCTATTTGCCAATTAATTCCTCCTTGATTGGCACCGAATTTTCGGGCCTAACCGACTTTAATGATAACTTGCGGCCCTAGGTAAAAATGCCCTTTAGGGCTATCTGGGTTAGGCTTTTGAGGTTATGAGCGACCAAAAAGAGCCAATGGCTCGGTTCTATTCTGTTATCCCAGCTGGCGGTATCGGCAGCAGGCTCTGGCCGCTATCTCGCGCATCTGCGCCGAAGTTCCTTCATGACCTAACTGGCTCTGGTCAAACACTCCTCCAGGACACCTGGGATCGACTTGAACCACTATCCGGAGCAGATCGCATCGTTGTTGTTACCGGTGTTGCTCACAAAAGCGCTGTTGTTGAACAGTGTTCTGATTTAGCTAATAGCAATCTATTTTTAGAGCCAAGTCCTAAGGATTCAACAGCTGCGATTGCTTTAGCCGCAGCTATTTTGATGAAGCGTGAACCAGATGTGATTATTGGTTCTTTTGCAGCAGATCACGTCATCACAGATAACAAAGAATTCTCTGACTGTGTCAAAGAAGCTGTTGCAGTTGCAGCCACCGGCAAGATTGTGACGATTGGAATTGAACCAACTGAACCTTCAGTTGGCTTTGGCTATATCAAAGCCGGCGAGAAGATGGATCTGGATTTTGCTAAGCATGCCCGTGAAGTAGATAAGTTCGTTGAGAAGCCAGATATCGAACGTGCTCGTAAATATGTGAAGTCTGGAAAGTATCTCTGGAATGCTGGCATGTTCATTGCTCCAGCGTCACTTTTACTTCAAGTTCTTTCAGAAACTGAACCGGAACTGCATAGCAGGGTTATGGAATTAGCTCAGGCTTGGGGAACTGAATCAGAGCAACAGGTATTCGAAACCGTTTGGCCAACCTTGAAAAAGATTGCGGTTGACTACTCAGTTGCAGAACCAGCAGCAAGCCAAGGTTTGGTTGCTGTTGTTCCAGCTAAGTTTGGTTGGCACGATGTCGGTGACTTTGCAGCCATTGCTGAACTGCAATCAGGTGGCAAGCGAAACCACTTGGCAGTCCTAGGTGATGTTCAAGTTCTTGCTGATAAGTCAAATGGAATTCTCATCTCTGAAACAGGCAGGCTCGTAGCCCTAATCGGCTTAGACGATGTGATTGTTGTTGACACCCCTGATGCACTTCTTGTTACCACTAAAGCTCATGCTCAAAGAGTCAAGAATCTAGTTGATTCGCTCAAGACCACAGGTCACAGCGACGTTCTCTAATGTCAGTAAAAAGACTCCTAGCTGCAGTCGCCTTCAGCACCTTACTTATCTCCCTAACTGGCTGCGTTAGCTCTAAGCCTGAAACCCCTGATCACAAGGCAAAAACAACTGCTTGCCTGATTCGTTCTGCTAATCAGATACCTGGAACTCCAGAGAAGCAACTAGCTGCAGATTTAGTTGAGGCTCAAGTTGTCTATGGGTTAGCAGTTAGAGAAGTTGAGATTCCTGCGGGGGTAACCAGCATCTCAACTAGATTGCTAACCGCTTTGCAATCAGGTTGTGTTCTCATGGTCTCTGCCGATACTGATTATCTAAATGAATTAGCTAGCTTTGCCAGATTGCATTCAAAGATGATGGTGCTATTTGTTGGTGGAACCATCGCATCTGTTGATCAGCCAGCAAACTTTAGATGGGTTGCTGACGATGCGATTAGCGGTGCAAAACTGGCTGGCTTTGCAGCTGCTGGTAAATCAACTGATGAGAAGGTAAGACTTTTTATCCAGCCTTCTTACTTCCAAGCGAAAGAAATTGAAACTGCTTTCAAAGAAGGAGTCGCCTATTTCAACAGAGTTGGCAATGCCAGAGTTTCACTTGTTGTTTTAAAAACAGCAACTGCTAAAGAACTAAAAGATATTTTGTTGAAGATTGATGCTGAATCTGTGATTGCAATATTTGCTGGCAAGAGTGTTTGGCAGGGGCTAACAACTTTTGATTCAACTGGGCCAATAGTTTTTGCGTCCGACATTCAATTTGGTGATACTCAAACAGCTAGAGATTCGAGAGTAGTTGCATCTGTTGAAAGAGACACTGCTCTGCCAGTTTTGAGAGCAGTGAGCAGTTTGTTGGATAGAAAAGTTAGCAGCGATCCTAAGTATCGCGTGTCGCAAACCCTCAAGTTGAACTTGATACTTTTGCGAACTTTAGATGCCGGAGTCTTTGATGGCACGCTAACTGAGCGTCTAAATTCCTACAGACAGACATTGATTTC
The DNA here is from genome assembly GCA_040402475.1 of Rhodoluna sp. GTDB lineage: Bacteria > Actinomycetota > Actinomycetes > Actinomycetales > Microbacteriaceae > Rhodoluna. Next base: position 27,961 of record JBBAMM010000004.1, read on the forward strand.
AGCCAAATCTAACTGAAATGTAACGCCTAGGTAAAAACCTACGCTTTTGACCATATCTACACCTCTCAGGGGAGTAGTGTCTAGGTGTGTGTGGTTGGTGATCGGCACCAATCTAAAAATAATCAGGAGGAAATTGTGAACAATGTTTCACGTAAGGCTCTTGCAGGAGTAGCTATGGCAGCAGCCAGCCTACTCGTGCTATCGGGCTGTGCATCACCTAAGCCAGGCGCTGGATACATCGAATGTGGTGTTTCTGACGAAGGTTCATGGACTGACAAGTCATTCAACGAGTCTGTAATGGATGGAATGAAGAAGGCTAAGGACGAGTTCGGTGTTGAACTTAAGTCTGCCGAATCAAACTCATCTGAAGACTTCGCTCCAAACCTACAATCAATGATCGACGCAAAGTGTGACGTTATCATCGCTGTTGGTTTCAACCTAGTTGACGCAGTTAACGCTGCAGCAGAAGCTAACCCAGACAAGAACTTCGTTACTATCGATGGTTGGTCAAACGGTGCAACAAACCTAAAGCCAGTTGGTTACAACATGGCTGAGTCATCATACCTAGCTGGTTATGCAGCTGCTTCATACTCAACAACCAAGGTTGTTGGTGTTTACGGTGGTCTACAGATCGGTGCTGTAACAGCATTCATGGATGGTTTCTACTACGGTGCTAAGGCATACGAGAAGGAAACAGGAACTCCTGTAACTGTTGTTGGTTGGAACGCAAAGACCCAGAAGGGTGACTTCATTGGTGGCTTTGCTCCTAACGACGCAGCTGGTAAGGCAATTGCTGCTGGTCAGCTAGCTCAGGGTGCAGACGTTCTTCTACCTGTTGGTGGAGACCAGTTCGGTGCTCTTTCAGAAGCTATCAGCGAAGCAGGAGTTGACGCCAAGATGATTGGTGTTGACAAGAACTGGAGCCTTCTAGACCAGTACAAGGGCAAGATGCTTACCTCAATTGAGAAGCGTATGACCCAGGCTGTTTACGACATCGTAAAGGCTGCTGCTGTTGACAAGACTCCATTCACTGGAGACGCTTACACAGGTACCTTGGCTAACGACGGTACTGCTCTATCAGAGACTGAATTCATCACAGGTGACCTAAAGACCAAACTTGACGCACTCAAGGCTGGCATCATCGATGGTTCAATCAACCCTCTGAAGTAATACCAAGTAAAAGATTCAAAGGAACTGCCGAGGCGAAAGCCTCGGCAGTTCTGCTTTATAAGGTGGGCTAGATTAGAACCTAGGAATTGCAAAGGAGCAGGCAGTCAGAATGAAACTCGAACTGCGTAACATCACTAAAAGATTCGGCACACTCACTGCCAATGACAACATCAGTTTGACCTTAGAGCCTGGCGAGATTCACAGCTTGCTAGGTGAAAACGGTGCTGGTAAGTCAACCCTGATGAACGTACTTTATGGACTGCTTCAACCAGATGAAGGCCAGATCCTCATCGATGGTAAAGAAGTTAAGTTCGCAGGTCCTGGCGATGCTATGGCTGCTGGTATCGGTATGGTTCACCAACACTTCATGCTTATCCCTGTTTTTACTGTCGCTGAGAACGTAGTTCTCGGCCATGAGCCAACTGGCAAGATTGGCAACCTAGATCTAAATGCCGCTCGCAAACTTGTCAAAGAAATTTCAGATCGTTTTGGTTTCGACATAGACCCTGATGCAAAAGTCCAAGACCTTCCAGTTGGAGCACAGCAACGAGTTGAAATCATCAAGTCACTTGCACGTAATGCTAAAGCTTTAGTTCTTGATGAACCAACCGCTGTGCTAACCCCGCAAGAAACAGATGAACTCATGGACATCATGCGAGGTCTTGCTAAATCTGGAACTTCAATCATCTTTATTACTCACAAGCTTCGTGAGGTGCAACAGGTTGCAGATCGCATCACAGTTATTCGTCAGGGAAAAGTTGTTGCGAGTCCTTCACCTAAAGCTTCAGCTAGCGAACTAGCTTCACTTATGGTTGGTCGTGAAGTTGATTTAGATGTTAAGAGAAAGCCAGCCAAGGTTGGTGCTGAAACTTTAGTTATCAAAGACCTAACCGTTCTAGATGATCGTCAACACCAGATGGTTGATGGAGTTACTTTCTCGGTCCACGATGGTGAAGTACTAGCTATCGCTGGCGTTCAAGGTAATGGTCAAACAGAGTTAGCTGAAGCAATCTTAGGTTTGCGAAAGATTCACTCCGGCAGCATTCAGGTAGCTGGCAAGGACCTAACCCGAAGCACAGTGAGAGAAGTGCTAGAAGCAGGCCTTGGATACATTCCAGAAGATAGAAAGAAAGACGGTTTAGTCGCTGAGTTTTCAATTGCTGAGAACCTTATGCTCGATGGCTCTTTCGGTAAACCTTTCGCTAAAGGTGTTCAGATTGACTTTGCTAAACGTGATGAGATTGCTCACAAACTTATTGAAGAGTTCGATATCAGAACTCCTTCAGCCGAAACCCTAGCTAAGCAGCTATCTGGCGGTAACCAGCAGAAGGTTGTCGTGGCTCGTGAGCTAGGTCGTGAACTAAAGGTCTTAGTTGCGTCCCAACCAACCAGAGGTGTTGATGTTGGTTCTATCGAATTTATCCACGAGCAGATTATCGCTGCCCGTGATTCAGGTAAGTCAGTGCTGATTATCTCCACTGAACTAGATGAGGTTTTAGCTTTGGCTGACCGAATAGCGGTTATGTATCGAGGCAAGATTGTTGGAATTGTTGACTCTAAGACCACCAGAGAGAAACTTGGCAAGATGATGGCAGGTATCGCAGCATGAGTAAGAAGAATGTAAAGCCAGCTGAGCTTTTACCTGAGGCTAAAGAAATCTCAGTACTAAAAGAGATTATGTCCGGTGACCCAGTTCGTATAGCGCTATCAGTTCTGCTTGGTTTCATCATCGGTGCCATTTTTATGGTGGTTTTCAATGATGATGTTGTGAAGTCTTGGTCTAATTTTGGTGCTGACCCTAACTATGCACTGTCAACGGTTTGGTGGACTATCCAGGATGGCTACGGGGCTTTGTTCTCAGGATCTATATATAACCTGAATGCAGATAACTTCATTGATGGCATTAGACCTATAACTGAAACACTTAGATTCGCAGCTCCACTGATCATGGCTGGTCTTGCAGTGTCTCTTACTTTCAGAGTTGGACTTTTCAACATCGGTGCTACCGGTCAGATCATGGCTGGGCTTGCGGGTGCAACATTTGTGTCAACCCGTCTACACATGCCACAGATCCTTCACATGCTGGTTGCCGTTCTAGCTGCTGTGCTCTGTTCGATGGTCTGGGGAATCATCGTCGGTATCTTGAAAGCTCGAACTGGAGCTCACGAAGTTATCGTGACCATCATGCTCAACTATGTTGCAACTGACCTCTTCACTTATTTATTGCGAGAGCCAAACTTGCTGTTAGAAACAAATGGCGGTGGAACACCTAAGTCTGATCGGCCAGATTCAACTGCCATGATGGGGGCGCTGCTAGGCCCTGAATTCAAGGTGAACTACGGTTTGATTTTTGCTGTCATTGCAGTTTTTGCTTACTGGTGGCTAATGGAGAGATCAACTTTTGGTTTCAGATTCCGTATGGTTGGACACAACGCATCAGCAGCAAGAGCTGCTGGTATCAAGGTTGAAAATACTTTCGTTTGGGCTCTTGCCATATCTGCTGCTTTTGCAGGTCTTGCAGCGGCTAACCAAGGTTTGACTATCGATGGTGGTTTGACCACATCTATCGAAGCTGGAATTGGTTTTGATGCGATTACGGTAGCTCTGCTAGGTGGTTCTAGAGCCGGTGGAGTAGTGATGGCAGGGTTACTCTTTGGAGCTTTCAAGGCTGGATCTTCTTCAATGCAGGTTGCTGGTGTTTCACCTGAAGTTCTAGGTGTTGTGAAAGCACTTATCGTTCTATTTATCGCAGCGCCACCAATTATTAGAGCGCTGTATCGACTTCCAAGCCCAGAACCAAAAGTGTTTGCGGCAACCCAGAGAGCAAAGGCAGCAAAGGTGATTAAGTAATGAGCAAGATAGAGGTCACCCCAGGAATGTTTTCAAAGGCTGAAACTAAGCCAAGTTTGAAAGCACCGCTAACCATGCTGGTATCAGCTCTGGTTGTCTTAGTATTTTTCGGTTTCCTAGGTAAAGCTGGAGACATCACTTATGTGTGGAGTGAAAAGAAAGAGATTTTCCAATTACCTTCATTCACCGTGAACTCGATGCTTGCCTGCACCATCTTCGGAGCGTTGCTTCTAGTCATTGGATTAGTTTCACTAGTTATCAACCTGCTAAAGAAGAAAACCCCATTCTGGTTGATTGCCATCTTTGGTTTGATTGCCATGATTGCTTTGCTTGGTTGGTTAGCAACCGGCGCTGTTCAGGGTGTTCAGATGATCTTCATTCTGAGTAACACACTTGTTCTAGCCATTCCATTGATCCTCGGTGGTATGGCTGGCATCATGTCTGAACGAGTTGGTGTTGTTAATATCGCCATTGAAGGTCAGTTACTAACCGGTGCTTTCGTTTCGGCTGTAGTCGGCACCATGACTGGAAATCTTTATTTAGGAATGGTGGCTGCAATGGTGGCTGCTGGACTGGTCTCAATGGTCTTGGCATCTCTTGCAATTAAGTATTTAGTTGAGCAGATCATTATCGGTGTGCTACTGAACGTATTGGTAATTGGTATCACCAACTTCTTACACTCCGCTTGGCTGGATAACGACAGCTCAAAATTGAATAATCCAGGAACTTTCGACAAGATCGCGATTCCTTTCCTATCTGATATTCCAGTCTTAGGCCAGGTTCTCTTCAATAACAGAATCACTGTTTACTTGATGTTCCTTATCGTTCCTGTCCTATGGTTCATTTTGTTTAGAACCAAGCTTGGTCTTCGTGCTCGTGCCGTTGGCGAGCATCCACTAGCTGCTGACACAGTTGGTATCAATGTAGGTAAGACTCGTTTCTGGTGGGTAACCATCGGCGGTATGGTGGCAGGTCTCGGTGGAGCTGCACTAACCATCGGTAACGTAGGTTCTTTCGGTCGTGAGATGTCTGGTGGTCAAGGTTTCATCGCTTTGGCTGTGGTCATCCTTGGCAGATGGCAACCGATCTATGTGACGCTATCGGCATTGCTGTTTGGTTTCACAATCATTCTCCGTGTTTGGGCTAACCAGGTTTCCCCTGGTATTCCAGTGGACTTCATCACCATGGTTCCTTACCTAGTAACCCTTGTTGCCGTTGCAGGTTTTGCTGGCAAGGTGCGGCCTCCCGCAGCCTCCGGTCAACCTTACGAGAAGGGCTAAACATGGCTGAGATCAATTGGGATGAACTAAAAGCAGCAGCTATCAAAGCTATGCGCAGTTCATACTCGCCTTATTCTCATTTTCCTGTAGGTGCAGCTGCTCTAGTTGATGATGGTCGTATCGTCTCTGGTTGCAATGTTGAGAACGCAAGTTACGGTGTTGGGCTTTGCGCTGAATGTGGTTTGGTAAGCAACCTTGCTATGACCGGTGGTGGCAAGCTAGTTGCCTTCTACTGTGTTGATGGAGCTGAGAACATCCTGATGCCTTGCGGCAGATGCCGTCAGCTCTTGTTTGAGTTCTCTCAAGAGGGCATGCTGTTGCAAACCACCTCTGGCATCAAAACAATAGAACAGGTCTTACCCGATGCTTTTGGTCCAAGGGACCTAGCTACCGGTTTCAATGCTCAAGAGCGCAACTAAAGGATTATCGTGGCCAAGGAATTTTCTGCTGTTGAACTAATTGTTGCTAAACGCGACAGACAAGAACTCTCAACCGAGCAGATCAACTGGTTGGTAAATAATTACACCTCAGGTGTTGTTGCTGACGAACAGATGTCTGCTATGGCAATGGCTATTTTGCTAAATGGCATGAACAGAAGAGAGATCAAAGATCTAACTCTTGCCATGATTGCTACCGGTGAGCGTCTAGATTTCAGTGACATCACAATGCCAACAGCAGATAAGCATTCAACCGGTGGTGTTGGTGACAAGATCACTCTGATGCTAGCTCCACTTGTCGCAGTATTTGGTGTTGCTGTTCCTCAGCTATCTGGTCGAGGACTAGGTCACACCGGTGGAACCTTAGACAAACTTGAAGCCATCCCAGGTTGGCAAGCAGCACTAACAAATCAGCAGATGCACGCTCAGCTAGCCAAGGTAGGTGCTGTTATCTGTGCTGCTGGAACAGGTCTTGCTCCTGCTGATAAGAAACTCTATGCACTTAGAGATGTCACTGGAACTGTTGAAGCTATTCCGTTGATTGCAAGTTCGATCATGTCTAAAAAGATTGCTGAAGGAACTTCTTCACTTGTTCTAGATGTCAAAGTCGGCTCTGGTGCTTTCATGAAGAACTTAGATAGAGCAAGAGAACTAGCTCAAGTTTTGACTCAGCTGGGTGCTGATGCAGGAGTGAAGACTTCAGCGCTGCTTACCGACATGTCAACACCGCTGGGCAAAAAGATTGGTAACGCATTAGAAGTTGAAGAAGCTGTCGAAGTATTAGCTGGTGGCGGCTCTCAGGATCTAATTGACATCACAGTTGCACTTGCGACTGAGATGCTTCGCTTAGCTGGCCAATCTGATGTTGATGTTGCGGCTGCTTTGAATGACGGTCGTGCCATGGATAAGTGGAACGAAATGATTCGTGCGCAACAGGGCGATCCACTAGCTCCTATGCAGAAGGCAAAGCACGAGCATATTGTTGTTGCTGAAGAAACCGGTTTCCTAAATACTCTTGATGCACTAGCAGTTGGAACAGCATCATGGCGTCTTGGTGCAGGGCGTGCACGTAAGGAAGATCCAGTTCAGTTTGGTGCAGGCGTGATTTTGCATCACAAACGAGGAGAACAGGTCACTAAAGGTCAACCGTTGATGACTTTGTTTACAGATGAACCTGAACGATTTGAGAGAGCATTAGATGCTCTAGCTGGGGGAGTTAAGATTGAAGTAAACACGTCAACAGAATCAACACCTTTGATTCTTGACCGCATCAATGCCTAAACAAGAAAGTAATAATGGCCAAGCTAAACATCCAGGCACTTCCTAAAGTTTCTCTTCATGATCATTTAGATGGTGGACTACGTCCACAAACCATCATTGATTTAGCTAAAGAGATAGGTCACAAGTTACCTGCTGAAACTGCGCATGACCTTGAGCAGTGGTTCTTAGATTCTTGTGATTCAGGTTCATTGGTGCGCTACCTAGAAACCTTCGTTCACACCACAGCGGTCATGCAAACCAGAGAAGGACTAGTTCGAGTCGCTCGTGAATTTGCTTTAGATCTAGCTGAGGATGGCGTTATCTACGGTGAAATCCGTTGGGCCCCAGAACAACACTTGGAGAAGGGGCTAACCCTTGAGCAGGTCGTTGAATACGTTGAAGAGGGGCTCACCCAAGCAAGAGCTGAAGTTCAGGCAAAGGGTGGGTTCCTTAGAACCGGTCAATTGATTACAGCCATGCGACAGAACGATAGAGCCCAAGAGATTGCAGAACTAGCTGTTAAATACCGTGACCGCGGAGTAGTTGGTTTTGACTATGCCGGCCCTGAAGAAGGCTTTAGTCCTAGCCGCCATGCAGCTGCTTTCGCTTGGCTAAATGAACAACTAATGCCAGTTACCCTGCACGCTGGTGAAGCTGCCGGTAAAGATTCCATCAAGGATGCTTTGGTTGATGGCAGAACACTTCGTCTAGGTCACGGTGTTCGAATCATTGAAGATGTTTTTGTTGATGCAAACGATGACAGTAAATATGCTTTCGGTGATGTTGCTACCTGGGTATTAGAGCGTGGTATTCCACTAGAACTAAGCCCGTCATCAAACTTGCAGACCGGTGCTATCCCAGGCATTGAAAACCCACAGATGTCAGATCATCCTTTCGATGACCTTTACCGTCTTGGTTTCAACGTCACAGTGAACACTGACAACAGGTTGATGAGTGGAACAACTTTGACTCGTGAACTTGAACTACTAACCGAAGCTTTTGGTTATGACCTTGATGATCTTGAACTATTCCAACTAAACGCAGCTAACGCTGCCTTTATTGACATGGATGTTAGAACAGAAATAATGGAACGCATCACCGATGCTTTTGCGGATGCTCAATAGAAAATGACACTGCTGGTCAATAACGCTCTAGGGGCAGGTTCAATCCTTCTTCAGCAGCGTGCACTTGACTGGCGTGAATGTTTTCAGTTAGCAGGTAATGCTCTTGTTTCAAGCAAGAGGGTTACTGAAACCTATATTCAAGAAATGATTGATGCTTTTGAAGAACTAGGCCCATACATGGTCATAGCTCCTGGAATTGCTCTAGCTCATGCAAGGCCTTCCAAGTCAGTTCTTGAAACCGGTTTATCTTTGGTGACATTGAGTGAACCAGTGGTTTTTGGTTCACTAAATAATGATCCTGTTCGACTAGTTATTGGACTTGCTGCAGTTGATCACGATAGCCATATTGATTTGATGGCTGCACTAAGTGAACTTCTGGTGGACGAAACAAAAGTAAACATCTTGTTACAGACTGATAAAGAGCCAGAAGTTCGGCAAACCCTTAGTTAGTCTTAAGTAGTGAAGATTATTGCGGTATGCGGGATGGGCATCGGAACTTCAGTGTTACTAAAAATGAATGCTGAGAAAGTTCTTGAGGCGTTAGGCGTAACCGCTGAAGTTCAAGCCGCTGATATTTCAAAGGCTAAACGTGAAGGCCATGAAGCGGACATCATCCTGACAACCCCTGAACTTGTTTACCAGTTAGAAGACATGCCTGGAAAGATTGTTCCAATCGACCATGTCTTTGATCTAATTGAAATCCGCGAGAAGCTCTCTGCAGCTCTGAGTTAGCGTAACCAGCAATTCTTTAGCAACAGCATCGCTATCAGCCACAGTTTCTAAATAACACTTGAGTTTAGGCTCTGTTCCGCTAGGTCTAATAATCACTCTGCCACCATTAGCTAAATCAAATCTCAAGCCATCGGTTGGCAATAAATCAGTTGTTCCTAGGGCTAAATCGGTAAACACAACGCTCTGGCCAGCTAATTCTTTAGGTGGGTTAGTTCGAATGACAGCCATCGCTTTAGCGATGATGGCAAGGTCTTTGACACGAATAGATATCTGACCGGTGGCGTAATAGCCATACTTAGCACCCAGGTCAGCTAGCAGGTCCCAGAGTGTTCTACCCTGGGCTGCTTCTCTTCTAGCGATGTTAGAGAGCAGTAATGCAGCGCTGATGCCATCTTTATCAGCAACGTGCTCAGGGTCAATGCAATAACCAAGCGCTTCTTCGTAACCAAAGATTAGGTTAGGAATCTTGCTGATCCATTTGAAACCAGTCAATGTTTCTTTGAAGTCAAGGCCATGGGCCTTGGCAACGGATTTCAAAGCAGAAGATGAGACTATGCTGCAAGCCAAAGTTCCAGAGGTGGCCTTACTTGCTATTTCATCAGCCAAGATAAGTCCAACCTGGTCACCGGTGAGTCTTTGCCAACCTGAATCGGTTGGTAAAGCTAGAGCCACTCGGTCAGCATCAGGGTCATTAGCAATAATCAGATCTGCGTTGTAATCGGAAGCTAATGCCATCGCTAGATCTAACGCACCTGGTTCTTCAGGGTTAGGGAAAGCTACCGTTGGGAAATCGCCATCAGGTTGTAATTGTTGGTCAACAGTAATAAGGGCTTCTGA
>JBBAMM010000004.1:37750-58182 GCA_040402475.1 Rhodoluna sp.
TTGGGAAATCGCCATCAGGTTGTAATTGTTGGTCAACAGTAATAAGGGCTTCTGAACCAGCTCTAGCAAACAACGGTTCTATTGTTGCCCAGCCAACACCGTGCATAGGTGTGTATACAACTTTGAGTGATGTCTTGATTACCTTGCCGGCTACCTGAAGAACACTCTGTAAGTAATCTTCACGAAGTTGGTTTCCAATGACTTCATAGTCGGTTGATTTAGTTAGAGATGAAAAAGTCTCTGTTTCAGCAACAAATTCAATCTGCTCGGCGATCTCAGCATCAACAGGAGTAATAATCTGTGAACCATTGAAATCACCACCGAGATAGACCTTGTATCCGTTATCTCTAGGTGGGTTATGCGATGCAGTAACCATGATCCCAGCAGAAACACCAAGTGATCTAGTTCCAAAAGATATCAATGGAGTTGGACACATCTGATCTAACAGGAAGACCTTGATACCCATGCCTGCTAAAACTTCAGCAGAATCTTTAGCGAAGATGTCGCTGTTGACTCGGCCATCGAAACCAATAACTGCTGAAGGATTAGTTTCTTTCGCTAAAAGGTATCTACCTAAACCAGCAGCAGCTTGAGCTACCAGCACTCGGTTCATTCGATTAGAACCAGCACCTAGTTCACCTCTAAGACCAGCGGTACCGAACTCTAGCCTTGAACCAAATCTAGATTCCAGTTCAGCTAAGTCTTCATTCTGAATAACTAGTTCAAGTTCAGCTCGGGTAACCGGATCTGGATCTTGGGCTAACCAAGCTTTAGCTTTATCTAGTAGTTCAGTCATGTTTAGAGTTTGGTGATGATTTGAGCAAGCAGTGCGCTGATACGTGGTTCAGCTTCTTTACCGGCTTCCAAAACTTCTTTATGAGATAGTGGTGAATCACTAATACCTGCAGCCAAGTTAGTTGAAAGTGAAAGACCTAGAACCTCTAAACCTGATTGTCTTGCAGCAATAGCTTCAAGAGCAGTTGACATACCAACGATGTGAGCACCCATAGCTTTGGCCATCTGAACTTCAGCAGGAGTCTCGTAGTGAGGGCCACGGAACTGCATATAGACACCTTCATCTAAAGATGAATCAACTGATCTAGCGATGTCTCTTAGTCTTAGCGAGTAGAGATCTGTAAGGTCAACGAAGTTAGCTCCTTCAATAGGGCTAGCTGAAGTGAAGTTAATGTGGTCACTAATAAGCACTGGTGTGCCTGGTGCCCAAGAAGTCTTGATGCCACCAGCACCATTAGTCAAAATCATGATCTCGCAACCAGCAGCAGCTGCTGTTCTAACACCATGAACAACTCGTCTTACGCCATGACCTTCATAGAAGTGAGTTCTAGCTCCTAGAACCAAGGCATGTTTGCCACTAGGTAAGACGATTGAACGGATAGTTGAAACGTGTCCAACTACTTCACTTCTATTGAAACCAGGGACATCAGCTACATCGATGGTTGCAATAGTTTCACCGATAAGGTCAGCTGATTTTGCCCAACCAGAACCTAAGGTCATCGCTATATCGTGTTTTGCAACACCAGATTTCTCTGCGATAACGGCTGCTGCCTGCTTGGCTATTTCGAAAGGATCCGCCTTTGGATCATCTAAAGGATTGCTCATAGGGTGAGTCTAGTTCTCATTGGTGAAAGGCTGTTTAGGGCCTGAACTAACAGGTGAATCTTGGCTTAGTCTTCAAATTCAATCAACATAGTGCCAGCAGGAACTGTTGCACCTACGGCTACGTGGATCTTCTTGATTACTGCGTCTTTGACTGCGTTCTGAGGGGATTCCATCTTCATGGCTTCAAGAACTAGTAGTTGCTGACCTTTAGTAACGCTGTCGCCTTCTTGAACTGCAATCTTCACAACAGTTGCTTGCATCTGAGAGGTAAGTGCTTTACCAGAGTCGATCTGAACGTTTGAGTGAGCTTTACGCTTAGGGGCAGGAGCGCTTGACTTTCCGCCACCTGATTGGAAAAGCTGCTTAGGTAATGAAACTTCGATTCTCTTGCCATCGACCTCAACAACAACGTTGTTTCTCTGGGTTTCAACGTGTGATTCGGTGTGAGCACCTTCCCAAGGTTCGATGTCGTTGTTCCATTCGGTTTCAATCCAACGGGTATAAATACCGAACTTGTTGTCCTTACCAATGAAGGCAGGATCGTTGACGATCTTTCTGTGGAACGGAAGAACAGTTGGCATGCCTTCGATGTGCATCTCAGCAAGAGCTCTTCTTGAACGCTCAAGGGCTTCTGTTCTGGTAGCACCGGTCACAATTAGCTTGGCAATCATTGAGTCAAATGAACCTGAGATCTCTGAACCTGCTTCAACACCGGTGTCAACTCGAACACCAGGACCGCCAGGAACTTTGAAGACATGAACTGAACCAGGTGCTGGCATAAAGTTTCGACCAGCGTCTTCACCGTTGATACGGAATTCAAAGCTGTGACCTTTGATGACTGGGTCTGAATAATCTAACTTGCCACCTTCAGCAATTCTGAATTGTTCACGAACCAAATCAAGTCCGGTTACTTCTTCAGAGACTGGGTGCTCAACTTGAAGACGAGTGTTTACTTCAAGGAATGAAATAGTGCCATCTTGAGCAACTAGGAACTCACAGGTTCCAGCTCCCTGATAACCAACTTCTTTCAAGATTGCCTTTGATGCTTCGTACAGCCTCTTGACCTGATCATCAGTTAGGAAAGGTGCAGGTGCTTCTTCAACAAGTTTCTGATGTCTGCGCTGTAATGAGCAGTCTCTGGTTGAAACAACAACAACATTGCCGAAGCTATCTGCTAGACACTGAGTCTCAACGTGACGTGGTTTCTCCAAATACTTTTCAACGAAACATTCCCCGCGACCAAAAGCAGCAACTGCTTCACGGGTAGCAGACTCGAAAGCCTCAGCAACCTCTGCCTTTTCATAAACAACCTTGATGCCTCGACCACCACCACCGTAAGCCGCTTTGATAGCGATCGGTAAACCGTGCTTAGCAACAAAATCTAAAACTTCTTCAGCACCTGAAACAGGGTTCAAAGTTCCAGGAGCAAGCGGTGCTCCAACTTTTTCAGCAATGTGTCGAGCTGAAACCTTGTCACCTAGTTGATCGATTGCTTTAGGGGATGGGCCAATCCAAATAAGACCTGCATCTAAACAAGCTTGAGCGAAAGAAGCGTTCTCGGCTAGGAAACCATAGCCTGGGTGAACTGCGTTAGCACCTGAGCGCTTAGCAATCTCAATAATCTTTTCGATTACCAGATAGGTGTCAGCACTGGTTGTTCCATTTAGTGCATAGGACTCATCTGCCATACGAGTGTGCATGGCGTTACGGTCTTGGTCTGCGTAGATAGCAACTGAGGCAATGCCGGAATCTTTCGCTGCGCGAATGATGCGAACGGCGATCTCACCGCGGTTAGCAATAAGGACCTTGGTTATCTTGGCTGGTTTTAAGGCAGTCATAAGCCTTAAGCCTACCTAGTTAGAGCGCCATAGGCTCGGGTAATCTACCCCTAAACCTATGCAAAGCTCCCTGAGGGTAGGCAAACTAAGGCCAACAACGGTATGGGCATCGCCCTCAATAGCCCTAATAAAGGCCCCTCCGAGGCCATCTATGGTGAAAGCACCCGCTACTTTCAAAGGTTCACCGGTGCCAACATAGGCCAAAATCTCGCTATCTGAGAGCTCTGCGAAGTGCACTTTGGTGTTAGTTGCCTTGCCATTAGCAGGGGGATTTGAGGTTCCATTGCGGTTATCGATTAGCCAATGACCGGTATAGAGCCTGCCGGAGCGGCCATTCATGGCCTTCCAACGTTCAATGGCAACCTCAGGATCGTGAGGTTTGCCTAAAGATTCACCATCAAGGTCTAAAGAACTATCGCAGCCAATGATTAGAGCACCTTGAGCATCAGGGTGATTGACTACTGCCTCAGCCTTAGCTTTGGCTAACAGGAGAACTAGGTCAGCAGTGTTGCCGATCTGACCTGCATTCATAGCCATATCAGCTACCAGTTCTTCATCAACCCCTGGGGCTATAACTATTGGGTCAATGCCACCATCTTTGAGTAATCGAAGACGGGCAGGGGAGGTGGAAGCTAAAACTAGTTTGGTCACGGGTAAAGACTACCGAAACTGGTGTGAAACACTTGTCCAGTGAATAAATCAACTAACTGGCTAGGCCACATCATCGAGGTTCAAATAGAGAAGGTGGCCCATGGCGGTATTTTCGTAGCCCGCCATGAAGGCAGAGTGGTCTTTGTGTCTCATGTCATCCCAGGTGAAGTTGCCAAGGTGAAGGTCTATGAAGATAAGGGTGGAGCGTTCTGTAGAGCAGAACCAGTTGAAATCATTACCCCTTCTCCTGATCGAGTAAAACACTTTTGGAAAAACGCTGAACATGCTGGTGGTGCTGAATTTGGCCACATTAGTCTTGCTCGTCAAAGAGAACTAAAAGCAGATGTCTTAGAAGAAGGTCTGCAACGTTTTGCTGGAATTGAAATGCGTGTTCCAGTATTAGCAGCTCCTGGCGATGATGAAAGAAATGGTTTGGGTTATCGAACCCGCGTGCAACTGCATGTAAATGAAGATGGTGATGTTGGTCCATACAAAGAAAGAACTCATGAAGTTGTTCGTGTAAAGACTTTGCCACTAGCAGTTCCAGATATTCAAGAGCTAGGACTGCACCTAAAGAATTGGCAAGATGTCAAGAAGATTGAAATAGCTGCTTCAAGCACAGGTCAAACACAGTGGACCATCGATAAGAAGCTAAAAGGTGAAGAGAAGTTCTTAGAGCGAGCAGGAGGTCGAACTTTCCGACTATCTGCAGGTGCTTTCTGGCAAGTGCACAGAGAAGCTGCGAACCTGTTGGCTGAAGAAGTTGTTGCAGTTACTAAAGCTGCTGGCTTTACTAAAGACGCTCAGAACTATGACCTTTACGGTGGGGTTGGTTTATTCAGTGGTGCACTAGCTGCTGCCTATGGATTAGATATCAAGATCACAACCGTTGAGGCTTCTAAATCAGCAGCTGAAGATGCTAGACGAAACTTGATTGACATCAAAGGTGCTAAATCTATTGCCACTCCAACAGAGCGATTCTTAGATGAACTAGCATCAGCAGGAGCATTGCCTCCTAAGAGCACCATCATCATGGACCCACCAAGATCAGGTGCTGGTAAGCATGTGATTGAGCGGTTAATTACGTTATCTCCAGATCACCTGGTTTATGTTGCCTGTGATCCAATCGCTTTGGTGAGAGATCTAAAGCCACTGACTGCTGCTGGTTACAAGATTGCAAGCATTAAGGCTTTTGACCTATTCCCACACACCCATCATTTTGAAACTGTGGTTAGTCTGGTTCGGTGAGTAAAAGCGGGACAAAGCCTATAAAGGTAGCCATTGTCGATGACCATGAGGCCATCAGGCTTGGCTTTGCCGGGGCATGTCTCGAGTATGGCTACGAACTAATAGCTCATGCTTCAACTGTTGATGAACTCATTCCGAAGCTAAAGAAAAAACCACAGGTAGTGGTTTTAGATCTCTCTTTAGCCGATGGTAGTGAACCAAGTCAGAACGTTAGAAAACTAATTGACTATGGCACCGAGGTTCTGATCTTCTCGATTGCTGATAGGAAAGCTCAGGTCAAAGCGGCTCTGGTTGAAGGAGCAGCTGCACTAGTTACTAAGAGCCAGCAGATGAAAGACCTATTTGAATGTATTAACTTAGTTGCCAATGGCATCAAGGTGAACACTGCTGAAACGATTGCGGCTATCGATAGCGACCAAGAGTTCAAAGCGAAGCTCACTGACCGTGAACTTGAAGTACTGAGGCTATATGCATCCGGGATGACTCTTAAATCAGTTGCTTATGAATTGAAACTCAGTAAATACACGGTCAAGGAACACATTGATCGAGTTAGAGATAAATACTCCAACTTAGGTAGACCTGCTCCTGGTAAATCTGAACTTCTCATGCGCTTACTTGAAGATGGCTACATGGGGGATGATTTCATCTAATGAGCACAACTCAAGCTACCTTCGCTACCGCTCGTATAAATCGTTTGATTGGTAGAGCATTAGCTGCGGCTTCGGTTTTGCTAAGCGTTGAAAGTGGTTTGAACTATGTGAACCAAAGCCAATACCTGAATCAACCGCTCTCTTGGATTTTGGTAAGCATTCTTTGGGCAACAACAGCTGCCTTCACATACACTTTCTGGTTTGGTAGTGCCAGTTACATCTACCTTCGCATCCATGCCCTTTACATGTTTGTCCTGCTTGCTGCTTGGCCGTTGATGATTAAAGAGATTCCGGTTGATGATGGCACTTTCTATCCATTCTTATGGTGGGTTGTCGACACCGGTTGGGTAGCTGCAGCTATTAGCTTCAGGTTGCGATGGGTTATCGCTTACTTTGTTGTCTTGGTTATTGGAATACAGGGCATGTTCTTTATGGCGATTGGTGGGTCTCACTCCTTAACTCAGGTGCTAACCGATGGTTTGTTTACTGTTCTAACTAATGGTTCAGTAGCGGTGATTATCTTGATGCTTAGAAATGCTGCTAGCGCAACTGATAAAGCTAATGCTGAGGCAATTCAGGTTGCAGTATTACAAGCAAAAGCAGAAGCTGAATCGAAGGAACGTCAACGTCTAGATGCTCTAATCCATGACAGCGTTCTAACTGCTTTGATCAGTGCCACCAATGCCAAAACAGAACTTGAAGCTCAGTCCGCCGCAGAACTAGCTAATAGCGCTCTGGAGAAACTCTCCAACCTAGAGAACTCAAGCGTTGAAGGGGCACCTGTTTTTTGTGGTGATCTCTTTGATTCGGTTATTGCTGCAAGCAAACGACTCGATCCTGAGATTGAAGCTCGGAAAGACTGTCAGACTCACTTCCTAGTTGAGAAAGAGGTTTCAGTTGCGCTAACTGAAGCCATTTTGCAGGCTTTGCAGAACTCTCAACTGCATGCAGGTTTGAAGGCTCAACGTGAACTAATTCTTAAAGCTAGTTCCAATGAGCTGAAGATTGTTTTGAAAGATAACGGTAAAGGCTTTAGACCTAACCGAGTTCCTAAAGGTCGGTTAGGAATTAGAAACTCAATAGTTGGCAGAGTTCAAAGTATTGGTGGTAGCGTCCACATCGTCTCATCCCCTGGCCAAGGTGCAACAGTGATTCTGGAATGGAGTAAGAAATGATCTCCATCAGACGCTGGATAGCAGCTCTTATTCCTTTGGTTTACGCTTTCTATCTTCCTGTTCAATCACTTTTGATTCCAGGAATTCAGAATAGAGTCTTCGAAATAATTGCTCTGATTCTTTATATTGCTGCAGTTGTCCCAACACTGGTTTTATACCGTGGCTTGAACTTGCCTTTAGGGCAAGCTGCCTTCAATTTAGTTGCTGCAGTTGTGTTGCCTGCTCTGGTTATATTCCAGCGTGATGCCATTGATGATAAAGATGTTGGTGGCTGGGTTGTTATGGGAACCGCTGTCATTCTGACAGCTTCTGCTGTTAGACAGCGTCGAGTGTTTGCAGTACTTGGGGTTGCCGCACTAGTTATTGAATTTGTTTATGTGTATGGTCCGATTGCTCTTTTCACAGCAGGTTTAGTTGGTGCTTTGGTATTTGTATTAGCTGGTCTTGGTGTTTCAACGGGTATCAAAAATGCCAATACCGAATCAGATAAATACCGTGAACGTGAAGCTAAGTCATTGGCCTCGATTGCATCTCTTGAGGCAACCAAATCGGAGCGCACTTCAAGATTGCAACAGGTATTAGGTAGTTCAGTTCCTTTCCTCTCTTTGATTGCTGAGAGTAAGACACCACTTAGTGCTGAGATGAAACAATCGGCTCGATTACTAGAACTTGCTCTAAGAGATGAAATCAGGGGTAGGGGATTACTCACCTCAGCTATGCGATCTGAGATTTCTAGATTGCGAAACCTTGGAGTTGAGGTTGCTCTCCTAGATGAAGGTGGCACTGAAGGGTTATCTAAATATGAACTAGATGCTCTGTTGGCTCAGGCTATTGAAGCTCTTCAGGCAATCACTAGCGGTCGAGTGACGGTTAGAAGCCCTAAGGGTGAAGTATTCAAGGTAACTGTTGTTGCAACGCTGCCAGGGGTTGCGCAACCTCTGTTATCTCTACGCCTTAGTTAAAGGTCCCCTTTAAACCCCCAACGGGCCTAGGAGCTATTGCTAGCCCCTGGCCCGTCCCCTGGAAATGAATCGAGCAAATCCCCTTAAGACTTTCGATTCACCGTACGAAATAAAACTATGTTCGTACAGGTCAAATCTGCCGAGAATACGGCTCGTGTTTTAGTCCCCACTTAAGGGGACAGGCTTAAATGGGAAACGGCTCCTCTTTTTCAAGAGGAGCCGTCGCACAGCCTTCACTTATCCCAGCAAAGCTGTTTCAAGTGTATCTAATCCAATGCTGCCCAGGTTTAGAGCTTTCATGTGGAAGTCTTTGATGTTGAAGTTAGCGCCTTGGCGTACCTTGTATTCATCGCGGATCTGCTCCCAGATTCTCTGACCAATCTTGTATGAAGGAGCCTGTCCTGGCCAACCGAAGTAACGGTGCACTTCGAAGTTGATGAACTGCTCGCTCATGTTTACGTTCTTGCCCATGAAATCAAGTGCGTAGTCGAAGTCCCACTTGCCGGTGCCATCAAGGCGAGGCTTACCTAGGTGAACACCGATGTCTAGGACAACACGAGCTGCACGCATGCGCTGGCCATCTAGCATTCCAAGACGGTCACCTGGATCATCTAGGAAACCTAGCTCTTGCATTAGACGCTCAGCGTATAGAGCCCAACCTTCACCGTGACCTGAAGACCATGAAGCTAGTCTGCGCCAAGAGTTTAGATCTGCTTTGTTGTATACCTTCTGAGCAATCTGCAAGTGGTGTCCTGGAACACCTTCGTGGTAAACAGTTGTGGTTTCGCGCCAAGTATCAAACTCGGTAACACCAACTGGAACTGACCACCACATTCTTCCCGGTCTTGAGAAGTCATCGGTTGGGCTGGTGTAGTAGATGCCACCGTGTTGAGTTGGTGCAATCATGCACTCAAGCTTGCGCAATGGCTCTGCAATGTCGAAGTGTGTGCCACTTAGTTTCTCGATAGCTGCATCAGAGAGCTTCTGCATCCAAGCCTGAAGTTCTGCAGTACCGTGCAGCTTGCGCTTAGGGTCGTTATCTAGAACTTCGATAGCTTCTTTTACAGTTGCGCCTGGCTTGATTTCATTGGCAACAGCATTCTGCTCTGCAACAACGCGAGCGAGTTCTTCTTTACCCCACTCGTATGTCTCATCAAGGTCAACGCGCTTACCTAGGTATTGAGCACTGAGCAATGCGTATCGCTCACGACCAATAGCATCTTCAGTGTTACCTGCTGGTAGCAATTCATCTTTGAAGAATGCTGCAAGCTTTTCATAACCTGCAGTTGCAACTTCAGCAGATGATGCTAGTTCCGCTTTTAGAGATGCTGGAAGTTCGCTTTCTCCGGCTTGAGCGTTAGCTGCAAACTTTCTGAAGAAGCCATCTGGGGTTAGTAGTTGCTCTGCCTGAGTGATAGCAAGTTTGATCTGACGAATAGCTGGAGTGTCATTGTGTTTGATACCTTCGCGCAAAGTTGCGATGTATCCATCGACAGCACCGTCAACTGCTTGCATACGCTTAGAGATGTTTGACCAGTTCTCTTCGGTTGCAGTTGGGCTTAGGTCAAAGATGTCTCTAATGCCCTGAGCAGGAGATGCGATTGGGTTTAGATCTCTACGCCATAAACCAGAGTCATAGATCTCACCACTTAGTTTTAGTGTTGAGGTCATAGCTAGCTTGGTTACTTTATCAACCTCATCTTGGATTTCAGTTGCTTCAACTTTTGCAAGCATTTCTTTTTGCAGTTTGTTGAAGTGGGCACCAGCTTCAGGTGTGGTGTCTTCTAGTCTGTCTTCGCCAACCTTGAAACCTGCGTAGGTAGCAAATTCAGGAGATAGGTCAACAAGGGTTTTTACCCATTCTTCACCTAGTAAATCGAGCTTGGATTGTTCGCGCGACATTGCGGGTCCTTAATCTTTTAGGGAAATAACTTAAGGACAAATCTAGTGGTTTTTAGTCAAGCCCCGGACGGTATTGAGCACGCCATTGACCAACGCCTGGTCGCAAGTCATTCCTAAAACGAGTGGTGTTACGGTTCCAGGATGAAGCAGATTGTTTGACTTGACGCTTATTAGTACTGACCTGCTCTTGGTGGGTAGCCTGCAGTATCGCTATTACAGCGGCTAACTCAGCAGCAGTTGGGTTGCCCGCGACAACCTTGATGCCTGTCTCGATCGACTCTTCAGGGATCACAGCGGAATGTTTCCATGCTTCTTAGGAGGGGTGGTGGCACGTTTAGTCTTCAGGGCAGCTAGCGCCTTGATAACACTGACACGGGTAGCAGCTGGCTCGATGATGCCATCAAGCTCACCTCGCTCAGCAGCCAAGTATGGGCTAGCAACGTTATAGGTGTATTCAGCAGCTAGCTGAGCACGGACCTTAGCGATGTCTTCACCAGCTGCTTCAGCAGCTTTGATCTTGTCTTTGAACAAAATGTTCACAGCACCCTGACCACCCATAACAGCAATCTCAGCTGTTGGCCAAGCAAGGTTGATATCTGCTCCTAGGGCTTTAGAGCCCATAACGATGTATGCGCCTCCGTAAGCCTTACGAGTGATAACTGTTACCAGTGGAACAGTTGCTTCAGCGTAGGCGTAAATCAACTTCGCTCCGCGACGAATAACACCAGCCCATTCCTGATCTGCGCCAGGTAGGTAACCAGGTACGTCAACAAGAGTTAGAACTGGAATGGAGAAAGCATCTGCAAGACGAACGAATCGAGCTGCTTTTTCTGCAGCATCGATGTTTAGAGTTCCAGCTAGAGCACTTGGTTGGTTAGCAACGATTGCAATTGATTGGCCAGCAACTCGAGCAAAACCAATAATCACGTTAGGTGCAAATAGTGGTTGCACTTCTAAGAACTCGTGATCATCGACGATTGATTCGATGACAGTAATCATTGAGTAAGGCTGGTTAGGTGAATCAGGAATGATGGTGTTTAGTTCACGGTCTTCATCAGTAATCTCCAAAGCATCTGATGCTTCGTATTGAACTGTTTCACTTAGGTTGTTCTCAGGTAGGTAGCTAAGTAGTGCTCTGGCGTAGTCAAGAGCATCTTCTTCATCGCTAGCAAGGTAGTGAGCAACACCAGAAGTCTGGTTGTGAGCTAGAGCTCCACCTAGAGCTTCCATCTCGACTTCTTCACCGGTAACAGTCTTGATGACATCAGGACCGGTCACAAACATGTTTGAAGTCTGGTCAACCATGATGACAAAGTCTGTTAGTGCTGGACCATAAACTGCTCCACCAGCAGCTGGACCCATGATTAGAGAAATCTGTGGGATAACTCCGGATGCCATGGTGTGACGTTTGAAGATTTCACCATACTTACCTAAAGCGATAACACCTTCTTGGATACGAGCACCTCCGGAATCCAAGATCCCGATAAGTGGAACACCGGTAGCGATAGCTAAGTCCATAATCTTGATGATCTTGTTTCCAGCAGCTTCACCTAGAGATCCGCCAAATATTGTGAAATCTTGAGAGAACAGAGCAACCTGGCGTCCACCAATAGTTCCGATACCGGTAACTACGGCATCACCGTAAGGACGATTCTTCTCCATACCAAAAGCAGTTGAGCGGTGTCTAACAAACTCATCCATCTCAACGAAAGAGCCAGCATCTAAAAGAAGCTCAATGCGCTCACGGGCTGTTTTCTTACCCTTGGCGTGCTGTTTAGCGATGGCTGCCTCGCCACTTGCATAAACAGCCTCGTGGTAGCGGTTGCGTAGGTCTTCTATTTTGCCTGCGGTTGTTGCTAGGTCAGGCTTATTGTTCTCTGTCAACGCTCTTATCTCCAATTGAAAGTTTGCTGAGTTTGTTCAACTCTATCCAAGTGCTGTCGGTTGGAGGGTTTAGCCTAGGGCTATGGAACTCCACGCAAGCGCTCAATTCGCCTCCAGGCTTGAATATCTGCCTGAAACAGGCTCAACTAACACCGATTTACTGGCTTTAGCCGTCAACAGCCCAGAACTATGGGGAGACTTCTCGGTCTTACTTACCGATAACCAAACAGCTGGCAGGGGAAGGCTAGATCGCGAATGGGTAACCCAACCAGGCTCTGCTCTAGCTGTTTCAGTTTTACTAAGGCCAGTTTCCTTTGGAATAGAGAAGTTTGGCTGGCTGCCACTCTTAGCTGGCCTAGCAATGCAGCGAGCAGTTGCCAGTTTGGTTGAAGATGCTGAGGTTAGTTTGAAATGGCCGAACGATGTTTTGGTAGCGGGAGAGAAGATCTCAGGTTTATTGGCTGAAGTTTTACCAGACGGTAAAGGTGTAGTTATCGGAGCTGGACTGAATCTAAATCAAAGTAAAGATGAACTGCCAATTGAAACCGCTACCTCACTTAGGTTGCACGGTGTTCAAGGTTTTGAACTAGACGATGTCTTGGTTCGTTACCTTGCTTCATTCAAGAGACTTTATGAAGAATTCTCAGATGCCAAAGGCAACGCTGAAGAATCAGGTTTACACGAAGCAATCCTGAACGCGTCATCAACTATCGGAGCCAAAGTACTAGTCATGCTTCCGGATGGTTCTGACTTCTCCGGAACTGGTGCAGGTCTAGATCACGACGGCAGGTTGTTGGTTGCTTTATCCGATCCAGTGGAGATTCGTGCCGTTGCTGCAGGTGACATTAAACACTTGCGACAATAGTTCTTGTGTCCCAAACCTCCTTCAGCGAACAAGAGCTAGTTTTCATTAGAAAGCATGGCTCAGCTTTAGTGCTGCCTGTTCTAATTCTTGGTTTAGATGCAGCTCTATTCTTTTTTGTTGATGGTCGACTAACCGAGCAACTGCATCATCAACTATTACTCTCCGGTGTTTTGATTATTGCTTTATTGTTCTGGTTATTGCCAGCTATTCGGTTCTTCACCAACCGAATTGAAATAACAAGTAATCGAGTGATCATTCATCGAGGTCTAACAGGTAACAAGACAGAAGAAGTTCCATGGGGTGAAATTACTGGAGTGAGCATCTCTCGAGGATTTGGATCTTGGATTAAAGGTGCTGGAGATATTCACCTGCACAGAGAATTTGGCCAGGATGCAATCTTGCACCGTGTGCCAAGAGCTAAGAAGCTCTCTAGGGAATTTGAGAGTTATTTATCGAGCCGAGCTAAGCGTGGGACAATAGAGCGTGGCTAGAACAATAGGTGTTATCGGTGGTGGGCAGCTTGCTCGAATGATGATTGCACCTGTCAGAGAGCTAGGTCTTGAGATAAAGGTTTTAGCTGAAACCGAAGGATCTCCTGCTCAGCTAGCAGCCACCCAGGTTGGCGACTACAAAGACTTAGATACAGTCAGAGAATTTGCTAAGACCGTTGATGTTCTCACCTTCGATCACGAACATGTTCCACTTGATGTTCTAGAGACTCTAGAAGCAGAAGGTTTCAAGTTTGAACCTTCCTCTAAAGCATTGCGTTTTGCTCAGAACAAATTAGACATGCGTAAGCGCTTAGCGCAGTTAGGTGTTCCAATCCCTGATTGGGCTGAAGTGAATTCGGCTGCAGATTTAGATGCATTCATAGCAAGCCATGGATCAGTAGCAATCTTGAAGACCCCGACCGGAGGTTATGACGGTAAAGGTGTTCGAGTTGTTCGTTCAAGTGCAGATGCAACAGACTGGCTAGCTTTAGGGAAACCATTATTAGTTGAAGAAAAAGTTGACTTTGTTCGTGAGCTTGCTCAACTCTCAGCTAGAAACCGTTCAGGTGAATGGAAGCCGTGGCAAACCGTCCAAACAATTCAACGTGATGGTGTTTGTGCAGAGGTGCTCTACCCAGCACCTAATGCCAACTTTGAACTAGCTTCTCAAATTGCAGAAAAGATAGCGGTTGGTTTGGATGTCACAGGTGTATTAGCTGTTGAGTTATTTGAAACTGCCGATGGTAGTTTGCTGGTCAATGAATTAGCGATGCGTCCACACAACTCTGGACATTTCAGCATTGAAGGAGCGCGAACCAGTCAGTTTGAACAGCACGTTCGAGCAGCTTTGAATCTTCCGCTAGGTGAGCCAAGCGCTGCGGCAGAGTTTGCTGTGATGCTGAACCTGCTTGGCACAGATGATCAAAACGGTTTCATTGAGCACTATGACAGGGCTATGAGTGTCGCTCCTGGTGCTCATATTCACACTTACGGTAAAGCTGCTAGAGCAGGGCGGAAGATGGGGCATGTCACTGCTTTATCTAATATCAGCCTTGAAGATGCCCGTGCTACGGCACTTGCTGCCTATCAAGCGCTGCAAGCCTAACCAGTTTTATTGCTAACCGAATCTAAAATTGGGCTGTTAGTTACAAACCTTAGGAGAACCCATGACTCAAGCACTTGTTGGCGTAGTTATGGGCTCTGACAGCGACTGGACTGTCATGAGTGATGCCGCTCAAGCACTTAAAGAATTCGGCATTGAATACGAAGTTGAAGTTCTCTCAGCACACAGAACCCCAGATCGAATGATGGAATGGGGAAAAGCAGCAGCTAGCCGCGGTATCAAAGTAATCATCGCTGGTGCAGGTGGGGCTGCTCATCTACCGGGCATGATTGCCTCAGTCACAACTTTGCCTGTTGTTGGAGTTCCTGTGAAACTCAAAAGTTTAGATGGCATGGATTCGCTGCTTTCGATTGTTCAAATGCCAGCTGGTATTCCTGTTGCAACAGTTTCAATTGATGGTGCTAGAAATGCAGGTATTTTAGCTGCACGAATTATTGGTGCTTTTGACCCTAGGGTTGCCTCCGCTCTTGAAGCTTTTAGTGTGTCTCTTGCAGATCAGGTTGCTGTAAAAAATCAGAATCTTAAATCTCAAATATGAGATCTAGAAATACTCAAGGCGAACTAAATACTCCGTTTCGCGATGTTAGAAATGCTAGCTCTGGGCAGATGCTCAAAAGAGCCTGGTGGATCATTGCCCTAAATTTCTTTATCCCAGGTTCGGCTCAGGTTGTTGCTGGTAGAAAAGGCCTTGGCCGTATCGGAATTGTTTTCACTCTAGGTTTTTGGTCATTCTTAGTTTTAGCAATCTTTCTAGCACTAGTTTCTAAAGTTGCGCTGTTCACTATTTTGTTGACTCCGTTTATTGCTATCCCGCTTGGCATACTCTTTGTGGTTTATGCAGGGTTGATTGTGTTCTGCAGCTTAGATGCACTTAGGTTGATGAGCCTAAATCGTGTTGGCAGTAAAGCAAGACCGATAGCTCTTATCAGTTTGCTTGTTACTGCTTTAGTTAGTTCGTATTTAGTTGGAACCATTGGATCAACAACTCTTACTGCGACTAACTTCATGTCTGGAATATTTAGTAACAGTGGAAATCTAGAAGCGCACAAGGGTAGATACAACATCATGTTGTTAGGTGGAGATTCTGGTTCTAACCGATTTGGGTTAAGACCGGACAGCATTTCGGTTTTGAGTATCAGCACTGAAACTGGAACAGCGGTAAATATTGGGTTACCTCGAAACCTAAGCAGAATTCAATTCACTCCTGGAACACCAATACACAAGGTTTACCCTTACGGGTTTAATCATGACTGTGGTGGTCAATGTATGTTGAACGCTGTCTACAAGGCAACTATCGATAACTACTCTTACCTTTATCCAAAAGCACATAGCCAAGGTTCAACTTCAGGAATCGAAGCTACTAAGAGTGCTGTGCAGTGGATTACCGGTTTGAAGATAGATGCATACGTTCTAATCAACATGAGATCTTTCACAGGTTTAGTTGATGCTCTCGGTGGTATCGATGTAACAGTTAAGAAGGCTTTACCTATTGGAGGTCAGCAAGACTGTTATCCAGCCGATAACGAGCATGAGTCCATTTGTCCTGATGCTATGAGTTGGATTGAAAAAGGCAGACAACACATGGACGGTAGGACTGCACTTTGGTATGCCAGGTCAAGACACAACACCAATGACTACGACAGAATGCGCCGTCAACGTCAGGTTGAGAACATTGTGTTGAAGAAGATTGATCTTGGAACACTGCTTTTCAAGTTTGGTGCGGTTGCTGGAGCAAGCTCAAAGTTAGTTAGAACCGATATCCCTTCAGGTTCAGTCCCAACGTTGATGGATCTAGCTTTCAAAGCTAAGACCAAAGGGCTCAAGTCTTTGCAGCTGTCTTATCCAGTTATTCAGGCGGATAACCCCGACTTCTACTTGATGCGTCATCTAATTGCAGAAAAACTAAGAACTTATAAATAGGTTTCTCACAGTTTCGCAGAAGAGTTTTCCCAGCTCTAAAAGTTAGTCTGGCAATATGAAAAATCTCAGAGTAATTGCATTAGCTGCAATATTGGCCTTCACTGTCAGCGGCTGCTCTATTTTGTATCCAAACTGGGGCAAACCAACCGATAGTCCAAAGCCGACCAATACTGAAACAGTCACACCTGATCCAACCGATACCAGCACACCAACACCTGATCCAACAGATAAGGGTGCTGCAACTGTTGAGATTATGGATGCCTATGTTGACGCTGGTAATGGTGTCATTTCTGTAATTGGTCAGGTAACTAACTTCAGCGAAGATGGTGGCACCTGCACAGCAGTCTTCAATGGTGGCGGTAAAACAGTTTCTGTCACAGCTGCTGCAGAATCAAACGCTGCCAACACTCAGTGCCGCCCACTTGATATAAAGCTAAGTGGATTACCTAAAGGTGCCGGAGTTGTGACGGTCACATATGACTCAGCAAAGAACCATGGTGTCTCTAAGGCAACTGCGGTAACTATTCCGTGATTCGTAAGCGGTTGACCAAGTATCTAGTTGCAGCACTTACTGTGCTGTTGACTTCACTTGGGCTGACCGCGATAACGCCGGCTGGTGCTTTAGACGGCAACAAGTTTGATCCTGGTTTGATTATCAGCGACAGCGTGTTCTTTGATTTTGGAACCATGACCGTTGAAGAGATTCAGAGATTCTTAGAATCGCAAGTTCCGGTTTGTAAATCTGGAACAACAGGAATGCCATGTCTTAGGAACTATCGCACTGATACTCCAGAGAAAACAGCAGACCCTGGCAAGTGTGCCTATATGCCAGCTCAGAAAGATATCAATGCAGCAACGATCATCTATAACATCGCTAGAGCATGTGGGATTAATCCCCGTGTCTTGCTGGTTACTTTGCAGAAGGAGCAGGGTTTAGTTCAAGCCAGTATTCCGTCTCCTTATATGTATCGAGCTGCCATGGGGTATGGCTGTCCCGATAGTGATCCAGGAATATGTGGCAAGGTTTGGACGGGTTTTTTCAATCAGCTATACAAAGCTGCGGGGCAATTCCAGTGGTACGGAGATCCAAACGGTTCCTTTACCTATCTTCGACCTGGTCGCGAAGTATCTATTTCTTACCATCCTGATGCTTCGCGGAATTGTGGCAAGAAAACTTTCACACTGAAAAGCCAAGCAACAGCAAACCTTTACTACTACACACCATTTGTTCCTAACACCGCTGCACTGAATAACCTCAGAGGAACAGGAGATAGCTGTTCTGCGTATGGCAATAGAAACTTTTGGCGTTACTACTGGGATTGGTTTGGCTCACCGCTTGGTGGTGGTTTCTTGCTAAAGAGTTCAACTAGCGATACCTATTTCATCTCTAACGACATCAAGTATCCGCTAGCTGATCCTGCTCTTGTGACTGAACTAGCTCCGCTTGGTCCACTGGGTGAAATCTCTAAAGAGTATCTTGATTCATTCCCAACCGGCACTCCGATGACCAGACTTATCAAGACCGCACCTGTCTCAGGTGTTAGTACCTATTACTTTGTTAGTTCAGGTAAGAAATACCTCGTTGCTAACTGTGAGCAGGCAACCAACCTTGGGCTTGATTGCAACGCAGCGATAACACTCACTCAAGTGCAGTTAGATGCGCTACCTACCGGCGCATTCAGACCTGACATCACTGGAATTGTAAAGAGCATTCCAGTAGCGCCTGCAACCACTTCCTATTACATGGTGAATGCTTCTAAGAAGTATCCGGTTGATTGTGGGAAAGCACCACAACTTGGCTTTAGTTGCACAGCAGCTCCAGCATGGGATGACGCTAAGTTGAATGCTCTTGCAACAGTTCGTCTTGGTGTTGCAGGTCTTGGCATTTCACCTTTGATGAATCTTGAGGATGGCTCAAGAGTGATTATTCAAGTTGGAAAGAAGCGAGAAGTTCTGGATGACGCATCGCTTACTGCTGCTGGTGTTGGACCAACAGCACCTTCACCACTGAAACTAAAAGATTTCAGCTACTTACCGTGGGGTGCTCCAATCGCAGTGGATGGCAGTTTGTTTGTTAATCGCACACTAAAGCGTGAAGGTGTCATCGTCAATGGAAACTATTTCGATATAGATCCCGTAACTAGAGCTGAAATAGATTTCACTAAGTTGTTTAGACAAACGCCTGGCACGCTAGGTGCTGAGGGCCTCAGTGCGATTCCTAATACGGCACTAATAAAGACTTTGGTTGTTGACCAAAGATCTCAACGTTGGTTACTAAACGCTGATGGTAAAACCAAGGTCGATGACAGCACCAACTGGATTACTGCAGCTAGTCCTATTACCAATGAGTTAGCAGATAAATTCCCAACTTTAGAACAGAGCATAACTGGCTTCAACTTTGTTCAAGTCAAAGGACAGAAGACTGTCTACTTACTAAAAGATGGAATCATCAGAGCCACATATAACGCTGCTGACAGAGACCTGTTAGATGTTGGCATGAATTCAACTGCTCCAGTAATGGTTACTGTTTCAGGGCTCTCCTTTATTCCTAAAGGAGTCATGGTCTTACCTGCTGGGTTAGTTGTGAAGAATAAGCAGACTGGAATAGTTGGGCTTATTGATGGAGCTAGTCGGATAGTCACCATAGCTGAGACTTCGATGGCTCTAACGCTGCCTGAACCTAGGGCTCTTACTAATCTGCAACTTATTGGATATCAAGATCAGGAAGCCTTATCTTCATACAAAGTTTCTTGTGCTGGTTTGAAATACATAGTTGCTAACTCATTGCTGCATGAAGCTCAGGTCGCTGTTGCCAAAGACCTACCTGGTAAAACAACTGCGCTCAGTGATGCTAGCTGCGCGCAGCTAACCATTACAGATCAGAGCATGGGTCACTATGTTGGTGAAAAAATCACTGACCCTAAAACCACTAAGTTGACCTTTAAGGCATACAAGATAATCAAAGGTAAGCGTTATCCATTCAAGAACATGGCAGCTTATAAAAAGGACAACCTAACAGAGCCACCGCTTATCTGGGTGGACCAAGCGTTCCTAAAGAACTTGCCACTCCGTAATGAGATTGGGGGAGAAACTGTTGACCCTAAGCCAGATCCGAAGCCAACTCCTAAACCTAAGCAATACACAATTGTTGCTGGCGATTCACTAAGTTCAATAGCACTTAAGTTCAACACCACGGTTTCAAAGATTATGACTTTGAATAACATAGTCAACGCCGATCGAATCAGAATCGGTCAGGTTTTGAAATTACCTTAGCGTCTAAGCATTCTGGTAATTGGTCTCTTACTTAGTTTTTCTAAGCGATCTCGTTTAGTGCTGGTTGTATTGGCTTCAAGTAATTCTTCAGGGTCATGGGATTTCACCACAAAGAGAATCAGCATCATCATCGCCGATTGAATCAACAATCTAGATTCGGTAATACCTCTAACCAGCTGAGTGATTAGAACTAGCAGTGGCCAAAGATACAAAGCGTTGCTGTGATGAACTCCCAAGCGCCAAGTCTTCACGAAAGTCCGGACCAGTAAAACGATGAACAGCACTAATCCAACAGCACCCAGCTGCAACCAGATATCTAAATAAGCATTGTGTGCTTGGTAGTAAGCCTCACCATTGATAACAACTAAACCTTCATAAGGTTTTACTCTTGGCACCCAGACACCTGTAAAGCCCCAACCTTCTAACGGCCGCTGTGAGATAAGTGAAAGCACTCGACGCCAGATATCACTGCGGTGAGTCATGTCTGGGCTCTTACCTAAAAGGTCAAAAACAGTTCTTCGGAATACCAAAACAAAGAACATCGCAACTCCAGCAAAAGACCATGCGATTCGGTAGTAACGATGACGAGTTTGCTTATCTTTACCTTCGGCTAAAAGAGAAACAACGGCTGCTAGCAGAACTGCAACAGACGCGAAGATAATTCCAGCTGATTTAGAAACAGCAATCATCGCAACCGATGCTGCCAAGCTGGTGATGCTCAACACCTTGCTTGTTTTTGTAATTCCAATTTCAATGGCGAAGGTAATGACACCAATCAAAGCCCAAGCGGCAACCAAGTTTGCGTTACCTAGTAATCCTTGAATACGACC
>JBBAMM010000004.1:58282-72146 GCA_040402475.1 Rhodoluna sp.
TCAAAGCCCAAGCGGCAACCAAGTTTGCGTTACCTAGTAATCCTTGAATACGACCGCCATCGAACAGATGGCCGCTTTGGGCAAAAGCAACTTCGATAGCTGGGTCAACTCCAGAGACTAGTTTTGGTAGCAAACCTTTGAAACTAGATGTGAAAAGTTCAACTGCGAATGATCCAAAGATAATAATTCTGATTGCGTTTGCAAAGATTTTTAGAATTTCACGCCAGCTAAAAACTGCTGCAAAGAACAGAGCTATTGCTGTAACTCCTATTTGAATGATGAAACCGCTAACCGTATCACTGGCGTAAGCAGACCAAGGAGAGCTACCAATCATCAGAGCAAGAAGAAGAGCTAACTCAATTGGTATTTGTCTAAGAACTCTGAACCAGTCAGCTTTGAGCAAGAAGTAAATACAACCAGCAAGGCTAGTTAGAGCAATAACAAGCCAAACTGACCAAACTAAGTTGGGTCTGATGTAATCCTCGGCAAACAAACTATCGCCAGCAATAAGAGTAAGTAAGGCAAGGTAGGCGAAAACCTGAGGCTGCCACCCCTTGCCTGTAGTTGTCTTTGCAGTATTCATCAGCGTTAGAGGCAAGTCTAAACCTCCTTTGGTTAGGCTTGATAAGTGCTCGTAAAACTCACCAACCAAGCCCTTGACTACGCCTGGGGCTCTAAGAACCTAATCCCTGATTACTTCGGGATAGAAGCTACTGGTAAGCCAATGGCTGAGGTTTGGTTTGGCACACATGACGGTTCACCAACAAAGGTCATAGGGCTAGATATTTCTCTGCACGATTTGCTTAGCGCTCAGGGCAGAGTAGATCGACTTCCGTATTTATTGAAGATTCTGGCAGCTGGTGCACCACTATCTATCCAAGCTCATCCAAATCCTGAGCAAGCAATCAAAGGCTTTGCTAAAGAGAATGCTCTTGGTTTAGCCATAACTGCAGGTAACCGTAATTACAAGGACGATAAAGCTAAGCCGGAAATGATCGTTTCGCTAACTGAAACTTTTGAGGCTCTAGTTGGCTTTGCTGATGCTCGCTTAGTTAGTGAAAAGTTTGCTGAACTACTGGAGGTAAGCCAGTCAGCAAAGCTGAAGAACGTTTTGACTAGATGGATTAGTTTCATAGGTGAGCCTGATGGTATCCGTAAGGTAACTCTAGAAACTCTGAGCTCAAGCGATTGCGATGCTGAGTTCATCACAGACCTCATCGATGCAGCTGAACAGTGCCCTTCGCTTGTTGATTTAGTTTCCCATCTAGCTTTCCACCATGGCACAGACAGAGGCATCGCAACGGCGCTGCTACTAAATCACATGATTCTAAATAAAGGCGAAGCTGTATTTGTTCCTGCAGGTATGCCACACGCATATCTGTCTGGTCTTGGTGTTGAAGTAATGCTTGCAAGCGACAACGTCCTTAGAGGTGGGCTAACCCCTAAACATGTTGATGTTGCAGAACTTTCTGAAGTATTAGTTTTTGAACGAAACAGTCCTAGCGTTGCTAAAACTTCAACTCTTGCAGTTGGATTAGAGAGATTTGATTTACCAACTCCTGAGTTTGAGTTCTATCGGGCCCAAGTTGGTTCTAACAACATGCTTGTTGATTTGAACTTGCCAGGCGATGCCATTGTCCTCTGCACTCAAGGAGCTGTAGCGGTCAGCAATAGTAAAGGCGAAAGAGAAGTAATCAACACTGGTGAAGCCGCTTTTATTTCAGGTGATGCCAGAACCTTTAGCCTTGCCGGTAATGGAACTGCATTTATAGCGGTTACTTCGAACTAGCCTCGTAGTGACTTCTCACGATGTCGTGAAGATTGTGCTTAGCCCGCCAACCTAAGACCTCATTGATCCTTGAAACATCAGCGCTAAGAGCAGCAGGATCGCCTGGTCTTCTATCAGCCAGGTTTACCTCAAACTCAAGTCCAGTGACATCTCTAATTGCTTGAATAACTTCTAAGACTGAAGAACCTGTGCCAGTGCCAACATTGAAAACTGAATGTTTTCTATCGTCGTGGTTTAGATAATCCAGGGCAGCCAAATGGGCATCAGCTAAATCCGACACGTGAATGTAATCACGAACACAGCTACCGTCAGGAGTTGGCCAGTCAGAGCCAAATACTTGGATAGGTTCTTTTCTGGCGATTGCATTGAAAGCTATCGGAATAAGGTTGGCAACTCCGGTGTCTGCTAGGTCATTGAATCCAGCACCAGCAACGTTGAAGTATCGAAGTGAAACAGTTTTTAGTCCCCAAGCTTTATTAGCTGCTTGCATCATCCACTCGCCAATGAGTTTTGTTTCACCGTAAGGGTTGATTGGTTGGCAGGTGTAATCTTCAGCTACTTGAGCTACCTCAGGTGATCCATAGGTTGCTGCACTTGAAGAGAAAACCATGTTCATTACTTTCGCTTCGCGCATCGCAAGAAGCAGGTTGGTTACGGAATTCAAATTCTGTTGGTAGTAATACTCAGGGTTGGCAACCGATTCAGCTACTGATTTTCTAGCTGCAAGGTGAATCACACCTTCGATCGAATGATCTTTGAAGGCTTTGACGAGGACACTTGTTGCTTCTGGAGAAGCGAGGTCAATTTGGATTAGGGGAGTATCGACAAGCCTTGATGGGATGCCAAAACTTAGGTCATCTACGGCTACAGCACTGTGACCTGCGGCTTGGAGTGCTCTAACAACGTGTGAGCCAATGTATCCAGCGCCACCGGTGACCAAAATCTTCATGAGACAAGGTTATCTGCGTATTTGATGGCTAAATACCCTCAAAAAGTGCCAAAACCCGAATGTAAAGGGTTGATAACACCTTTGGATTTGACCTTCTCTCAACTTGACACCACAATACTTACATCGGTGTAATTACATCAGTGAAACCCAGTTGAATACTGGGAAACCCTTGGAAGGATCCGGATGTCCCAGAACGACGACCGTAGCGGTGTAGCCGATGACTGGTTTATTGACCCAATTTTGTTACGCCTTATCGGTGGAGATCCAAGCGCCGACACTAACGCTCTAGCTTGGCAGCGTGACGCACTTTGCTCACAGACTGACCCAGAAGCTTTCTTCCCTGAAAAGGGTGGCTCAACCAGAGATGCAAAACGTATCTGCTCAGGTTGCGATGTTCGTCAACAGTGCCTGGACTATGCACTGCAGAATGACGAGCGCTTCGGAATCTGGGGCGGCCTATCAGAGCGTGAGCGTCGCAAGCTAAAGAAGCGCGCCTAGCTAAAGGCCAGGCCACGCTCATGACTATGCGTGTGGTGGCGGTCGTTGTTTCAAATGACCAACCGCTCTACTTACAAAATGCTTTAGAGGCTCTGAATAAACAGAGTTTTAGATTAGAACGTGTCCTAGTTGTCGACAGTTCAACAAATGCAGATGTGAAACCTGTTTTAGATAACTTCATCTCACAATCTTCCAAACATGCAGTGCTTTCCATTCTTGATAAAGCATCTTTTGCAGAACTATCAGCTTTAGCAATCAAACAAGTTCTTGAAGGTTTCGAAAACCTTGACGATGTTGCTATTTGGTTATTGCACGATGACACAGTTCCTGAAATACACGCTTTAGCTGAATTGGTTAGAGCACTTGAAGTATCTCCCTTGGTTGCTATCGCTTCACCTAAACAGGTTGCCATTGACAATCCAAAACTTATTGTTCAGCAAGGTTTATCGCTAACTAAATCTTTGAAGCCTTTCTCTTTGGTAAACGATGAACTAGATCAAAAACAACACGACTACATGAGTGATGTTCTTGCAGTTAGTTCAAATGCCATGTTGATTCGAGCAAACACTTGGATTGAGCTAGGTGGCTTCTCACTAACAGCTCCAGAGCTAGCTGCTGATATCGATCTAGGTATTAGAACTCATCACCTAGGTTCAAGAGTTGTCGTTGTTCCAACAGCAAGAGTTAGACATGCTGAGTTATCACTGCAAGGTAAGCGAGCAAAGAGCTGGCTAGGCGGTTCAGTTAAGTTCGCCTTAGCAAAAGCCACCAACCATTTGCGACTTTCCAACAGTCCAATGATCCTGGCCTTCCTCTACTGGCTAGGTCTTCCTGTTATTTCTGTAGCTCAAGTTTTTTGGCTGCTACTAATCAAGCGACCAGATCGTATTTTGTTTACTCTTAGAGCCAACCTCTGGGCTTTCTTCACAGTAAGAGCAAGGCTTAGAGATCGTCATTCTGTTTCACTAAAGCCACTTCGAGTGCTATTTGCAAGCTCAGCTCAGGTAAGGCAGCGTTCCAGACTTGCACTCGAAACTGCCGAGCAGAAGAGTAACCTTCAGAACTTCGATGAGAGCACACCAACTAGAGGTTCGGTAAACCAGGCTGGCTTCCTAGCTTCAGGTGGGCTTTGGATCATGCTCGGCCTTACTGCCTTGT
This sequence comes from Rhodoluna sp., assembly GCA_040402475.1. Classification (GTDB taxonomy): domain Bacteria; phylum Actinomycetota; class Actinomycetes; order Actinomycetales; family Microbacteriaceae; genus Rhodoluna. The sequence continues at coordinate 62,677 of JBBAMM010000004.1, forward strand.
CATATAAGTTCTTCCCGCTAGGACAAGCTGCCATCGGTGGTTTCGCATTACCGCTTAGTGATAGCTGGCTTCAGTTGTTTGCACACACCGGAGCTAGTTATCAGCACGTAGGTCTTGGCCTAGCTGCTGCTAGTGACCCATTCAACTGGGTGCTACTTGCCATTGGTTCACTTACTTTCTGGGCACCCAACTTGGCTTTGAGTTGCTTGTTACTGCTGGCTAAACCAATTGCTTTTATGGGTGCTTGGCGTTTGCTTTCAACAGTCACAGTTAGAAACTCAATCAAGATACCGCTAGCCCTGGCATACTGTTTTTGGCCAGCGCTGACTCTTTCACAATCACAGGGAAATTACCCGGCAGTAATTTTTGCTTTCACTTTGCCTTGGTTACTGTTCTGTCTTGCTCGAGCAGGACGACTAGGACTTAGTAGTTCAGTTCGCTCTGATCAGCAGAGTCTCTCTTGGATAGCAGCAGCTGGGTTGTTGGTCGCCGTTAGTTTGGCTAGCGCTCCTAGTGCACTACTTCCACTGTTAGTAATCGGTTTAGTCTTTGCATACCTTGGTAGAGCAAGAATCAGGTCACTTGTCTTTATCGCTCTGCCAGCAGCTGTTATCACGCTGCCTTATTACTTGGATCAAATAATAACTAACAGAGCACCGTTAGGTATTTTTGCTGACCCAACTATTTCTTATCCAACTAAAGCACTCTCAGTTATGGAAGCAGTTCTTAGTTCAGATAAATTCTTTGGCTGGTTCGCACTAGCTCTTGTCTGTCTTGGAGTAATTGCAGTTGCTTCAAGAGTGCGAGTGGTGTTTGGTATCTGGTTCTTAGCTCTAATAGTTCTTGGGAACCTTTGGTTCATCAACTCAATTGCTTTCCCAGCTGGTGGTGTTAGCTCAATCTTCTTAGAACCAACTAAACAGGTCTTTGATAGCAGCACACCGAGCGTGATGTTATTCGTAGCGTTAGTTATCGCTGCTATTGCTCTATGGCTTGAGTCATTAACTCGTGCCGGAGTTAGAAAGCTTTTTGTCTCCTTCATCTTCTTGGGAGCTTCACTTCCAATGGCTGTTGGATCGGCATTAGCAAATACGCAAGTGAGCTTTGTTGACTCTAGAAACCTGCCAGCTATCTTTACCGCTGAAGCAGATGCTGGTAGCAACCTTCGTCTTTTAGTTCTTTCAAGTAATGGTGACCAAAGCTTCACTGCTGAGGAGATTGGTCCGCAAGGGCTAAAACTCGATGGTGTATCAACTGCTTACCGACTAAATGAAATGAACCTAGAACCAGAAGCCAACATCAAGACATCTATTACTGAGTTGGTAGCGAACATGGTTTCAGCTAACGGTAAATCTATTTCTCAAAAGCTTCAGTCAAGGGAATACGGTTACGTGCTAGTTCCTAATCGACCAGGTAATGGTGATCTTGGTGTTGCATTGAACTCGGTCGCTGAATTAGATCAAGTAGGAACCACTGAATTTGGTCAACTATGGCGTGTGAAGAAACCTTTTGTTTCAGATAGAAACATTGAACAGTCTCTGTTCTCTATAACTAAGACTGTTCAGTTCGCTGTCCTTATTGGTTTTGTGTTACTCGCTCTTCCAACCGCTCGTGGTCGTAAGAACAGAACCAGAGCAGAGAACAGTTTTGAGCCAGAGGGGGAGCAAGAATAATGATTCTTCGTATTTCTCGTATGCTCCTGATCGCCATCTGCACAGCAGCCCTATTGCTCTTTGGTTCAACAGCAGACCTGTTCTCAGCAGGGGTAGTGAAGTCAAAGCTTCATGAAGTTAGCGCTAAAGATCTTCAAGTTACCTGTTCAGGACCAGCCATTCTGGCTGGTGGTGCCACCGGAACATCGGTAACAGGCTTCAAGCGTCAAGGTTCAGCCAGTGTTTCGCTTAGTTATTCAGCTGCATCTGCAACCTCGCTAAAACTCTTCGATGGTTCTTCTGTAATTGGATATGGCATTCGTCAAGATCTTTTCAAGGGATTGAATAAAACTGGCTCTGTCTCAGTTGTCGATAAAACAGGAACCACAGCGCAAGGGTCAGCCCTGCTTTCTGCTAACCAAATTCAACTGGTTGAAAACAAGAACATCAAAGGCTTGCTTGCGGCTCCTTGTCTTAGAGCTCAATCAGAATTCTGGTTGCTTGGTGGTTCAACCATGACCGGTAGAGAATCACTTCTTATTTTGAATAACCCAACTCAAGTTGATGCAACCGTTGATCTTGAAATCTTTACTGAAAATGGTTCATCCCATAGTGCAGGGCTATCGGGCATCGCTGTTGCAGCTCAGAAGACCACAGTTGTTCCGCTGGCTTCTTTTGTTCTTCGATCACAGTCCATAGTTGTTCATGCCACCAGCCGTGGCGGTTCCATTACTGCTCTTATTCAGCAGAAGAGCGTTCGTGGCACTAGAGCTTCAGGTGCTGATTACGTAGCCCCTGCAACTGCTGCAAGTAAGTTCAACGTCTTACCAGGCATCTTGGTAAGAGGTTCTAAAGATGCATCGAAGTTCAGAAAGAGCTCTGACCAGTATTCAGATGTTCAACAGTTACTTAGAGTCTTTGTGCCTGGCACTGTTGATGCCAACTTGACTCTGCAGGTTCTAGGTAGCGATAAGCAAACCTTCGGAACAGTTCTTTCAGTTAAAGCTGCTGCCGGTAAAGTTACCGACTTTGAAATCAAAGGCCTTAAAGATGGCGATTACTTTGCTTATCTAGATTCGGATGTTGAGGTTCAGTCTTCAATACGTCTCGTTAGAGCAAGAGCAACTACAGATCGCTATGTTGATTTTGCCTGGGTGAACTCTGTTGAAGCGTTCCAAACGCCTCGCTATGTTGCAATCCCTAAAGCAGGTATTTCTAAACTTTCGATAGTTAATCCAAGTAATAAGGCAACAGTGGTTTCTATCAAGATTGGTGCAGCCACTGTCAAGCGAACTATCGCTGCTGGTTCAGATGCTGTTATTAGGGCTACCCCGGGAATGTCTATAGGTATCTATCCAAGTGATAAAGCTGTTTATGCGAACTTGGTTATCGATGTTGATGGCAGGGTGGCGGTGCTACCGGTGCTAGATGATAAAAATATCAGTGGTCAAGTAAGTGTGAATATCCACTAGTTCTCTGGTTCATCACCAAAGATTAGTTCCCAAGGTTCTTTACCAATTAGTTCTCCGGCTGCTTCAAAGACATGGTGTTCTATTCGCACTCGTTCTTCGGTTGGTGAACTATTCGGATTCTGATCTAAACGGAGTATCGGCAAACGATAAACGATTATGGTCATGGTCTCTTGTCTTGCTGCCCAGCGCTTCACATAGGTTGAGTTCGCACCAAGAATGGGTGCATCAAGAATCTGGTATTTCAAGGTTCCTAGCTCTATCGGCCAGCGTTCTCTTAGGTAGTCACAAGTTGAGCTAACAATTGAAGCGAACTGGTCCTGACTTGAACCACCGGTTCGATATAGGGCTCCGGATAGGGAATGCCTGATGCCACGACCGTGACGGTCTCTGCTGGTAGGTCTTGGCTTCATGGTGTCATTGTATTCTTTAACTTTGTTGAGAGGTAAGGCTAATAATGAGTGTGAACTGGGATGCAATAGTAAAAACCTATGATGTTCGAGGTTTAGTTGGTATTGACCTAACCGAGGATGTTGTTGAGGCCCTAGCTGCAGGCTTTATCGATGAACTTGAGCTAGCCGGTGAGTCAGTAATCGTAGGTCACGATATGCGTGACTCTTCACCTCTGTTTGCTGCAGCTTTTTCTCGTGGTGCTCAAAAGCGTGGGGCTAATGTCATCTCTATCGGTCTTTGCTCAACCGATGAGTCTTACTTTGCTTCAGGATCGATGAACCTAGCTGCAGCTATGTTCACTGCAAGTCATAACCCAGCAACCTATAACGGTATTAAGTTCTCCAGAGCTGGGGCCAGAGGTATTTCACTGGATACAGGGCTCGCTGCTATTCGTGATCGTGCCAAAGTATTTTTAGCTGAAGGTATTTCAGAGGTTTCCAATCCTGGTAGTTATTCGACTAAAGATGTTTTAGCTGACTATGCCGCTTACTTACGTAAGTTGGTAGATCTATCAAGTGTGAAGCCAATGCGCGTTGTTGTTGATGCAGCTAACGGTATGGGTGGGTTAACAGTTCCTGCAGTGCTTTCAACTCAAGCTGGTTTGGCTAAGTTACCTATTGAAATCATCGACATGTATTTCGAATTAGATGGCACTTTTCCTAACCATGAAGCTAATCCACTAGAGCCAGCTAACCTAGTTGATCTGCAGAAGGCAGTCGTTGAGCACAAGGCTGATTTAGGTTTAGCTTTCGATGGTGATGCAGATCGTTGTTTCGTCATTGATGAAAAAGGTGACCCGGTAACACCTAGTGCTGTTGCAGCTATGGTTGCTCGTCGAGAGATAGCCAGAGTTAGAGCCCAAGGAACTGATACAGATATCACTGTTTTGTATAACTTGATCACCTCAAGAGTTGTTGCAGAAGTTATTGAAGCTGATGGTGCTAAGGGTGAGCGAACCAAGGTTGGTCATTCACTTATCAAAGATCGGATGGCTGATACCAATGCAATCTTTGGTGGAGAACACTCCGCTCACTATTACTTCAGAGATTTCTGGGGTGCTGATAATGGCATGTTGGCAGCTATGCATGTTTTGGCGGAGTTTGGTTCACAGCCTGAATCGCTGAGTGCTATTTCTAAGCAATACAACCCTTATTTCCTATCGGGGGAGATTAACTCGAAGGTTCAGGATGTTGCTGCGGCTAAGGCTCGAGTTGAAGAGGCTTTTGCCGATCGTGCAAGCTTTGATCACTTGGATGGCATCACAGTAAAAGGAACCGATGCTAACGGAGCATGGTGGTGGTTCAACGTTCGAGCCTCAAATACTGAGCCTCTGCTACGTCTAAACGTTGAAGCCAAAGACCAAGCCAGTATGGAAGCAATCAGAGACGAAGTTCTAGGGCTAATCCTTAGATAACGTTTTGGTTTCTAAGAGAGCTAATAAAGGGCGATAATAGAGAGCATGAACGCCTCAACTAAGCCAACCGACACCCGAATCGACCATAAAGTAGCTGATCTTGGGCTAGCCGATTACGGTAGACACCTAATCCGTTTGGCTGAAAACGAGATGCCAGGACTGATGGCTCTTCGTGAAGAATTCGGTCCTTTGCAGCCACTTCGTGGCGCTCGTATTGCGGGTTCATTACACATGACCATTCAGACTGCTGTTCTGATTGAGACTTTAGTTTCCCTCGGTGCCAAGGTTCGCTGGGCTTCATGCAACATTTTCTCAACTCAAGATGAAGCTGCTGCTGCATCTGTTGTTGGACCTCATGGAACTGTTCAAGCTCCTAAAGGTGTTCCTGTGTTTGCTTGGAAGGGTGAATCACTAGAAGAGTACTGGTGGTGCACTGAGCGTATTTTTGACTGGACTGAAGAAGCTATGGCTGAAGGTGCAGATTACATTGGTCCAAACATGATCTTGGACGATGGCGGAGATGCAACTCTGCTAGTTCACAAGGGTAGAGAATTCGAATTAGCTGGATCAGTTCCACCGGCAGGTTTGGAAGATAACGACGAGTATCGTGTGATCCTTGCTTTACTGGCTGATCAGTTCAAACTTTCCAACAACCGTTTCACTCGTATCGCTGAAGACATCTACGGTGTAACCGAAGAGACCACAACCGGTGTGAAGCGTCTATATGAGATGTTCAAGCGCGGCACACTGTTATTCCCAGGTATCAACGTCAATGACTCAGTTACAAAATCTAAGTTTGATAACAAGTATGGAATTAGACACTCACTACCAGATGGCCTAAACCGTGCAACTGACATTCTTATCGGTGGTAAGACCGTGTTTATTGCCGGTTACGGTGATGTTGGTAAGGGTGCTGCTGAAGCCATGCGTGGACAAGGTGCTCGGGTAATCATTTCTGAAGTTGACCCGATTTGTGCTCTGCAGGCAGCTATGGATGGTTATCAAGTAACCACTATTGATCGAGTTGTTAGCGATGTTGATTTCTTTGTCACCGGAACTGGTAACGCAGGAATCATTAGACCTGAACACATTATGAAGATGAAGCACCTAGCGGTTATCGCGAACATCGGTCACTTCGATAATGAAATTGACATGGATGGCATCGCTCGCATCCCAGGAATTAAGAAACTTGAAGTAAAGCCTCAGGTGCACGAGTGGCAACTAACCAATGGCAACTCAGTTCTTATCCTCTCTGAGGGAAGACTGATGAACCTAGGTAACGCAACCGGTCACCCTTCATTTGTCATGAGCACATCGTTTAGCAATCAGGTATTAGCTCAGATCGAGCTTTTCACCAAGAGGTCGGAATACCCAATCGGCGTCTATATTTTGCCTAAACACCTAGACGAGAAGGTTGCTCGTCTGCACCTTGAAGCACTTGGAGTTGAATTAACCGAACTCTCAAGCGATCAAGGTCGCTATATTGGTGTGGAGCCTAACGGCCCATTCAAACCGGATCACTACAGATACTAGAAAGTTCTTTGAATGTACAAAATCCTTATCGTTGAAGACGATGATGCTCTTAGAGAGCAACTCGAAATTGGCCTAACAGCAAGTGGATTTGATGTTTGTTTTGCTGCTACCGGACTTGAGGCGATTCCAGCCTTTGAAAAGAACAAGCCAGACCTTATTCTTCTTGACCTGATGTTGCCAGGAAAGAACGGTATCGAGATCTGCACAGAGATCCGCAGAACCTCCGGTGTTCCAATCATCATGCTTACAGCAAGAACCGATGACCAAGACATGATCCGTGGTCTTGAAGCAGGTGCTGATGACTACGTCACTAAGCCATACAAGATCGAAATCTTGGTTTCAAGAATCAAAGCTAGATTGCGTCCAATCAAGGATGTCCAACACACCATCATCAAGATTGGTTCAGTTGAGATGGACACCTTAAGTCACGAAGTTCGTAAGGGCGATAAGAAGATTGCGCTAACCCCACTTGAATTCAAGTTGCTGTTAACGCTTGCATCACATCCCAATGAAGTTTTCTCAAGAGAGATGCTTTTGGAGCAGGTTTGGGAATACACCTACAAAGCTGATACTCGTTTGGTTAACGTCCACGTCCAGAGACTGCGTTCCAAGATTGAGGAAGATCAGGAAGATCCAAAGCTCGTTCTAACCGTTCGCGGTTGGGGCTACAAAGCTGGACCTGAGTAAATGTTTTTTAGCCGCATCGCTAAGGCGGCTCTAGGCCGGTTTAGGTCTTCGCTGCAGATTCGAGCACTGGTCTATACAGTTGCTTTGTCTGGAACCGCCCTAATCGTTTTAGGTGGGGTGCTTAGCGTTTCAATTGGTAATGGCTTATTCAACACCAGAACCGAACACGCCATTATTGAAAGTAACCGAGCCAAGTTTGCCGTTGCTCGATTATTTGACGGCGTATCGGGAGACAACAGCTGGAAAATCGAGCAAACCGTCGAGAGTGTCGTAACTGAACTTGAATCTATTGGTGTTTCACAAACTCGTCGAGTTGCTTTCTTGCATTCAACTGCTCAGGCAAATCCACTAAACCTTCCAAATCAAAGCTCTGCTGGTCTTGATCTTCACCTGATCACCAAAGAGTTCAGAAAACTTGTTAGATCTGAACCAACGGTTCAATCACAAACCATTCAGGTCATGCGTGGTTCCGATTCAGTACCTGCAATCTTGATTGGTCAAAGATTCACTCTGCCTGGCGGTCACCGTTATGAGTTGTATTTGGTCTATGACCTCTATGACGAACAACAAACCTTGGCCTTTGTGCAAAGAACACTTGTTCTGGGTGGCTTGGTTACCTTGATGATTATTGGTTTCTTCTCCTTCCTAGTTACCAGTTGGCTAGTTCGACCAGTTCAAGATGCAGCTGAGGCCAGTGAGCTTATTGCGAGTGGCGATCTTGATAGACGCTTAGCTGTCAGAGGAACAGACGTAGCTGCTGTGTTAGCACGTTCTTTCAATCACATGGCAGATAGCCTGCAGGAGAAAATTAGAGCTCTAGGGGAGCTTTCCAAGATGCAGCAACGCTTTGTCTCTGATGTCTCTCATGAACTTAGAACCCCACTAACCACCATGAAACTATCTGCCGATTATTTATACAGCGAGAAAGATGGTTTCCCAGATCCCGCAAGACGTTCGGTTGAAATCCTGCATGGCCAGATGGATAGATTCGACATTTTGTTAGCTGATCTTCTAGAAATCTCAAGATATGACTCAGCTGGAGTTAGTGCTGAATTTGAAGTTAGAGACCTCAATGGCTTGGTTGGCACATCGCTAGCTTCGATTCAACAGTTTGCTGACTCAAAGGGCGTTTACCTAGAAGCAGATATTCCAAGTGGCGCTGTTCAGTGTGAGGTTGATGCCAGAAGAATAGATCGAATTCTAAATAACCTACTAACCAATGCGATTGAACACAGCGAAGGCAAACCAGTCAAGATCAGGGTTGCCCAGAATGATAAGGCGGTTGCCGTCAGCGTTACCGATAACGGCATCGGTATGAACGAGAGCGAATTGAAGCAAGCGTTCAACAGATTCTGGCGAGCAGACCCATCACGCAAGAGAACTACCGGAGGAACTGGTTTAGGTTTAGCTATCTCAATAGAAGATGCTCAGTTGCATCATGGCAAGTTAGAGGTAACTGCAGCTCCTGGTGAGGGAGCATGTTTTAGATTGACCATTCCTAAGCGTCAAGATGTTACTGACTTTGTTTCACCGCTACCGTTAGCTGTTGAAAAAATCTAAAGTTTTCACAACCTAGTAACTAAACAGATCTGTTTTGAAATAACAAAGTCATACTGACTGAATGTCAAAGCTTTTAGATCTATTACTGCCAACTCCTTGTATTTTGTGTCACAAAATTGGCCCAGCTATGTGTGCTGAGTGTGTGAGCAATTTTGAAATACGAACCAACAAGTTAGTCAAGGATTATATCTCTGGGTATTCCTTCACTGATTACTCTTCGGAAGCAGCTGCTGTTGTGAATGCGGTTAAGGAACAAGGCCAAACCAGTCTGCTGAAGTTCATGGCGGAATTTATGATTAGGGCTTGGCCTGAAGAGTTTCGACATGTTCAGTTAGTGCCGGTTCCATCATCTCCGTTGAACCTCAAACGAAGAGGTTTCTCACACACTGAACTTTTAGCTAAGCAACTTAGCCTTGGCTTGGAATCGATAAGGGTAACTAAGCTGCTCAGATCAGTAAGACCAAGGGTTGACCAGGTTGGACTCTCATTCCCTGAACGTGAGCAGAATCTGGTTGGTGCTTTCCAGGGGGATTTGCGGCTCTGGCGAGAGGAACTAGGCCCAGTTGTCTTGATAGATGATGTTTTCACCTCGGGAGCGACATTGAGCCAGGCCTGGCAGTCTCTGGAGGATTTAGGGGTAGTTGTGGCTGGTTTCTGTGTATTTGCTCAAATAACCCCTAGAAAGCCCTTATTTACAGGGCA
>JBBAMM010000004.1:72246-75556 GCA_040402475.1 Rhodoluna sp.
CTGGTTTCTGTGTATTTGCTCAAATAACCCCTAGAAAGCCCTTATTTACAGGGCAGGAGCGCCTTAGCTGAGGTCAGTCTAAGATTATAAGGAATCCCCCGAAAGAGCGTTTGGAGCTTAACTTGGCATCAATAGTTGATCGTTTGCTACGAGCAGGTGAAGGCAAGGTTCTTGCCAAGCTTCGTTCTATAGTCACCCAGGTAAATGCCCTTGAGGAGAGCTTCATTGCCCTAAGCGATGAAGATCTACTTCACGAGACAGCTTCCCTTCGTGAGCGATACATCGCAGGCGAAACCTTAGACGACTTGCTGCCAGAAGCTTTCGCTTCTGTTCGTGAAGCATCAAGAAGAACTCTTGGCATGCGTCCATTCGATGTTCAGATCATGGGTGGGGCAGCTCTGCACCTAGGCAACATTGCTGAAATGAAAACTGGTGAAGGTAAGACCCTTGTTGCTACCTTGCCTGCATATCTAAACGCTATTGCTGGTCGCGGTGTTCACGTTATTACTACCAACGATTATCTTGCTGAGTATCAAGGTGAATTGATGGGTCGCGTTTATCGTGCCCTAGGCATGTCAACTGGAATCATCATTTCTGGTCAGGCTCCAGATGTGAGACGTCAACAGTATTTAGCTGACATCACCTATGGAACAAACAATGAGTATGGCTTTGATTACCTGAGAGATAACATGGCGCAGAGCGCTGGAGATCTAGTTCAGCGTGAACACTTCTATGCAATCGTCGACGAGGTTGACTCGATTCTTATTGATGAGGCTAGAACACCGTTGATTATTTCTGGTCCTGCTTCAGGTGAAGCGAACCGTTGGTTCAATGAGTTCTCAAAGATCGCTGAAAAACTTCAGCCAGTTATTGACTATGAAGTTGATGAGAAAAAGCGCACCGTTGGAATCTTGGAACCAGGTATCACCAAGGTTGAGGATTACCTAGGTATTACTAATCTTTACGAAGCTGCTAATACTCCGCTTATCTCTTTCCTGAACAACTCGATTAGAGCTAAAGCTTTGTTCAAGCGCGACAAAGACTATGTTGTGATGAACGGTGAAGTTCTTATCGTTGATGAGCACACCGGTCGTATTCTTGACGGTCGTCGATACAACGAAGGTATCCACCAAGCTATTGAAGCTAAGGAAGGTGTTCAGGTTAAAGCTGAAAACCAGACCCTAGCTACCATCACTTTGCAGAACTACTTCCGCCTATACAAGAAGCTCTCCGGTATGACTGGAACGGCAGCTACTGAAGCAGCTGAATTCATGAGCACATACAAGCTTGGTGTTGTTCCTATCCCAACTAACAAGCCAATGGTTCGTATCGATCAGTCTGACCTGATCTATAAGAACGAAGCTGTGAAGTTTGCCATGGTAGTTGAAGATATTGCTGCCCGTCACGCAACAGGTCAACCGGTTTTGGTTGGAACTACCAGCGTTGAAAAGAGCGAGTATCTATCTAAGCTCCTTGCTAAGCGTGGAGTTAGACACGAAGTTCTAAACGCTAAGAACCACGCTCGTGAAGCTGCAATTGTTGCTCAGGCTGGTCGTCTAGGTTCAGTAACCGTTGCTACCAACATGGCTGGACGTGGAACTGACATCATGCTCGGTGGTAACTCTGAGTATCTAACTTTTGAAGCGTTGCAGAAGCGCGGTCTTGATTCAGTTGAGAAGCCTGAAGAGTATGAGAAGGCTTGGGCTGAAACATATGAAAAGACTAAAGAGCAGGTAGCAACTGAAGCCGCCAAGGTTGTTGCTGTTGGTGGTTTGTATGTTCTAGGAACAGAGCGTCACGAGTCTCGTCGTATTGATAACCAGCTACGTGGTCGTTCTGGTCGTCAAGGTGACCCAGGTGAGTCAAGGTTCTACCTCTCACTTACCGATGATCTAATGCGTCTATTCAACTCTGGTGCAGCAGCTGCTCTAATGAACAGAAGCAACGTTCCTGATGACATGGCTATCGAATCAGGAGTAGTTAGCAAAGCTATTGCTTCTGCTCAATCTCAGGTTGAAGCTCGTAACGCTGAAATTCGTAAGAACGTTTTGAAGTATGACGATGTTCTAAACCGTCAGCGTGAAGCTATTTATTCTGACCGCAGACACATCCTTGCTGGCGATGACCTAACCGGTCGAGTCGACACTTTCCTTGAAGATGTAATCACAACAATTGTTGATTCTCAGATTATTGATAACGCAGGTGTTGACTGGGATCTGGAAAGTCTTTGGAAAGATTTGAAGACTATTTACCCAATCGAATTAACTGTTGAGGAAGTTCTAACTGAAGCTGGAACACGTTCCAAACTAACTAGAGCTTGGTTGACTAGAGAAATTCTTGCTGATGCTCGCATTGCTTATACCAAGCGTGCTGCAGCTGTTGGTGAAGCTCCTATGCATGAACTTGAGAGAAGAGTTGTTCTTTCTGTACTTGATAGAAAGTGGAGAGATCACCTGTATGAGATGGATTACCTGAAAGAAGGTATTGGTCTTCGTGCGATGGCTCAACGTGACCCACTAGTTGAATATCAACGTGAGGGCTTCAACATGTTTACCCAGATGATGGGAAGCATCAAGGAAGAGTCAATTGGTTTCTTGTTCAACCTAGATGTTCAGGTTGAAACACCTGCCCCTGCTATCAACCCAGCTAACCTAACCTTCTCAGCTCCAAGTGAAGATGGGGCAGCCGAGGTCAAGAGTAAAGATGACAAGCCTGATAACAGTGAGGGTAGCTCCTTCTTCAAGAAGTAACTAAAGCACTGCAACGCTTTTGGCTCGCCAACGGTTGTTGTATGCCTCTAAGCGAATGGCAACTGCTCTTGCTCTGCCACGATTGTGAACAATAACAACGCCCTCAATTACCCCTGCCCTTGGGCTAAAGGTAGAGATCTTGCCAATGGCAAGGTTGGGTCTTAGTTCCCTGATTTGGCTCTGTGACCTGGCTCTGGTGGCTGCTAAGGCTTTCTGTTTGAGTTGCTGGTAAACCCCGTCAGTAAGCCATCTAGCGCTTTGTTCAACGTCTCTAATCCCAGCTAATGTCTCAATTACTGATTGGGCTAAAAAGGCTAGTACTGGGGTGGGATCACCTAGTTCTTTGGAGGCGACAATGGTTGCTCCAAAATACTCATCAGAGTTAATTGGAGCTCCTCCATTCCTGCGGCTGGTGGATGAAACAGACATTAAAGGTCAACTTCCCCCCATGCATGAATAAAGATAAGTTACCGAAGGATAGCCAAATCGCATAATTGGGAACAGGTGTTGTGGATAAGAAATACCTGAAATGTTCGTTTTTCCAATAATTAGGAAATGAA
>JBBAMM010000005.1:0-63235 GCA_040402475.1 Rhodoluna sp.
ACAACGGAGCAAAGCTCGCTCTAGCAGAAAGCTATAGAAACGTAGCAGCATCAGGAGCTGTTCCTATGGCGGTTACCAACTGTCTAAACTTTGGTTCACCTGAGAACCCAGAGGTGATGTGGCAGTTCAAACAAGCAACAGCAGGTCTTGCTGATGGTTGTCTTGAACTAGGTATACCAGTTACTGGAGGTAACGTTTCCTTCTATAACCAAACAGGTGATGTTGCTATTTACCCAACACCTGTTGTTGGAGTCCTTGGTGTTATCGATGATGTTGCAAGAAGAGTTCCATCAGGCTGGCAAGACCAAGGCAACAATATCTATCTCTTAGGAACAACTAGAGATGAACTGGATGGTTCAGTTTGGTCTGAAGTCATCCATAGCCACCTAGGTGGTAAACCACCGGTAGTTAACCTAAGTGAAGAGAAAGCTCTAGCTGAATTACTTCACGGTGCATCACTGCAAGGCCTAGTTGCCTCTGCCCATGACCTATCTGAAGGTGGGCTTGCCCAAGCAGTAGTTGAAAGCTCATTGAGATTCGGCATGGGAGCCAGATTCTGGTTAAACGAAATCACAGAACGAGACAACGTTGATCTAACATCAGCCCTATTCTCAGAATCAACCGGACGAGTAATCGTTTCAGTTGGCAGAGAAGACGACGTCAAGTTCGTAGGTCTCTGTGAAGCTAGAGGAATCCCAGTTCTAAGAATTGGTGTTACAGACCAGTCTGGCGAACTAGAGATTCAAGATGTTGCTACCTGGAAGTTAGCGGACCTAAGGAACGCTCATTCGGCAACTATTCCTGAGTTGTTTGGGTAGTTGCTCGCCCATCACGAGCATCCCAGGTTTTTAGAATTTCTTCTAATCTAGGGTCGATCAAGTGAGCAAGTCTCATGAGCTTGTTTTCAATCACTTGCAAATCCATAAGAATGATCACGTGATGATGTCCTATTTGGTTACGAAAATTCTTGAAGAGCTTTAGAAGCGAACTAAGTTCCTGGGAATTTCTCGACTCAAGGCCTTTGAAACCTGCTGCCAAGTCTGGCCAAATTCCTTTGAGCCTATTTGAAACTATGATGGTCCAAAAACCAAGAGGGAGCTCATCCATGATATTTCCAGGTGTGACTGCTCTGCCAGTCCGTTTGAGGGTTTCACGGGCTTTGTCTAAGTCTTGCGCAGCCCTTGGGTTGTTAATACGAATTTCATTGTGTTGATCTAGTGTCCAGTGAGCTTTTCGACCCTTTTCACGGCTCCTTTTTTCGAGCTGTTCATTCAGCGTTGTCCGAAGTGCTATTTCCAGGACTGCCAGCACGGGCCAGAACTTAGAGCAGGCCTTGAGATTTGCAGCAAAAAGTTCAACCGCCTGGGTGTCAGTTGTATCCCCAGCCGCGTATTTGTTTAACTGGCGTTCTGAAAACAACTCGCAGTAAAGTTTCCATTGTTCCTCTTGATTTAAATCCACTTTTATTGTTATCCTAATCACGAAGACCCCGGAACCGTCCCTGTAGTTCGAAAGAACCGATCAAACGGCCGGGGTTTCTCTTATTTCCTAATCTCGCACAAAGGTGCGACACCTAATCCCTGAGATCGCTCCGGTTGTGGATAGCTTGTATAAAAAGAAATTTCGAGTATCGGACTATTTTCCTAGCCGGTTTTTTTTTGGTATGAGTGCAAGAGTAATTGTTTCAGTTGGCAGAGAAGACGACGTGAAGTTCGTAGGTCTCTGTGAGGCACGAGGTATCCCAGTTCTAAGAATTGGTGTTACAGATCAATCAGGCGAACTAGAAATCCAAGATGTTGCAACCTGGAAGATAGGTGACCTAAAGAACGCTCACTCAGCAACTATTCCTGAGTTGTTTGGATAGCAACATTAGCAAGACGTAGCCGAGCTGAATCTAGGCAGCGCTGGATTTCTGTGAGTTTAGCTAGTTGCGAGACCGATCTACGTGCTTCTGAGGGAATAGAATCCAAAAGGGAGAAACACAGACCTTGTAAGACGCAACTGAGTTATTTGCGCTTGGAGGGGCTAGGATCCCCAACCTTCGGATCCGTAAACAGATTGGGCTCTATGGTTTAAGGAGGTCCTTTTTCAAAGTTTTAAACTCCTCATCGGTCAAAATACCTTGCTCACGTAAGCTATTGAGTTCGAGAATTCTATCCGCGAGGGAATTTTTTGATTTATTGGCTCTAACTGTCTCGTCTGAAGGGCCCTCCACGTAAGGATCCTCCTGGGGCGGTTCTTCTTCAAAACGCTTTCCTTGTGGAGCTTGAGAGGAGCTTGAATTTTTTTCTTGCTTTGTTGGAGTGCCAGAAATGTCCGACAGAATTTCCCCGATAGCACCCGCACCGAGATTCTTTATTTTCTCTAGAGGTTGCGAGCCCAGCAAACCAGATAGCCTTTTACTAATTTTTCCCATGCTATGGCGTATTCTTTGAACCTAGTTTGAGCCCTTGGCGGAATAGCAAGAATCCACCTGCAACCGAACCCGCTCTTACAGCGAGCTTCACAAAACCTATTGTTGCAACGAACAGCCCGACAACGAACAGGAGAACAGAGCCCCCAATTGTTTGAAGCGGTGTTAGTGGCTCGCCAACTGCAGGGTTTGTTCCGTTTGTCTTTTCGTCAAATGACACCTTTATCGGATCGCCAACTTCCCAAGTACAGGTTTCGAACTCAGCTCCTTTTGCAACTACCGTTTCACCATTTACGGTGAATTCGGCGGTAGGTATGCACCGATCATAATCATCGGTTTGAATTTTTGTGACAGTCCCCATGGTTGTCGATCTATTTGTGCCATCAAACGCATCAACTAAACCTATGAAAACTCCAAAAAAGGAAACGAGTATTAGTGAAAAACCTATTATGAAGAATTTCCCTAGTCCGCTAAAGCCTTTTCTCGTTTGTCCAAGACCGAATGCTCCGTCAGCGGCCAAAGCTGCTCCTGCTGCTGCTAAGCCTGCACCTCCAAGAATGTTAGTGACCTTTTCAGGGGAGATTTTTGATTTAGGTAATTTCTCAACTGGGCTACCTTTAGGTGGAGCGGCTTTTGATTTGGAAACTGAAGGTTTCGGCTTTTCCTTGTCCGTCCATTCGCTTCCATCCCACCACTTCAACATGTCTGCGTTGTTAGGTGACTCATACCAACCTTGTTCAGGACTGCCAGCCATAGTTTTTCTCCTTTTCTTAACTGCTCTTTTGATTAGCAGAAATTGTTGCCCAAACCATCGTTTGTCATTCCTGCTCCTATCAAGTGATTTACTTCTTTAACTGCGACATCATTAAGAAATTAGATCCTTCCGGGTTTCCTTCAACGTTCACAACATTGAGTCCAGAACTGGTTCACGTGATAACGCATGAAAAATGAATGTCCCGCAGGAACTTAGTTGGTGAAAGCTAGATGCTCCCATTTCCATTTCTGGATCTGAGGGCCTACCCAGAAGAGATAAATTCCAACAGTGATTATCGAAAGAAAGAACCACTTGATCCAAAGTCCAAACAGCCCCATGCCTGTTCCAGTGAAGGCAATCGTCCGACCATCGATTGTGGCATGCTTCGCTTTCCAACGCTCAGTCAATACGAGGGCAAATGGGTAGCAAATACCCACTGTAAAAATTATGATGGCTATTGCCAAAAGTTGAGTTCCTAAGTAGTTGGCTGCTCCGCCAACAAATTTGAATTCCCCTGATTTCGCCATCATCGCTCCAATGTCTTTAAGAAAATGAACTTCTCTTATCAGTAACGCTATCAGGGGGCCTGGGAGGTCTGGCAGGATCTCCCAGCGTGTCGCCAATTAGAGACAATTCTTGCGGGATCAGATGTATTCCTTGCGCTTGGAGAGATTCGAACCCCCAACCTTCTGATCCGTAGTTATCAGAAACTTGAGAAGACTGAGGCGCGCTCCCTATTGGAAGACAAAAAATAGTGAGCCTATTAGTTACTCGGGCACGGAGTCGTCCTGATAGCCAACTCAACCCGGAGAATCTTGTCTAGATATCGTCTTTTACCTTTAGCTCTTCTGGAGCGATTTCTTCGAGCCACATTCCGCGGCTTTCGATGCTGAGTCTCTTCCAAGGATCAACTCTGGCTCTAAGCCTTGGTGGGTCGTCATAGATTTTTACGACCTCCCACATGTCGTTGTGATACTGGATCTTCGCTAAAGCCCAGCCCTCTCGAAGGCTATTCAGAGCTTGTTCTCTTTTTGCAAAGTTGAAGTAGTGAAGATGAACCCATCCCGGTCTATCTACTTCCACCCAACCCCAGGCCTGAAGGCCCTCTCTCCATTCACTGTGGTGCATATTTCCCCTCTCCACTTACCAAAGTAGTAGGGACGTGTGACATCCATAGAGATACAAGAACAAAAGCTAATTAGTTGGGATTCGAAGCACGGGCACTCCTGTACCTATGCAGTGTCTGGAGAAGTATCGCTTGGTTAGTGAGTACCTGGTTCCGAGTGGTAACTCAGAGCCGGCGGCTATCACCCTGAACCAACCTTCTCCTCCTCCGTAACTAACCCGATAATTTGAATGGCTTTCCGAGCCGATAAGAAATTTATTCATGTCGTCATCGTTTTTAGCAAAAGCCTGCTGCTTTTCTGGAGAAGGTGCAATGAGGAGGTAATCCACTAGAGCCTCTTCAGAAAAGACGATTGTCTTTGATTCTAAGAAGGCCAAGAGGGTCTCCAGATGCGTTGGATCAGCCGTTGAAATCTTCAGCCCATCCAATGTTGGTGTAAGGCTGACGTAAACAACTTCATCACTGTGTTTGCCTATAAGCGCTAACTTGAAGTGAAGCGTCTGGTCAATGATCATGCGCTTTGCATTTTCCATCGAACAGTGCGCTTGTTCAAAGCTTTCCATCCAACAGTCGTGAGAACTCTTATTAGATAGGAAGTCTGAATATTTCATAGACATCGCGCAGCGCTCGCAATTTACCCAGATGTGTTGTGAATAATCTGCGTCTTCACCACTTCGATAGCCTTCTGCTGAAAGGAACTTGAACACTTGCTCTGGTAAGCCGGTGCGATGATTACGGTGTCCATACCGTTGATATGGTGAATCTAGATAGACAAGACCACAGCTGCAGGTTTCAGAACCATTCTCACGGGTTAAGTTCATGTGAACATCTAGCTCTGGTTGTATTTTTGGATCTATCCCATTAGCTTGCCCGATAAGTGAATCTGGGTAGTAATACCTGAATATTTCTAGTTCTGAATGTGGGTACTTAATAATGTTTGTATCCATGGATTCCAATCTTGAGTTAGTAATTAGGTGAATTTGTGCTTTAGGTGTGAGCGGAATAACTGTGGAATTTGTTCCTGCATCTCTATGGAGTTATCTCATGCATCTGCAGGCATGAGCTGCCGCATCGCCATCACTTTCCAGCTGAACTGCACTGGGGTAGATGAGCATCCATTACAGATGCCAGCCGACGGCTGACCTAAAAACGATCAGACTCCTCGGGGCGATGCTTGAAGGTGTGCTAAATGATTACTTTTGACTATCTGAAGTTCTGGTGTCTTCAGTTATTTAGATCTATCGGTATCTGCGACTCATTTTGCGCTCTGATTTACTGCGATAGAAAGACAACTATACAAGAACTGAAAAACTTTGCAAGTAAATATCAGACTCTCTGTTATCCTTCTGGCTAAATATTTTCTGCTGAGGTTGGGAATAAATTTCACTAAAGGGCTTTTATAGTTCTCTAGCTGCTTGTTCTGAAGCAATGATTGAGAAGTAGATCGCAGGTAGTTCGTGCAAAAACTTATACGCCCAGCAAGGTCAAATTTCTGGTGGCTCACACGAGGACATAAGGTACTTGGCATAGACTGAAAGCATGTCTGACACATGGGTAATTGTTAAATGGCCAGAACAAGTTTTTGGTCTAAGCGAAAGTGGGTTCGATTCAAATTCTCCAAGAAAAGGGATCGTTGTTTGGGATTCCGACAAGAAACGAGAGAGCGTATCTCTATCGAGTGGACTAAGAAAGTGCCTTCCTTACTCGTTTGAACATTTCCGGTTCCAACAATGGGAGGGTTTCACCAAGGCCTTGCTGAATGATCTTGACTACCTGTTGACATACTGGTTGGCGAGTAGAGAGTTTTCAAATTCTTCCAATTTTGAAAAGCCGGGTAAGGCAGACAAACATGCAGCCAAGTACAGCTCGGTTAAGGACTTTCACTCTGTTCTTGAGGGATTGGGCATCCAATCGGACTATTTTCCAGATTCAAAGCTAATTTTGAGAAAACTCGAAGCTTTGAGGGAGGCAAAAATATTGGCGCTCGATGAGCGCGTTGCGGGAGCTTATAGGTATGTCGGGATACAAAAACTTGAGGACATGTGGGGTAATAATCCAAAATTTACATCTAATAACTACGCGAGCGAATACCTAAGAGCTAGCCTCTCCTTACTTTTTGAAGGAACAGATGCTCATCTGGATAAACGAGATTTTAACCAAGTCATTCAAGCGGTGAATGATTCAAGTTGCCCAGTGATTTTGAAGTACGCTGCGGAGATTTGGTGTGAATACAAAAGTGAAGGCACGGTTTCTGATTTCATTGATAACGAACCGCTACTGTTTATTCGAGATTTTGGGTATCTCGTGAGTGAAATAGGGTTAAAAGCCCCAAAGAATGACTCCTTCAAAAGAGAGATTGCCTCAAACTTGATTGGCCCTCTCGTAATCGACATCGTACGACGTCCCCTCTGCTCCGCTTTTAGTGTTCAGCAAGTGGAGTCTTTGGATTTGGAACTCAACAACTTAAAAATGGACAAGTTCAGCTCAGAGCAAAGAAAGCATGTCTCTCTGGTTACTGAGGTTCAGGCACAAAAGATTATCGAATCTCTTATCCCAGAGAGCGACACTAAGTTTTCACTAAGTGAAGAGAGTGCTCAAAGACCAGCAGAAGCTGTTGAGACATTGACGGCCATTAGTGCAATTCACCGAAACACTGGGCACGCTCCCGTCCTTACAAACTTTACGAGTACGCAAATCATTGACCTATACGGCGAGTTTGAGGCAAAAGAATCTGAAGTTCTGGCTTCAGGAGGTAGCGTGGTTGCGTTACGTCGCAGCTTTGAGTTTGCTTTGAAGGAAATAATTATTAGGGCAACAGAAACAAATGCTGACGAGGCTCTAGTGGAGAAGATACGCACAAGCTTTGAGCCTATTGGTTGCATTCCGGGTACGTTCGCGAAAGAAGTATTTATAACTCTCACTCGGAGGTACCCCGAAGAGGGTTTGAGGCCTGGGTGGTGGGCACCTCTCTCGCTTTCTCAAATCGTAAGTATCTGCAGAGACTACCCGCATCTGGCTGGTGATGTTGCTTCTCTCTGGGCCAAGTCAGATCTCTTCGCAAACGAACTTGCAAGACACATACGAGACGCGCGAAACACAAACGACATAGCAGTTCTACTTGAGGCTGATTACTTATTTGACATTATTAGCACATCCGACATAAGCCGGGCTTGGGCTCGAGTAGCTTCTCAATCCGCTTTTCTCGAGGTAGTCACCGGGGAAATCGCAGACTCGCGATTGACTGAGTTGCGTGAGTCGATGAACCGAGAGCAAGACAAAATTGTTGCTCAGAGCAGGGATAAAGAGCAAGATCTCAAGACACAGATAGCGCAGCTAACTGAGAACTTATCCGCCATGGATGCTGCCATGAAGCGAGGAATGGACACTCTCGGGACCGCGAAGAGTAGCCATGAGCTCGGCATCTCGAAGAAATATTGTGAGGCAATGGCTAAGATGATTAGGCGCATGGAGCGTGAATTTGGCGTAAACGCCTTCAAAGAAATCATTGCCAAGGAGTCTGCAAGTCTGTCTAGGTTGGGAATCACACTGATTGCTGCCGGGCAAATTGAGCAATTCAACCCAACAAACCATGATCCAGCTGGTCAAACCATTGACCTGGCTAGCCCAGTAACGATTGTCGAGACAGGCGTTCTGTTGTCGGTCGGGAAGGATACAATAACAATACTTAAGGCAGTTGTGAATCCTGCCAGCTAGGAGGATATGCCTTGATTCTAGGTTTAGATTTTGGAACATCAACAACATCTGTTAGCGAGCTTGATTCTCTAGGCGAAGCTAAGCTTCTAAAAATCGGGTTTCAGGGCGCTGAGTCAATACCCAGCCTGATAGCAGAATCCCCTTCTGGTGAAGTTTTTTTTGGGCAAGATGCCCGAGCTCAATACGAAACAAACTCCAAAGTAGTTCTTAAAAAGAGCTTCAAGAATTTCATTAGTCACCAACCTGAAATCGAAAGCTGCGAAGCTGAAGACAAACTCATCGGTGAGTTTCTGCGTTATGTATTCAATAATGTCGCTGAGAAAACTAATTACAATTTGGTTCTAGATATATCGATTTCGCTCAGAGTGAGTTGCCCAGCTGGTTGGAATTGGCAACAGAGAGCTAGGTTGCTCAAGATTATCTCCGAAGATCTTGGGGTTTCAGTTGCAAACTCAGAGGTTGTAGACGAGCCAAGTGCAGCAGGTATGAATTTTCTTTCGTACTTGAATTCTCAAGATACGAAGAAGCGGACTCTTGTTTTTGATATGGGCGGTGGAACACTTGATATTGCTGTAATGGAAACGAGAGGGGAGGGAACTCCGCCGAGTATCAAGTCGGCCAGCAGCGAGGCAATCGCCGGTAACAAACTAGATGAATTGCTGACTGAGAACTTTCTTCGATTAGCCGTGGAGAACATAACTGGCGTAGTGGCCTCGTCCGAAGAGAATGCGATCGAATTAGCCAAAATGTTGGCAAGCGCACTTAAGCTCCCTCAAGCCAGCAGCGAAGATGTTGTTCGCTGGGTTTCGTACAGATTAGAGGATTTGAAAAAGTCGGATCTTGCACAAGAGCAAGATGCTGCTATCCCTCGGTTTCTTGAATTCCTCAAGCAGGGGTTTTCAGAATTGAATATTGCGAACTCTACGGACTTCCGAGTCGAAATTGGTTCAGACATTTTTGAGAAAATTGTCTACTCGTTTCTAGATGAGACAAAGCCTCTCATTCTGAGAGTAATTCAGGATTCACTCTTCACAGGGAAAAACATACACGAGCTGCCGCGCATCGGCTGGTACGAGGCAATCAGCTCGATCGATCATGTAGTCCTAGCAGGAGGTATGGCACATGTCGGAGCGCTGAGAAATTGGATTGATGACAATTTCCCAGATAAGCGACTGGATTTGTACATCTCAGAGCCGGAGCACTTAGTGGCCGCGGGTCTTGCTCCTAGATCAGTGATAGAAAAGGACTTTGCAGCCGAAAGCAACTTCAGGCCAAATTTTCATCTAGCACTCGGCTCTTTCATCTTCCTATATGCTTATACCCCTTTATTCAGTATCTCTCCAGGTCAGTTTGATGGGCTGTCTAAGAAAGTCAATCCGTTTGCAGATGGATGGGTTCCAGAATCAGACTTAACTGAGGTGCGAAGACTGACTTTGTCTGGGATGGATATTCCACCTATTGACCCCCTCTTCTTTTCAACAGAAGACCCAGCACCTTTTAAAAAGGATGGATTCACGGTTTACCCAGACGGCAGATTAGTGGGAATAGATGGAGTGGGAAAATCAATCAACTGGAACATTTTTACCGGATCAAACGTAAGCAGTGAAAGGCCAATACCTAAAGGTTGCGCTCTATGCGGGCGACCAAGTTGCCCAGGGATATGTTCGAACTAGGTTTTGAGCCACCGAATGAGCCCGAAAGCCGCAAGCATTACTAAATCGCGTTGTCTGATTTCCGCACGATAATTACTGAAGTCAGAGAGGGCTGGGCGAATGTCTATAAACAGAGTCACAAATAAAACAGAGCTGTTGGCTCTTGTTGAGTTACTCCGGAACGAGAATCGGTTAAAGCCGGTATGTGTTATCTCAATCCCAGCCACCGCCAGTTCTTCTCCCTTTGATTTAGTCGAATTGGAAAGGCAAGCTGGAGATTTAGCTTTCATTTATGAAGTGCCAACTGGTGAGTTCACATGGGAACTAGCCGAAGCATTAGGAAGCAAAGGTTCAGTTTTCAATGGTGCTGCCAAAGTCTTCTCTGGGGATTGGTCTGCCGATGAAGAATGGCCGAAACTCTTCTACTGTCTAGAAAAGTTCCAAGATCGAGACACTCAAGCTCTTATCGACCACATTTGGAAATTTGCCAGCGACAAGGATCTGGAGAGGTATCTTGATGTCAAATCAACGCCAGAAAAAGCTACTCTTTCGATGTTTCTTGGGTCTAGAGCGTTCGTAAAACTAAGTAGCGGTGAGCTAGCAACGGTGAGACAAGAACTCACGGCACCTGGCATCCCCCTTGAATGGCTGTTTTCTAAGGGATTGGAGTTAGACGGTAAGTACAACCAATCTGAGCGTTTGTTTCTGCCAACTCTAAACACTGAAACGTTGGAAACCTTAGTAGAGAAATACGGCTACGGGAACTTGGTGTTAGTTCTAATCAAGTCAACTGAACGCAAAAAAGGCGAAGCCACAATCTACCCAGGCATAGACATCCAATTTGAGTTGGATGAGATATCTGGAAATGATAGGGATCTTGTAACAGATTTCCTGGAATCAGGCCAGGTAGTGGCGATGCGTTTATATCGCGACAGCCAAGGTAGAGCTCGCCTCAAGATGAACGACATCGATGACGATGAAGAACCTGTTGAAGCAATTCCCGTTATCAAAGATGGCCCTTCATGGCTTGTGCCAGAAAGGGACATTGAACTTGAATTGGAAGTCATTGATTCCAAAGCTCAGCTGTTTGTCCCTGACATTATTCCAGAGCCAATGCCAATCCCTCTTGAAGTGCCAACATCAACTAGCCCAATACCAAAGCCAGGAACATATACAGAAAAGACAATAGACACATCTCCGCTTCTGACAGGTGGATCGGAGCGCAAGTGGAAAGACTGGGCGCAGAACCTTTTGCTACAAATTGAAACACTCAACAGGCAACTTAAGGTGGCTTCTGATGGCGAAAAGGCTGCCGTGGCAGAGAGGGAAGCACTCAAGCGCCATATCAGAGAAACTAACCGAGCGAGCACCACAGCAAGAAGAAAGACTGCCGCCGAGAATCCCAAGCGTTCCACAACCAGATCTCGAAGAGATAGATGGTCCACAAATGAAGACTGGTTCAACGAAGAAGTACGAAGAGTTTGGATTTCGAGGTACAAGCCCGAAGAAAGAACAAATACTTACCCTTTAGATTTCTCTAATTACTCTTTCGGCCCCATGTTCTTTGAAAGTGTTTTGAGCCCAGATTTGACGGAGGATGAGCTTAGAAAAGCAGTGCGAGTGATTGTGGATATTGCAACAGGCCGTGAATCTGATGCACGTCAAAACAGAGTGCACCCGCTCAGAGAAACTGAGTCTCCTTCAGCACCTCAACGCACCCGGGCAGACGGTTCCAAAGCATGGCGCGCAAACATAGAAGACAACACTCCCCAGGCAAGAAGACTTCACTATTGGAAAGACACAGCGGGAAGATTGGTGCTTTCCAAGGTTGCTAAGCACGATGATTTCACCGCCTAAAAGAGGACTTTTCCGATTAGAAGAGTCTGATTGCCATTCAAAAGCATGGCACCCCTGCCTAGAACTGTATTAATCAAGGCGAAGGGGGTTCTGTTGGCATTTCTCCATTAGAACGGGTTGTTATCTGGAGAATATGTGCGAAAATCAACATGACTGTTCTTGCTGGGAGACAAATGACTAGAATCATCGACAACGATACGTTATTGCTGACCGATCTACTTCAAGAGTCTTTGCCTCTTTCCCGAAGAATGGATGCCTGCGTTGGGTACTTCAACCTGCGAGGTTGGGGTGAGCTTTACGATTCTCTTCACCAAATGGAAGCAAATGATCTTGATATTCCGGACAGCCCCCGTGTCCGCCTGATTGTTGGAATGGCGCTCACCGGTGAAGAACAAGTCAAACAGACTTACGACATATCCAGGGCCCAGCAAGGTCCAGAAGAGCCCAACATTCAAAAGAAAATTCTTGTTGAAAAAAGGCTTTTGGAGGGATTTGCCAAGCAGCTTATGTGGGGGGTTCCCGACTATAAGTCTCGAAAATCACTTAACAACCTTCTAGCGGATTTGCGCAGTGGCTTCCTACAAGTGAGTGTTGTCACACGTGCCCCACTGCATGGCAAACTATATATCACGCACACTGTTGATGGATTCGACTCAAAAAGAGCAGTTGTTGGTTCCTCTAATTTCACTCCATCCGGCTTGAAAGTTAACGGAGAGCTGAATCTTCTTGAAACCGATACCGAGATTGCAGAGAAACTTTACCGATGGTTCGAAAGCCAATGGGAAGACCAATTCACAGCAGACATCACGCAGCAACTTATTGAACTCCTTGAAAATTCTTGGGCGAACGATGACCAGCCAAGTCCACGCGATGTCCATTTGAAAATGGCCTACGAACTTTCACGAGACGCCAGAGTCGGGAAAAACACTTCTATTCCTGCAAACTTGGCGGACATTCTTATGCCCTGGCAGACAGATGCCGTGAAGATTGCGGCAAGAATACTTGAGACTAAAAACTTAGTTGTCGTTGGAGATGTTGTGGGTTTGGGAAAGACCCTTGTGGCTACTGCGCTAGCAGCCACTCGAGATGAAGCAGTTTTGGTCATCTGCCCAAAGAACCTAGTTGAGATGTGGCAAGAAACCATGGAGGACTATGAACTAGCCCACAAAGTTGTTTCGCTAAGCATGACAAAAGACCTTGAAGACTTGCGGCGTTACAAGCTCGTCATCGTGGATGAGTCTCATAACTTGAGAAATCAAACTCAAAGCTGGGGACACGTCCGAGATTACGTTCAGTTGAACGACAGCAAAGTGATTCTGTTGACCGCTACGATGTTCAACGCAGATCACTCAGATATTGCAGAGCAACTATCTCTAAAGCTACCTGAGCATCTAGACCTCGGAATTAGACCAGAGAAGTTAATAGACTTCCTACCTGAGCATGAATACGAACTTGGATTAAAGGTCGACGGCCCACTTACCTCGCTCTCAGCTTTCAGGAAGTCTTGGTTTACTGAGGATTGGCAGCGTTTGATTAGCCAGTTCATGGTGAGAAGAACTAGAACCTATATCAAAGAGCGCTACGGAATCACTGATAAAGACACTGGGGAAATTTACTTTGAATTCTCTAATGGCGAACGATTTAGCTTTCCGGAGCGGGTCACTGTTCCTCTTGAATACCTTGGAGGAGACAATGATCCCGGAGATCAATTAGCTTCCATTGAAAACTTTGATGCACTGGCTGACATGAACTATGCCCGGTATTCCCTTGGCACATACCTGCTTAAGGATATTGAACCTTCGCCGAGCCAAAAACAACTTATAGATGACTTAAAACGAGCAATAGCTGCTCAGGGCTTCATTCGCACAACTATTTTGAAACGCCTCGCAAGTTCTCCTAAGGCTTTCTTCATCACAGTAGAAAAAATGCTTTTCCGAGCTTGGATTTTGACTTATGCCCTCGAAAACAATCTCTCTATACCCGTGGGGGCTGTGAACGACGCTGCCTACGCTTTAGATGAAGAGCTAATTGCCGATGGTGACGGTGCCGAAGTCGGGGACGATCAACTATCGGAATATGTGATTCCATCAGAAGGTTCGTGGGCAGTTGGTGTGAAGCCAGAAGATTGGCGGATTAAGGCCCAGAAGGCTTATGAAAACTTATTGGCTACAAAACCTCGCGGACTGAGATGGGCAGACATTCAGTACTTTGATCGTGACACGCTTCTATCGAAAGTCCAAGCAGACAACAAAGTACTTCAAGCGATTATAGATAGGCATGGTGATTGGGATGTCGCAAATGACACCAAACTAAATGCATTAGCCCAACTGGTTAACAGCAGGCCATTGGGGAAAAAGACACTCATCTTCTCGGAGTACAAAGACACTATCGACTACCTAAACCGCCACCTGCCGAGGCTCTGCCCGAATCTTGTCATCGAAGCAGTATCTGGAAACACCCAT
Organism: Rhodoluna sp.; assembly: GCA_040402475.1. Classification (GTDB taxonomy): domain Bacteria; phylum Actinomycetota; class Actinomycetes; order Actinomycetales; family Microbacteriaceae; genus Rhodoluna. The sequence goes on from JBBAMM010000005.1 coordinate 13,979, forward strand.
AACCCTACGGAGTATGCTCGACGTTTCGCGCCAGAGGCCAACATTAAACACGGAGGCATCAAAGATGGTGAAGTTGAAATCGACGTTCTCCTTGCAACGGACGTGTTGTCTGAAGGGCAAAACCTACAAGACTCAGATGCAGTAGTAAATTGGGACCTGCCCTGGACGATAATTCGAGTCATTCAAAGAGCTGGTCGTGTCGATCGAGTTGGGCAAAAGGCCAAGCAAATCAGTGTTCACAGCTTCATGCCCCAGAACAAGGTCGAAAATGTAATCCGCTTGATTCAAAGACTTCGCAAGAGGCTAAATGAAAACCAGCGCCTTTTCGGTGGTGGGGAACAGTTTTTGAATGATCAAGGCGACGAGACTGAGAACATTGAGGACCTATTCAACAGAGAAACGCCTCTAGGGGACTATGAGGGTGATGTCGATTATGGCTCGTATGCTCTTGGTATTTGGGATTCAGCAACGGACGCTGAACGAAAAAAGATTGTGTCTCTTCCTTTCGGTCTACACTCCACAAAAACTATGGCCATGGCGGTCACACCTCAATCCATGGCTGAGAAGTCAGGGGTTCTTGTTCATGCCGTGGCTGAGAATCAAGATATAGGTCAAGTTGACCACATTGCTTTTGGTGATTTAGATTCTGGGGCGAAAACACTTACTCAACTCGAGGCTCTCAAAATGACTGCCTGCGACGCAGGTGAGGTAGCGTTGCCAATGATTCCAACGCATTTTGCAATCGCAGAAAAACTCGTCAACAGCCATATTTATCAACAAGCCAACAACAAGGCCGTGAACAACGTTACGGGCCTTAAGGGCAAGCTCTACAATATTTTAAAAGAGGCAATGAAGACCCTATTTACAGAAGACGACCTCTTTGTTGCTCAAAATCGGCAAATTGTGGACAACATCCAAACAGATCTTTTGCGGTATCCGATTCTCGAAGCCTCTAAAAGGAACATTAGCGAAATTGTAAGAGCACATAGGCGCGTCGGCCTCAATCAAACCACCAAAGACATAATCGAGCTATATGAGAGCAGCCAGATGTTCGACACCTCAAGTTCCGAGCTAACAAACCTAACTCTCGTTGCATCAATGGGATTGAAACAATGACACCAATTCCACTTCATTCCCAAGTACAAAATGCCTACCGAGATCATGGGGTTGAATGGATATTCAACAACCTACTCAACTGGAATACTAGCTCTCGACTTAACACATCAATAATCGTTGATGGTACTTCATTTCAGGTCGAGACATCCAGAGAGCTGGCCGGTTTCAAAATACTCACAGCCACGTGCGATTTCAACCCCCAACCAAGCGAATTGAGGGCGATTGACAAGAAACTTTCAAAGCTTTTCCCTGAACGTTTGGTGATAGTAACAGGAAGCAATCAGACTAACTGGGTTTGGCCGAAGAAGTTGAGCTCGGGTTCAGCGAGCATAGAAGTATGGTCCCACGATAAGGAATCACTTCCCACGTTCCTCTCGCAAAAAATGGCTGGCCTAGCCTTTTCTGAAAAAGACATCCGATCTGGACTTACAATTGGTCAAGTCGCAAGTAAGGTCAAGGGTCAATTCGATTCAACTAAAATCACGAATGCCTTTTTTGATGACTTTAGCAAACAGCACGCAGCTCTTGCCGATTCGATAACGGGGTTATCTGATTTAGCGGCGAGGCAAAGTTATGCAAGCACAATTTTGAATAGGTTGATGTTTATTTACTTCTTGCAAAAAAAGGAGTTTCTGAATGGAGATGCAAATTACCTAAACAATTGTTTCAAGGCCATTCAAGAACTTCGCAAAAAAGAGCCTTTTTATAACTTCTATCGCGACCTGCTAAGAAAGCTGTTTCAGCGACTAGGTGAACAGGAAGTTAGTGAAGAGAATAATAAGATTGCCGACCTACTGTCATCCATTCCCTACGTTAACGGAGGCATTTTCCAGGAACAATCTGTCGAGCGAGATTCAGACATTGAAATTCCAGACGCAGCCTTTGCCGACATTTTTGCCTTCTTCGATAAGTACGTATGGCATCTTGATACCCGATCTACTGGCGTAGAGAATGAGATAAATCCTGAAATTATCGGATACATCTTCGAACAGTACATCAATCTCACGAGCGCTAAAGGGAAAAAGGAAAATGGAGCGTATTACACCAAACACGATGTGACTTCCTACATGACTGAATACACCGTCGTTTCGAAATATCTGGATAACGTCGTCGGGTTAGGGCACAATCCATTCATATTGGTCAAGGATGATCCCATCCGATACTTAAAGTCCGACATAATCCGTGGCTACGACTTAACCTCCAATTCTTGGTTGCCGCTGCCTGAAGCACTTGCCCAGTTTGATGTAGACGATGTTAGGAGCTGGAGAGACCATGATTTTCCTGAGCAGGACTTGAATCTTCAGTTAGCTCATGAGGACTGGGTACTGACCCTAAATAGGCGAAGAAAAACTGATTTGCTCTTGGAATCGCTGTCAAATGGCGCTGTCCAAACTGTAAATGACTTGGTTACTTACAATATCGACTCTGTGCTTTTATTGAAGGACTTTCACGACACTATTGAGAACTTGGGCGACTTGCAAAAGCTCTGGGACTCATGTTCATCAATCAGCGTAATTGACCCAACGTGTGGCTCTGGCGCTTTCCTATTCGCAGCTTTAGAGCACTTTGAAGAGGTTTACGGATCATTGCTCACTGCAAGAGCCCTCGAAATTAGGGAAAGTGGAGTTGACGAGCCACTTTACGTCAAGGTGAGTAAGTCTCACAAGAGTGTTCGATATTTCATCCGAAAACACTGTGCGCTCCGAAATCTGTACGGTACTGATCTTATGGGTGGCGCTATTGAAACAGCCAAATTGCGCCTGTTCCTCTCTTTGGCATCATGTCTTGAATCAATCGATGAGCTCGAGCCTCTCCCGGACTTGGATTTGAACCTAAAGCAGGGCAACCTAGTTTTTGGTCTTTACGACATACAAGACCTCGAACGTATCGAAGAACAATCGGTGCTTGCATCAGGTTTGGACACAAAGCTTCTTGGAATTGAGATTGCGCAGATGGCAACTTCTTACAAAAACTTCGTAAACCAGTCGTCAAACAGTGCCGCTCTTTCTTTTGAGAGTAAAGAAGCGTTTATAAAACAATCAATTCCCATCAAGCAAAGAGTTAATGATTTCTACGCCAAGGCTGTAAAGCAGGATGAGTCTAGCGTCGACGACTGGATTTCCGCCCGTACCCCGTTTCATTGGTTTATAGAATTTCCTCAAATCGCTGAGAAGGGGGGTTTTGATGTTGTGGTTGGAAATCCTCCTTACATCTATACCAAGAGATCTGCATCTAATCCATTTTCTTCAGCGGAGATGGGAGAACTTAAAGTTTATAGAACAAGTGCTTGCCCCGATTTTTACGCGATATGTTACGAGAGAAGTTTCCAGCTGTTAAATCAAGATGGCCGTCATTCATTTATAGTTCCCAACAGCCTGGCCTTCTCGGATGACTTCCTAAAACTAAGACAGATAATATCTGAGCTAGATAAATCAGAATGGTGGTCAACTTACGGTAAAGACCCTCAAGGCTTGTTCACCCCAGTCGCAGTGAGAAACACAATTCTGCTTCTTGGTCCAGGAACAGGCCGCTGGCAAACACAGCACAAAATTGTCACCAAAGAGTCTAGAACCAGCCTATTTTCCCAAATCGAATATAGTCCAATTTTCAGAAAGGGCTCTGAGATTTTTGAACGAGCGGGTGAGCTCTGGCCGATTACGAAATTTATTTCTGAATCCACAAGGCCTGAGGCGAGAACGCTGGATTCCTCGTCGATTTATGTCAAAGGCGTCGCTTCGAATTGGTTCCCGGTATTACTGGGTGAGCCCAAAGTGCTCACTTTTGACAAGAAAATCGATGCCACCAAAGATTATGGCCCGATTAGGGTCCAGCTTCGAGAACACGAAAACCCAGAAGTTGCGATCGCCGTATTAGCGACAAAGACTGCGTATCTTTGGTGGGCATCTGTGGGCGATGATTACCACGTGAAGAGAGAACATGCAGAGGCACTAATGCCGTTAGTTAGTTTTGCTTCGAGCCATCAGGAGCTAGTCGCATTGGCTCGCAAAGTTGTGGACGCCGGTTTGAACAATTGTTTCGCGAATAAACGCCACGGGGCTTTAGCTCCAAACGTTAAATGGTCTGATGCCACCTTAGTAACAGACGAGTTTGAAATTGCGTTGTTGAATAAACTCGGTTTGGGCGAACATTGGCCGGCGCTAAATCTCTGGCACAGGGTTACTGCACGAATGGATTCTGAAATTGCGGCAGCTATCCCTCTAACGAAGAAAGAAGTCTCCAGTATTCTTGGTTGGAGTTAACTTATCTGTCCATTGAACCAGACGTCTTTGTGGATTCTAGTCAATTTCTGAACTAACTCTGAAGAGCTTGATTCAAACACCACGTCACCATAAGTGGTCACATTGATAACCGCTCCCAGTGGGAGGTTGTCAGCCAGTAACTTAATTAGGTCTTGTACATCTTCCTGGGCTGATTCTGAGAGCAAATTCCCTGTCTGCAGATCCTTGACATCGGTTCCTGTGAACTCGTAGTCATGCGGTAAGTAGTAACCACGTATAGCATCAGGATCTACATCTGGTTCATCGCCGAACCATCCAATTAAGATAGGAACACCTCGGACATAGCCCATGACTGCTCCATCATCAGAAACTTTAATCTCTCCACCCTGAGGGTAGTAGCGAAGCCAATCTCTGACTTTCTCTTTGCCGCTTTCTCCCATTTCGTGGGCGACAGAAACGCCGTCTTCCAGTGCATCTCTAAGGTTTCGGTTCAATTCAATGTTTCTAGTTCCGATTGGACCGTTCCAAACTGAACCAACTGGAGGTCTAGCAAAAATTCGCGCCTTTTTCTCATTCACCTCTGAGACAAACGCAGCCACTTCTGGTGATTCAGGTGTCACCGAAGCAGGAGCCTCTGGCTTCCAACCAGATCTGAGCTGGTGAATTCTTTCAATCTGCAATGCAATCAGCTTAAGGATTGAGAGGTTAGAAAGGTGCGCCAGTGATGACATAACTGTCAAGATATCTTCTAATGTGTTCAAATCTGGCTCGAGGCTGTAGTGCATCCAGCTATTCAGTTTCCTTCTGAGGAGGTCAGCGTCTTCTTTCCAATCGTCGGAAAAGCCAGGAATTGCATTAGCCACAGGTGAGTTCGGTTCACTTGACTCCCAGAGCAGGAAGCGAATATCTAGAGGGTCTTTGTAGTTGTCTTTTCCGACCTTCTTACGTTCAGTTCGTAGTTCCGAAAACCACTTTGTTTTACCACTCTGCAGAAAATGCATGTTGACTTTGTTGCCAAGTTCCTGGCCAAAATCTTTCGATGTTGCAAAGATTACGCCTGCGACATCCGCAACGGAGTCACCAGTGATTAATTTCAATTCAGCTGCGCTCACCTTATTTACCGAAATCTTTCATAATCGCAAGGACTCGTGTAAGCGTAAATGCAACGGCAATCAGGTCATTGTTTCTAGGCTCGGTAGTCGCAAAAAGTTCGTTATAACGCTTTCCAGCTTCAGCTGATGCAAGATCGCCGCGTTTACCTACTCTCTGAGCACCGTGTTGGGTAAGTAGCTCAAGGGCTGACTGCCCCTCAAGTAGCTGATCCAAATCTTGGAGAGTCGCTTGCTTGAGTGTTGGTTGAGTTTGACCCTCCCCATACTTCATCGCTCTAAGTTCAAAAGACCAGACATCGTCTTGGCCATTCGTTGTGTCAAATATCCCCAGACGGCCAGCGCCTTTTAGGCGTTCGTACTTCAATTCTCCCGATGAATGCGTAATGTAGTTCACCTCTGGCTTATCGGCAGGCCACCTAATGATTGCAAACACCATATTGAGGCCATCAAGCGTTGTAACCCTGAACTTGTCGCACACGCCAGTAATGTCAAAGTCGCCTTTGCCCATAGGTTTGTTTATATAAGTCTGGTCTAGTTCCAGCCACTCAATAGAGGCAAGTCCAACCTGAATCTTTTCCAATGTTCTCCTAATGATTCTGTTTTGGTACGTAAACGAAATATCGTGCTTGGCCTTTGATGTCTGTTCTTAGCACAGGCAGTATCTTCATTGTGTGTCCATAAAAGCTAAAGACTGAGTTTTGAAGATATTTACCAGCTAGGGCAAGAATCAAATTCTCAACTTCCTCGTTCTTCAAATGATCTTGTCTTGGCACCGCAAATGATTGCTCTACCCATAAACCGTCAGATGATTTGCAAGTGACCGGCTCGAACTTGAGGCCCTGTCCCAGAAGGTCAGTACCGAGTTTTTCCATCAACGCGGCATTTTGTGCAGGTGTTTGTTTTTGGCTAAGGGGGTTCTCCGCAGTAATTATCCAGAAACGCTTTAGCAAGCCTTTTAGACTGGGGAATCGTTCATGCTCAAACCCTGCCATTTCTGGGCTGGTACTTAGCACTGTCAGAGACTCGAACAGGTCATCTAACTGAAAGAACACGTTGGTCTTTAGATACAAGGCTGCGAAATCGCTAGGCTCGTCTATCGCTCCACCACTCACAGTTCTCTCCCTCCCCCAATTGGGAATACTCCTAAGTTTAGGGGAGGGACAGAGCCAATTAGGTTTACCGCTATCAGAGACGGCTTACTCTTCGAGTTCTTCTGGTTGCTTGGCCACTTGCTTGAATTTTTCCTTCATAGAAGGGGCTCCTACGGTCAGTGCTTTGATGGTGATTTTATTGGCCACTTCAGCTGTGTCCTCTAGATAGCCGGCAGTCTTCTTAAGTTCTTCCTTGACCTTTTCCAAGGCTGCGATTGACTTGTCAATCTCCTTGATTGAAAGCCCAAAGTGATTGGCCGCCAGCTCGTACTTCTTGGTCCAGGTCTTACCAAACTTGGCTAGGTTGTCCTCGAAACGGGAGTATTCGAAGTTTTCCTTCTTTACACGGTCTAATTCCTTGACTGCATCAATGTTGTTGAGAGCTGCGGTTCTTAGGAAGGTTATAAATGGAATAAAGAACTGAGGGCGGATGACGAACATATCTGGGTACTCGTACGAGACGTTAGTTATTCCGTCGGCATAGAGGTCTGAGTTTGGCTCCAGCTGTGACACAAGCACTGCGAACTGGCAATCCTTTTGAGTTCGATCTTTGTCCAGTTTCTTGAAGAATGTTTGATTCTTGACCGCTGTTTCCTCAGTGTCTTGCTGATTCTTCATTTCAAACATAATGGTTAGGTAACAAACACCGTCTGGTGTGTAGTCTCTGAACACGAAGTCGCCCTTGGTACCTGACGTAGCATCGTTGTCTTTTCCAAACGTTGCATTAGGGAATGCCCAGGCTCGAACTTTATTGAAGGAATTTAGACAGTGCTGCTCAAGATCCTGACCTAGCAGAGCACTGTTCTGCTTAGATCTGAAGTCCTTGAGGATTTCAATTTGCTCCTGATAAATAGTTGCGTCGCTCTTCCGAAGATCTTGCTCATGGCGGACCGCAAGGTTCTTTTCATTGCTGAGCGCGTCTAGTTCGGCTTTCATCTCTACTAACTTCAGCTTGAAATCAGCTGCAGTCTGGTTTACAGAAGTTTCTTTGTCCTTTTCCGCATTAGCAATGTCATTCTCAAGCTTCTGAATTTTCATGTCACGCTTTTGAATTTCTTCAATTTTGGCAGCAACAGCATTTTGAGTCGCTAACTCAATCTCAGCATTTTTTGCTTTGACGTCAGCGTTTAGCTTCTGGATGTCAGAATCCTTCTTGGCAAGTTCTTTAGCCTTTTCCTTCTCGGCTTCAGCAAGAGCAAGGGCTATGTCTTTCTCTTTGTCCTGTTGTGCAAGCTTCATTCGCTCTGCGATTTGCTTTTCAAACTCCTTGTCATGGACTTGCTTCAAGATAGAGGCATAGCCTGCTTCGTCCACTGTAAAAGCTTTATTGCAGTGGGGGCATGTAATTTGGTTCATTTATCTCCTTGATAGTGTCAGTGACTCAGGCTTTGAGTGACGGATTTTGAGGTACGCTTTTTAAATAATCCTGAGGTGCTTCCAAAAAGCGGGACGGTTTTGCCTGTAAATGCCGAGAAATCATTCGTAGGACACCAGAGTTTGTCACTAGGACTCCAGGAGTGTTCGCGTTTGACTTTTTGCACACTAAATCTCCTAGCTGGTCTTTGTAATGAAACAGTATGAAACCTTCCCTACTAAATCCCAGATTTCGGGTAGTCGATAATAATAACCACTAACATCAATAGAAAATTCCCGAATGGGTTCATGTTCGCTTGCGGCGAAGTTATGTTTCCAAGAATCTACATGGGAATACAGGCCCATTGCGAACATTGCCTCCCGAGAGCGAATTTGGATAAACTTGGGCTCAAAGAGTGTTTCTATTCGGAACCACTGTTTAGTCAGGGAGGCGGAATGGAAGGCTACATCTCTATTGGTGTCGCGTTGGTCTCTCTGGTTGTCGCCCCAGCTATTGGAAGAGCTTCGGATGCGGCAGATCCTGGGGTTTTCAGCTCTAAAGCCAACAGGATTTTGGCAATAGCGATTCACTTAGGCTTTCAAGCCTTCATCGCATTTTTCAGTTTTTATTCGAGCAGGCCCTTAAGTCCCCAGCAGTACTTGTTTCTCTCACTGTCATTTTCAGCCTGTTTCGTGCTTTTTGGATTATTTGCAGTTCTCTCCGTCTTCTGGAAGTGCGGGTCTATCGATGGAATTTTTAGTTGGCGCTATCCTAACCTCGATTATCTCTACAGGCCAGAGAGACACATTTCGTTACTGAATCGAAGTGATGTTATTACACCGGATTCTTCCGATTTACTCTCCGAAACTGAAAGGTCCAAAATGACAAGACGAATGAGTTTCATAAAATTGATCGATGCTGAGGATTTAACGCCCGCCACGACTCCACTTTTGGCGCGCGATTCAAACTCCCAATTGAGAGCCAAGGGCATGCAATCGTTTTACAACAACTGGAAGCAATGCTATTTTTCCCTGGGCAGCCCCTTCGGTCAGAGCGTTGAAACGGAAGTGGAATTGGTTCCAGATCCAGATAATCGATTCGATAAAAATGCTGTAGCGGTTCTTTGTGAAGGCGTGGTGCTTGGCTATATTCCCACTGAGCTAGCTCTGTCATTAAAAACTCTTATCAATTCGGTCGGAGGTGTGGTTCGGGCTGACGCAGAACTTTGGTTTGACTCTCGCACAAGAACAGCAAAGCGGAATTCCGTCCGACTATTAGTTGTCCAGCCTTTTAGAGTCCAAGGATATTAGTTCTTTCTCCAATTCTTGGGTCAGAAGTGAATCGGATTGCAGTCCCTAAGAAACTGCACTACTTGCCTATCAACCATGATTAGAGAAGGTTCGATGGGGTTAACCAGTCCTAACCCTTCTATTGATTCCACACGACTCAAGGCAACATATGTTTGCCCGGCTGCAAATACTCCAGTTGGGTCAAAAACCATACTTGAGAGTGTTTGCCCCTGAGACTTATGAATGGTTAGTGCCCAGGAGAGCCGCAACGGGAATTGAATGTAGCTGGCTTGAACCGTTGGATCTAAAGCATCTTTCACTGCTCCATGGCTAAGAATCTTTTTTGTCGGTTCGTGTCTCACTAGGTCCCAGTTAGATGTCTTGACCTCATAAGTATTGCCAGATGCTACGTGGAATACCTTTACTATTCCTCCTGCTTGATTTACTTCTCTAACTTCACCCAAATGTCCATTAGCCCAACGAGGGACCTTCTTCCCCTCAACGATATGTCCGCCTTGATCGTCGTTCTTTATAAACATCACTTGTGCGCCTACTTTTAGCTCTAGCGTCTCATCGATAGAAACGTCTTCCCACTTCGGCACTGCCTTTGAATTAGGTGCAAGTAGTTTGAATGCCCCCTTGAAAGAGATCGTCTCCCCCGGTAGCTTGTCCATTTCCTTGGAGTTAATCGGATTTGCGACATCATGCCTTGCGACCAGTGTTATGTATGACGAATCTAGGGGCCTCTTGCCAACCCGTTCGTTGAAGTACGAGCAGGCTTTCTCTAGATCTTTGCCCTCTCTAATTCTTCTGAGGTTTTCAATTAACTGGACATCTTCATCTATTACTCGGTGATTTACCTGTAGCTCTATGACTTCAAACTTTCCATCCTCATATGCATCAGCCATAAAGAACCAGTCCCCAGCAGGATACTTTTCTCGCAGTTTCAATTTCATGAGAGGGTCAGTGGCAGGTACAGGTGAGAGTTGATAGGGGTCGCCGAACATGAATACTTGAACGCCACCAAAAGGTTTATCTATTCTTCTGGCGGCTCGGAGCTTTAGGTCAATAGCGTCAACAAAGTCTGCGCTGAGCATGGAAATCTCGTCTATCACGAGAAGCTCTAGGGCTTTGAACTTTGACTTTTCGACAGGTGACATTCTGGTGTGATCATCGAAAGATAGCCCATCGTGAGTGGGCATCTTGAAAAACGAGTTTGCTGTTGACGCTTTGACTTTCAAATTCATGGCTGCAGTTCCAGTAGGAGCAACAACAGCTACTGCTCGGTCCTTAGTTGCTGCTATGAAATCTGTAAGGAGATGAGATTTTCCACAACCACCAGGGCCTGTTACAAATACGTTTGACTTAGTTTTAAGTAAGTATTCCAATGCAAGGCGTGGCTCTCTTTGCTTGTCCGTTTCGACCTTGGAAATTGGAATTTCAGGCTCGGTCTGGTCCAAAAGAAGTTTTCTGGCCTTTTTGATGTTGGCCATTAGCTGTGTCTCTCTATTGGCCTGAGCACGTTCGGCCCTGTCTTTAGCAGCGTCGTCTAACTCAGCTCTGCTAAACCCTTCGGTCAAGCCAAGCAATTCAAGGGCCTCTGTAACTTCCACGACAAACCTTTCTATTCCTGCCCCTTAACTATTACAGATGCCGAGTAATAGAGGTATCTTGGGAACAGATATGAATGTAAAGGCTGGGCTAATGAATCACAACCTACAAGGCGACACAGATCCACTTCTTAGTGGTCTCGAGCAGGGTCAGAAGAAGTTTGTGGGCGATTGGGAGGTCCAGCAGCTGCTAGGAAAAGGAAATTTTGGCAGGGCTTACCGGGTAAAGAAATACTTGAGTGTTGGGGCATCAGAGGCCACTACATCTGCTGTTTTGAAGATTGTAAAGACCGGTACACCAACAAATTCTGGGGCTAAGGTCATGCTTGTCAATGAGATTAAGCAATTGAGCCTTGTTAATTCTCGCTATGTAGCGAATCTCCGAGATGCTGGGTTGTATAACGATGGAAAAAGTGAAGCGCCTTATCTGGTGGTCGATTTTATTGAAGGCGGCAATCTAAAGGCACTAATTCAAGAGAGAAGATCCAAACATCAGAGTGGGTTATCGGCAACACAGTTCAAGACTCTCGCTGAAAATACCCTGCGTGGACTCTATAGCGCCCACAGTCAGAATGTTTTACACCTTGACATAAAGCCCGAAAACATTATTTACAGTTCATCGGATGATGCTTTTGTAATCATTGACTTCGGTTTGGCTGTCCTATCCCACCGAGACACTATCAATACCTTCATCGGAGGTACCTTTGGTTACATAGCCCCAGAGGAATACATTAATCAGACCTCGAGAATGTCAGACATATTTTCTCTAGGCATGACATTCTATGAAGCAGCTATTGGAAAGAACCCAATTCAACGAGCTCTTGCAGAATATCTTGACCAAAACGATCCAGACAAAATTAATGTTTCACGAGCTGCCCAAATAGCCACAGACACCACAATCATTGACTTTTCTATACTGAGCTCTGACAAGCGAGCGTTGATTGAACCTATGATGAATCATGATCCAAAGCTGCGGCCTAGCCTTGACCGACTCATAGCACTGGCGAGTGAATTGAGCTCCGGCTCGTCTGCGGATGGAATTGTTGTTTCAGATGGAGATAGGCATCTCAAATCAAACCTGACCGATGAGGTGCTCCGGTTAGTTTCTAATCAGCCGTTAGACAACATCAAGCTAACTGTTGACCATGCTGACCACTTCCAGGTTTGGCTCAAAACCAAGCGAGTGGATGGCGAAATAGTGATGATTTGTTCCAAACCAAAGGATTATCTAGCCCTAGGTGATTTGGGTTGGCGGCCTCACCTACCAGGCACGTTAGTTCTAAAGTTTGATTCAAAACCTTCTTCTGAACTCATTGCTGAGATAGCTCTCAAGGCAATCTCACGTGGCTTTGGGATAACGAGGAATTACACCATCACCTAATCAAAGGTCAATTGTGTCCACGGACTCTTCAGTGATGTGCAAGAGAATGGTTCTCTCTGGCAGGGATCCGGTTAGTTGCTTGAGGATTAGTCCGTAAGCGCCCAGCTGTTGTTCATAGTGGGTCATTGAAGAAACAGTGATTTCTTTATCTGTCTTGTAATCAACCAGGACGTACCCAGATGCAGTTTTATACACTAAGTCTGCAAAACCTTCTGCCAATCTGATTTCATCATCAGGATCGGCAATTGCTAAATGAAGTTCTGGCCAACGCTGTTCTGCTGCAAGGGCTTCATGAACAATGTCGGACTTTAGGAGCATCTGAATTTTTCTTGCGAGGTCTGGCAAATCTTGCAGAACATTTTCTTGTTCCGCCAACTGCCAGAGGAATGTTTGTAACATCTCTTCCTCTGGGACAGAGCCGTGCTTCATAATCAAATCCATCACACCATGAAGTGCGCGTCCAAATGGGCGTCTATCTCTATGGGCAAGAGAGATAGATGATGATCTAGTCACCTCATCGACACCACTATCCTCTGCTTCAGAGTCTGAACCGAGTTCCCAGCCTTCAGCTTTAGCGCTCGATAGAACCTTCATTTCAACGGCAGCATCTGATGACGGGGATACCACGTGACGCTTGGTGGAGGCAGCAATTTCCTTTGAATAGTCAGTCCTGAATTCCTTCAGCTTAGTGTTTGTCGCTGGAGCATCAGGCAATGGGGCGTTTACGGTCTGGCTGTGGTCAACTATCTCAAACAACTTGTGCTCTGAATCGCCAGACTTTCTGAAGCTATCTAGAGCCTTCTTTAGCGGTGTTGATCTTGAGTCTTCCCTTAGGTTGATGCTGGACACAATCAAGTGATCCCTGGCCCTGGTCATCGCCACATACAGCAGCCTGTTTGCCTCTTGAAGAGATGCAAGTTTCTCTTCGGTGTTCTTTAGGTTGGCATAACCAGCACTCTCAATATTGTTTTCTTCATAATCTTTACCTAAATAGAATTCAATGTCTCCATTTTTCGAGATAAGGATTCTAGGCGAGTGATATTTCGGCCAAGATGCCATGCACGTAACAACAGTGATTGGAAACTCCAAACCCTTTGAAGCATGAATCGTCATTATCTGAACCGCGTTAGTGTCTATGTCGTCAGGCATTGGTAACAACGTCTTGCTGTTGTTCTCTGTAAGAACTTCTAGAGCTTCTGTATATTCGAGTAGCCCAGTATTTCCAGAGTTCTCCCACTGAGCTGCGTGACTCAAGAGGATTCTGAGGGCACTCGCCTCAAAAGAGCCGTTCTTGTCTGCCTGTAGCTTTTCAAAAATTTCTTGAGTTTCTAGGATCTCCTGCATTACCTTTAGTGGACTTTGCTTGCCAACCTTATTGCGAACATCATAGAAAACTTCCATGGCTCGAAGGACATTATCCTCCCCGCCTGATGCATATCCGTCAATGTTCCAGTTGGAACCTGGATGAAGTTTGTACTGAACTAACTGTTCATCTGTAAGACCAAATATGGGGCTTTTCAATGCTGCCCACAGAGACATGTCATCATCTAATTGCGCTACAACTCGCAGTGAGTGGATCAGGCCCAAAACAAGTGGCCTTGTGAAAACAATTGTCGGATCAGCGGACACAAATGGTACTTCGTTCGCTGAGAAAGCTCGAATTAGTTCAGCTAGTTTTGTTCGAACAGGAATCAGAACGCAGACGTCACCAAAGTTGGCAGGCTCTTCGCGGTACTCACGTTTGGTTCTGCTAACCGGCACAGTTATCTTGTATTTCTCTGTGATAGCCCGCCTAATCTCTTTGGCGGTCCAATCACACTCAAGTGCGACATCCACCTCTGCTTTGTCTTCGCCTTCTGGACTTGCAGGATTAGCAAGAATTCTTATCGCCGGGCCCGCGCCAGTATCGTCTGGAGCGTGGACATGATTCAGAGCCTGATACCCAACACCCATGTATAGGGGATGTTCTTCACCCTCATTTGCGTTATCGAATAGAGCGTTCACAAACTCAATGACTGGCTTTACAGATCTAAAGTTAGTCGACAGGTCTCGAATTGCGCCGTAAGAAGTTGACGATTGGGTTTTGCTGAATCCATTCTTGACATTGATAAAAGTCTCGATGTCCGCGTTTCTAAATCTGTAAATTGACTGCTTTGGGTCACCCACTAGAACCAAGGAACCTGCCCTTGGAGAGTTGTCACCCTCGCTTTCTTGGGTGAGTAATCTAACTATCTGCCATTGAATAGGATCCGTGTCTTGAAACTCGTCTACCAAGATTACTTTGAACTGTTTTGCAACCGTTTGCCTGAGTTGCTCATCCGATTTGAGCAGGTCCCTTGTCATGATGAGGAGATCATCAAATTCAATTTCTCCTGAATTTCGTCTTTCGATTTGGTTTTCGATTAGAAATCTAATTGCCGCATTTATGAACTTGTATACCGGAATTTCGTATTCGTTCGCTACTTCTCGAGCTTTATCGAGCTGTAGTTCATTTACTATTGCGAATTTTGAATCGAGTTCAACTACAAGTTCTTCCATCTTGCGGGTTCCAAAATCGATGTCTCTCAGAGCTTGCTGCTCATCCTGGGTCATGCTGTCTAAGGCGAGGTCTGCAATTGCTCTAGCGCGGAGTATGCGGAGTCTTGGGCCTGCTGATTCGCTTCCGATTTTGAAGCCAACTGGTAGCTTTGCGGCGATTGAGTGATCAGTGAGAATTCTTTTGCAGAAGGAATGAATCGTACCTATGGCTGCAGAATCAACAGAGACAACCGCAGTTTCAATGCGGTCTTTGTCTTTCGGTTCAAGACTTTTCTTGCTTGCTTCGAGCCTTCTTCTGAAACGGTTCCTTAGCTCTGCTCCAGCCTTTTCAGTGAATGTGATGGCTGCGATATCGTCCATTGTGAAATCAGGGTTGTCAATGATCTGCGTAACGATTCGCGTAACGATAGTTTCGGTTTTACCCGTACCAGCACCGGCATCAATGAAAATGCTTTCATGATGATTAGCTATCGCAGAATCCCTGTCAACTTGGTCTGGAAGTAGATTATTTTCGGTCATTTCTTTACCTTCTTAGGCTTGTTCTTTCTAATAACAATGTCTGTAACATCTGCTAGGTAGGAGCAGGCCTTGCAATACTCGTCTGACTTAGCTGAATAGGCTCCAGTTATGCCGCTATCTTTGATTTGCTTGAGCACTGTTGGTAACAACTGTTTTGGGTCGTCCGAGTATGGGGCCTCAAGGAACATCCGTTCACCTTTTTCGGCCACGAAAACGAAATTTACTTTCACGGAGCCAGCATCTGGGTAACGAGCCTCAGCCGCTAATTTATAAATCACATCTTGAAGTGTCTCAACGCTGGCTTTCTGGCCTTTCACGCCAATGCCCAACTTCTCAACTTGTCTTTTCCTGGAACCTGTCTTGAAGTCCATGACACCAACCGATGAACCATCCAGCGACGCGTCCAAGCGGTCCGCCTGGCCTACGAGGCGGTGTTCTTCGCCATCGGTGTCTGCAACAGTGAGATTCCATTCCACATCTTTGTTTGCATCATTAGGGTTTTTGTAAACTGCGCCTTTACCGAACGATGCTTCAGATTCAACAATTGCCAACGCAGGACTACCTCTTAGTACTGTTGCTTCTTGCCCAAAGAATTGAGGAAGCGTCTGTAGAAGATTTGCAAGGTGCATCTGAAGACTTCTATCCCAACCGTTTCGACCCGTGGCAATGAATCTCATGAGGTTTGGAGTTAGGTATCGTTCGATGAAAATCTGACTCGAACCCTCTGGGAAAGCCTCGCCCTCGCTCGGAACCTTGTTATGAGTCGCTAGATCTTTGATGTATCTGTCCATAGCCTCGTGGAAGAACACACCAAAGGAGGTTGCTGAAAAGTCATCTCTAGAGTCGCGGCGATCGTTATCACTTAAACCCAGCACGCTTCCAGCAAAGAACTTGTACTGGCAGCTGATGTATGAATCGATACGTGTGCTCGATAGTGGGATTGATGTATTGACTTCCCAAGGCTTCTTGGTCTTTGCTAGGTTTTCTAGATTTCCAAAATACTCATTGAAAGCAGGGTCACGCCAAGCAGCCATCGACTTTTCAAACACCTCATCCACAACGGGCTTGAGAGTGGATGTGACAAGCCTCTGATCTCTGGATGAAACTGGACCCAGAAGTCTTCCGTCGATTTCAAGTTCGAAAGAGGCGAGAAAAGAATTTGCGATAATCACAGGAGCAGACTCCACAGCATCTTTATCGTGCAGAGCGGCGGGAAGGTATCTGCTCGGCTCGTTCTCGAGTTTGACCTGAGTTCCGCTACGTGGTCTCAGGATTACACTCTTCTTTGCTCCGTTAAGCACGTTTCCAAGTGTCTTGCCCAAAGTATCTGGTAGGTTCTCTCGATTGGCCGTTGCCATGGAGAGTTCGCCTATTTCGGATAGCAATCGACTTGGTAGGAATGGGTCTGGATTAACACTCGGAGGTAATAGTCCTTCTGTAGCACCCAGCACATAAACAACATCAAATTGAACAAATTGTGACTCAGTGATGTTCCCAACGAAAACACCGGTGCTCAAGTTTCCATGTCTCAACCTACGTTCCCCGATCCTCTTTCTTACAAGGCGAAGAAGGTTCCTTGGGTCTACTTTCAGTTGAAGTGAGGGGTCTTTTGCGCTCAAATCATCCAAAGCTTTCACTTCGGTTGTGAGAACTTTTTGAACATCTTTCCAAATATTTTCTTCGATAGAACCATCTGGCATTATTTGAAAATCTTGATGTATGCGAAGCACAGACCTCAGCAATCGCTCTCCCACATCAGCCCAAGTTTTGCATTTTGACAAAAGCGTTAGTTCAGCTTCTATAGTTGATACTAGAAGCCTTAGGTGAGCTTGTACATCTGACTCCTTCTCCTCTTCACCTCGAGTTTCCAAGCTACTGAGGATGTCGAGCCACTTAACTGCATCTGCGTACAGGTCGTTACGTCTTACGTACTTTCGAATTTTGTCGCTATTGATTTCGACGGTGTCAATCTTCAATTGTCCGTTTTCGAGCAACCTCATTAGACGAGGCCTATCTAATCCGCTAAACCTACTAGTACGTTCTGCAAAAGCTTCTAAAAGGACATCCAGCGATCTTGACAATACTGATTGTTGAGACACGTTACGAGTTTTGCCGTGCCATGCAACACCGGCTAAATCTAGTTCTGTTTGAACCTGAACGAGGTACTGGCTTTCATCTGGGTAGAGAATGGCAATCTTGTCTGCATCGAAATCAGCTAGCTTGTGTAATGCCGCCCTTGCTGCAATGGATGCTTCAGTCTGGGGGTCTGAGGCCGAGACTGCCAGTAAACCTGAGTCAACATTTATGTTTTTGTCCGTCAGCTGAGCTAATTCGTATCGAAATACATCGCCTGATCTGTCTCCAATCACTGAGAGCAGTGCATCCAATTCATTCGGGATTCCTTCAAGTAGGGAATGCACCTGACCGATGTGTTCGAATGCCCCTTCGTTTTCTTCCCCAAGAAGCTCGGCCACCTGACGAGTGAGGTCGTATGTTTGGATACCATCTTGTGCAAGTCTCGCCTTCAGCACAAGCTCTAACACTCTGCGTTGGGTTGAATTGCATAGATCGGATTCCATCATTTTCCGGACATTTGCACTCGACACAAACTCTAGCTTTGAGTAAACGCTAGCTATTGCATACGCCGTGGTCATCGACTGAAGAGAATCATCGGTTTCTGAATCAGATTCCATCAACGCGTAAATAGTTGCCTCAATTACACTGGCACTAGCGCGACCTACAACCAGATTTCCTGTCGTCCGCCAAATATCCTCAACAAACTCGACAGGGGTCAAAACCTTTACGTTCGCTAGTGCGGCAACACCGGAGAGCGAATTGAGTTCGGATATCTGGCGTCGAAGTAACATCCCCTGAAGCGGGCTGCTCACCAGTAAAGTAACGGGATGAAACGGGTCTTTAGATTTGACGGATGACAGCCGATCCAATATCAGTTTCTGTAATTCTTTAGGAGAACTATAGAAGTCCACCTGCGGCCCATTTGTAGTCATAGTTTGGCTCCTCAGTAAACCATCTTGCTCGCCCTGGTTAGTTCTCTTGCATGAAGTGCTTGCATAGTAAGCGTAAATCCAACGGCTGACATCTATTGCCCATTTCACAGAAAAGGCACCAAATTGTTGCCTTGTGGTGCTATCCCCACATGTATACACTTTAAACGAGCCAAGGGGAAACCTAGAGGTGCTTGGATATCCAAGCACGCCGCATCTTCACGCTAGCAAGGAGATGTGTCTTCGTTGGAAGATGGAAATGGGTTTACCATTTCTGGTGAGAGCTAGCTGAATTAATTTTAAAAATTAAAAATTTTAAAATTAATAACAAAGCAGAATCTAATTCCGTAGATTTCCCCTTGGCGCAACCAAAAGGAGCTTGTTTTTGAATTTCGAAAAGAATTACGACGAGGTTGAGCGTTCGTTATTCTCAAAGCTAAAAATAAACAAGTCTTCCGAGTCCTTCGCACGCAGAGTGCTCAATCGCGATGTCGATGCCTACATGAACCTCAAGATATCCAAAGGTGGGAGTGGTAAAACCAGGCACATCTCTGCTCCACTTATCGAGCTTGCCAAGATTCAAAAAACAATCTTGGAGATGTTAGAGGAACTGGTTGAAACACCCCCTAAAGGGAAAAGACTGATCCATCCTGCCGCACACGCATACCGAAAATACCACTCCCACACTTCAGCAGCCGGTGTGCACCTGGGAATGAAGTGGGGTGTTAAAGTCGACCTGCAAAAATTTTACGATCACATAACTGAAGAGCACGTTTACAGAGCAATGGAGAATGCTGGACTTGAAAATGAAGCATATTTTTTATCCAAACTCTGCACACGAGTTCCCTATAACTGGCCAGAAGGCTTGCCCCTGAAGTACACCAGGTTTCAAAGGACCCTAACCAAACCTGTGCCTGACTATATGTATGACCCTAGGGATCGTTGGTTTGCTGAACTGGTGCCGAATCGGATACTTGCATCACGAATTAGAAGACGGTCTGCACCTAAAGAACATTCTGCAGGGACAGTGTTCAGGATTTTGCCTCCTAAGAAGATACATAGAATTTTTCTTCACATCGCTACTGGAAGAGTGAGGATTCTAGATCTGAAGAACCTTGAGGTCCAGCTGCTGTTCGAACGAGTGAAAGACATTTTTGGGTTTATACGAAATGGCGAGAAAAAAAGAGAGTTCAATGAGCTTCTTAAATCGAGTCGCAAAAAGTGGCGAACTCACATTATTGAAAAGTATGAAGACCGGTTTGCTTTTGGCCACGCCTACGGTGATGAGCGCCAAAGGTACTATCCTGTTAGGCCTGAACAGCACCGTATGCGCAGAAAAGTTGGTTACTTACCGCAAGGATCACCGGCGTCGGGACTTATCTCTAACTTGGTGATGGCAAAATTTGACGAGGTCATGTTCGAATTCTGTATTTCTAACAACTTTAGGTACACCAGATATTCTGACGACATCGTCGTTAGCTCAACAGACGGAAACTTTTCCAGAGATCGGGCCTTAAAGATAGTGGCCTTCATTCAAAAGCTTTCAGAGTTCAACGGATTCAGCTTGAACAAAGATAAGACAAGAATCATGACTCCTGGGTCTCGCAAATATGTTCTTGGTGTGGTGGTAGATGGCCCAAGTCTGAGGCTTGGAAAGCACGAACGTGAACGAATAGAGCGAATGATTTATCAGATTGCCAAGTTTGGCGATTTCTGGTCCGACAAGCCTCCAACTATGCACTTACTGAACCAATCACATTCGCTTCCTGGCAAGCGGTTAGGGTCGTATGACTACCCTCGGAATCCAAGCGAACCGTTAGCGTCTTTACTTGGCTGGTTGTCTTACTGCAAAGCAGCAGACTTGGCCTTTCTCAAGAAAATTCACTCGGCAATTGAATCGAAGCATTGGAGCTTCATGGATGACAACCACAGACAGGCCATATTGACTCTAACTTCCCAGCTTCTGGAATCACCGGCTGATAAGGCAAGTCGCAATGTTGGAACTGACAGGCCTTCTGCGGGTGCTCATTGGAATTCCGCGCTAACCGTCTCTTCCGAAATCGAACCAGACATTGGTGACTCGCAGTGGTAACTTTTGTATGAACTAGGGTCGGTTATTTAAATAGGTTCTTTGCCGCAAGCAAACATATCGACTCTATGTTTACAAGACTTATCAAAGACTATCCAACTGCCCTTTTTGGCTAATCTTGCTGCTCTGGTGTGTGGGTCACACATGAATTCGTAGAGCTTGCACTCAGGACAAATCAGACGATGTGTTGCCTTACCATCACAATCCAAGTAGTCGCAGGTCACATTGAAATCGAGATGATTGATAACAGATGCGTCATCTAATGTTTTAGTTTTGCTCAATTTGGATTAGTACTTTCTCAGATTAGGGCTTGTTATTTTGTTTTTGTCTTTGCAGCTAATTGCATACTCATGCCTAAGTTTGTTTAGTAATGATTCCGTAAGAGTATTGGTTGGATAACTTCTCTGAACTCTCGGGTATACAAATCGATGTCCTGTCGCTCTCGATGTGACTCCCACAAGAGGACCACGTATACCTCCAGTGCTAAATCTAGATTTGTCAGATTCTCTGAAACTCTCCGCTCTAATGCATCTAGGTCCTTAGTTTCCAAATAAGTTTCGTAAAGGTTGGTCACCAGCCTTGCAAATGATGCCGCGCGATGTTGACGATTTTCTACTTCAGCTAGAGACAAGCCTGAAGTATCATAGAAATTGGGCCATTCGTTAGGCTCTTGAAAATCTTGTCCGAGTTCAAACCTGTGTCCAAGCTCTTTCATAATTGCAGCGTAAGTCCGACCCCCGTCATTATCGACTACTTGCCCGAGGATCGCATGCCATACGAGCCTGACTGTCATTCCCGAACTTAGGTCTTCTGGTACTTGCGCAAAACCTATCGGATCGAATTCGGCAAAATATCTAAGATTTGTTCTAACTTTTAGCTTTGGGCTTCTTTTGGCTTTTAAGCCATACCTTTTGCACTCCACCGGGTAGGGCCCTATGTCCCTATTTAAAACCGAGTGGAACTTTTCGACTCCTCCTTCTACAGGCCACTTATAAAGAGGCAATAAGGATTCGCCTTCAAAAAGTACAGGTCGTCCTTTATCTTCCATTTGGCGGAGAGCAGCGGAGTTCAAGTCAACAGACACTAGCAAAAAGTGTTCCTTCTCATTACCTTCGGTCCAGTTTCGTAGGTTGCGCATGTCTTCAACTTCGACCTTGTATTCGCCGAAAGCTTCGAACACCTCATCCAAATCGTGTGGTTCGATAACGAAGAATGAGCGCTTGCCTTCGGACGTTTGCACCCCGGTTAGAACATCTGTGCATTTCATTTGGGACCCTTCCACCTGTTTCTATAATTCACACGATACTCGGCGCAACTGTAAAGTCAGGTCTATGACATCTCTATCTTTAGGGGCGGATCACACAAGAGATTTCCAGATGCTTCAGGTTGAAGCTGTCCATCGTAACTCCAAGTTGCTTGAATGTATGGTGAACTGTCTGGGCTTAGGTTGTATTTCAACCCGTAGGTGTTTAAGTGGAAGTTTCTACCTGATTCAAAATCAAGTAGTGGCCGGATAACCCGAACCAAAGGCAACCAGTCTGGCCCTAGAAATGGGTTTTGGTCTATGTCCACTAAATCACTTCCTCACGCCAAAAGTCCAAGTTCACTTCGTTAAGCAACCATGACTCAAAGTGACGATTAGTGATAGCCCCTTCACAACGAGTACTTCTGATTAGGTCAATGGCTTCTCTAGGGGTGTGACCATCTCTAATTAGAACCAATGCTGTGATTAGCCCTGATCTGTTGATGCCAGCCTGGCAGCGGATAAGAACCTTCTTACCGGCTTTCCAGTCAGAGTGAGCTTCCCTCACTAGGAATGTTAGGTCACGCTCAGGATCAAAGTCCCGCATGTCACCATCGTGAAATGTGAAACGTAATTCCTTCACGTTGCTACCAGCTGGGTTCGCCTGGCTGTATGCAGTGATGACAGTGTCGAAGTCTCGCTTGGTGACCTGTGTGCGGATTTGTGCAAAGCCCCGTAGGCCTTCGCCTCTCGACTGTGAGCCAAGCTCGTCATACTCATCAGTGCCTCCTTGATAAAGGCCATCGATGATTTCACTCCAAAGAGTATCTGGGTAATACGGTACTGACATAGTGTTCTATGTTCCTTATCTTTTTGTTCTTACGTTCTTTATCTATGTTCTCGGTGAAGTGCGAACAGCCTGGCAAGATTTGTGATCTCGCCAGGCCGCTGCACTTTTAGCAGTTATTACTCGGCGTCTTTGTCTCTAAAGTTCTTACGATCTCGCATCATGCGAAGCTTCTCTTCCTTCAGCATTTTCATTTTGAAGTTCAGATCGGGTTCCATTGCGCTTTGGATAAAGTTGAGGCTGCTCGCCTGAAGGCGAAGTGAGGTTCTATCACTTAGGTAGTTGTTAGCCATGAAGTCTTGAAGATCTTTTCCAGCGGCTTCAAGAAGAGCGTTAGCTTCATCATGCTTGCCTTGCATGAATAGTTCCTGAGCCTCGTCGTAGATCCTCTGCATTCGAACCATCTTGAGCTCGCCAACAATATCTGCATCGCGCTCAGGCTCAATCCACTTATCAGCTGGCACAAGCTCAACTTCAAATGTTTCTGAGTTTGAGACCTTTTTGCCGGTGATTGCATCGGTGTATTCCCAGTCGATCTTGACGCCTTGCTTCAGGCCTGGCTCTGCCATGTCATGACCGTCAAGCGTTAAGTCGAAGACTACGTTTCTCTGCTCGCCGCCAGCAAGATCGCCCAGGAGAGTTGAAACATGTCCGTGAGATTTCTTCCACTTCTTCATTCTTCTTCCAGCAACAATATCTGCATTCTTACCAGCGAAGTCTGGTCCAATAGTGATGTCGAAGTGAACATCAAGCATGGTCTTTAGAAGCAATCCATCGATTTCAGCTTGAAGACCATCAAGAGCTTCGCCCTGCTTGATCGCAGCAATGTGGTTTCCATTGCCGCCTTCAGCCATTGCGCTCAAGATGTTCTCGTCGTATCCGCCACCGATTCCCATAGTTGTTGTGACAACTAGGTGCTCAGTAGCTTGGGTGGCTAACTGACCAAGCGCAACAGGATCAACGACGCCCTGGTTAGCCTGGCCATCGCTTAGCAAGATGATGCTGGTTTCGATGCCTGCTGGAGCAGCTTTAGCCTGCTCTAGCCCAAGACGATAACCTGCTTCAAGGTTGGTGCTGCCGCCAGCGTTGATGTTTCTAACGCTCTTGACTAGCTCAGCCATCTTGTGGTTCTTTACCTGGTCTAGTGCAACGTTCACGATTGCCTGGTCGTCAAAGCTGACTACCGCGATGTAATCTTCCGGGTGCAGTCTTGGCAGGGTTTCTGCGATTGTGTTCAAAACAACCTCTAGACGATGCCCAGCCATTGAACCAGATCTGTCAATCACGAAAACCAAAGACTTGGTCTTGTGTTGTGTTGCTGCCACCACTGGTGCAACTGGTGCAGTAATTTCTAACATGAGGCCAAGTTGTGTTGGCTTTCCTTGTTGGCACTTGTTGTGCTCTAGTTTTATTTTTATCATTTATCGTTTCCTTAATTGGTGATGCCTTTTGAGCACATCTATAACAACTACTTTTTTGCTTGTTTTATTCCCGTATGGAACTACTTAGGTTCAACTGTGCATTTCAGTCGTAATACTTTGTGGTCGCAAGAGCAGTTGAAAACAACTACTTCACCAACTTTTGCATTTTGAATCATCACAGCGTGTGCAGTGCACAGATACTCTCTAGCTGTACATATCGGACAAATTAGCCAGTGTGTTGCTGGATCTCTGCAGGTCTCCCACTGACATGATTCTTCATTATCGAAATCATCTTCAGTGAAAACCAGTTCAAGAACTGAACCTCCAGTTTGATTACTTGTCACTGTTACTGTTCCTTGATGCATTTTCATGTAGCTCGATGTCAGGATGTGAACCTTTGATACCAAAGATTGCCGCTTCCGGGTTCCCAGAGTGGGCCTTGTATCTTTCAAGCAGATCTAGTTCATGAACTCTTTCATGTAAGCCTTTGTGTAGGCCGAAGTAAAACATTCCTTCAAGCTGAACACCGTAGACCAAAACAAGAGTGACTAGTGTCATCTCAACTACTTCAGCAATGCTTGGCGCATCCTCACAGATTTTCACAAACCATGAGTTCGATGATTCATCAATCTCATCCGGGTCAATTGCATAGCCACCGGAAGTATTTTTAGGAGCTGTAAAACCTAAGAACTCTAGCTCTTTGAACTGAAGTTCGTTCAGAGGTGGATTCACTTTGTCATTAGCGCTGGCAAAAACAACAACTGACCCATCACTGAGCCAGTCAACTTTTATGGTTGGACCACCTTTACCGTTTCTACGGATAAAGCGATCACCATAACAATGAATAGATGCTCGGTAACCACCGAACAGATTCTCATTGAGAAACTTGAGTACTTGAGCCAGTGGAATCCAATCAGGACCTAGAAGTGGGTTCTTTTCGATGTTCTCCATATTTACTCCTGTACCAAAGTGTTGCGATAGATAGTGCTAACTACTGTTGCCCAAGTCTCTGGTGTCTCCTTGTATGGCTGATAGCCACCAGCACCACCGATCAAAACTCGGCCATTTGCATACTTGTTAGCTAGCTCAGCGATACGCTCAGCAGCACTTCTAAACCCAGCCTGAGTGAAGGTGTTACCCGCCAAAGGAGATCCAACGTGGCCATCAGCTCCTGCTGCCAGCAGGATAATGTCCGGTTGATACTCATCGATGATCTCTGTTGCCTGGTCCATAGCCCAAAGCAAACCATCATCACCATCGGTGCTGGTTAGGTTGATGTTGTACCAATGCTGTGAAGGGTTATGCCAGAAGTGTCTCTGCCCATACTTCTCACGATTACGGGTATTGCTTCCGGTTGGGAAGATTGTGCCGTTATGGATAGAGATAGTTGGGATGTCGGTATCAGCCAACATCTCCTGGACACCATCACCAGCGTGAATATCCCAATCAATGTATAAAGGTCTGAAACCTAGCGATTCAAGCTCTGTAGCAGCCCAAGCAAAATCGTTGAATACACAGAAACCGCTGGATTCTCCCTTGAGAGCGTGGTGCTTAGCTCCTTGAGGGTTGAACCCAACTCGGATCTTGCCGTCTTTGAGTGACTGAACTAGGCGGTAAGTACCAGAGAACATAGCTAGTAACGCAGCTGCGTTACCTGGGTTCTCTCCATCCCAGTGGAGGTCCCGGTAATCATCAAGAACTCTAGAGACATGTCGTGGGTCATGAACTGACTCAATAGCTGAGCGCACTAAAGGCTTTAGCTCTTCAGTGATTGGTTCAATAACCTCAACAGCATCACCTAGCTCTTTGACTATGAACTCGGTTGCTAGTTTGGCTCTAATTGGCTGCATTGGGTGGGTCTCACCTAGTGACCAATCTAAGTAGATCTGGCCAAAGGTGGTTTGTAATGGTAATCGTTGCAATATATTCGTTTCCTATATTTCTCGGGACAACTAGACAAACAGCGACTAGGGACATCAAATTCCTGATGTTCGCCAGAGGCGATAGAAGATAACGATTTAAGGGTGTTCCCGTTAAGAGCACATTTGGTATTGAGGTGAGGCGAGTTTGTAGTTAGGTTTAAGCCTGTTGTGTAATTTAGCCGCATGGGAACACGCGGAGATTGGGAAAAGACCAATGGCGAAGAAGAGTTCATTTAGTTCTCCAGTGATACCGAAGAAGCCTGGAATGTGTGAGATCGGTCGTATCAAGAGAGCTGGCCGCAGAGACGCTAGAAAGAACCAGGGAGTCAAAGACTTCACCCGTACACAAGCGATAAACGAGTTCGAGTCATTCTCACAGCGTGGAGAAATCGCACTAAACGACTGGCTACTAAGAGTCTCCGCTCCATACATCACAGGTAACGCCCGCATTGAAGCTGAAGTGCGTCTATTCGAAACCAAACTTGACAAGCAAAAAGCAAACATGGGTAAGACCGGTCGTGAGCAGAAGGCTGCAACACTTCGTCTGGCTGCCCTTGAACAAGAGATGGCTGACCTTTATTCTCAATACGCATCAAACAAAGAGACCGGTTACGCACTGATTCGTAGAGCGGATGAAGTTAAGCCTCTTTGGGAAAACCTTTACCGTACCAAGGCTGCTATCTACAACCAAGCTAGATCTAGAAAACTTAAGACAGATGCAGAAGCTGCCGCTGCAGAACTTCCTGTCTACAGAGTCCACCCAGCAGTTGAACTAGACCAGTTCGACCGTGAATTACCAGAAAGAAAAAGCCGCTAACCTATGGCTGAACTATTTTGGCGCCGACGAATCAATCGTCGTGCCCGCAAGATTCTGATTTCATTACCTGATCTACCTGCAGATATCGACGATAACGTTTTCATCGCTCTTGGTACTCAAGCAGCTGAAGCAGATAAAAACTCAAAAGCTTACGACGAATTCCTCTTTTCTGAAGAAGGCTATGAGCAAATGCCTTACGAGGATGGTGTTGATGAAGTATTGAATCTTCAAAGACAGCGAACTGCTGAAAGAAAAGGAAGAGCTACTCTCCCTATCCGCATGCGGATTGAATACATTGAAAAACTCATCGAAGCTCAAAAGCGTAATGTCATCGACGCTGAAGCCGAGAAGCTCGCTATTGAGGCAGATCTAAAAGCAGAGCACGAAGTTCTCACAGGAGCCAAGAAAGGTGAGGACGGTGGTTTCTGGGAAGGGGTTGCCCCAGATACAACCTCACGAACCAAGCACATCGTTGGCAGAGTGAAAGAGTGGGGAGTTTTTGCCATTGTCGCAGTAGCGGATGCATTCGTAGTCTTTCTATCTCTTCGTGTAATCACGAACAATGAAGATGAGGCACTTAAGCTCTCACTCCCAGCGATTGGTGTTCAAATCCTCTTTCCTCACCTAGTAGGTAAGGCCATCTCAGACGCCAGAAGCAAAGATGCCAAGAGGCTTAAAGACTGGATGATTGCAGGCATAGTTACAGTCGCCTGGGCAGGATACGTCTTTGGTATGACAATTTTGCGAACCAACTTGATAAATGACTTCTATTTCCAGAGATACCAAAAACCAATTGGTGGCATGCTCAATCTCGCTGTCTTTATCTTCAGCGTACTTATTTTGGTCGGGCTTGGATCTTGGGTTCTAATCCGAGCAATGAATGCAAACCCACACCAAGGAAAATACTCAAGGCTCAAGTTTGTGTATTTCAACAAACAGCGCGCCCTGCGTTCAGCTGAAGCAAACCAAGCGAAGTCTGAGGCCGATCTGGAAGCTGAACTAAAGGTTCTGGCCGAGGTTGAGCAACAGTGGGATAGGCGAGCTGAAAGCTATGACCAAGTGAGTGAAGCGTCTAAGTCTGTTTATCGCCGGGCTTTAGTGAATCAGCTAGGAGCACCTGAGTTCACTACAGAGTATTTACCCGAGAGTAAGTTCAAAATTAAGAGAACTAGAAAGCCTTCAAACTAATGAGTAACAAGAAACTAATCTCATCAGCACTACTGATTGCTCTCGTATCTGCGCTTACTTTGTCGTCGTGTAGCGACCCCAAGGTTGAGGCTGGCTTCGCAGTGCCACTTGATGATCCGACGGTTTACTGCGACCTAACTGTTCAGAAATCTCCGACCGATATTCCTTCCCAAACCGTTGCGATTCTTGCGCCAACAAATAATTTTGTTGACTTCACGACTGTCGTAACCAGAGCGGAAACTCCAGTGAAAGACACCCTGGGCGGTAATCTTCCAGAGAGCCAGCTGAAAAAAGCAATTGGTCGAGAGTTTGCAGTAGTACTGGCCGATGGGAAACCAAAGATGGTCGCCAAGCGTTCTGTCCAGCCACTAGGAGAGTCAGCGTATGACATTACTAGCGCGGTAGACAGCACCTTTGGGATCTTCCGCTTGGCAAACAAATGCGCAGCTGGTGATCTAAAGCGCGAGAACGACCAAGTCCAGACTCACGACGGTAGCGACATGCTAAAAGCTCTCAGTATCGCCGCTGATCAGTTAACAGTCTCTGGTGAGAAAAACATCTTTGTTCTAGGCAACGGAATCCAAACCAAAGGTGCAATAGAAATGCAGGAAAAGGGACAATTCCCAAAATCTGAAAAATCTGCCAGATTGCTTGCCCTTGGTCTTAAGGGAATCGGCGAGATTCCAGATTTAAATGGTGCAATTGTTTCTTGGTACGGGCTTGGTCAAGTTGATGGAGACAACCAAGAACTCTCTGAGAAAGCATCGAAGTCTCTTGAATCTTTCTGGCGTCAAGTAATTGAACTTGGCAATGGAAAAGTTGGAGAGATTTGTGCGCAGTGTGGAGCTGGCTCACCTCATATGCATGCCATCCCAATTGATACCTTCGAGGTAGCAACCTGCAAGTTAGTGCGGCTCTACGAAGAAGATGGAGTGGAATTCAAGCCAGATTCAGCAGAATTTGTAAATGTTGCAAAGGCTAAGTCAGCAGCTAAATTGATGAGTTCACAATTCAAGGGCAAAGGCTGCGATGAGATGTCCGTCACAGGCTTTGCTGCTGCTGGTGTTGACAAAGATACCTATGACTCAAAGCATGCACAAATTGACAGCACCAACAAGAACTTAACAAAGCGACGTGCCGCAGCTTTTGCAGTTCTGATTCGCTCTGCCGGGTACACAGGAGCAATCACTTCTCAAGGTGGCGGAACTTGTGGAACAGAGTGGTCAGCTTCAGGTGCAGTTGACCTTGACCTTCAAAGACTCTGCCGCAGAGTAGAAGTGTCTAACTAATGGCCAAGAAACCTGGCATCTCTTTCAGATCCTTACGTCGTCGCAAGCGTGACACTAACGGGATTTGGGGGCACCTAGCTAACGAAGATTCATTCAACTTAGGTGGTGGGCCTAGATGGGGTTTACCGAGTTGGGTTTTACCTACGGCAGCGATAGCAGCAGTGGTAACACTTATTGTGCTCTGCTTTCAGGTTGCCGATCTAAATGACAACAAGTTCAACCCAAATGATGTTGTAGCTAAGGCTAGGTCAGCTACGTTTGAAGTTTCGTGTGGCAATGCCAGTGGCACTGCGGTTGGAATTAATGTCAAGGTACCTGACGGTTATAAGACTGCTGTCTTCTCAGCGGCGCACATCTTTGATGACTGTGCTTCTGGGGACAAAATTGATGTCGTGTCCTCGGGTAAAACCTATAAAGGCATGCTCTTCAAGAAAGATCCAATAGGTAAAGTCGACGAGAACTCTATTACTGATATTGCTGACATAGCCCTCATCTATATGAGAGTAAAACTCCCCACTCTTGAACCAGCTCCTGCTGCTCGAGTTGGCGATTGGGTTGTCGAACTTGGCAACCCTTTAGGGGAGATTAACTATGCAACCTTTGGAATCATCACTAAAGTCACTGACAGTGAGTACTTCACCGATGCTCCAACTAACCATGGCAACAGTGGAGGGCCTTTGCTTGATGATCAGGCAAGAGTTCTTGGAATTGTCTCTTGGTTCAGATTGATTCCTGAAAACATAGTCGATGACCGAAACAAATCTGATGTCAATGATCAGGTTAACGGAATCTCAGGAGTCAAACGACTCAGCAACGCCTGTGCCTTGATTTACTCAGCTAGCCCTAACTGCCCGTTTAAGTACTAGCCAATAGTTCTAGAAGTCTTGAGCCATCTCAGCTAGACGATCAATGCGATCGTCTGTGTCAGGGTGACTTGATAGCAGCCTTGAGAACAAACCTCTTCTAAATGGGTTAGAGAAATACATTCCGGCGGTGGCTCTGTTCTTTCTCACCGGGGCTTGACTGAATAGTTCCATTTTGTTTAACGCTGACATCAAAGCTTCTGGGTGACGTGTCATTAGAGCGCCAGTAGCATCAGCTAAGTATTCGCGTTGTCTAGAGACACCATTCATAACCAGTGGTCCGATAAACGCTGAGATCACCCAGGCAACTATCCCAACGAAGAAAAGAACGAACCCGATAGGAAATAGCAAGACCGTCAGAAACGCTCCGCGTTGCCTAGGTTGTCCAGCTCTTTGGCTTCCAAAAATACCGAATATGAATAGGAAACAGAATTGGGCTAAAGCTGAGAAAGCTCCAACTAAACCAAAGACAATCATCTTGACACGAGTGTCATAGTTCTTGATGTGAGCCATCTCATGAGCCATCACGCCTTCAAGCTCATACTTCTCAGTGATCTTAAGTAGTCCTTCGGTAGCACCAACGTGAGCGTGCCAAGGATCTCTTCCTACCGCCATAGCGTTAATGGACTCATCAGGGATGAGATAGACCTTAGGCATTGGCATGCCTTCGCTTAGTGCAAGGTTCTCCACTGCCCGCCAAAGTCTAGGGTTTGTATCTTTAGTGATTCGTACTCCACCAGCTAGCCCCATTGCCATTCTTGAGGCGAAGAAGTACTGGAGAGTGGTGAAAAGGAAGATAAAACCAAGCAGCCCAACACCAACCCAGATATTGTCTGTGATCCAGGCTAACCACGCAGATACGGCAGTGAAAAAGGCAATGAACAGGGCAATGATTATTACCGTGTTCCTCTTATTCCTAGCTATCGCGTTATACATCTAGGCTCTCTTCCTGGGTCAAATCTAATATAGGCGAAATGGGTCTGTTTGGGAACATATATCCAAGTTGATACAAGTGCCCCTTGAGTGACTCATCCAGTGTGTGTCGCTAGACTCGCACCATGAAGAAATTTCAGCATTTCCTAGAGGTCTTTATCTTTGGAGCTAGATGGTTGCTTGCTCCCCTATACATAGGTCTAGTGGGTGCTCTTGCTCTCTTGCTTTGGCGCTACGGTATCGAGTTCTTATCTCTTGCCACACACATCAACAGTTCAGATGCTCACGACTTCACACTCGATCTTCTAGGACTACTAGACCTAGTACTACTAGGCAACCTAGTGCTAATTGTTCTATTTGCAGGTTACGAGAACTTCGTAAGCAAGATTGAAATTGCAGAGAATAATACTGATAGACCATCTTGGATGGGAACCATCGACTTCAGTGGTCTAAAGCTAAAGCTCATCGGTTCACTAGTTGCGCTATCTGTCATTGAACTTCTAAAAGACTTCATTGAACTTTCTAACCATGAGTCAGAAGAAGTGGGTCAGGGAACTATTTGGCGAATTATCATTCACCTAACATTCGTAGTGTCCGGTGTTCTATTTGCCGTAATGGATCGCCTCGGCGAAGTTGGCGGCAAGCACACTGCTGGTGACTAATTAGCTGATTGAAATTGATCCGCTAAACCAAACACCGATCTAACCGGATAACTCAGATACTCAGCCCATTCCAGAAGCCTTGGTTCACGCCATGCATAGTCTCCCGCAACTTGAGCTAAGCATGCCCAATAGAAAACAGTTACTAGATCTATCGTCAGATAGTTTTTAGTGTCATCTTCGAATACTCTGCCTAAGACTCTTCGGAGCAGCTGAGGAACTTGAGCTAAACCATATTCATGGATTGAATCGAGCACGAGAAGTTCTATCTGGTCTGCTCTCCTGGCATTCCAGATAGGGGTTGCTTCTGAGGTGCGTAGAATCTTTGAAACCCTAAGGGCATTCCTATACGAAGCTTGATCAAGGGCTAGTAGCAGCGCCTCAAAGCGCTCTAACTCATAGCCTGCGAGCCTTAGATCTAGGATGTCCGGGTAGTAAAGCACCCCAGTAAGAGACGCCCTACCAGCAGGCGGATCTAGCCTTACCTGGTCTCTGTCGACATCATCGAAATCTTGCATGACTCTATTGTCCTAGGTATCGGCTAATGTTTGAAACAACTAATACTTAGGGGTAAACAATGGCTGGCTGTTTCAAGGGTCTCTTGTGGTTCTTTGTATGGACCGTGGCTTTACTGAGCGCAATTTCATTTCCACCCCTGATATTTGTCCTGCTTGCAGGTCTACCCATATGGCTGATTTGGAAACGCCTCAAAAGAAATGGTTGGTAGTAAACATGAAAGCTTTTTTCAGTGGTTGTTTTGGTTTCGTGGCAATGATCTTTGCTCTAGGTTTCTTTATTCAGTATCCAGCTGTGTTCTGGGGAATCCTTGCAGTATTCGTGGTCGTAATTATCCTCGGCTTTAGAGAGGGTCTAAGAAGACGCGATGCTCTGAGCAAGCCTCTCGTGGTCACCCCCGTTAGCACTGATGATGACGAAGAAGGCGACATACGTCATCACTATGACATTGGTGGAACACCTATGAGTATTAGTAATCCTGAAACTATTCAGAATGAGTCAATGTCATTCGGTGATGACGAGGAACATAACTAGCCAAGCATGTCATGCAACACGATGGTTGCATCGCGAGCAGGACCAACACCAATAGCAGAGATGCGACAGTTACTCATCTTCTCTAGTGCTCTCACATAGTCCTGAGCGTTCTTAGGTAGTTCTTCAAAGCTTCTGCAACCGGTGATGTCTTCATCCCAACCTGGGAAGTTTTCATAGATAGGAATTGCATGGTGGAAATCAGATTGTGAAACTGGAACTTCTTCCACTCGCTTGCCATCAACTTCATATGCAACACAAACAGGAATCTCTTTAATCCCAGTTAGAACATCTAGCTTTGTCAAAACAAAATCAGTTAGACCATTGATACGAGCTGCGTAACGTGCAATAGGGGCGTCATACCAACCACAGCGACGTGGACGACCTGTTGTTGTTCCATACTCGTGACCTGTCTTACGGAGGAGCTCGCCCCACTCGTCAAATAGCTCTGTTGGGAAAGGACCTGCACCAACACGTGTTGTGTATGCCTTAACAATTCCGATTACGTTCTGGAATAAACCAGGGCCAATACCAGATCCAGTTGCAGCTCCACCTGCAGTTGCATTTGATGAAGTAACGAACGGATAAGTTCCGTGGTCAACATCTAGCATGGTTGCCTGGCCACCTTCAAAGAGAACGTTCTTGCCAGCTTCGATAGCTTGGTGTAGTTCAAGTGCAGTGTCAGCAACCATTGGACGAAGTCGTTCTGTGTATGTCAAGAGTTCTGAAACTATTTCATCCACTCGGATTGCAGCACGGTTATAAACCTTACTCAGCAACTGATTCTTCTGAACCAATGCAGCTTCAACTTTTTGACGAAGAATTGATTCGTCAAACAGGTCTTGAATACGAATACCAACACGGTTGATCTTGTCTGCATATGTTGGACCAATACCTCTACCGGTAGTTCCAATAGCACGCTTACCTAAGAATCGTTCTGCTGTCTTATCCAGTGATACGTGATAAGGGGTGATGACGTGAGCATTAGCTGAAACACGAAGACGACTAGTGTCAATGCCTCTAGCGTTCAAAGCATCTAGTTCTTCAAACAGAACCTGCAAATCGATTACAACACCGTTAGAAATAACTGGAATAACACCAGGAGTCAAAATACCTGAAGGTAGTAAGTGCAGTGCATACTTTTCATCACCGATGACAACTGTGTGACCCGCGTTGTTACCACCATTGAACTTGACCACATATTCGATGTGTTCCGCCAACAAGTCGGTAGCTTTACCCTTGCCTTCGTCACCCCACTGAGCTCCTACGATCACGAAAGCAGGCATGGCAATCTCGTTTCTAATTCAGGGGACATTGGGCCAAAAGGCACACAATAAGTTTATCCGAAGACGTGTTGGACTATCCAAGTGTGCATGGTTATAGCCGCTGCAGCTGAGGCGTTGATGCTCCTGGTGGAGCCAAACTGGGTGATTTCTAGGACTACATCGCTTGCTTTGATGGCTTCATCGGATAGGCCTGGGCCTTCTTGACCAAATAGGAAAACACAGCTTTCGGGAAGGTCATATTCTTCGATCTTTTTACAGCCCTCAACATTGTCTATGGCGATAATAGGAAGTTTCTCTTGCATTGCCCAAGCTAGGAACTCTTCAACGGTTTCGTGGTGTCTGATGTGTTGGTATCTGTCAGTGACCATAGCTCCGCGTCTATTCCAACGCTTATTGCCGATGATGTGAACCTCTTGGGCTAGGAAAGCGTTAGCATTTCTAACTATTGAGCCGATGTTTAGATCATGTTGCCAGTTCTCAATGGCAACATGAAAAGGGTGCCTTTTGAGGTCTAAGTCTTTGACGATGGCTTCCATCTTCCAGTAACGGTATTTATCAACGACGTTACGGGTGTCCCCATTAGCTAGTAACTCAGGGTCATAGATGGATTCAGGTGAATCGTAGCCAACAGGTAAGTCCCCCTGCCAAGGCCCAACGCCCCAAGTGGTGAGTTCATGACTTGGATTGTTTGGTTGCTCTTTATCTGCCATCCACTCAAGCCTAACTTTGCTAAAGGTAAAGTAGAACCATGGGTGAACGTAGAAAAATAGAGTGTTGGTTGACTGACATGGACGGCGTGCTTGTGCACGAAGGACATGCATTACCTGGAGCTGCAGAAGTTTTGAAGCAGTGGCGAGAAGAGGGCCTTCGGTTCTTAGTGCTAACTAACAACTCGATGTATACCCCTAGAGATCTATCAGCCAGACTAAAAGCCACTGGGTTAGACATTCCATCTGATGCTATCTGGACTAGTGCTCTAGCAACAGCTGACTTTATTGCATCTCAAAAACCTAAAGGTTCAGCCTACGTATTAGGTGAAGCAGGTCTAACCACCGCTATGCATGAAATTGGATACATCATGACTGATGTGAACCCTGACTATGTTGTTCTAGGTGAATCTAGGAACTTCAACTTTGATTCACTAACTAAAGCCATCAGATTGATCAACAATGGTGCAAGATTTATTGCTACTAACCCAGATGCCACTGGCCCTAGCGCTGATGGTGTCTTACCTGCAACAGGTTCTGTTGCAGCTTTGATTACTAAAGCTACCGGTCGTGAACCATACATCGTTGGCAAACCAAACCCTATGATGTTCCGTTCAGCGATGAACAAGATCAATGCTCACTCAGAATCAACCGGAATGATTGGTGACCGCATGGACACCGACATTGTTGCTGGTATCGAAGCTGGTCTTCACACAGTACTAGTGCTAACCGGTATTGCTGATGATGCTGAGATCAACAAGTATCCATTTAGGCCCAACGAGATCCTGAACTCTATTGGGGATCTAGTTAACTAGAACTTAAATAAAGAATCGGCTGTCCATGGGGGCAGCCGATTCTTTATTTAACCTAGGAGTTATTTGATAGTAAATGTCTTGGTTAGAGTCTTACCATTTGCTGTGACAATAACTTTCTTCACACCTTTGGTAACTGTGTAAGCAAGTACCTTCTTAGCAACGGTTGGCTTGAGGGTGACCTTAGCCTTACCGGTGATAGACACAGTTGAAGTCTTACCAATTGCATTGTTGATTGTTACTGTGATCTTTCGACCAGAAGCAGCAATGGTGATGCTAGTTGGTAGAACAACGGCTGGCTTGTAGTAGTGGAATTCAACAGCACTACCCATGTTGGTTGCACCTGTTAGCTCTGCGAATACCTTTGCAAACTTAACACCAGGGTTTGGTACCGGTGTTGTCTTAGTTGCAGGAGCTGGTCCACCAACAGTGTCTGAGTTAGTTAGGTTGAAAGTAACAACACCGAAAGCATCTGTTACTCCAGTAAGAACAAGCTGGTCTTCAGTGGTCTTGGTTGCATCAGCTGTTGATAGCACAGTTGCGCTACCTAGAGCTGAGTTACCGACGATGCCTGCTGTGATCTTTGCGTTTGCTCCTGAGTTAGCAAGGTTGATGCGAACAGATACAGCCTGGTTACGTGCGTATGAACCATCTTCTTTAGTTGCTTGGAAAGCAATGATCTGCTTAGAAGCAAGAGGTGCATAAGCCTGAACAACACCTTCACCTGCGATGGAGTTTGTGCCATCAAGAGTTGGTGCTAGCAAAGCAAGAGATACTTCGGTTGCGTTGTATGACAATGCAGATGAATCGAAGTAGTGAAGTTCAACGAAGTCAGCTGAGTCAGTCTTCTCACCGGTGATGCTTGGTAGGAACTGGCTGTAGCAGTCTGTTGTTGGGTCAGCGTTACGGTCATTAGGTGTATCTGAATCTAGGTGTGTTGGAGCTGCTGGTAACACACCACCGTAAGTTGTGCAGTCATCTGGTGAGCTGATAACGAAGGTTACGTTTCCGTTCACGTCTGTAGTCGCTGTAACGTTTGCGCCATCTGATGCGTTAGCAGGAGCTGGACGAGCCTTGATTCCGTTAACACGAACAGCTGCGTTTGAGTTTGAGTAACCCTTGTTAGCGCGAAGAGTAACAACAGTGTTAGCGAGAGGAACACCTGCAGCGTTAGCTGCGTGGAAAGTTAGGCTGGTGCGAAGACCAAATGGAACATAGACCTGGTTGAAACGCATACCAACACCGAACCAGTCACAGTCGATAGTGAATTGGTTTTCAAAGTCATATCTCTTGATTGAGTTGTCTTCGGTTAGCACTGGGCTAATTAGACGAATGGTGTCCTTAGGGTGATCGTTTGTAGTCTGATCAGCAACAGGATATGGGCAGTCCGCTGCATGGGCTGGAGCTGAGATAGCCCCGATACCTACAACTGTAAGCAAAGCGGTTGCAACTAATGCTCCGAGCTTTTTTGAGGTCATGTTCATGGTTAGTCCTTCTTCTAATGGGGAAGGGTGTCACCGAAGGATTTGAATGGGAAAGGGTGCGCCAGACTCAATATCTTTCGGAGTGCGCACACACTTCCTATAAGCAGATTATCCCGAAGAAGAGGTTCGTGAAAGCGGTTTCGCGGGTAGTTACCAATTCGTTATCTAGAGCTAAGCGCTCTCACGAATGATCAGTTCTGTTGGAAGGATTATTGGTTCGATCTCATGACCATTGAGCTGAGCAATCATCAAAGTTGCAGCTGCCTCACCTAAAGCAACAACATCCTGGCGAATAGTTGTCAAAGCTGGTCTTGAGGTCTGAGCTATCAAAGCATCATCGAAGCCAACTACACGAACATGGGTTGGAACTGACTTGCCCGCTGATTCTAGGACAGTAATGGCACCCATAGCCATAAGGTCATTGCTAGCAAAGATGCCGTCTAGGTCTGGATGGGTCTCTAGCAAGGTTTGAGCATGCTTCTTACCAGATTCAAAGGAGTAGTCTCCTTCGCAGATAAGGCCCTTACCTGGCAGGTGTCCGCTCTCACGATAAGCCTGCAGATAGCCGTCTAAACGCTGTTTAGCAGCTGTAGTTCCAATGTCACCTGTGATGATGCCAACCTTCTTACAGCCCTGACTCATCAGGTGTTTAGTGGCTGTGTATGCCCCACCAAAGTTATCGGTATCAACAAAAGGAATGTCTGTGCTGGAGTGTGGGGTACCGGTAATAACTAGCGGTAAGCCACGCTTTTTTAGATCATTTACCAGAGCATCGCTGTGTAATACGAAGAAGATAGCACCATCAACTTCACCTGATTTGAGGTAGTGCGAAACACCACCTTCTAATGAACCGACTGGGGAAACCATGAGAACGGTGTGTAAACCGTTCTCCTGAAGAACACGGGAAACACCTGAAGTAACAGTTCCCCAGAACGGGTCAGCGAACACTGAGAGATCATCGTCAATAACAACAGCAATTAGACCTGTTCGGCCAGAGGCTAGGGCAGAGGCAACGCGGTTTTTCTTGTAGCCAAGCTTTTCAACGGCTTCTTGAACTCGTCTAGCTCTTTCAGGATGAACGCTTTCATCACCATTTAGAACACGAGACACAGTCGCTTCGGATACTCCAGCAGTCTTAGCAATTACTGCATAGGTGGGGCGTGCGCCAGGAACCATCAGGTTATCCTCCCCGCCCCTAAAGGGCTCTAGTTGTTCTTGACTGTTTCCAAAACAGCACCATTACTAGCAATTACCTTACTGTAAACGTTTGCTGAAAGTTTCGGAGTTCGCTGTAATGTTTCAAAATTGACATGAACGATACCAAATCGTTTCGCATATCCTTCAGCCCACTCAAAGTTGTCCAACAGAGACCAGTAGTAGTAGCTCTTGACGGGAACACCCTGTTCGATAGCTGCGCCAACAGACTTAAGGTGGCTTAGTAGGTAGTCAACACGACGATCATCGGTGACAACACCGTTCTCATCCGGACCATCAGGATAGGCAACACCGTTCTCAGTGATAGCGATGTCTGTGAACTCAGGCCAGTCCTTGTGGATACGAACTAGTAGATCCTCAAGTCCCTTAGGGGTGATTGGCCAATTCATGTCAGTGTGAGGGCCAGGAGAAGTTCCGTCAGAGTTAATAGGGAAGATGAAAGTTCCTTCGTTCTTCTCTACCTGTTCTTCTGTTGGGGTGTTTAGGAAAGAGTCACTGTAGTAGTTGATACCTAGGAACTCGCTATCGATCTTTACTAGATCCATATCCCCTGGCTTTACAACCTTCTCAAGCTTGTCACCATAGAACTCAACTAGGTTCTCCGGATATGTTCCATGCAACTGTGAATCTAACCACCAACGGTTAATGTTTGAATCCCAGTAATCACGAAGCTGCAATAGCTCAGGGTTACTCTCATCTGAAACACGGTAGTTGGTCATGTTCAAAGTAATACCGCTACGAATCTCAGGTCTAACTGCACGAAGTGCACGGGTAGCTTCAGCGTGAGCTAATGCAGTGTGGTGAGCAACAGCAATAGAGGTATCTAGATCTTTCAGACCCGGTGCATGCACTCCCCAGAAGTTACCCAACCAGGTAACACACCAAGGCTCGTTGATAGTAATCCAGTTAGCAACACGGTCACCGAAAGATTCAGCAGCCAGTGTTGCGTAATCAGCAAACTGACCAACGATGTCTCTGTTAGCCCAACCACCTTTATCTTGCAATGACTGCGGAAGATCCCAGTGATACAAAGTTGCAGTTGGTTGAATACCAGCTTCTAGTAGTGCATCGATAAGACGGTCATAGAAATCGATTCCGTGCTTACCAGCAGCGCCTGTTCCGCCAGGAATAATTCTTGGCCAAGCTAATGAGAAACGGTAAGACTGAATACCAAGATCTTTCATGATCTGGATATCTTCTTGGTAGCGGTGGTAGTGATCACAGGCAACGTCGCCGTTGTCTGCGTTGACTACCTTGCCAGGAGTCTTAGAGAAAGTGTCCCAGATGCTAGGTGTTCTTCCACCATCGGCAAAAGCACCTTCGATTTGGTAAGAAGCGGTAGCGGTGCCCCAGTTGAAATCTTCAGGAAAACTCATGATTAACCCTTCACTGCTCCATCCATAACACCGCGAACAAGTCTGCGACCAACAAAGATGAACAAGACTAGTAGCGGAGCGGTTGAAAGGAATGCTCCACCCATGTTCAATGCGTAGTCAATTGCATAACTACTCTTTAGCTGGTTCACAGCAACCTGTGCTGTGAAGTTCTCAGGTGTGTTCAAAACAAGTAGTGGCCATAGGAAGTCGTTCCAAGTTGCAAGGAACGAGAACAAACCAAGTACGAAGCTGCTCTGTCTAATGATCGGAAGAACGATTGACCAGTAAGCACGGAATACACCGGCACCATCAATAGAAGCTGATTCCAAAAGTTCGTTAGGAACCTGAGCATCGATAACCTGACGCATCCAGAAAACACCGAACGCTGTTACCAGTGCAGGAACAATCAACGCAAGCAATGTGTCAATCCAGCCAGCCCAACCAACAAGCATGAACAAAGGAATGATTCCGAGCTGGCTAGGAAGCATCATGGTCAAGATAACAAAGAGCACCATGTATCGCTGACCACGGAAGTTCAACTTAGCAAAAGCAAAACCTGCGATAGCTGAGAAGAACACCTGAGCCAAAGCAACAATGGTTCCAACATAAACAGTGTTTAGCAGTGCCTGGTTGAACTGAGGAAGCACTTCATAAACGTGACTGATCACTGTGAAGAAACGAGGACCTGGAACAAGTGTTGGTGGAATCTTGCTGATCTCATCTGTTCCGTTAGATGCAACGATGAACATCCAGTAGAAAGGGAAGACAGAAAGGAAGGTGACTAGAACCAGAGCGAAGTAACCCATGAATGACATCTTCTGCCATTTAGGTGTCTTGTTCTTTGGTGGACGAGGCAAGGTCTGCTCTTTAGCTACTGCGTTGCTCATTTGCCATCACCTGCCAACTTACGAGTAATGAAGAAGTTGATGATTGAAACAATTGCAACGATGAAAGTAATCATGATTCCAACTGCAGCTGCGTAGCCCCACTTGTATGCCACGAATGCTTGATCGAATAGGAACAGAGTCAAAGTTGAGAACTGACCTGAGTCTCCACCGTTGTATGAACCACCAAGAATCAAAGGCTCAGCAAATACTTGCAGACCACCGATAGTTCCAACAATCAAAACGAATGTGATGGTGTTACGAAGTGACGGCAGTGTCACATAGATGAACTGCTTCCACTTGTTAGCTCCATCAAGGGAAGCTGATTCATAAAGCTCACCTGGGATAGCCAACATCGCTGCTAAGAAGATCAGCGCGTTGTATCCGGTCCAACGCCAAACAATCATCGCTGCAATAGCAATGTGGCTTGATGTTGTTCCTTGAATAAAGTCAACGTGTTCAAAACCAAGAGCACCGATGATGATGTTGATCATTCCAAAGTCACGACCGAATAGCTGACCGAACACAATCGCGATAGCTAGAACAGATGTGATGTTTGGAACGAGAAGAATAGTTCTCCAGAAAGTTGAACCTCTAAGACTTGGGTTGTGCAAAATTGCTGCAAGTCCAATAGAGAAAATCAACATTGGGATGGTTGATAGCAACCAGATGTCCAAAGTGTTCACTAGAGCATTCCAGAAACGATCATCGGCAATCAGTTCAGTGAAGTTTGCCATGCCGATGAACTCTTGAGTACCAAGAGCATCCCAGTTGAAGAATGCGATGTAAACAGAATAAATAATTGGTGCTAAACCAAAGATTAGGAACATCACAAAGAACGGTGCTGTGAACAGGTAGCCCCAACGTCCGTTCAATGACAGAACCGCGTTCGGGTTGTTCAGTTTCTTATTAGGCTTAGCTGGTTTCCAAGGTGATGGTGGCTTGGATTTGCCAGTCTTAGCCACAGTTGCTTGTGACATTTTGTTCTCTCTGGTTAAGACTTAACTATTTACACTTGCCCGCGTCAGCAATACCTTTGGTAAATGCTTTGGCTGGAACTTTTTCTTTTCCGTTAGCAACAAGCGAAATAGCTGATCCCATTGCCATGTCGATACAACGTTGCAACTTACCTTCGAAGATTGGCTTTAGCTTCTGAACACCAGTAGCGTAAATCTTTCCGGTAGGTGCGTTGTTGAAGAATGGGTCCTTGAATCCAACTAGATCAACGTCTTTGTATAGCGAAGGTGTTGAAGGGAATAGACCGTAGATCTGGAAAA
The DNA here is from genome assembly GCA_040402475.1 of Rhodoluna sp. Taxonomy (GTDB): domain Bacteria; phylum Actinomycetota; class Actinomycetes; order Actinomycetales; family Microbacteriaceae; genus Rhodoluna. Next base: position 55,652 of record JBBAMM010000005.1, read on the forward strand.
CCTTCAACTGCTGAGCAGGAGCTAGGTACCAAGAGATGAAGTCCCAAGCTTCTTGCTTGTGCTTTGCACCCTTAGGAATGGTTAGCTGGCTACCACCTTGGTTACCGCCACCACCAGGAACGCTAGCAATGTCCCACTTACCCTTGGTTGTTGGTGCCTGCCCCTTGATGTAGTCCATCATCCAAGCTGGAGCCAACATAACTGCGAAGGTTCCCTTTGACATACCTACGTTCCAGTCAGATGAGAACTGACCGATACGAGTTCCGATGCCAGCTTTAGAAGCAGAAACTGTTGTGTCGAATGCAAGCTTCACGCGAGGGTTGGTCTTGTAAACAAGCTTTCCGGTGTCTGTTCCGTCATTCTTGTAATACTTCTCTGTTCCCTGGTTCATAACTGCTGGGTAAATTGTTCCAACGTTATCCATGAAGCCAACGTTGGCTTTCTTCTGTGCTGCAGTAAGTTTCGCCATGTACTTCTTACCAAATTCAATGAACTTAGGCCAGGTGTTCCATGCAGCGCTGACCTTGTCGCGAGCATAAGGAAGACCCTTCGCCTTGAAAAGATCCCAACGGTAAGCAACTTCCAAACCTCCGACGTCAGTTGGAATACCAATCACGCTGTCGTTGTAACCAACACCGTGCTCCCAACGCCAAGCTAGGTAGTCCTTCTTGAGATCTGTTGCAGACTTATTGCCAACAGATGTGCGCATGGTGCGAAGGTCCACGAAACACTGTGGGTACGCACGCCAGAAACCTGAGTAAGAAATTTCTACAGCTGCAATGTCTGGGTTACCAGCACCACCGGCAGCACACTGGGTGTATAGAGCTGTTCCGTTTAGAGCATCAAGATCTGATTTCTTGATGCTTAGTTTGATTTCAGGGTGAAGCTTCTTGTAATCAGCAACAAGTGCTGGCTGAATTACGTCACCAAAAGTGTTGACAGATATCACAGTGCAGTCGTTTGTGTCTGAAGTGGCGTTAGTACAGTCAACAACTGCGCTCGCCGGAGAAATTGCGCCTAGTGCGCCGATGGAAAGAATCCCTGCAGTCAAAACTGCTGTGACCTTTACTGAGAACCAGTTCTTTGACATTACATGCTCCTACTGAGGGTTGCCTCCCCTTTTAGTTGTTGTGCGACAACTAATTAGGGAGGCCTACTTCCTCGGTTATAAGGTTTGTAGTAAACTGCGAAAGCGGTTTCACAGTAAGACAAGTTTGACGTGAAAGCGGTTTCTTAGCAATCCGAGAAGCCCTTTTCAAGTCAACCGTTACCAAAAAGTAATCATTCTTAAGCAGCTTTAGGGCTGACACTTGAATATAGAGATAGAAGAGGTAGGCCGTGAAAACCCAGACCAAGATCCGCGCAACTGTTGCCAGTTTGGCTCTAATAACAGTGCTATTTAGCGCTGTCAGCGCTGACGCTACCTCCCCTAGAACAGCAGCTCCGGTCAAAGAGCGTATCCTTTGGACTCAGTCCTTCAACGAGAAGGCTGGCACCAAGGTTGACCCTAAGGTTTGGTCATACAACACCGGTGCTGGCGGTTGGGGTAACAACGAACAGCAGTTTTACACCAACAAGGCAGCTAACATCTCAACCGACGGTAAAGGCAGCCTTGTTATTAGCGCCATCAAGCTTGATGTTGATGACCCTAAGAACTCATACATCACTAACTGGTGTATCGATTGTGTTTTCTCTAGCGCCAGGGTTATGACCAAAGACAAAATTGGTTTCAAATATGGAAGCATTTCAGCACGTATCCAGAACCCTGAAGGTGTTGGTATGTGGCCAGCTTTCTGGATGTTAGGTGCGCCTCGAGCTAGCTGTGATGGTTGGCCTTCATGTGGTGAAATCGACATTGTTGAAGCTAGAGGATCTCAGCCTTACCACTCTGTATCTTCTTTGCATGGACCTGACTATTCAGGTGGCTCTGCAATAAGCCACTATTACTTCTCAGGTAACACGGCCCTTACCGCTGGCTACCACACTTACCGAGTTGACTGGTTGCCTAACTCAATCAAGTTCTACGTTGACAACAAATTTGTTGGTGGAGAAACCAAGACATCACTTTCTCCTAGAGACTGGGTGTTCAATGCAGAGTTCTACTTGATCATGAACCTAGCTACCGGAGGTAACTTCGATGGTGGTCAGCTTGATGACACCATTCCACTAGCTCAAATGAAGATTGACTGGATTAGATACACCACGTACCGAGGTGTTGGAACACTAGTTAGACACTAACGAAGTTCTAAGTCATCGAGGGTGACGGCTGTTAGATATTTATAGCCGGCATCCTCGATTACTTTTTGTGCTCCAGTGTCTCTATCAACAACTGTTGCAACAGCAACAATGATTGCTCCTGCTTCTTCAAGTGCTTTAGCTGCTGTCAAAGGAGATCCACCTGTTGTTGAGGTGTCCTCAACAACAACTACTCTCTTACCTTTAACATCAGGTCCTTCAACCTGTCTACCCATACCGTGAGCTTTAGCTTGCTTGCGAACAACAAAAGCATCAATAGCTCTACCTCTATTAGCAGCTTGATGCATAACAGCTGTGGCAACAGGATCTGCACCCATAGTCAAACCACCGATTGAATCAAACTCGGTAACACCATTAGCATCTAGCAAATCAAGCATGACCTGGCCGATAAGAACAGCAGCTTCATGATGCAGAGTTGCTCTACGAAGATCAACATAGTAATCAGCTTCAATACCGCTTGATAAAGTCACTCTGCCGTGAACAACAGCGAGTTCCTTAATTAGTTGAACTAGGCGGGGCTTGTTAGGAGAAGAAAAGGTCATGCCTTAAGTTTAAACAATGCGCATAGCAACTCATAACGTAAACAGCATTAGAACCCGTGTTGGTCGAGTAATCGACTGGTTGCAGCGTGCTGACATAGATGTTTTAGCTATGCAAGAGATCAAGTGCAAACCTGAGCAGTTCCCTATGCAGGCCTTTACTGACGCTGGCTACCACGTCGTATTACATGGACTAAACCAGTGGAACGGTGTTGCCTTTGCCAGCAAGATGCCTGCTGAGGATGTTGAGATAGGTTTTGCTGACATGCCTAGCTTTGGTCCTGAACTAGCTCAAGAAGCTAGAGCGATAGGGGCAACCTTTAATGATGTGAGACTTTGGTCGCTATACATACCTAACGGTAGAACTCTTGAAGATCCGCACTACCAATACAAATTGGAATGGTTAGACCGGCTAGCAGCAGCAACAGCTGAATGGTTAGAGCATGACCCTGAACAATCTCTTGCGCTTATGGGAGATTTCAACATCGCACCACTAGATACCGATGTTTGGGATATTGATGACTTCGTCGGTTCAACACACGTCTCTGAACCTGAGAGACAAGCCTTTGAAGCTTTCGAACAAATCGGATTACAAGATGTTGTTCGACCACTAATCCCAACCGGTTATACCTATTGGGATTACCAACAACTTAGATTCCCAAGAGATGAAGGTATGCGCATTGACTTCATTCTTGGTAGTGAAGCTTTCAGTGAAAGAGTTCAATCAGCAGAAATAGTTAGAGACGAACGCAAAGGTGAAGGCCCTAGCGATCACGTTCCTGTTGTTGTTGAGATTGAGTAATGGAATTTAGTTTCTCAGGAACCATGATCGAATGGCGCGGACCAGCACCGTTCTACTACATAGCCATACCTGAAGATGTTTGTGTTGAAATAAAAGCTGCAGCAAAGTTACTCAGTTATGGCTGGGGAGTTATTCCAGTTAGTTCAACGATCGGTAAGGCAACCTTCACAACATCACTGTTTCCTAAAGATGGTGGTTACTTACTGCCAGTTAAGAACGCAGTTCGATTACCAGAGAAACTAGAGCTAGGTATGAATGTGAAAGTGAGACTTAGTCTCTAGCTAAGAAAGCTTTACGTTGCTTCTCTGGGTATTTCTCGATGGCGTATCTAAGCATTGTTCGAGGCATTACGTTTTTGTATTTGATTAGGAAATCAGTAAGAGTCTCTTCATTACGATTACCAACTTCTCGAAGCATCCAGCCGACAGCTTTATGAATAAGGTCATGCTTATCATTAATGAGATCCTTGGCCATGGCTAGGGTTGGTCCAAACTTATTTATCCTGATAAGTGGGAAGGTAAGAATGATTGATGCTCTTCTCTCCCAAAGGTTTTCTGATTTTGCCAGAGCATGCATAAACGGAGCTCCGTAGCCTAAATGTCTTGAAAGTATTTCACCCAATACCGGTGCACTGGTATCTATCAGATCCCAGTTGTTTACCTTGTTTGTTCTAACGAGTTCTAGCCAGAACTCAAAGAGTTCAACTCTTTCAGAGTTAGTTTTAGCTACTGAATATTTGTAATTCAGAATGTGTAATGCGGTTAGACGCTCTTCATGATATTTAGAGTTAGCTAATGTTTCTAAGTCTTTGGTGTTTAGTTCTTTGTATTTCTTAGCAACAGTTCTAGTGTCAGGAACGGTTACCCCTAGGAAGAGATCACCCTCACCGTATTCACCTTTACCGGTCTTGAAGTACCAGGCAGAGTTCTCAGCTCTTGCTTCTGTCGCTAGAGCTCTTAGATCAAGCCTTAGTTGTTTCAGCAATTTATAGATTGCCGATAACTACTAACGAATCACCTTCAACTGGAATGAATTCACTGGTCTTTGAAGGGTTAAGCACAACACCTGTTGAACCTTCAGCTCCTGTTCCAGATGCTAGACGGTAACCAATAGCTGATTCACCGTGGTTACGAGCAGTGGCTACCAACTCAGCAAAAGAAACTGACTTACCGATAGGTGTATAGTCAGATATCTTTCTGACGTTTAGAGTTGCACCTTCAGCATCGAAGAGATCTTCAAATACTGGAGCAAGAGCAGGGTTCTCGCTAATCTGGGCGATAAGTAAAGCAGCTAACGAGTCGCTAACTACTAGATCATCAACAGCTGCAACACGAGCTAGTTCACTCTTTCTAGAGTCAAGGATTTCAGCAACCAGTCTGGTTGGTTCAACACCGTTACCATCTGCTTTGAACAACTGGTTCATCTGCAACATGGTCAACATAGTTTGAGCGTCTGCTTCTGATTCACTAATTGCATTGCGGTAACCAAGCACGATGATTTCGTCATAGTGCTTATCCTTAGCAGCTGAAATCAGGTCATCAATGTCACCGGTTACTGATGCGTAAGAAACATTGATCTCACCAAACTTTAGATTGGCTAGTTCTGCTGGATCAACATAACGAGACTGTGCAACGATGTGAACTGTTGAGCCTTTAGGTAAGAACTGAGCTAGTTCATTTAGAACTGTTCTACCCATTGAAGACCAACCAATGATTAGCAAATGTTCTGCAACCTCATCGCGCTTAGCTAGCGGAGTTACCTTGCTCTTAGCAATGTCTTCTCTAACACCGGTATAGACAACCTTGTCGTCGTCTTCAGCAATAGCGATGATCTTTGTGCCCGGAGTAATCACAGTGTCTTGAGCAGGGTTAACACTTGTAGTTCCATCGGCATTTAGTAACCCAATTACACAAGCTTCATTGAAAGCAAGAATTGCATCTGCATATGTCTTACCAACTAGTGCTGGAACATCAGTGAAGTAAATCTCATCACCATCAAAATCAAGTAGATCTAGAACAACAGCTGCAAGACCTGGTCTTCTGGAAGCTTGAGCTGTAACACGAGCAATAATCTCGTGTGAACGAACAGTAATAACCTGACCGTTTGTCGCAGTTGTTAGAGCTTCACCAGTATTAGCATCATCAATTTCAGTAACAATCTTGATGTTTGTGTTTGGGTTAACTGCTTTGATTGCAAGAACAGTTGAAACTACGTTTGCATCTCCTGTTTCATCGCTATCTAAAACAATGATTGATTTAGCGTTAGCGATGTTGGTTCGCTTAAGATCTTCAGGGTTAGTCACATCTCCAGTTCTAGTGACTACTTTTAGTTTTCCTAAATCTTTAGCTCTCGCTTCAATTTCATCTTCCATGTAATCGCGAGTGTGATCACTGAAGATAACGACTCTTGCCTTACGAACATTTGAATTAGCGATAGCTAGTTCTTTCAAGATTGGGTAAATACGGTTAGACCAACCAAGGATAAGAGTGTGGTTGTTGTCAACGATTGGGCTCTTACCTTTACGAAGACGGTCAAAGGTTCTTGTAATAGCGCCAACAATAAAACCGGTAACGCTACCGCCAAGAGCAACTGTGCAGGCCCAGGTTAGGAAACCAAGAATACGTTCAGCCCAGGTAGCTTCTCCACCTTTACCAAACAGGGTGGCAAAGGAGCCCCAGAAGGTCTCAAAGTTGAACTCGATAGCAGTCTCAGGGTGAGTAATAAATGGAAGAGCAAAAAGAATCGACTTAATTAGAACTAAGAGAATGGAGAAGATCACCATCAGGACAAACATCCAGGTGACGAACATCCCGCTCTTAGCTATCGAGTTATCGAAGCTGTATCTAAGTTTTGCCCCCAGTGAAGGCTTAGCTGGAGTTGAAATAGTTGGTTCGCCTTGGGCACCCTGGCCGTAGCTACGTTCTTGTTTATTGGACATAGTTGTTCATTTTAGCGAACCAATTGCAACAGGGATTAGAGATGTTCAGGCTTACGAACCCTTACTTGTCACGCCAAATCTCAACAGCGTTTTGTTTCTTAGGTCGCTTACCTGTTGGTAGAGAGATAGTTCCTGAATCCCCAACCGCAAATACTCTGGCTCCTGGTTGGGTTGAGGCTAGACGTTCAACTAGGTTCTCTAGTTCTGTGACCCTGCTCTTGAGTTCAACTGCTTGGTTCTCTAGATCCATGATTCGTTTGATAGCAACTAGAGAAACACCTTCATTAGATAGTTTCGCAACTTCAACTAACTGTGTGACATTGCGAAGGGTATACCTTCTACTCTGACCCAAAGTCCTTGAAGGTTTTACTAACCCCATACGGTCATACTGTCTAAGAGTTTGCGGATGCATGCGAGCTAGTTCAGCTGCAGCAGCAATGGTCAGGATGGGTGCATCTGGATCGATGTTATTCATTAGAGCAGCCCTGCTTTATTAAGAAGGTCTTGTCTTGGATCTTCTTTAGGGAGTAAGTCATCAAATTCTTGTAATACTTTGGCCGCTTTATCTGAAACATGAGCTGGAACAAGAATCTCAACTTTGGCTAAGAGATCACCATCACCTTTAGCAGTTGAAACACCTTTGCCTTTGACTTTAAGAACTCTGCCGTTAGGGGTGTTAGGTGAGACTTTTAGTTTCACTGGATCGCCGCCAAGAGTTGGCACAGAAATAGTTGCACCTAAAACAGCTTCAGCAAAAGTAATTGGAACAGTAACCCTTAGGTTATTTCCGTCACGACTAAATACTGGATGAGGTTTCACAGTGACAGTGATGATGAGATCACCGTTAGGTCCACCATTAGGTGAAGGCTGTCCTTTGCCTCTTAGTTTTATTTTCTGACCGTCTAAAACACCTGCAGGTATTTTTGCATTGATTGCAGCAATGCCTTGGTATTCCAACTTGATTGTTGTTCCGTTAACGGAATCAATAAAAGGAATGGAAGTTGTTGCAGATAAATCAGATCCCGGCACTGGTCCACCGAAACCACCAA
>JBBAMM010000005.1:63335-66696 GCA_040402475.1 Rhodoluna sp.
ATGGAAGTTGTTGCAGATAAATCAGATCCCGGCACTGGTCCACCGAAACCACCAAAGCCACCGCGACCACCAAACAGGTTTGCAAAGACATCTTCAAAACCTGCTGAAGATTGTCCTTGACCACCGGGAGCTGTGAATCTAGCTCCACCACCCATAGCTCTGAACTGGTCGTATTCCTTTCTAGTTTCTTTATCTGAAAGAACTGAATACGCTTCAGAGATTTCTTTGAACTTGGCTTCAGCTTTAGCGTCCCCTGGATTTGAATCAGGGTGATACTTTCTGGCGAGCTTTCGGTAATCCTTCTTTAGATCTGCTTCAGACACATCTTTAGCTACGCCAAGAACTTTATAGAAGTCTTTCTCTAACCAATCTTGACTTGCCATGAATTATTACTTCTCTTCTGGAATGAATACTGCAACCATAGCTGGACGAATTAGGCGATCACCTAGTTTGTATCCTTGCGAGATAACATCTGCAATTACATTCTCGGTTACCTCACTTGAAGGTGTCTGCACCAAAGCGTTGTGTAATTCAGGATCAAACTTCTCACCCTTAGCACCAAAGACCTCAAGACCAAACTTCTCACCACCGGCGCGAAGCTTGTTCAACACAGCAGCAAAAGGAGAACCCTCCAAATCACCGTGCGCTTCAGCTAAAGAAAGATCATCAAAAGCAGGCAGGAAGGCCCTGATTACCTCGGCAATAGCCGCATTGCGAGAGACATCTCGGTCTCTTTCAACACGTGCCTTGAAGTTCACAAACTCAGCCTGAAGGCGCTGAAGATCATTTAGTAACTCAGCCTCTTTGCTGATAGGGCCAGTCTCTTCAACTAGATCCTGGAACTCAGCATCGATAGGGTCCTGAGGTAAGTCAGCACCATCTGGTGCTGACTCGTTCTCATCGGACATTACTTCTTCTCTTCTTCGTCAACAACTTCAGCGTCAACAACATCTTCATCAGATGCAGGTTGAGCTTCTGCTTCAGCTTCTTGAGATGCAGCAGCATAGATAGCTTCACCTAGCTTGGTCTGAGATTCAGTTAGCTTGTCGATCGCAGCCTTAACAGCATCAAAGTCTTCACCTGCAAGAGCAGTCTTCAGAGCATCAACATCTGCTTGAACATCGGTCTTTACTTCTTCTGAAAGTTTCTGGTCGTTGTCCTTGATTAGCTTCTCAATCTGATATGCCATCTGCTCACCCTGGTTACGAGTGTCAGCTTCTTCACGACGCTTCTTATCTTCAGCAGCGTGCTCTTCAGCATCTTTTACCATTCTCTCGATGTCTTCCTTAGACAATGAAGAACCACCGGTAATAGTCATTGACTGTTCCTTGTTAGTTCCCTTGTCCTTAGCAGAGACGTGAACGATACCGTTAGCGTCAATGTCGAAAGTAACTTCGATCTGAGGAATACCACGAGGAGCTGGAGCAATACCTGTTAGTTCAAAGTTTCCTAGCGACTTGTTATCTCTAGTGAAATCTCTTTCACCTTGGAATACCTGAATAGATACTGCAGGTTGGTTGTCATCAGCTGTTGTGAAAACTTCTGAACGCTTAGTTGGAATTGCAGTGTTACGTTCAATCAACTTAGTCATGATGCCGCCCTTGGTTTCAATACCAAGAGATAGCGGTGTGACGTCAATCAAAAGAACATCTTTACGCTCACCCTTTAGAACACCGGCTTGCAAAGATGCACCAACAGCAACAACCTCATCCGGGTTCACTCCCTTGTTAGCTTCCCTACCACCGGTAAGAGATTTAACAAGTTCAGCTACCTGAGGCATACGTGTTGAACCACCAACAAGAACTACGTGATCAATGTCAGCTACCTTAACGCCAGCTTCTTTGATTACATCGTTGAAAGGCTTACGGGTTCTCTCCAACAAATCATTTGTTAGTTGTTCGAATTGAGCACGAGTGATTGCTTCATCCAAGTTTGCTGGACCATTCTCGGTTAGAGAAAGGTAAGGTAACTGAACGTTAGTTGTCATTGACTGTGAAAGTTCTTTCTTAGCTTGCTCAGCAGCTTCCTTTAGACGCTGCAATGCAATCTTGTCTTTAGAAACATCAACACCGGTTGTCTCTTTGAACTTCTTAACTAGGTGATCAACAATTCTGTTGTCCCAGTCATCTCCACCAAGACGGTTATCTCCTGATGTTGCTTTTACCTGGATAGTTGAGAAGCCATCATCTTTACCAACTTCAAGAAGTGAAACGTCGAAAGTTCCACCACCTAGGTCGAATACCAAGATGAGTTCGTCTTCTTTACCCTTGTCCAAACCATATGCAAGAGCAGCAGCGGTTGGTTCGTTGATGATACGTAGAACGTTAAGACCAGCGATTTCACCAGCTTCTTTAGTTGCCTGACGCTCAGCATCGTTGAAGTATGCAGGAACAGTAATAACTGCATCTGTTACAGGCTCACCTAAATAGGTCTCTGCATCTCTTTTTAGCTTTGAAAGGATACGAGCTGAGATCTCCTGAGGAGTGTATTTCTTACCGTCAACATCGAACTTCCAATCAGTTCCCATGTGACGCTTAACAGAAGCAATGGTTCTGTCAACGTTAGTAACAGCTTGGCGCTTAGCGGTCTCACCGACTAGCACCTCACCATCTTTAGTGAATGCAACTACCGAAGGGGTAGTGCGGAAACCTTCTGCGTTAGCGATAACGGTAGGCTCTCCACCTTCAAGTACGCTTACCGCGCTGTTGGTGGTGCCCAGGTCTATACCTACTGCACGTGCCATGTGTATGTTCTCCTTGTTTATATAGCTAAGACTCAAAGTTGAGCCTTGTTGACTCAAGTTTACTTTTTCCTTGCCTTATGTCAAGGAAAACTTGATAAGCCTCGGCTCAAGTTCGCTGTGGGCTAATTGTTGTCAAACCTTTCCCTATAAATAACCAAAAGAACCCCTAATACCCGCCAAACTTATGGCTATGACCTCAACTACTAAACCAATCTCTAAACACGCAACCTGGGCATGGATGCTCTGGGACTGGGCTGAGCAGCCTTACCCAACCATCATTCAGACCTTCATCTTCGCTACCTATATAACAAGTAGCTCCTTCACCACAGATGGTGATGTTGACTCCCTAGCCACCCAACTGGGTTGGGCTGGATCTATTGCCGGCTTACTAGTAGCACTAAGTGCTCCTATCTTCGGAAGAAGAACAGACACAGCAGGTCACCGCAAGCGTTGGCTGCTGATCAACTCAGGTATCTTGGTTGCCTTGATGATTGCTTCATACTTTGTTGAGCCATCACCTTCATTCTTCCTATTTGGTTTAGTTCTTTATGCAGTTGGAAACGTAGTTCAAGAAACTGCTTTCATCAACTACTACGCGATGTTGAAACAAGTAACAAC
>JBBAMM010000005.1:66796-69126 GCA_040402475.1 Rhodoluna sp.
AGATAACCCGGATGCTTTGAAGTTCCTTCTAGCATCTGCTGTTTATCGAGATGGTCTCGCCGGTGTATTCACCTTCGGTGCGATTCTTGGATCTGTTGCATTCGGATTTAGCCAAACGGGTGTAATCCTGTTTGGTGTTGCAGCCAACATCGTTTCAGGTCTTGGAGCTTTCATCGGTGGTGCTATTGATAACAAGGTAGGAACCAAGCGAGTAATTGTTGTCTCGCTTGCAGGAATGCTCGTAGCAGGTTCTGGTGTCTTTGCATTTGCAGGTATGGGAGCAATCACATACTGGGTCTTTGGTTTAGCACTATGTCTATTCGTAGGTCCTGCTCAGGCATCATCAAGAACCTTCGTAGCTAGATTTGCACCAGCTAACCGTGAAGGCGAGATCTTTGGTCTTTACCAAACAACAGGAAGGGCAGCATCATTCCTTTCACCAACACTTTGGTCAATCTCACTTCTCCTAGCAACTCGAGCAGGTTTTGAAAACGCAACAGTATTCGGAATCATCGGAATCATGATTGTTCTAGCAGTTGGTTTGTTCTGGTTGCTTAGAGTGCATCCAGCACCAAAGGTTATTGACTAACAAAGTTAAAGAGGAATGGCCCGTCTAGTGACGGGCCATTCTTCTTTAAGTTCTAGCTACCTAGCCACAAAAACCATGTCACGCAGAGTCAGCGTGATTTCTTCTCGTCTCTCACTGGAGATAGGGTCGCTGTAAATGAGCGTTCCATTTGCTTCACCCGTCTTCAAAGCTACAAGCCTGCTTTCCTTAACTAAAGTGCCCAGGAAGTATTTTCGCTCTTCGTCAGGAAGAAGTTGCAAAATTCTGTTTTCACCAACGAAGGGAAACTTTTGCCAATGTTCAACGTAATGCCAATTGTTAGCGTGATTGAACTCGATGTGAATATCTTTTGCAGGTGACTTGCCATGGTTCTTGAGAACCAAGAACATCGCTGGCTTCTCTCTAGATCTTCCAAGCTCGAGACGCGCTGAAAGATACGCTCTTGCACCAGATTCTTCAGCTTTTCTAAACTGCCTTACCTGCCACCAGACAAACGCAATAGCCACGACTGCCAGCAAAGCGCTGACAATCGTCGCTACGTCGCTCCAAGACTCTGGTGCCTGCACTACTTACTCTTTACCGTCGTTGTGACAGCAGCACTCATTCCATAGTCGTTATCAACTGTGACTGAGACTGTGTATGTGAGGTTCTTAGTAAGTCCTGTGATTGTGTATGACCCCTTTACCAAGTTCGCAGCCACTGCTCCAGACTCCCAAGTGAATCCACCAGGACCCGTTACTGAGAAGTAGTAGTTGGAGATACTTGAACCACCGTTGTTAGCTGGAGCTACAAAGTACAGCTTTGCGCTCTTTGCTAAACCAGTAGCAGTTAGGTTTCTCACAACCGTAGGTGCGCCAACAACCTTCACAGATGGACTGCTAGTAGCAAGTGATGTTCCGACTCCATTGATAGCAAGTACCTTAGCTACGTATGTTGTTCCGATAGTCAGGCCTGTAATGTCACAGCTGGTTGCATCTTGATCGACTTTGCAGGTCTTTCCACCTGGGGTCAGAGTCACAGAATATCCAGTGATTGGAGAGCCACCGTCATCGGCTGGTTCAGTCCAGCTAATAGTGAGCTGGCCGACTCCCTGAGTCGCTGTCACGTCTGTTACCGGTGACGCTACGCGACCAGGCGTTGCAACAACCTCTGCAGTTGACACACTCGGACCAATCAAGTTGTTCGAGGTTACTCGAACAATTTGTGGGGCTCCGTTTTCCAAATCACTAACAACACATGTTAGAAGTTTGGCTGGCGCGACCGTACAAGCAACTTCGTCATTGACATAGACAGTGTAGTTGATGATTGGTGTTCCACCATTTAGAGCAACTGCAGGTGGGGCGAAGCTGACGGTAATCATTCCATCGCCAGGCTTTACCTTCAGAGCAACAGGAGCACTCGGAGTTCCAGCAATCAAAGTTGAAGTGGACAACATTGGTTGGCTACTTCCAGCTTCATTCACCGCGATAACGCTGAATGTGTAATTGGATCCGTTTCTGAGGTTTTCAATCACACACTGAGTGCTTGGTGCATTAGCTGTACAGATAGTTCCACCTGGGGTAGAAATCACTTTGTACTGCTGAATTGGAGTTCCACCATTGAAACCAGGGATCCATGAGACAGTTGCTTTTCCTGCAGCGGCGCTAACCACAACAGATTGAACAGGGCTAGGTATCGCTCTAGGTGTAACGGTCCCATTCACTGATGCAGAAGGTGAATCACCAACAGCATTAGTTGCGTAAACAGACACTGAGTAAGGAAC
>JBBAMM010000005.1:69226-70785 GCA_040402475.1 Rhodoluna sp.
GGCGCAGTAGGCACGTTAGCTGGAATAACATTCTGGCTTGCAGATGCTGGTCCATTGCCCACACCATTCTTTGCAACTACAGTAACGGTGTAAGAAGACCCGTTGGACAATCCGGTGATCAAACAGTTTCTAGCATCACCACTGCTTTCAGGGCAGTTAATTACTGAGCCACCAGCGCCTGTAGGGGTAGCGCTCACTATGTAATTAAGTATTGTTGAGCCGCCTGAATCAACAGGCGCATTCCAAGAAATAGATACTCCACCGTTAAGCGGTGTTAGTTTCACGCCTACTGGTGCACCTGGCGCTGATCTAGGTGTAGTAGAAATTGCATTTGATGAAGAAGATGTTCCAGCTTCATTTACTGCAGTGACTGTTACAGACTGAATCGCACCATTGGTAAGCCCAGTAATCGTGCATGTGGTGTTTGCAACAGAGGAGTTATTTACTGTTGTAAATCCATCAACCTGACATGTCTGCCCAGAAGGCATTGCCTTCGCGATGTATCGAATGATAGCCGAACCATTGTTGTCAGCATTTGTCGAAATCGCGCGCCACTTAACAACCAAGCTTTGGTTTTGAGGATCAACTGAAACCAATGTTGGAGCATTTGGAACACCCCTAGGAGTTGTAGTTCCAGCAACCGCGGATTCAGGGCCAGCGCCGGCTCCGTTGGAAGCTGAAACCTTTATTGAATACTTAGAACCATTTGTAAGACCCTTGATCAAACAGCTTGTGGCAGTAGATGGAGCTGAGCAACTAAACACGTTAGTGCTCAAGGTTGCTGTAGCAACATAACCTGTGATGTCTGACCCACCATTTGACGTTGGAGCTGCCCAAGTAACTAGAACCTGTCCATCATCTGCAACTGCAGCTACTGAGGTAGGAGCACCTGGGTTAGTAAATGGCATAGCAGAGATGCTTGAACTAGACGCTCCAGTACCTGCAGCATTAATTGCAACAACAGTCACGCTGTAGTTTGTACCTGGAGTTAGGTTCAAGAAATCACAATAGGTTCCAGTGCTAGTACATGTAAGACCAACACCAGGTGTTGCCGTAGCAAGATAAGAAGTTATCGATGCTCCACCGTCTGACAACGGAGCAGCCCAACTGACTCTGATCGTAGAAGCTCCGGGAGTCAGAGTTACCTGAACAGGTTTCGATGGCACTGTTCTAGGAGTCACGTTCGATGACGAAGCTGCCTCGGAGTTACCAGCATTATTTGACGCAACAACATCAACAACGTACGTTGACCCATTGACTAGACCGCTGAACGTACATGTTCTTGTTGATGCATTTGTTGTGCAAGTATCACCAGTTGATCTAACTGTTGCGATGTAACCAGTAATAGCAGTTCCACCGTCGTATGAAGGCACTGCCCAAGAAGCTGTTATTCCTCCATTTACCGGAGTTACAGAGATGTTCCTTGGAGCACTTGCAATTGTTGCTGGCACTCCGTTGTAAGAAGCAGATGCGGAACCAGTTCCAGCAGAGTTAGTTGCAGTAACAGTAAATGCATACGAAGTTCCGTTATCCAAACCTGTAACAGTACAGAACAACAC
>JBBAMM010000006.1:0-1249 GCA_040402475.1 Rhodoluna sp.
CGGACTCGAGCTTGCAGATTTTCAGCAGGGAGTCCTTCAAGACCGAGTTGATCCTCAAAAGGTGTAACTAAATCTTCAATAGGTTGAACTTGATACTTGATGCCTCTTCTTGATGCAAGGTCAAGCGCATCGTCTTTAGAACCATCTGAAGAGTATCTACTAGGCATTGAAACGCCGAATACATTCTCAGCACCAATGGCATCGGCTGCAATAGTTGCACACACCGCAGAATCAATACCACCGCTGAGACCTAGAACAACGGATTTGAAACCATTCTTTACAACATAGTCACGTAGTCCAAGTACCAAGGCATTCCAGGCTTGCCAGTTGTCGTTTGGTTTGGTTAGGTGATGCTCTCCAACAACAACTAATTCATCCTTTGCAGCAATATCAATCATCACTAAATCTGTTTTGAATTGCTTGAGCCTAGCTACCATTCGAGCTTTGCTATCGACGATGATGCTATCCCCATCAAAGACAAGATCGTCTTGTCCACCGACGAGATTCACATAAGCCGCAGCACAGTTGTGTCGCTTAGCTAACTCGGTGACTAACCCAAGTCTGCGATCATCTTTATCGATCTCAAAGGGAGAGCCGTTGAGGATAAGTGCAACATCGGTATTGGCATCGCCCAGTTTTGCTACTGGCCCACCAGATTGCCAAATGTCTTCACAGATGACTGTTGAGAATCGAAGGCCTTTGTGTTCGAAGGTTAGAAGGTCATTACCCGATACGAAAGTTCTATATTCATCAAATACTGAGTAATTAGGTAAGTGATGTTTAGCGTAAGTGCCAACAACCTTGCCACCAATAATCACTGTTGCACAGTTCTTAGCAATTGCCCAACCGGTTTGTTCTTGAGCGGTGGCCATAGCTGGATGTCCTATAACAACAGCTAGCTCTCTAAACTCAGGAGCGCCGAGTTTGGCAGCTAGTTCCCTAACAGCAAGCTCTGCCTCCAGGATGAATGATTCTCGGCTGGCTAAGTCCTCTATTGGATAACCGGTGATTGCCATCTCTCCAAAGACCAAGATATCGGCTTGATTCTCAACTGAGTCAAGGATTACTTGCCAGATGCCTTTTAGGTTGCCCTCGATGTCTCCAACGGTTGGGTTGGTTTGCGCTAAGGCTAGGCGAACATTGGGCATAACCACTAGCCTAGTAGGAGGAAATAGAAAGGTTTTTTGATGGACAAGCAACGCGATTTTGTGCTTAGGACTATCGAGGAGCGTAACGTCAAGTTTGTTCG
>JBBAMM010000006.1:1349-3383 GCA_040402475.1 Rhodoluna sp.
CCTGGTCAGAACGAAATTGACTTGCGTTATGCCGATGCTTTGACCATGGCAGATAACATCATGACTTTCAGGACTGTTATCAAAGAAGTCGCTATTGAGCAGGGTGTCTACGCGACATTCATGCCTAAGCCATTTACTGAGCACCCAGGTTCTGGAATGCACACGCACATGTCACTCTTTGAAGGTGACACTAACGCATTCTTTGATCCTTCAGGGGAATACCACTTGTCTAAGACTGCTAAGAGTTTCATCGCTGGTTTACTAAGACACGCTCCTGAAATCACTGCTGTGACAAACCAGTATGTGAACTCATACAAGAGACTTTGGGGTGGTGGAGAGGCTCCATCATTCGTTTGCTGGGGACACAACAACAGATCTGCTCTTATCCGTGTTCCGCTATACAAACCAAACAAAGGCAACTCTTCACGCATTGAGTACCGTGCAATTGACTCAGCTGCTAACCCTTATCTTTCATATGCTCTGTTGTTATCTGCTGGCCTTAAGGGAATCGAGGAAGGCTATGAACTTCCTGCAGAAACCGAAGACAACGTTTGGGATCTAACGGACGCTGAGCGTAGAGCGATGGGTATTCAGCCATTGCCACAGTCTCTTGATCACGCTATCCGTAAGTTAGAAGAATCTGAACTTGCAGCTGAGACACTAGGTGAATCAGTATTCAGTTACGTGCTTGCTAACAAGCGTCGTGAATGGAGCGATTACCGTGCTCAGGTAACTCCATATGAATTGAAGACCAACCTCGAAGTTCTCTAATGGCTACTGCTTCGCAAAGATCTGGAGGCGCACTCCTATCTCTTGCACGCTTTGGATTTATTGACTTAGACGGCACAATTCCAAAACTTGATGAGCTGGTTTCACTTGTCGGTGATGTTGGCAGGTCTGCTCTTGCTGCACTATCAAAAGCTGCATCTCCCGATGATGCTTTGAATAACATCATCGCCTTGGCCCGCATCGAAAAATCGAGAGTAAAGAAAATCCTCTCTAAAGAAGACTCTGCTGAGCGTCTTGCGAAACTAGTTGGTGCCTCAACTGCTCTGAACGATTTCCTAGCTAGGACCCCAGAGAATCTGAACCTTTTTGAAAAAGCTATTACTTCACTGCCAGGTAGAAGTGAATACGATTTAGTTTTCAAGAAATCAATTGAATCAGTCAAGCAAAAGGATTTCAATTCTGCTGAGTTTGTATCAGCAATACGTATTTGCTACCGAACCGAGTTACTCAAGATTGCAATCTTCGACCTATCCCAACCTGACCCACAAAAAGCTCAACCAAGAGTTTCACTCGCCCTCGCCAACTTGGCAGGTGCTGCACTAGAAGCAGGACTTGTCATTGCTCGCAAAGAACTCATTGAGAGCACCGAATTTGGAACATTTACCGAGGAAGAAGTAAATAACACTCGACTGGCAGTTATCGGTATGGGTAAAGGTGGAGCAGGAGAGCTAAATTACATCAGCGATGTTGATGTGATTTATGTCGCAGAGTCAGCAACTGAAACCCTTGAAAACGAACGCATGTTAGCTATTGCTACCAAGTTGGCCACCAGACTGATGCGAGCTATGGATGCCAACAATCCTGAGCCAGCCTTGTGGCAAGTCGATGCCAATCTGCGTCCAGAGGGTAAATCGGGAGCATTAGTTAGAACCTTAGATTCACATCAGGCTTACTATTCACGTTGGGCGGAGAACTGGGAATTCCAGGCCTTGCTAAAAGCTAAACCAATGGCGGGGGATAAAGAACTTGGGTCTCGTTATTTTGCCGCAGTTCAACCCCTGGTTTGGCAATCAACACAGCGAGAGAACTTCGTCGAATCAGTTCAGCGAATGCGCGAGCGAGTTAGTGCAAACATTCCTGAAGATGAAGTTGATCGCCAGATAAAACTGGGTGTTGGTGGACTAAGAGACATCGAATTTACAGTTCAACTATTGCAACTAGTCCACGGTAGAACAGACGTTAGCGTTCATGCACCAGATACGATTACCGCTATCGACCAGTTAGCTGCAGGTGGATACATCGGTC
>JBBAMM010000006.1:3483-4745 GCA_040402475.1 Rhodoluna sp.
GCACCAGATACGATTACCGCTATCGACCAGTTAGCTGCAGGTGGATACATCGGTCGAGCTGAGGCTCAAGAGTTCTCTCAGCACTATAAGTTCTTGCGTCTTATTGAACATCGCATTCAGATGACTCAAATGAGAAGAACTCATTTGATGCCCTTGGAAGAGAACGCTCAGCGAGCAATAGCTCGCTCAGTCAACCTTGCTTGGACAGCAGAAGATCTTCTCAAGCACTGGCAAGAGGTGAAACAACAAGTAAGGGCTTTGCACCAGAAGATTTTCTACCGTCCATTACTTGCAGCCGTTTCTAAAGCCTCTGATGGTCTAGAGCTCTCAAATGATCAAGCAGCAGATCGTTTAGCGGCTATTGGCTTCATTGATCCAAAGGGAGCGCTTACTCACATCTCAGCACTAACTTCTGGTCTATCAAGACGAGCACAGATCCAGAAGCAGTTGTTACCTGTCTTGCTTCAATGGTTTGCTGAAGGAACCGATCCTGACTCGGCATTATTGGCTTTCAGAAGACTAAGTGAAAACCTGGGTGAATCGCACTGGTACTTACGCATGCTTAGAGATAGCACCGGTGCTGCTGAACGCATGACTGTGGCGCTATCAACCAGTCGACTTGCCACGGCTATGTTGGAGTTGATTCCTGAAGGAGCTGCCTGGTTCGAGGACGTCAATCAATTACATCCTCAAAACTTAGAAACACTACGAATGCAATCAGAGTCGCTTGGAACTAGACACGATTCACTCGATGAATTTGGTAAAGCCATAAGACACATTCGCCGCAGAGAAACATTGCGTCTTGCTTTAGGTGCTGTTGTTGGTGAGCTAACCCTCAAAGAACTTGGCACAGGGCTCACAGACATCACACAGTGGTATCTAGAATCTCTCGCTACTGCCGTCCTTGAGAGCATGAAGCACAATGATTCTCCTGTGCTAGATCTGGTTGATTTTGGCATAATGGCCATGGGCAGATTCGGTGGCGCAGAGCTTGGCTTTGGTAGCGATGCTGATGTCATGTTTGTTTACGACCCGAAACCAACCATTCCTGTTGCTATTGCTCAGAAAGCAGCTGAGTTAGTTATCAGCGAAATCAAACGTCTAGCAACTGATCCACAGCTTGAATTTGAACTAGATATGGATCTCCGCCCTGAAGGTAAAAACGGTTCGGTTACTAGATCTTTAGAGTCATATAAAGCGTATTACTCGCGCTGGGCGGATATCTGGGAGAACCAAGCGCTTTTGCGTGCACGGATGATTTA
>JBBAMM010000006.1:4845-32968 GCA_040402475.1 Rhodoluna sp.
ATACTTGAGTATCCAAGAGGTTCTGCATCAAAGCTTGAAGAAGATTACCTAGCTTTCACTCGCAGGTCTCGTATGGTGTTTGAAAGACTGTTCTTCGCTTAAAGCAAAAGCGGGCCATCTTTCGATGACCCGCAATTGGTTTACGACTAAACGCCGTAGTAAAGCTCGAACTCGTATGGGTGAGGACGCTGAGCGAAAGGCTTGATTTCCTTCTCGCGCTTGTAATCAATCCAAGTCTCAATTAGATCCTTAGTGAAAACATCGCCTGCCAATAGGTAGTCGTGGTCAGCTTCTAGAGCCTGTAGAACTTCTTCGAGTGAACCTGGAACCTGAGGAATGTTCTTAGCTTCCTCTGGTGGCAACTCGTAAAGGTCCTTGTCAACTGGAGCGTGTGGCTCAATGCGGTTCTTGATTCCATCAAGACCGGCCATCAACATTGCTGCAAAGGCTAGGTAAGCGTTACCTGAAGCATCAGGAGCGCGGAATTCAATACGCTTAGCCTTCGGGTTAGTACCGGTCATTGGAATACGAATAGCAGCTGAACGGTTACCAGCAGAGTAAACAAGGTTTACAGGAGCTTCGAAACCTGGAACTAGACGACGGTAGCTGTTCACTGTTGGGTTAGTGAAAGCAAGCAAACTTGGAGCGTGCTTTAGTAGTCCACCGATATACCAACGAGCTAGATCTGATAGACCGCCGTAGCCGTTCTCGTCATAGAACAATGGCTTGCCATCTTTCCATAGCGACTGGTGAACGTGCATACCTGAACCGTTGTCACCGAAAAGCGGCTTAGGCATGAAGGTAGCGGTCTTGTTGTAGTTGTATGAAGTGTTCTTCACGATGTACTTAAATTTCAGAACATCATCAGCTGACTGAACCAAAGTGTTGAATCTGTAGTTGATTTCACACTGACCAGCAGTTCCAACTTCGTGGTGACTACGCTCAACAGATAGTCCAGCCTTTTCGAGGTTTAGAACAATCTCGTCGCGAATGTCAGCCAAGTGGTCAACCGGTGAAACTGGGAAGTATCCACCCTTATAAGGTGTCTTGTTTCCAAGGTTACGACCACCATCTGATTCAGTTTCGCGAGCTGAGTTCCAAGCGCCTTCGATTGAGTCAACGAAGTGATAAGCAGTGTTTGACTTTGTCTCGTAACGAACTTCATCGAAGATGAAGAATTCAGCTTCAGGAGCGAAGAATGCAGTGTCTGCAATACCGGTTGAAGCTAGGTACGCTTCAGCTTTCTTAGCAACCTGACGTGGGTCACGGTGGTAGATCTCACCGTTACGTGGGTTATAGATGTCGAAGTTGATGATGAGAGTCTTCTCAACGCGGAAACCATCTAGGTAGGCAGTTGTGACATCAGGGATTAGCTGCATGTCTGACTCGTGAATTGAGGCGAAGCCGCGAATCGATGAAGCATCGAATAGTTGGCCGTTTACGAAGAAGTCTTCATCAATCTGACTAACCGGCAAGTTGAAATGTTGCTGAACACCAGGTAGATCGGTGAAGCGAACATCAACGAACTTTACGTCCTCATCTTTGATGAATTTGATGACCTCGGATGCTGATTTAAACATAGGGAGAGCCCTTCAAAGGTTTGTGGGTTTCGAGCGATCCATTACGCTCAAGACCACTTTATCGCCCTGAAGCCTAAGACTTAGGCAAAAGTATGTTTCAGGCTTGTAAAAAGTTTTTAGAGACTATTGAATCCGCTTAGACGCACGCATCTTGGCTGGGTCAATTCCCTTAGGAATAGGCATGCCGAAACGGGTATCAAGTGCTGAGAGGCGGTTCTGCACGGCTGTAATCTCTGCTCTGTTCAGGGTTCTCTTGAGCTGTTTCACCTTTTTGTGTAGCTGGATTAGTGGGACGCCTTCGCCATCTTGAGAGCTGTAGAAGGTGTGAACGCTTACCCCTGAAGCAACGCGCTGAACCTTACGTCTCTCGTCTTCAAGTAGGGCCTTGGTGCTAGTCTTAGCACCTTCACCCATGAGAACAACACCTGCAGGACCTACGATCCTGAAGACCATGTCTTTGGTCTTAGGGTTGATGGCGACCGGCTGGTTTGAACCTTTATAGTTTCTGCGAGTAAGTGTGCCCACGGTGATGCTTACGCGGCCTGGTTCGGTTTCATACTTCTTGAAGATCGCTGTGTTAGCTCTGCGGGTGAGCACCAACAGGCAGGTTAGATAACCAGAGGCGATACCAAGGATTACCCAAAGGATTGTTACTAGGAAGTTTAGGTTGGAGATGATTGCACCAACAACGCTGATGGTTAGGAAAACTCCGATACCAACCAGAATTCCAATAGGTAGCGCCTTTGTGTCTGCTTCTCTTAGGAAACGAACTTGCTCGCCAAATTGAGCGAATAGACCTGGAGCTTTGTCAGCTTTTTTCTTTGATTTATCTTTTGCCATGATGTTTAGCCTATTGGTTGTTTAGTTGACAGCCTGACTGAAACCGTCGCGAACAGCGGCTTCAGCTAGGTGTTGGAGGTTTTCAGGAATAGTGTCGCCACGCTTGATCATGCTTTGAGCCCAAAGTCTGCCGGCGCGGTAGCTGCTGCGAACTAGGGGACCGCTAAGGACACCTAGGAAACCCATGTCTTCAGCAATCTCTTTTAGTTCGACGAATTCTTGAGGCTTAACCCACCTTGAAACAGGATGATGTCTAACAGTTGGTCTCAAGTATTGAGTAATTGTGACGATGTCTGTGCCAGCGTCATAGAGATCCTGCAACGCTTGAACAACCTCAGAGATTTCTTCACCCATACCAAGAATTAGATTGCTCTTGGTAACCATGCCAGCGTTTCTGGCTTGAGTTAGAACATCGAGTGAACGTTCGTAAGTGAAAGCAGGTCTAATCTGCTTGAAGATTCTAGGAACTGTTTCAACGTTGTGAGCGAATACTTCAGGCTGTGCATCAAAAACTTTTTGCAACCATTCAGGCTTACCTGAGAAATCTGGAACAAGGATTTCAACACCTGTGCCAGGGGATTGCTTGTGAATTTGTCTAATTGTCTCTGCGTAAAGCCATGAACCTTCATCAGGAAGGTCATCTCTAGCAACACCGGTTACTGTTGCGTAGCGCAGTTGCATCTTCACAACAGATTGACCAACTCTTCTTGGCTCATCTGGGTCTAAGTTAGCTGGCTTACCGGTGTCAATCTGGCAGAAGTCACATCGTCTAGTGCACTGTGCTCCACCGATGAGAAAAGTCGCTTCGCGGTCTTCCCAACATTCAAAGATGTTTGGGCAGCCTGCTTCTTGGCAGACAGTGTGTAGCCCTTCTGTTTTCACCAGAGTGTGCAGAGCTTGATACTCAGGACCCATCTTTGCCTTGGTTTTGATCCATTCAGGCTTACGTTCGATAGGGACTTCGGCATTGCGTGCTTCAACACGCAGCATGCGCTTTGGTGCTGGCTCTTGGGTCACTTGGTCACTTTTCCGATCGAAGTTAGGTGCTTTTGAATAACCACGCTTGCCATAGCTGGAGTGATATCTCTTTGCACTAACTCGCTTATAGTACTCGTTTCTGCGTCCTTGATACCGCAGGCAATGATGGTTTCGTAGGCTTTCAGAGAGTTATTACAGTTCAAAGCAAAGCCATGCATGGTGGTTCGTTCAGCTACTCTGATGCCTATGGCTGCAATCTTGACGTGGGTATTTCCAACTGGTGCCCATACGCCAGACCGACCTTCGACTCTCTCCGTATAGAGTCCAAAATCAGCAATGCTGTCTATGAGAACCTGCTCTAGCCAGCGCACATAACCAACAACATCGATTGGTTCAGGAAGTTTCATGATTGGGTAACCAACAAGTTGTCCCGGTCCATGCCAGGTGATCTTTCCGCCACGGTCAACATCTATAACAGGAGTGCCATCTTGGGGGCGTTCTTCATCTTCAGTTCTTTTACCTGCTGTATAAACGCCGTCATGCTCTAGAAGTAGGACTGTGTCTTCCCGAATGCCAGAAGCAACCTCGGCATGCACCTGACGCTGAAGATCCCAAGCTTTCTGGTAATCCACGAAATCTGGCGCTAAACCAACAACTTCAAAAGCAGTCATGTACCTAGTCTAAATCCATCCACAGGTAACCATTTCGCCTTGATCTCCACATTCAAGCGCTCTACCAACTGCCCCTCGACCGAATATTCAATCATGTAGGCATGTTTAGAAAACAACCAGGTTTGAGACACTTTGCTGTTCTGCAATTGAAGAAGTCCACTAAATATGGACATCTTTGGGAAGTTCAGGACAGGAGGTCTTCCCAATCAACTCAGTTTCTCTTTCAGCCCAGCTTCTTGACGAGTTGGCCAAGGTGGGTTGCCATCCTTGGAGAAAAATGCATCCCGACGAAGCTTAGAAACGGCAAGGTGGCGTTGCTACTGAATAGGGAGATATCGTTCGAAGAATCGATTCAGTTACTTAAGACCCCGCGGAAACGAGAGCGATATGAACTCAGCCCAATGCAAGGATTTTTTAAGAAGAGCGGTTTTCGCGTAAAACCGACACTCGTTTCATCGGTTGCTATAACGATTGCTGCTTGTTGGCTACTTTTCAGTTTTCCGATGACTCAAACCAAGGTTGTTGCTAAGCAGGGTGTGAGTAAAAGCGTTTCAGTGATTAAGTGTGGAGAAGTAGATCTTGTTGGCGCTGACATTCCTACCAAACTGAGAGCTCACACAAATTTGCGAATAGGCCGAGATTCTTTTCGCGTTGTTCAACTCAAATCATTCGGCGGGCTAACGCAAATTCACGTTAAGAGGACCTGTGATGGAAAGAGGTTGACGTTAAATGCCTGGCGAGACAAAGATTCTCTGCAGATTTCTAGAGTTAATTAGAAGCCGAAGTTAGCTTGGAAGTTTGCTTCTTCCAAACGAGTCTTCACATCTACCAAGAAGCGACTTGCATCTGCTCCATCGATTAAGCGGTGGTCATAAGACAAAGCTAAATAAACCATGCTGCGAATCGCGATACTGTCTTGACCGTTCTCATCGGTAACAACAACTGGACGCTTAGCAACAACACCTGTCCCAAGAATTGCTGACTGAGGCAAGAAAACAACTGGAGTGTCAAACAGTGCGCCACGAGAACCAGTGTTTGTCAAAGTGAAGGTTCCACCTGATAGTTCGTCTGGCTTTAGTTTGTTTTCTCTTGTTCTTGCTGCAAGATCTGCAATCTGTTGAGCGATTGATACAAGTGAAAGTGAAGCTGAATCTCTGATCACTGGAGTCAATAGTCCACGTTCGGTGTCAACAGCGAAGCTGATGTTTTCTGAAGAGTGGTAAACAATGTTCTCGCCATCGATGCTTGCGTTGATCTTCGGGTGAACACGAAGTGCTTCAGCAGCGGCAAGGAAGAAGAATGGCATGAAGTTTAGCTTTACTCCAGCCTTGGCAGTGAATTCAGTCTGCACTCTGCTTCTTAGCTGAGCAATCTTGGTGACATCAACTTCAACAACGGTTGTTAGTTGCGCAGTTGAGACCATTGAAGCAACTGCACGTTCGCCAAGAACCTTACGAAGTCTTGACATTGGTTCAGTTGTTCCGCGAAGTGCAGAAGGTGCTGCCATTGCAACTGGGGCAGATGCCTTTGGAGCTGATGAAGTTCCGCTTGCTGCTGCAACTACGTCTTCGCGGCGGATGCGACCGCCAACACCGGTTCCAGAAACGCTGCCTAGGTTTACACCTGACTCAGCAGCAAGTTTGCGAACCAAAGGTGTCACATAGCTTGGATCACTGTTTGTTTCAGTTTGAGCTACCACTGGAGCGGCAACAACAGGTGTTGAAACCTGAGGAGTGAAAACTGGAAGGCTCATTGGAGCTGCGGTTGTTGTTTCTACTGGAGCTACGACAACAGGAGCTGCTTCGACAACAGGAGCAACTACTACTGGAGCTGCCTCTACTACAGGTGCTACGACAACAGGAGCAGCCTCGACAACTGGTGGAGTCACAACAGCTGGAGCGCTAGATGCAACGCCATCAGCAACGATGCAAAGGACTGCACCGACAGCTGCGGTTTCGTCTTCAGCAACCAGAATCTGCTGCAGGGTTCCAGCGACAGGACTAGGAATCTCAGTGTCTACCTTGTCGGTTGATACCTCTACTAGTGGCTCGTCGATTGCGACTGAATCGCCAATCTTCTTGAGCCATCGGGTTACAGTTCCTTCGGTAACGCTTTCACCTAGGGCTGGAAGTTTTACTTCACTCATTTGTTGTTGCTCCTTATGCAGATTTTAAGTCTAAGCGTGTGCGTGTAGTGGTTTGCCAGCGAGAGCTAAATGAGCTTCGCCCAATGCTTCGTTTTGTGTTGGGTGAGCGTGAACCAGTGAAGCTACCTCTTCAGGGAAAGCTTCCCAGTTGACGATTAGTTGAGCTTCACCGATCTGTTCTCCGACTCTTGAACCAATCATGTGGATACCAATGATTGGGCCATTGTTACGTCTGATCAATTTAACGAAACCAGCGGTGCCAAGAATCTGGCTCTTACCGTTTCCACCAAGGTTGTATTCGTATACAGAGATGTTGTCCTGGCCGAAGGTCTCAGCAGCTTTTGATTCTGTGAGACCGACTGATGCAATTTCAGGCTCTGAGTAAGTAACTTTTGGAATACCTAGTTCATCAATCGGTGCAGGTCTTAGTCCTGCGATGTCTTCGGCAATGAAGATACCTTGCTGGAATCCTCGGTGCGCTAGCTGCAGACCAGGAACGATGTCGCCGGCTGCATAGACACCAGGCACGGAAGTCTGCAATCTTTCATTAGTCAGAACGTAACCGCGATCCATTTTTACGCCGTTTTCTTCGTAACCAAATCCTGCTGTGTTAGGTCCTCGACCAACTGCTACCAACATCAACTCGCCATCGAACTGTTCACCGTTTTCGAGAGTTGCAACAACTCCGGTTGCACTCTGCTGCACTCCTTGAAAGCGAACTCCAGTTTTGAAGTTGATACCACGCTTTCGGAAAGCACGTTCCATTGCCTTGCTTACAGAAGCATCTTCGTTAGGAACAAGTGTTGGGAGTCCTTCGATGATTGTCACATCAGTTCCGAATGACTTCCAGATAGAAGCAAATTCGACACCGATAACTCCACCACCGAGAACGATGACCTTGTTTGGTACGAAGTCCAGCTGGAGAGCGTGTTCAGAGGTAATTACTCTTCCACCGATCTCAAGTCCAGGCAGAGTTTTGCTGAATGAACCGGTTGCTAGAACCAAATTCTTACCGGTGTAAACATCCCCGTTAACAGTTATTGATTTAGGACCAGTCATTCGACCTTCACCAGGAACAACTGTGATTGCCTTTGAAGAAACTAAACCTGTTAGACCTTTGAAAAGTTTGTCGACGATGCCGTCGCGATACTTATTAACTGCTGGCATATCAACACCCTGAAGTGTTGCTTGAATTCCGTAAGCAGCTGCGTCGCGTGTCACATCAGCTACTTCAGCTGAGTGCAAGAGTGCTTTAGTTGGAATACATCCACGGTGTAAGCAAGTACCGCCTAGCTTGTCTCTTTCGATAAGCGCTACTGAAAGGCCTAGTTGTGCGCTGCGAAGAGCTGCGGCATAGCCACCGCTTCCGCCACCAAGAATTACGACGTCAAAATTGTGCTCGGCCAATTGGGCTCCTAAATAGGGGGATAACTAATACAGATTACTAGATGGTTATTTCTTATTCTTAGTTGCTAACTGTTCTGCAACTGAAATAAGGGTTCTAACCATGGATCCAGTGGCACCTTTGACTGTGTAGCCATAAGGGGCTAGGTCGTTATTCGCTGCTGTTGCGAAGTCTAGGTGGGCCCAGTTCAGGCGCTCTTTCGACTTTGGCAAGGTTCCAATGAATTCCTGTAGGAATAGTCCACCGACTAGCATTCCACCGGAAGGGTTACCTACTCGAGAGTTCATCAAATCTGCGATATCCGACTTGATTAGTTCAAGTAGCTCCTCAGGAAGTGGCATATGCCAGACCAATTCTCCGGAAGCTTTGGCTGCATCTTGGACTAGCGCAACGGAGTTATCATCACCCATGAGTCCTGTGTAGCGGTTACCCAGTGCTACACGTGCCGCACCAGTAAGTGTTGCAACATCGACAATCAGATCTGGCTTTGACTCCGAAGCGAGGATGAGTCCATCTGCTAAGACAAGTCTTCCTTCAGCATCAGTGTTTGTTACTTCCACAGTCTTACCGTTGCGGAAAGTGATTACGTCATTAGGACGTGTGGCTGACCCAGATGGCATGTTTTCGGCAATACACATGTATGCGGTAACCGCAATAGGTAGTTTCAGTCTTGCGATAGCAAATGCTGCCTGTGCAACTGTTGCAGCGCCTGCCATGTCATATTTCATCCCAAGAATTCCAGTAGCAGGCTTGAGAGAAATACCTCCAGTATCGAAGGTGATTCCCTTGCCGACAAGAGCGAGATGAGCTTTTGACCGAGAAGGCTTGTATGAGATCTTTACTAGACGCGGTGGTCTAACCGAACCCTGACCAACGGCTAGAATTCCGTGACATTTCTCTTTGGCCAATTTCTTTTCATCCCAGATCTCAACAGTGACGCCAGGGATCTTTGATTGACCTTTTACTATTTCAGCCATCTTGCTTGGATACAAATCATTAGCAGGAGCATTTACAAGGTCTCTAGTTGCATTCAGAATCTCAGAAACGATTTTGATTCTGTCTAGTTCGGCTTTGGTTATCTTTAGTTTGCTAATCAATTGAACTTGCTTCAATGCAGCAGGCTTCTTTTCACCTGACTTATATGTGTTGTATTCGTACTGAACAATTGCAATACCTTCAAGCAAAGCTAGTGCGATCTCCTTGGTTGCTAGTGGAATGTCTACAATTAGGTTTTTGTGATCGTTGAATGCTCTACCTATTGCTCCGCCAAGTTCGCGAGCTTTTGAGTGACTTGAAATACTCTCACCAACACCAACAAGACCGATAACACCAGCTCCTGCTGCTACTCGAACGCAGCTTTCAGCAGAACCTGTTACTTGAAGCGACTTGAGATTCAGTGATTTGGTCAGAGAATCCTTGGCAGCGTTGCCTATGAGAATTGGTCCCTTGTCTTGTTTTGAAACACCATAAACGAGAACGGTATCTGCGGTTGGTTTGGTTGAAGGGCCCTGAATTTTGAATGTTATAGAAGTCATAAATACCATGCTAGCCACGTGAAGTTAGAATGTTCACATGGCACAGCAAAATAACCTTTTCACTTTGGTAAACACGGATGTTGAAGTTCCTGAAGGTCTTCACCTGCTAGCTGCCATCTCGGGTTTCACAGACGCTGGTTCAGCCATGCAGCAGGTATCTCAGCAAATTCTTAGCAATCTTGATTACGAGACCATAGCTGTTTTCGACAACGATGAACTACTGGATTACAGATCCAGAAGACCTGTGATGTTCTTCGAGCAAGACCATATAGAGGATTATCAACCAGCATCATTGTCTTTGCATTTAGTCAGAGATGAAGTTGGTGCACAGTTCCTGTTCCTCAATGGCTATGAACCTGATTTCAAGTGGGAAGCATTCGCCTCATCTGTTGAGGTGCTCTTCTCTTATTTCGGCATCAGAGACATGACTTGGCTCCATGCCATACCTTTTCCTATCCCACACACCAGACCGGTTGGGGTAACAGTCTCGGGTAATCAAAAGAATGTCATAGCTAAATACTCTGAGTGGAAACCTAGAACACAGGTGCCTGGCAACATCATGCACTTACTTGAATTCAGGCTTACTCAAGCTGACATTCCTAGCACTGGTTTTGTCCTTCTTGTTCCGCACTACCTCTCAGATTCTGAATATCCGCAAGCGGCTGTTTCTGGTTTAGAGCTAATTTCTAGTCACCTCGGTTTAGTGTTTCCAACAGATGAACTTCGCGATGAAGGAGTTGCCTTCACTCGCAGAATCACTCAACAGATGTCTGAGAATCAAGAGCTTTCACGAATGGTAGAAAGCTTGGAATCAAGTTTCCAAAGTGAAAAAGCTGCGAATGGTATGGGTGCAGTGAAGCCTCGGGAAAGAGAGATACCTGATGCTGACGAGATTGCTGCAGAACTTGAAGGCTATTTAGCGTCACATCAGAAAAATAAATTAGAGAACGACGAGGATCAAGACTGAAGCGTTCACCAACGCTTGTTCTCACAGTTGCGGGGCTCGCGTACTTTCTTGCCGTCACGCAGAGATCTAGCCTCGGCGTAGCAACGCTTATCGCAAGCGAAAGATTTCACACTAACGCTCAGCAACTCGCAACTCTAGCTGTGTTTCAACTCGTCGTCTATGCGGCGATGCAAATTCCTGTTGGAATTCTTTTAGACAGGTTCGGTGCTAAAGCATTGCTTGCAGTTGGTGCTTTCGTCATGGCTGCTGGGCAACTAACGGTTGCACTAGCTCCTAATCTTTCAACTGCGGTGGTAGGTCGAATGCTTGTTGGCATGGGGGATAGCTTCACCTTCATTTCCATGATCCGTTTGATAAACGGTTGGTACCAAGGAGCTAAGGCTTCCAAAGTGCAACAGTATGTTGCAACTGTCGGACAACTTGGACAATTCTTCTCAGCAGTTCCATTTTGGTACATGCTTGAAACTCTAGGTTGGACTGCTGGTTTCTCAATCATGTCTGCGGCCTCTCTGTTCATTTCAATCATGGTGATTGTTTTCACTGCCAATGAAGCTCAGAGCCATGAACCTAACAAGCACAACGCTCCGTCTTTGAAACTTGCAACACAACAGCTCGTTGAAAACATTAGGAACCCAGGGATCAGAATGTCTTTCTGGACTCACTATGTGACGCAACCAACGACAACTTCGGTTGCTCTTTTATGGGCAGTTCCTTTTCTTGTCACAGCTCAGGGTCAGTCACATGACTTTGCAGCGGCGACACTGACAGCCATGGTGTTATTTGGTTTTGTGACCGGACCTGTGATCGGCACTATCTGTGCTCGTGCGCCTCATCTGCGTGCAACTCTGGTTTATTCAGTTGTTGCTCTAACTACGACAGCCTGGATAGTTATCTTGGCAATGCCAGGTCGTTCCCCTTCTTGGCTCCTCTTTATTTGTTTCCTGGCTATTTCAGTTGGAGGCCCGGCTTCAATGATTGCCTTTGATTTCTCCAAAGACATCGTTCCTAAGACAAGACTTGGCACAGCTAACGGCTTTGCAAACGTTGGAGGATTCCTAGCTACTTTCATAATGATGTATTTGACAGGTCTAGTGATTGACCTAATCCATGGATCTTCGGGCTCGGTAGAGCGGTATACAGTCGAGGCATTTAGATGGGGATTTGCTTCACAACTGTTGGTTGTGGCTGTTGGTGTTGTCTTTTTCACCATTGAGCGCCGTAAATTCGAGGCTTTGGCAGCTAAATAACGGGAATAAAGCCCAACATAAACAGGTAAGAACGCTTGGGTATCTCACATCTGGCTCTGTTAGACCGTAAAGGGTTCCAGAAGTGGCATAATTACAAACAGACCCAGTCATTTCCTCCGATTTGACATGGGTCTTTGTAATGCCCAAAAATTCGTAAACGGTCAACCTCCTAAACAGAGGTACTGAAGGGTCCAATGCTTAAGAAAGCTTCAAAAGCTGCTCCGTCTAAAGACGCGAAGAAACAACCTGCCGCTAAGGCTGCACCTGCCAAGAAAGCCGCAGTCGTAAAAGCGAAGGTAGCTAAGCCTGCCGTTAAGGCAAAGCCGGTTGCTAAGCCTGTCGCAAAAAAACCTGTTGCCAAAGTAGCTACTAAGGCTGCTGCAAAGCCTGTTGCAAAAGCCCCTGCAAAAACTGCTGTTAAGACTGCAGCTAAAAATACTAAAACTGCACCAAAGGCAGTAACTAAAACTGTTACTAAGAAGGTTGTTGCAAAGCCAACAACAAAGACAACTGCTAAACCTGTAGCAAAAGTAGTCGCTAAGCCAGCAGCTAAGGATTCCAAGGCAACTGCAAAAGCAGCAGTAAAGCCAGTGAAGAAGATAACTGCTACTAAGGGTGCTAAACCAGGAGACCCTGAGTTAGATATCGAAGATGAAGAAGATATCGATGTTGAAGTTCTAACAACTGAAGCTGACATCGACGTCATAGTTGCTGAAGTTGAAGAAGTTGTCCCAGAAGTTGAAGAAGACGAAGATGCAATCGTTGTCCCTGAAGGTGCTCTTATTCTTTCAAGCAAAGAAGACGACGATATTCCTGTTCAGACAACAAGCATCACTGGTGCAACTGCTGACCCGGTAAAGGACTACCTAAAGCAAATCGGTAAAGTCGCTTTGCTTAACGCAGAGCTTGAAGTTGAACTAGCTAAGAGAATCGAAGCTGGTTTGTTTGCTGAAGAAAAACTTGCAACAGATAAGAAACTCAGCAGAGATATGGCAAGAGATCTAAAGTGGGTTGTCAAAGATGGCCAGCGTGCTAAGAGCCACTTGCTCGAAGCTAACTTGCGTTTGGTCGTTTCTCTTGCAAAGAGGTACACCGGTAGAGGTATGCAGTTCCTTGATCTTATTCAAGAGGGTAACTTAGGTCTGATTCGTGCAGTTGAAAAGTTCGACTACACCAAGGGTTATAAGTTCTCGACATATGCAACCTGGTGGATTCGTCAAGCAATCACACGTGCGATGGCTGATCAGGCAAGAACTATTCGTATTCCTGTTCACATGGTTGAAGTTATTAACAAACTGTCTCGTGTGCAGAGGCAGTTGCTTCAGGACCTTGGTCGTGAACCAACTCCTGAAGAGCTAGCTCGTGAACTAGACATGACTCCTGAAAAAGTTGTTGAAGTTCAGAAGTACGGCCGTGAACCTATTTCACTATCTACTCCTCTTGGTGAAGATGGAGATTCAGAGTTCGGTGACTTGATCGAAGATACAGAGGCAGTTCAACCTGCTGATGCAGTTGCCTTCAGAATCATGCAGCGTGAAATCGAACGCCTACTTGACACACTCACACCTCGTGAAGCAGCTGTTATTCGCTCTCGTTACGGTATTGGTGATGGAGTTATGAAGACCCTTGACCAGATCGGTGAAGAGCACGGCGTTACTCGTGAGCGTATTCGTCAGATTGAAGCTAAGACTATGTCTAAGTTAAAGCACCCTTCAAGAGCTCAGTGGCTTAGAGATTTCATCAAAGAGAACTAGTTCTTGCGCTATCTGCCAGCAATTCTCATCGGCCGCTTAGTTCGCTTCGCGGTTAGGTTGGTAAGACCCGGTGGTGGCTCTGCTTTGCCAGGTGTTGTGCTGAGTAAATTAGCTCCCAAATTGGTCTATAAAACCCTCAACTCATTCGAGCACGGTTTAGTGGTAGTTACTGGAACAGCCGGTAAATCAACTACAACAAAGATGGTTGTTGCAATTGTTCGTGCTCACGGCCTAGACGTCTTCACAAACCCATCCACAGCAAACATTGAGCAAGGTTTCTTCAGCACAATCATCAAACATGGTGATCTGTTTGGAAAAGTTCCTGGTTCGATAGCCATTCTCGAAATGGACGAGGGTCATGCAGCCCAGATTGTTCAAAGAGTTAAGCCAAAAACTTCCGTCATCCTCAATGTTTTTGAAGACCAATTAGATCGCTTTATAGATCCAGCTCTAGTTAGAGACAAGCTTGCACTCGTTGCTAAGGCAACAACTGGAACGGTTCTACTAAATGGTGATGATCAGAACTGTTTGATCATCAGTGAATCTGTTAAAGGTAAGTCTGTTGAGTTCTTTGGTATCGCGCACTTAGTTACCCAAAGGTCTAAATCAAAAATGGAGTACGCGCAAACCTACCTACCTGAGATTGCGATGCCAGCTATCGCTGCGACTGTAGCGGAACTTCAAGATAAGAAAGTTGCAGTCAATCTTTCAGGTCATACTGCCGAGTTCGACCTTCCTAATAGGGGATTGCACTTTGCCCTAGATGCTATCGCCGCTCTTGCCACATCAAAAGAAATTCTGGGTAAGAATTTCGATCTAGCTAAAGCTGCAAAGGTTCTTGACGAGCTGCCGCCGGTATTCTCCAGAGGTGAGATAAAAGAAGTAAACGGGGAACCGATCGAGTTCGTCTTGGTGCAGAATCCACCAAGCATGCAGTTGAACTTAGACAATCTAAGTTCAGATGTAGAGCAGGTCTTCTTTGCTATCGGAAGAGATGTTCACGACCCGTCCTGGATGTGGACGGTTGATCTAAGCAATCTCAAGCGCGTGAACATGGTTAGCGGATTCAACTACGCAGATGCAGCTTTACTCCTCGCCTATAACGAAATACCTATTGACGTTGTCGAGGCGGATTACTTCAAAGCCATCGATGACTTTATGGCTTTGCCTAAACCAGCTTCAGGCTTAAAGACAGTTATCTACTCAGCAGACGCGATGAGAAGATTGCGACGCTATCTAGGCTTTACCGACCCTGAGGATGTGTCTCGTGACTAAGGTCTTGAAGCTAGCAGCGCTATTTCCCAAGCATTTGAACCTAAATGGTGATCACGGGAACTTGTTAGTAGTTCAAAGAAGATTGAAGTGGCTAGGTGTTGCTGCAGAGGTTATCCCTGTCACAAACTCAACCAACCTTTCAGACTTTGATTTTGTATTAGTTGGGCATGGATCTAAAGCTGCGTGGGATGAGATCCTTCGATTAGATACAGACTTCGTAAACAATCTGGTTTCATACATCGAGTCAGGTAAGCCTGCACTTGTTGTGGCATCTGCCTATGACTTAGTAAGTAAGAATCTATTGGGTAAACAGAATGAGCAGCAGGAGCACAGGAGTTTGTTTGTGAAGACATCCAATGGTGTTGTTGGGTATGTGAATTCTGGCAGCCAAGCCAGCGAACTGGTTTGGCATAAGAATGCTCTACTAACTTTGCTACATGGTCCGCTACTTGCCAAGAACCCTAAGCTCGCAGATGAGCTGATTCATCGAATGGGTATTGAAGTAAATAGTGACGCTAAGGGATTTGCTCTGATCGAGGAGCTTGCAGAAGCAAGCAGAAGAATAGCTTTCGAAAACTAGTTAAGTTTGTCGGTTTCGTCTTGCCAAGTGATTGCGATTGGCTTTAGCTTCTCTTTGTTAGCTGATCCATGGTGACCACAGAACACTAGGTCACCGGTCGCTAGAACAACACGGATAAATGCCTGAGCACCGCAGACGTCACAACGATCCGCTGCTGTTAGTGCTGGCAGCTCTGTTGTGGTTTCTGTTGCATCTGCGTTTGACTCTGTCTGTTCCATTTGTTCCTCCATGACTACTACAACACATAACAGCCTCGTTTTGTTCCTCAACTGGCTCCGTTTCGCTATCTGCGAATAGTTTCTCTATGGTGGGGTGTCAGTGCCCTTTATTTGCTTGCCTGCTGTTTAGGCTTGACAGGTGCCAAACAACGACTATTCAGCCCGCCATCTCTCTGTTCTAGAAGGGTTGGAGGCTGTTCGCAAGCGTCCCGGAATGTATATCGGTTCTACCGATAGCAGGGGTTTGATGCACTGTTTGTGGGAGATTATTGATAACTCCGTTGACGAGGCACTTGCCGGTCATGGAAAGCTGATCAACATTGTTCTTCACAAAGACCGCAGCGTGGAGATTTCAGACCTAGCTCGTGGTATTCCAGTAGACATTGAACCTAAGACCGGCCTTAGCGGTGTTGAGGTTGTTTTCACAAAGCTTCATGCTGGTGGAAAATTCGGTTCAGGTTCTTATGCAGCTTCAGGTGGTTTGCACGGTGTTGGAGCTTCCGTAGTTAACGCCCTTTCTGAGCGCCTTGATGTTGAGGTGGACAGAGACGGCAAAACCTGGGCTATGTCTTTCAAACGGGGAGAACCTGGCATCTTTGATGACAAGAAGTCCTTAGCGCCTTCGAATCCTTTCAAGCCTTTCAAAGATAAGAGCGTGC
This sequence comes from Rhodoluna sp., assembly GCA_040402475.1. GTDB lineage: Bacteria > Actinomycetota > Actinomycetes > Actinomycetales > Microbacteriaceae > Rhodoluna. The sequence continues at coordinate 20,701 of JBBAMM010000006.1, forward strand.
TTCGGGATGTTGGCAAAGTAGCTAAAAACAAGACGGGTTCCCGAATTCGTTTCTGGGCTGATGCTCAAATATTCGTCAAGGACTCTGAATTCGTGCTCGAGGATATTCTTGCCAGAGCCAGACAGACTGCCTTCCTAGTTCCTGGATTAAAGCTGGTTGTCTCTGATCAACGTGCGGGTAAAGCTGTAAATCACGAGTTCCTATTCCAAGGTGGCATCGTTGAATTCGCTGACTTCTTGGCAAAGGATGCTCCGCTAAGCAACGTTTGGCGTCTCAGCGGTAGCGGAAATTACTCTGAGACGGTTCCAGTCTTGAACTCTGCAGGAAACATGGAATCCAAGGAAGTTCAGAGGAGCTGTGAAGTAGATGTAGTTGTGCGCTGGGGAACCGACTACGACACTGAGATCAAGAGTTTCGTAAACATCATTGCTACTCCTAAAGGCGGCACACATCTACAAGGGTTTGAACAAGCTCTCCTCAAGGTTTTTAGAACTCAGGCAGAAGCTAATTCTCGAAAGTTCAAACTTGGTGCAGAGAAAATCGAAAAAGAAGATGTTACTGCTGGTTTGACAGCAGTGGTCACAGTTCGAATTCCTGAACCTCAGTTCGAAGGTCAAACTAAAGAAATTCTAGGAACACCAGCAATCAAGAACATCGTTGCAGGAATAGTTACTAAAGCTTTGACAGATCGGTTCAACAGCTCGAAGCGAGAAGACAAAGCTCAGACAGCTCTGGTTCTTGAAAAAGTTGTGAACGAGATGAAATCTAGAATCTCTGCAAGAACTCACAAAGAAACACAGCGCAGAAAAACCGCACTGGAATCTTCTTCACTGCCAACAAAGCTTGTTGACTGCAGAACTCAAGACACTATCGACTCTGAATTAATCATCGTTGAGGGTGAGTCTGCTCTTGGAACGGCCAAGTTAGCTCGTAACTCGGAGTTCCAAGCACTACTTCCGATCAGAGGAAAGATTCTTAACGTTCAAAAAGCTGCCATAACCGACATGTTGAATAACGCAGAGTGTGCATCCATCATTAAGGTTCTCGGTGCTGGTTCTGGAAGAAGCTTTGATTTAGCTTCTGCTCGTTACGGGAAGATAATTTTGATGAGCGATGCAGATGTTGACGGTGCGCACATTCGAACATTGTTGCTAACACTTTTCTATAAATACATGAGACCACTGGTTGAAGATGGCAGAGTGTTTGCAGCTGTTCCACCTTTGCACAGGGTTGTTGTTATGAATCCTGGTTCTAAAGCTAATGAAGTTATTTACACCTATTCACAGGCTGAACTAGAAGCGCTACTTTCTAAGTTGGCAAAGGCAGGCAAGAAGTATCAAGAACCTATTCAGCGTTACAAGGGTCTTGGTGAGATGGATGCAGACCAGCTTGCTGAAACAACTATGGATCGTAAGACCAGGTCCCTTCGCAGAGTAACTGTAGAGGATTTAGCTAAGGCTGAACAATTCTTTGAACTACTTATGGGCAATGAAGTTGCACCAAGAAGAGACTTTATTGTCGATAAAGCAGATTCATTCGAGAGAGATCGAATCGACGCTTAGGCCCTGCCAGCAGAGATAATTGTTGCGCTCAGTGGTGTTCCTGAAGAATCACGCTTTGACAGCCCTGTTGGCACTTCCAGAGGCTTACCTGATGATGCACAAACCAAGATAGGTGCCTCTCCTACGTATGCGAAGTAAAGCTGATTCTCATCGCGAATAAACTTCTGTGCTCTCACACCACCAGTGGCACGACCTTTAGCAGGGAACTCAGTCAATGCAGACAGCTTCGCACTTCCAGAGTCAACTGCTCCAAGTGATTCGCTGTTGCTTGCCGCTGTGAGCACCTGAGTGTGCTTGGATGTCTTGAGAGACGTAAAGTAGATGGCTTTAGCGCCATCGGACAACTTGATGCCAGCCATGCCAGCTGCTCCGCGACCCTGAGGTCTAACGAGGCTTGCATCGAAGCGCAGCAACTGGGCATCGTCAGTGACGAAAATCAGCTCGTCTTTTTCAGAACTTACTGAAGCACCTACTACCTGATCGCCAGCTTTTAGGGAGATAACTTCGAACTCTGCTTTTGGTAGGAAATCTCCTGATAGTCGCTTCACAACACCTTGCTTGGTTCCGATTGCAATCACTGTGTCATCGGTGAGTTCGAATGCACCGATTAGCTTGTTCTGTTTACCTAAACCTAAGAACTCAGCAGCTGAAATAGAGCTAGCTGCATCGAATGTGTCGTCGCTTGCGGGAATGTCGCTGGCATGAACTCTGTGCATCACACCATCTGAAGAGAGGAAACCGATGTCACTTCTAGTTGTGCTTGTGATCACTGTTGAAATTGCGTCATGCTTCTTTCGCTTAGCCAAAGGACTTGGTGCAACACTTGTTCGCTGAACCTGTCCGCTTGCTGTAAGCACGATGAAGCAAGGGGAGTCCGCAAGTTGAGCGTCAACCGCAGCAGCTTGAGCAGCGCTTACCGGTTTGACCTCGACTGTGCCATCAGTGATTGTTGTTCTGCGATCATCTCCATACTTATCTGAAACTTCTTGCAATTCCGCTGTGACAACATCTCTAAGAACCTTGTCGCTAGAAAGAATCTTCTTCAGAGCTGCAATCTCTTCAGCAAGAGTCTTGCTTTCAGTTTCAAGTTCCAGTTTTGAGAACTTGGTGAGTCTTCTAAGTTTTAGTTCAAGAATGTATTCAGCTTGGATTTCAGAGAGCGTGAACTTCTGCATAAGTTTCTTGCGAGCATCGTCAACCTCGTTAGCAGCACGAATAATCTTGATAACTTCATCGATACTGAGAATTGCTTTGAGCAGACCTTCAACCAGGTGCAACCTTGCTTGTTTTTTACCTAGGCGGTTTTCACTTCGACGCTTGGTAACAACAACACGATGGGCAAGATAAACGCCAAGGAGGTCTCTAAGTCCTAGTGTTTCTGGTCTTCCCTCAACCAGAGAAACATTGTTGATGCTGAATGATTCCTCAAGGGGAGTGAATCTATAAAGGAGATCTAGAACAACGTTTGGATCGAAACCAGTCTTTAGTTCAATAACCAACTTCAGACCATTGGTTCTATCGGTTAGATCAATAACATCGGCGATACCTTGAAGCTTTTTATTGCCAACGCCGTCTTTGATTTTCTCGATGACTCGCTCAGGGCCCACTAGGTAAGGAAGTTCGGTAACAACCAAGGCAAGTTTTCTAGGGGAGACGCTTTCAATTGAAACTCGAGCACGAGTTTTAAAGCTTCCTCTCCCTGTTTCATACGCCTCAGTGATTCCTTCGGTACCCATAATGATTCCGCCGGTTGGAAGATCCGGACCTGGAATGAACTTCATCAGATCGGCAGAGTTTGACTTCGGGTTATGAAGAAGGTGCATAGCCCCTGCAATCACTTCACGCATGTTGTGCGGTGCCATATTGGTTGCCATACCAACAGCGATACCTGAAGCTCCGTTAACTAAAAGATTTGGAAATGCAGACGGTAAGACTTCTGGCTCAGAGAGCTGCGCATCGTAGTTTGGCTTGAAATCAACAGTGTCTTCATCCAGGCCATCGTTCATTAGTAGAGCTGCTGGTGCCAGCCTAGTTTCGGTATACCTGGCGGCAGCTGGTCCGTCATCAAGGGAACCAAAGTTACCGTGACCATCGATCAGAGGAACACGCAATGTGAAGTTTTGAGCCATGCGCACCATGGCATCATAGATCGCACCGTCTCCGTGAGGGTGCAATTTACCCATGACTTCTCCGCTAACACGGGCAGATTTGACATGTCCTTTATCTGGTCTAAGGCCCATTTCACCCATCTGGAAGATGATTCTTCGTTGAACAGGCTTTAGGCCATCTCGAGCATCTGGAAGGGCTCGAGCGTAGATAACTGAGTATGAATACTCCAAAAATGAGTCGCTAAGTTCCTGGATTAGTTCGATATCAACGATTCGCTCATCTGGGAATCGGTTCTCAGTCTTCTTGTTAGTCATGGTCTTTCTAGTGGCTAAAAGTGAGCTGTGGCAGACTTATCTGGATGCCTACGATGTTACCCGCACCTCCCAAATCATTGGGGAGGCTTGGCGATGTGTTGATAAGTGCGCTGCAGGCAGTTAAGGGGGAATCCAATCCTTTAGGCCTTAGGTCTAAGCGGTCGATATGCGTAATACTCATCGATGGCTTAGGGACACACAACCTAGCTAAAGCAGCAGGCCATGCCAGGTTCTTAAATAGCCAACAATCTAAACCTGCATCATGTTGGTTTCCCGCAACGACTTCAGCAAGTATCACTTCTTTCGCTACCGGCAAGCACCCGTCAGACATTGGATTCATCGGCTATCAAGTTTTCGACAGAGTTTCGCAACAAGCAGTGAATCTGCTGTCAGGCTGGAATAGTTTCGCCGAAGGCGCCACTTATCAAGATGAATCGACTATTGCCGAACAGGCCATTGACTCAGGTATCGCATTTCATGCCGTCGCTCCAACGAGTTATGAAACATCAGGCTTCACAGGTGCGACCATGCGTGGGGCTATTTATCGCGGCAAGAACGACATCGGAGACAGATTCGCATCCGCCAAGCGTTTATTAGCAGAACCCGATACCAAAGTTATCTACCTATACATCCCTGAGCTCGATCAGATTGCTCACGCATACGGTTCAGAGAGTACAGAATGGTTGAATCAATTAGAGGATGTTGATTCTTTGGTTGCAAGTTTTGTGTCATCCCTTCCTAAGCATGCTGGCGTTATCCTCACAGCTGATCATGGAGTCATAGACGTAAAGAAAGACGCACATATCTTCCTAGACGATTTACTTCCTTTAGCTGATGTTGACTTCGTTGGTGGGGACACCAGAGCACCGTTTATCTACCTCAAGCAAAGCTCTGAACTTGAAAGATTCAGGACGACACTTAAAGAGTCACTAGCTGGAGTTGCGTACGTAACCAGTCCTCAAGAACTAGTTGAGTCTGGGTATTGGGTTCAAAATGAAAAGTGGGGACGCATTAGCCCTGACTTAGTTTTAGTTGCGCGTAAAGAAGTGGCTTTTTACCATCGTGGTTTCGCCAAGAAGAAGTCTTTGGAAATGATTGGTCACCACGGTGCTATGACAACTCAAGAGATGTCTATTCCTTTGCTTACTTTTGGGTTCTAGTTCTCTTCTTCGTCGTCTTTAGATCCGAATAGAACTTCAGCCCAACGACTAGTTGTCTGAGGTTTTGCAGCTTGCTCCGTTGGAGTCTCTTCTAGAGATTGTTCCTGTTCTTCAACTACCACTGAAATCTCTTCAGTAGCAAGAACTTCTTCTTGAATTTCTTCAGGGGTTTCAAAGAGTTCTCCAGCTAGTGGTTCATCTAGATATTCATCTTCAACTTCATCTACAGAATCTTCTACAACATGGAAAACGCTTCTGGTTGTTACTTCAACGATTTCCTCTTCTTCCGTCTCGTATGAAGTCTCTTCGATTTCAACGATCTCTGGAACAATGGTGAGGCCGGCAGTTTGAGTGGCCTCTTCGACAACTTCTTCAAGTTGAATTACTGGAGGCACGAAGCTGCTTGTTGACTCTGGTTCTAAATTACGAACTTTATTAGCAGCTGTTGTTGTTACAGGAAGTCCGTTCGAAAGCTGAAGAGCTGTTTCATTTTCAGGAACTAGGAATAACTGCTTTGGTTCAAATGACCAAGTTGCATTGCCTGAGGTGTCTGCCAGTTGGAAATTCACGTTGATTAGCCAATCGCCTTCAACAGATTTCTTAGCAGACCAGGTTGTTGCCTTGGCACCATTTTGAGCAAGACGTTCATCCATCACAACACCAAACTCAACCTGAGTTGGGTCTGTAAAGCGATCACCGGCTAAAGATAAGCGGACGTTGCGTGCAAGATTAACTACGTGATTGAGTTCAGCAATGATCGGAGCTGCAAACTTTGCGATTAGATCTTCATCTGCTCCACTTGATTGAACAAGTTCAGCAACAGTTGCTCCTAGTCGGATCTCTTGTTGAATTTCACGAGGGCTAATGGTTACTGGGAGAGTACTCTGTCTTGTCTTCAGGGCTTTGAGTAGATCATCAGAGATTTCTAGGTAGTGACGAGTTCCATCAGGAGCTTGGAGCTCGAGTTGGTTATTAGACACACCAGTTATACGTAAATCAGCCATATCAATCCTTCTGCCGATAGTTTGGCACTGAATATCTAGGAAAGTCTGCTGATTTCTACTGTGCCGCGACACGCCCAAACTGAGAGATGTCTGAGAATAGTGGGTTTATAGCGGTTAATGTAGTTGCTTTTATGACGAACTTGGATGATACTCTCAGCGCTTAGTTGAATTCTTTGAAAGGAAAGTAATTGGCTACCGATTACGATGCTCCACGCAAAAACGATGACGATACAGAGTCGCTGGACGCGATAAAAGAGCGTATTCCCGAAGGCACTTCAGCCTCTTCAGACGTTGACGCTGAAGATCACTCAGACTCATTCTCTATTCCTGAGGTAACCAACGAAGAGCATGATGTTGTCGTTGTCCCTAAGCAGGAAGACGAATTCACTTGTAGCGAGTGTTTCATTGTGAAGCACCACTCACAAAAGGCCCGCAAGGACGGTCAGTACGGTCCTGTTTGTGTGGATTGCACTCACTAACGCTTAGCGTTTAGGTGGCTTGCCAGCACCTCTGGGTGTCTTGTAGCTATGAGCCAGTAAGGCGTTGGATCTTTCTCATCCTTTAGCTCTATCTTTACAAGCCCTTTTACGCCTATTTGGAACTTTGTATAAGCCAGAGTGCTCAGTCTTTGCCCACGCTCGAGGAACTGATCCTTGCCCTCAACCACGCTGGCTTTACCTAGATGCTCTCTAGTGATGATGGTATTGCTGACCTGTAAAACGTTATTAGCGAGGTTTATCTTTGGTGCAAGCAGGTAACTTGCGGTAAAGAAGATCAGGTATGAACAAATGGCCATAACCAAAGCAAGCTCTAAGCCAAATGGCAGTGAAATTAGAAACAGAGCAGCTGGTAAGAACAACCCTGCCACAAAGAAACCTAGGCTAGGCAGCACTCGTTCTTCATAGCTAACTGGCAACGGCAATTTGGTCATGCATTTAGAATACGCTCATGACAACTTTTGAGGTTCTAATCATCTGCGAACCAGAACTTATGCCAACCATGGGTAATTCAGGCGACGCTGGTTACGACTTGAAAGCTGCCGAATCCTCTGTGATAGGACCGGGCTCTAGACAAACAGTCCCAACTGGCGTGCATTTGGCTTTACCAGGAGGTTATGTCGCTCTAGTTCATCCGCGTAGCGGACTAGCTGCTAAGAATGGCATAACAGTTTTGAATGCACCTGGCACAGTTGACGCTGGTTATCGTGGAGAAATTGCAGTCACGCTTATCAATCATTCGACTGAACCTTTCTCCATTGCTCGAGGAGATCGAATTGCTCAGATACTTTTCCAGAAATTTGAAAGTCCTAGGTTCATTGAAGTAACAGAGCTACCGGGTTCACAACGAGGAAACGCAGGTTTCGGATCAACGGGAGTCAAGTAAATGTCAGACGCAATCTTCAGTAATGGTCGTCCAGCCAACCAAGGCCCTTATGACAAATCGGATTTATCAGCACCTCAGGAACTAGTCGACTTTGGTTCGATTGCGTTCGTGCCTAACCCACTGGTAAACGTGAGAGCTGAAATCGAAGAAGGAACCCAACGAATCGTCGCCATCTCTTTCGACTACCAGGACAGCACATTGCAGGTTCAAGCGTTTGCAATGCCTAAGGGAAGAGCCATGTGGGAAGAGATTCTCGAGGATATCTCCTCCAGTTTGGAGAACCAAGGTGTTCAAAAAGAAAGACATTCCGGCCCATTCGGCATTGAACTGCTAGCCGAAATTCCATTGCCAGATGATGTCACTAAAACTGTTCGTATGTTTGGTGTTGATGGTGATCGTTGGTTGTTACGAGGAACTATTTCTGGATCTGCAATCAAGGATCTACTTTCCAAAGATTTACTCGAAGACATCTTCAGGGGGATGGTCGTCAACAGAGGAGAGGTTCCACTTCCACCTCGTGAACTACTCCCGCTAGTGCTACCTGCAGGTGCCATAGTTCCAAAGGCAAACTAGTGACAGAGCCAAAGCCAAGAATCAAAATCGAGAAATACGGCATCAAGCAATCAGAAGATGGCTATCAGCTCGACTTCAAATCACTGCTAGCCAGTGTTGGAGGATTCCAAGGTCTAATTGAATCAACACTGCCTGGATTTTTATATGTCCTAACCTTTGCTATTTGGCGAAACCTAACGATCAGTATTTCTACCGTGGTTGCGGCTGTGTTGCTTTTGACGATTAGACACTTCATCAAGAAGCGTCCTTTCTCTCAGCTCATTGGTTCCCTGGTTGGTATAGCGCTAGCTATTTACCTAACTCTTCGTCCTGGCGGTCAAGCAGGGGATTTCTACCTCAAAGACTTCTGGACCAACGGCATCTACGGGTCTGTTTTGTTACTGAGCGTGATTATTCGACTGCCAATTGTTGGCGTCATGGTTGGGTTGTTTACTAATCAGGGGCTTAGCTGGCGACAAGACCGCAGAAAAGTCAGGTTTTTCGACTTAGTTACTTTGCTCTGGGTTGGCTTATTTGCCACCAGGTTAGCCGTTGAATTGCCGCTGTATTTCGTGGGGGACATCGTAACTTTAGGCTTTGTGAAGCTAGTTTTGGGCCTTCCGTTCTACATGACAATGATTTGGGTCTCATGGCTTCTGCTCAGGAAAGTGATTACTCCTGCCCAAGATGGTATTTTGGACAAGTAGATTTCGTAAACATCGCTAGGAGTGGGCTTTTGTCCAAAGTTAATAGTTTCGGTTCAAGTTCTGTCTTGGAAGTAAGTGGCAAGCAATATCGCATCTTCCGTCTGGACAGCGTGTTGAAGGCTCAACTGCCTTACAGCCTAAAGATCCTCCTAGAGAACCTCCTACGCACTGAAGATGGCGCTAACATCACCGCTGAGCACATCAATGCCATTGTGAACTGGAACCCAACAGCAGAGCCTGATACCGAGATTCAATTCAGTCCAGCTCGCGTAATCATGCAGGACTTTACCGGTGTTCCTTGCATCGTCGACCTAGCAACCATGCGTGAAGCTGTATCAGCTCTCGGTGGAGATCCGAAGCGTGTGAACCCATTAGCTCCAGCTGAGTTAGTTATCGACCACTCAGTAGTTATCGATGTTGCCGGTAGTCCAGACGCTTTTGAACGCAACGTTGAATTCGAATACGAGAGAAACGGCGAGCGTTATCAATTCTTACGTTGGGGTCAAGGTGCTTTCAATGACTTCAAGGTTGTTCCACCTGGCACTGGAATCGTGCACCAAGTAAATATTGAATACCTAGCAAGAACGGTCATGACTCGCGAAGTTGCGGGTGAAACAATGGCCTATCCAGATTCTTGTGTTGGTACTGACTCACACACCACCATGGTCAATGGCCTTGGAGTTTTAGGTTGGGGTGTTGGCGGTATCGAAGCAGAGGCTGCAATGTTGGGCCAACCTGTTTCAATGTTGATTCCTAAGGTTGTTGGATTCAAACTAACCGGTGCTATTCCAACCGGAGCAACTGCAACAGACGTTGTTCTCACCATCACAGAAATGCTTCGTAAGCACGGGGTGGTTGGAAAGTTCGTTGAGTTCTATGGTGCGGGTGTCGCTTCTGTCCCTCTAGCTAACAGAGCGACTATCGGAAACATGAGCCCAGAGTTCGGATCAACTGTTGCAATCTTCCCAATTGATCAGGTAACAATTGATTACCTTCGTTCAACTGGAAGATCTGAAGAACAGATTGCACTAGTTGAGCATTACAGCAAGACTCAGGGCCTATGGCACGATGCAAATAATGAAGCTGCATACTCTGAATACATCGAACTAGATCTTTCAACAGTAGTTCCATCTATTGCCGGTCCTAAGCGTCCGCAGGACAGAATCATTTTGGCTGATGCTAAACAAAACTTTGCAAAAGACATCAAGACTTACAGCTCAGAGGTTTCAAAGGTCAGTTCTGTTGCGGGGGAGCAATACACAATCGACAACGGTTATGTTGCCATCGCATCAATTACTTCTTGCACCAACACATCGAACCCGTCAGTGATGATGGCTGCTGGTCTATTGGCTCGTAAGGCTGTTGCTAAGGGGCTAAAGAGTAAGCCTTGGGTTAAGACATCTCTTGCTCCTGGTTCAAAGGTTGTTACTGAGTATTTTGACAAAGCAGGGCTTACCGAAGATCTCAATGGTCTTGGCTTTGATCTAGTTGGCTATGGTTGCACAACCTGTATCGGTAACTCCGGTCCACTAGATCCTGCTATTTCACAGAGCATTAATGAAAATGATTTGGCTGTTACAGCTGTTCTATCTGGTAACAGAAACTTTGAAGGCCGCATCAATCCAGACATCAAGATGAACTACTTGGCTTCACCTCCACTAGTTGTTGCATACGCATTAGCTGGAACTATGGATTTCGATTTCGAATCAGATTCACTTGGCGATGACTCGACTGGTAACCCTGTTTACTTGAAAGATATCTGGCCTACACCTGAAGAAGTGCAGACAATCATTGACGCAACAATCAATTCAGATATGTTCAACCGTCAATACGCTGGCGTATTCGAAGGTGACGAACGTTGGAAGTCATTGCCAACTCCAACCGGTGACACATTCAGCTGGGATCCTAAGAGCACCTATGTTCGTAAGCCTCCTTACTTTGAAGGTATGACCATGGAGCCTGCAAAGGTGATGGACATCTCTGGTGCTCGTGTTCTAGCAAAACTTGGGGACTCCGTTACAACTGATCACATCAGCCCAGCAGGTTCAATCAAAGCTGACTCACCGGCAGGAAGATATCTCTCCGAGCATGGAGTGTCCAGAGTTGACTTCAACTCTTACGGATCTAGACGAGGTAATCACGAAGTCATGATTCGTGGAACATTTGCAAACATTCGTTTGCGTAATGAGTTGCTAGATGGCATCGAAGGCGGATACACCAGAGACTTCACTGCACCTGATGGTGCACAAGCATTCATTTATGATGCTTCAAATAGCTATCAGAACAATGGCACTGCATTAGTTATCCTGGCTGGAAAAGAATACGGTTCTGGTTCATCTAGAGACTGGGCCGCAAAGGGAACTGCGCTGCTTGGAGTTAAAGCTGTTATTGCAGAGAGCTTCGAAAGAATTCATCGCAGCAACCTAATTGGTATGGGTGTATTGCCGTTGCAGTATCTGCCAGGTCAAACTGCAGCAAGTCTGGGTTTGGATGGCACAGAGTCATTCTCTATTTCCGGAGTTACCGAACTGAATTCCGGAGTCACACCGAAGACACTAAAGGTCGTGGCTTCGCCAACTTCACACAGTGCAGCTGGTAAAGCTGAGATCACTTTCGAAGCGGCTCTACGTATCGACACACCTGGCGAAGCTGACTATTACCGTCACGGTGGAATCTTGCAGTATGTGTTGAGAAGTTTGGTTGGCTAATCATGTCGCTGTTGAGCTCTATAAAGTCCCCTGAGGATCTGAAGACGCTCACGCTATCTCAAATGCAAGAGCTAGCTCAAGAAATTCGCGAGTATCTGATTGAGACTATTGCTGCCACCGGAGGTCACCTCGGTCCGAATCTTGGAGTGGTTGAACTTACTCTGGCAATTCATAGAGTCTTTGATTCACCGTCAGACAGCGTCATTTTTGACACTGGTCACCAGAGTTATGTTCACAAGCTTGTTACAGGGAGATCTGATCTTTCATCTATCAGAACTAAAGACGGTATCGCTGGATACCCGCAAAGATCCGAATCAATTCACGATGTCGTTGAATCTTCACACGCCTCTTCATCGCTCTCCTGGGCAGATGGAATCTCTAGAGCATACAAACTAACCGGTCAATCTTCTCGTGCTGTTGTTGCGGTCATTGGTGATGGCGCACTAACTGGCGGTATGGCTTGGGAAGCGTTGAATAACATCACTGACGATAATGACAGAAAATTAATCATCGTTGTCAACGACAACGGACGCTCATACGCACCAACTATTGGTGGGCTAGCTCGTTATTTGAATAACGTTCGAACAGAGCCGTTCTATAAGCGCATGTATCGTGCCTCTAGAAGATTCTTTTCACACTTTGGCCCAGTTGGACGTTTGGCTTACGCAACCCTACGTGGAGCTGGTAAGGGCTTATTGGGTTCATTCACACCTAAGAGCATGTTTCCTAACTTAGATTTGAAATACATCGGTCCAATTGATGGACATGA
>JBBAMM010000006.1:33068-69507 GCA_040402475.1 Rhodoluna sp.
GTTCCTGGAATCGAAATTGCAGCGCCTAGAGACGCCATACGTCTCAAGGAAGAGTTGGCTGAAGCCATTGCTATCAATGATCGCCCAACTGTTCTACGTTTTCCTAAAGGCGCAGCACCACTAGACATCCCAGCAATCAAGCGACTCCCAGATGGGGTTGAGGTGCTAGCAGAGGCACCTAGCAAGGATGTTCTACTAGTAGCAGTTGGCGCAATGGCATCTGTTGCAATCAAGGTAGCTGAGCTCCTCAAGGCTCATGGCATAGGTGCAACAGTTATTGATCCTCGTTGGGTTGTTCCAGTTAGACAGAGTGTTATTGATTTTGCTAAAGATCACAGGCTTGTTGTCACGCTAGAAGATGGGGTTCGAGTTGGTGGCATTGGAACTCGTATTAGACAAGACCTTCGCGCGGCTCAGGTAGACACTGCGCTAAACGAGCTTGGTCTTCCAGATGAATTCTTAGAACACGCTTCTCGATCAGAGATCTTGGAACGAGTAGGTCTGACAGCTCAGAACATTACTCAAGAAATTGTTGCTCAAGTACTAGGAGCGAGAGTTCCACACGCGAAACCTTTAGAAGAAAATCAAGGCTCTAAGGAGCCTCGTCTTTAACCTCTGGTTCAATTTCAGGTGGAGTAGTTGCTGCTAGTCCGATAAGTAGAACGTCAGCTATTTGTTCTATCTGCCAAGATCGAACTCTTTTCTCGATGAGCTTTGCGGTTATGCTCCCAACAGTCAGTGGGCTAGGTGGCTCAAAACATAATGCTCTAATCACCTCAGGACTAACAATGTTTTCAGCTGGGATTGATAACTCCTCAGCAACTTTGCTGAGCAAATGTTTACAGGTAAGTAATCGTGCATGCGCTTCAGGAAATTTCTGAGCCCAGTTTCGATGATTAGGAATTCCAGTGCTCTTTAGTCGAAGTTCAACGAGATTCTTCGTAGTTGTTCCTTCGGACAGAGCCTTCCACCACACATCAATAAAAGTTCTGCTTGCCTTCCCTGAGAAAGTTCGTAGCGAAGCAAGCTCTGACTTTGATTTAGGAGCAGCCTTTACAGCCGCGATGATTGCTGAATCAGGAATCAAACGCCCTGGGGCGATGTCTCTATCGATAGCCAAAGCTTCACGAGCTTCCCACAGGTACTTAGCAACGGTAAGCGCTCTTTGATCTTTTATTTCATGAAGACCGGTGGTTGATCGCCACCTTTCAGTCTTAGGTTCTTTCATGCTTGGCAATAGTAGGAAATCAAATTCTTGAATGGCTATACCCATTCGATCTTTTGAAACTAAATCGGATTCAACAGCGCTCCAGAGTTCAAACAAAACATCCACATCTAGTGCTGCGTAATCAAGCCAAGCTTTAGGAAGCGGTCTGATGCTCCAATCAACCGCGGAATGTTCCTTAGCAAGCTTCAACCCCAGGTAATGCTCAGTAATTGTCCCAAGTGCCACTTTAGGTAAACCTAGAATCCTTGAAGCAAGTTCAGTATCAAGAATTTGAGTCGGGACAAGCTTAAGATCAGCTAAGCAAGTTAAGTCCTGTGAAGCCGCGTGAATTACCCATGGTAACTCGTTCGTTGCATTTGCAAATCTTTGCCAATTATCTTGGGTGTATTTGATCGTAGGGTCAATCAGATAGATAGTTTTGTTCGGTATTGCTATCTGAACAAGATACGCCTTTTGTCCATAACGAAAACCGCTTGCTCTTTCAGCATCAATACAGATAGGGCCCGCGTATTTTTCTAAGTCCGAGATCAACGTTTCTAAATCTGTTTCTGATTCAACGAGTAACGTTGGGAGCCTTGGTTCATTCAGGGGAGTGCTAGCTACTGTTAGTTCTTCTTCACTCATTGTGCTCTTGCTATGCGGGCGACGCCTTCGCCGCCTATTTCGTAACCAGCCATGCCGGAGATTAGGTCTTGCCAGGCACCAAGATGAGGACCTAAGTCATCTTCTTGAGGTGACCAGGATGCTCTAATCTCAATCTCAGTGTTTTCTCTGTCGGTAGCAATTGAACCCATGCCAGTTGAAGTCATTCTCGTAATAGTTCCGGCTTCATGGCTGAATCGAGCGCCACGGTAGTCGAGGGCACGCATTAGCCATTCCCACCAGTAGTTTGCGGCATCTTCCTGCATGGCGACATCGCTCTCTAGAGGTGATTTACCATAGGCAATAACTCGCATGTTTGAACCCCAAGTATCAAACTCTTCTGGCTTATGTAAGAAAACTAGACGACCGACACCACGGTTCATTGGAGTATCTGCAGGGTTAGGCACTTGAGCTGAGAAAGCGAGGGCGTAAGGGGCTATTTCCTTAGGGGCAGGTATTTGCAAAGTCTCTAGTTCGCTGCGGAGCATAAGCTCAGTAAGGCCCACTGCTGCTGCCTGAAATTGGGCTGGTGCCTTTGGATCTAACTTATACAAACTCATCTGTTCTAGGCTAAATGGCAAGACCGCCGCTTTTACCCTGCCACGCCGCAAAGGACCCTGAAGATGAAATACGTAGTTGCTCTAGTTGCAGCCATACGTGTGCTCTGGCTGGATAGGAAAATCAAAGGTGATTTCGCAATTCTTAGTGTTAATACCTCTGCTGGTAAGACTTATGTTCAGCTTCCAATAACTGCAGACACTGAAAGTAAAGCCAGATTGAGCTTGTTTTGGAACTCTCGTAAAGGCCATGCAGTTGTTCAAAGAGTTGAAGATATAGTCACATCAGAGAGAACATTCATTGTTCTTGAGAATTACGGTGAAGAGCTGACCCAAACCAAAGGAGCATGGCTCTCAGGATGGTTGGGAGATGAACCTGAGCATTTTGGTTACACCGAGAATCACAGAGTAAGCCTTAGTAATGGAACGTCTGCACTGGAGGACTTGGGCGATCAAAGGCGATGGGTTATCCATATTCACGGTCGCAAAGCTATTTATGCAGAGACGCTACGAAACTTCAAACAATTCTCTGAACTTGGTTTTAGTCAACTAGCAATCTCGCACGAAACTGATCCCAAGCCATTAGGGCTTGGTGGAACGAGATCCCAGTTAGGTGCATCAGAGTGGAAGCAGTTGGAGGCGGCAGTTGAACATGCGAGGTCGCAGGGAGCTCAGAAGATTGTTCTCTTTGGCTGGTCATTGGGCGGATTGTTTGTGAATCAGTTCCTTGCGCACTCCAAAGAAACCTCAGCTATCGTTGCTGCTGTTTTCGATTCGCCTCTACTGGACTATCGAGGAACTTTGCAATTGCAAGCCGGTAGAGCAGGTGTGGACAGATCAATAGTGGATAGAACCATTAAGTTAATAACTTCAAGCAAGATCATACGAATACTTGGTTTCAAGAACGTTCCAATAGAAAGTTTGTCAGCTCTAAACTCTCCGCTACCTATACAGATTCCGTCGTTGCTGTTTCACTCATCAAATGATGGATACATCAGCATGAATGGTGTCTACCGCTATCAGGAATTGAATCCCAAGACTAAGCTGGTTGAGATTGTCGGCGCGCGCCACTGCAGATTATTCAATGAGGACACCGAGAAGTATCAAAGAGCTATTGCTGATTTTGTTGCGTCAAATCAAATCTAAAGAGATAAGTTCCCTCGACTTCAAGAAGCTGGATCAGTTCTGCCCAAGTGCCGAGCTCTGATAAAAATTTGATAGCGTTCGAGGTTGCGTCTGAAGATGACTTAGCACCTGTAACTGACAGGCAGAATTCTGACGCATGTTCTGAGGCTAGTAACTCTTTGGCGACCGTCAGGCCAGTCTCAATAACAACGTTAGAGAAGTTACGTTCAGCTATAAATGAGTTCACCCAGTTTCGAAGAGGCTGTACTGTTTTCCCGACCGACTCAGCATTTGTGTTTGTGAACATCTGATTTTCAACGGTCACAAAAACTTTTTGTTCACTTAGATCTCTTGTAGCAGGACAGTCGAGTTGATTCTGATTCGTTAGCAGCAGTAACGGTGCATACTTAGAAGCTTTGAGAGATTCACTTCTAGCTGTAGACCCGGTACTTACTATTAGGTCTGACTGAGATCTAATTACCTTTAGGAAAAATCGATCCGATTCGGAAGTTAGTTGGCTGCTGTCTGGATTGGTGCTACCAACGCCAATCACATAGTTGAATCTGAGCCCAGTAATTCTTGGATAGAGCTCAGCGGCATCAGCAATGGAAGTGAGTTCGACTTCTCTTTGAATTGGTAGATGCTCTATAACTTTCAAGATGATTTTTCTCGAACTTGTCGTTTTATTCTGTGCAACATTCCATGCATTCCCCGAATACGTAATGGGGAGACCAGATTGGTGAGTCCTAGATTCGACACGAACGAGTCTTCGAAGTTCAAAACTTGGTCAGAAGATTGGTTGTCTAGAGCAAGTCGCAGAATGCTTGCAAAACCACGAGTTGTTGGAGCTTCTAATGGTGCGGTGAGATAAATAGACGCCACTCCATCGTGCACTTCAACGAATAGATACACGGGGGACTGGCACTCTTCAACCCGTTCAAGTAAGTCAGGATGTTCAGAATATTTGTTAGGAAGCTCAGGCAATGCATTGGCGTACTCGAGAAGTAATTCTAGTTTTTGACTATCCGGAACATCGTTGAACGAATCGATGATCTCCTGAGCCTGCGGTGTTAGGTTTACCAAACTAGAAACCTGCTGGTACTAGACCTGGTTCAGTTCCCTTTGCGATAGGAACGCGCACAGCAGAACCCCACTCAGTCCAAGAGCCGTCATAGTTTCTTACCTTAGGGATGCCTAGTAGATACTTGAGAACAAACCAAGTGTGGCTTGAACGCTCACCTATGCGGCAGTAAGCGATGACATCGCTAGAGTCCGAAACACCGGCGTCAACACGATAGATCTGGTTTAGCTCTTCAAAGGTTCTAAAGGTTTGATCCTCATTAACGGCTTTACTCCAAGGAACTGATGCGGCCGTTGGAATGTGTCCTCCACGTAGTGCGCCTTCATCTGGATAGTCCGGCATGTGGGTTCTCTCACCTGAATACTCTTGTGGTGACCGAACATCAATCAGAGGTTTACCAAAGTGGGCAAAGACATCCTCTTTGAACGCTCTGATAGTTGCGTCATCTCTAATAACTAGAGGGTAGTTAGTCTGAGTTCTTTCTGTCTTGTCTGTAGTGAGTGGTCGAGATTCGCTAATCCACTTGGCGCGACCGCCATCCATGATCGCAATCTTCTCGTGACCGAAAAGTTTTAGCACCCAGAAAGCATAGGTAGCCCACCAGTTGCTCTTATCGCCGTAGATGACAATGAGGTCATCTCGTGAGATGCCCTTGTCTGACAGAAGCTTTGCCATGTCTTGACCATCTAAATAATCGCGGGTTACTGGATGATTGAGTTCAGTGTGCCAGTCGAGTTTTACCGCACTTGGAATGTGTCCAGTTTCAAACAAAAGAATGTCTTCATCACACTCAACAAGAACTAAACCTGCAGAACCAAGATTTGCTTCGACCCATTCAGTTGAAACTAAAACCTCTGGGTGCGCAAATGAGGCGAATCGTTCGTTTTGTTCAGGCGTGAAAGGCATAGCTAGTCCTCGTTTAGTTTTACAATGAGTGTGTGGTCCTTCTATTCTTACAAAAAGAACCGCTAAATAGAACGGCTAAATTCGAATGCTTCTGAATGTTTCAGACATCAACACCCAGGTAACTGTCCCTGAGTTACTTGCCGAGCTCGTCCCGCCGACTGAATTCAGCAAGGTTTCCTTCAGCTCTTACATTCCAGATAGTAATTTCCCTTCTCAATCAGTGGCCGCTACTAAGGCTGAGACCTTTGCTTTGGGGATTTCGAAGAAGGGTCAAGCTGGACTAGGAATCTATCTTGATGGCGGATTCGGTGTAGGTAAGACGCATCTACTGGCCTCCGTATATCACGCCAGCAAAGGCAAGAAGATCTTCGGTTCGTTCATTGCCTTCACCAGCATCATCGGATATTTGGGTTTCGCTGAAGCTGTTCAGGTGTTCTCCAAATACGACTTACTTTGTATAGATGAGTTCGAGTTAGACGACCCAGGTGACACCATGATCATGTCCCGTTTTCTAAAGGAGCTAGCTAGTCAAGGTGTTCGTTTCGCTGCAACCTCTAACACTCCACCAGCAGCACTCGGAGCTGGGCGATTTGCAGCGGACAGTTTCCAGCGCGAGATTCAGTCAGTAGCTGACAAGTTTGAAATCATACGCATAGACGGCGAGGATTACCGACACCGTGACCCAAGTTTTCGCTTTGAACCTTCTGGACCTGATTCGGTTGAGAAAGCGCGACTAGGTAGTCGGGTCCTGGAGACCAATCAATCTGAGCTACTCGCTTTCCTAGGTTCGATCCACCAGTCACGCTACGCAAAGGTTGCAGAGCAGTTTCAACTGCTCCTGTTGATGGATGTTGCCCAGATAACAGATCAGTTCGAAGGTATGCGTTTCGTATCCTTTATCGATAGATGCTACGAGGCTGGGATAGCACTTAGATTCACCGGGGCTGATCTAGGTGATGTCTTTAGGGCAGACCATGTTGCCGGTGCTTATCAAAAGAAATACCTCCGCTGCCTGTCGAGACTATCTGCCATGGTTCAAAGAGAAATCCCTTAAAACTTTTTACATTCACGAAACATTTCTAGGTGTTTCCCGAAACATGTTTCATCCATCCTTAGAGGCATACCCAAAGAGGGTTTTCGCGTTGGAGGTAAACATGGATCAAGGTAACACCGCATTTGTATTGGTGTCGGCAGCGCTTGTGCTGCTAATGACCCCTGGCTTGGCTTTCTTTTATGGAGGTATGGTCAAGGCTAAATCTGTAGTAAGCATGATGATGCTCTCGTGGGGGTCGCTTGGGTTAGTTGGAGTTCTTTGGGTGCTCTACGGATATGCGGTTAGCTTCGCTAGTTCAGACAGCGATACCTACATGGGCATTCCTGGCTGGTTTGGTATTGACAGCGCGTCTTTAGGTTTGACTGCTCAAACTAATGCAGCATTAGGGGAGCAAACAGGTTCGCATCCTGAGATGGCTTTCGTAGCTTTCCAAGCAACTTTTGCAATCATTACAGTTGCGCTTATTTCTGGAGCGATTGCTGACCGAGCGAAGTTCGGTGCTTGGATGATCTTCGCTGGTATCTGGGCCACAATCGTCTACTTCCCGGTAGCAAACTGGGTATTCAATTTTGGTTCAGCTGCAGATCACCACGACGGTGGTTGGTTAGTTCAGCTGGGAGTTATTGACTTTGCCGGTGGAACTGCTGTTCACATCAACGCTGGAGCTGCCGGTCTTGCTCTTGCACTTGTTCTGGGTAAGCGTTTCGGATTCAGCAAGGGCATTACTCAACCTCACAACGTTCCACTAACTCTTCTCGGTGTCGCATTGCTGTGGTTCGGTTGGTTTGGTTTCAACGCAGGTAGCGAGCTAGGCGCTGATGGTGTTGCGTCAATTGCCTTCATCAACACAATGGCTGCTCCTGCTGCAGCGATGGTCGGATGGATTATCGTCGAGAAGTTCCGTCACGGAAAAGCCACCTCAATTGGTGCAGGTTCTGGTGCAGTTGCGGGTCTTGTTGCAATCACTCCAGCCTGTGCTGCTTTGGATCCAGTTTGGGGAATGGTCTTGGGTCTAGTATCTGGTGCTCTTTGTGCTCTAGCAATTGATCTCAAGTTCGCTCTTGGTTTTGACGACTCGCTAGATGTTGTTGGTATCCACCTAGTTGGTGGAATCGTCGGAACTCTCTTCATCGGTGTCTTCGGTCGTGGCGTTGGATTCGCTTTCGGTAACGACTTCAGTCAGCTACTAAAGCAGGCAATTGGTGCTGGTGCAGTGCTTGCTTACTCATTCATCCTGGCGTTTGTTATCGGATGGGTAATTGAAAAGACAATCGGCTTCAGAGTCAAGGCTGAGGACGAAATTGCTGGAATTGACACAGTGGTTCATGGTGAAGAGGCCTACGCCTTCGGCAATGACCGCGTCTAAGTAGGCTAGAAGCTGAGCTCCTGCGGAGGATTTACTCCACCGCAGGGGCTTATCTTTTGACGAAAATTGCCTAAATCGGTTAGAGTTCTAGTTGTCTTGAATAAAGACATGCGGATGTGGCTCAGTTGGTAGAGCACAACCTTGCCAAGGTTGGGGTCGCGAGTTCGAATCTCGTCATCCGCTCGAAGCGGTCTAAACCAAGACTCGTGAAGCATGGTGGAGTGGCTGAGCGGCCCAAAGCAACAGCCTGCAAAGCTGTCAACCCACGGGTTCAAATCCCGTCTCCACCTCCAAGAAATACCGACGGACGATTGGCGCAGCGGTAGCGCACTTCCTTGACATGGAAGGGGTCACTGGTTCGATCCCAGTATCGTCCACCAGCACCCTTTGTTATCCTGTGAACATGCGAAAAGTGAAACTAGTCAAACTTGCAACTGTTTGTGCGCTCTTTATATCGCAACTTGTTTTCACTCAATCACCAGCTCAAGCACTCCTAACTACAGCAATTGAACCTATTTCAGTTGGCGAAAATTCTTCATGCGCGATTAGGTCTGCAGACGATCTTTACTGTGTGGGTTCAAATACTTACGGTCAGTTAGGTAACGGGAGTACAACCTCAAGTACCGACCCTCAAAAAGTTTCTGGCATTTCAAACGTTGCAAGCGTCGCTGTTGGATCAACAAGTGCTTGTGCTGTTACTTACTTAGGCGCACTTTACTGTTGGGGATCTAACACATCTGGACAATTAGGTTTAGGAAATAACGAGAACAAAACAACAGCAACTTTAGTTGCGAGTCTTACCAACATCGCCCAGGTCAGTGTCGGAACTAACTTTGCTTGTGCACTTTCGAAAGCAAGCGTCGTTTCTTGCTGGGGTTCAAATGAGTTTGGACAACTCGGCCAGGATCAAACTCAAGCGAGCAACTCACCAGTAGTTGTTCCAGGATTACCATCTTCAATAAGTTCTATTGCAACTCGGGGTAATCGAGTTTGCATCGTTGCTGCAGATGTTTATTGTTGGGGAGAGTTCTCTAGCGGCGCTTTTATTAACAGCTCGAAGCAATACATTCCAACCAAGCTAGACAATTCAACCGGGGCACTTAGCGTAAGTCTAGGAAATAATTTTGGATGCGTTAGATCCGTAAGTTTTGTCTCATGTTGGGGTTCTAACGATCATGGACAGCTTGGTATCGGAAACAAAGTTAGTTCAAATTCGCTAGCTTCGGTTACGGGAATTGGTGCAGTCAAAGAGATTGTTACGGGATCTAACTTTGCGTGTGCTCTTGACGCTGCAGGGGACACCTTCTGTTGGGGAGAGAATCAGTCTGGACAGCTCGGTATTGCAGCAGGTTCAGATCAGACGACGCGAGTTCCAACTGGAGCGTCTAAAGCCGCTTACTTAGCTGCTCATGGTGCTACTGCATGCTCATTGAAACTTGACGGCTATGTTTCATGCATTGGAGATGTGAGTGCTGGTCAATCCGGAGTTTTAGCAACAAGTTCAACCGTTCTAACTAACTCGAAAGTTTCAAACGTAGTCCGGGTTTCAACAGGCACAAACACCACATGTGTTTTAGCAACTTCTACTCTGAATTGCTGGGGGACACTTACACCCGAAGACACCGAAATGAATTTCGATGAGGTTTCTGTTGGAAGTTCTAGCGCATGCGCTATTTCAACTACTAAAAGTCTCTACTGCTGGGGTTCCAACAGTTCCGGTCAACTAGGGGACAACACTTCGAAGGCGTCATCTACAAAAATCGGCATGGTCGCCAGCGATGCCAACTTCTCTAAGGTAGCTGTTGGTTATAGGCACGCTTGCGCGGTCACTGATGCTGGTCTGGTTTACTGCTGGGGTGATAACTCCCGCTTGCAGCTAGGTTCAACAGGTGCAGACAGCAAGATACCTAAGGCGGTGCCGGGAATTGGAACTGCAGTATCCATAGCAGTTGGTGATTACCACAGTTGTGTTCAGCTCCAAGATGGAGCAATTACCTGTTGGGGCGATAACAGCAAGAAGCAAATCAACGCCACTAGCTCTTCACAGCTTGCCCCGACCTCTCTAGTTCTTGCAGGAGCAGTACGTTCATACTCTTTGGGTTCATTCAATACCTGCCTGCTAACCAACATTGCGCCGGTAACCACCAACACATTGAATTGCTTCGGCGATAACAGTAAGAAGCAATCACCTGGTGTTGTCGCAGGCAGTTACAGAGAGGTGTCTTCTGGATCAAATACAGTTTGTGCAATCAACACACAAGACGAGATTTATTGTTTCGGTTCAGCAGAGTCGAGCAAGCTAGGTGTAGGAAGCGCCGACACTTCAACTCCGACCAAAATCACTGATGTGGCCGCAAGGTTAGTTTCCGTTGGTGGTTCGCACGTGTGCAGGACTAACGTGATTGGAATTTTGGGATGTTGGGGTTCTAACCAGGCAGGTCAACTAACCTCTAGCTTTGGATATCCAAAAGCGTTCTCGAAGCCAACCATCTACATTTCGGGAACCAAGGCCTTGGGTGAAACACTTACCGCAAATGTTTTCTCCTCCGAAACAAATGCGAGTAACAGTTATCTCTGGACAAGAGCAACCACGGCGTCTGGTACTTTTGCTAACCTGACTTCGCAGACAAACAGCACACTCACCACATCTGGAACAGACCTGGGTCGAATCTTTGTAGTTGAAGTTAAGCAAAGTAAGTGGGGCATAACTTCACCTACATATTTGAGTCCTGCTGTCGGTCCAATCACTGCGCAGATAAGAATTCTTCTTACCCCAGTTCCTTCATTAAGCGGTTCTAATAAGGTCGGGAAGTTACTTATCGCAAGACCTGGTCGTTGGGATAGTGGAACAACTTTTACTTATAAGTGGTACCGCGGATCAACATTGATCAAAGCAGCTACTAAATCGAGTTACCAACTCGTAGCTGCTGATGTCGGGAAGCAAATCTCTGTAGCTGTGACTGGTGCAAAATCCGGACTGCCGAATGTCACTAAGAGGTCTTCAAAGACTGCAAAGGTTGTTCGCTAGCCAGCTAGGTTCGTTCCAACTAAGTGACCTATAGCGTAAGTGATTCCCATGGTCATGAGACTCACGACAAGATTTCTAACAATTCCTCGACCTGACTTAGCTCCACCAATTTTTGCCCCAACGTAACCAGTGAGAACAAGGGCGGCAACAACTGCGCCGACGGTGGCTTGAATTCTAAATTCAGTCCAAGGACCAGACACTGCAAGTAGTGGAAGCAGTCCTCCAACAGCGAATGCAACAAAAGATGAAAGAGCAGCTTGGATTGGGCTCACGTGATGATCTGAATCGATTCCAAGTTCGGCTTCAGCATGAGCCTTCAGCGCATCCTTGGCGGATAGTTCTTCCGCCACTTTGATCGCTAGTTTCGGTGAGATTCCTTTTTGTTCGTAAAACCAGGCTAACTCTCTGAGTTCGACTTCAGGGTTTGCTGCTAGTTCCTCTCGCTCAACTTGGAGCGCAGCTTTTTCGCTGTCTCGTTGAGCGCTAACGGATGTATATTCGCCACCTGCCATTGAGATCGAACCAGCTACGACAGCAGCGACACCGGCTACAAGGATTGTTCCTGAGGTAACGCCAGGCGAGGCGGCAACACCTAAGACAAGTCCTGAAGTAGACATGATTCCATCATTCGCACCAAGAACTCCGGCTCTTAGCCAGTTGAGCTTTGCTGCCATTGTGTTTCTTTGAAACTCAACGGAAGCTAGCGCCGCGTCAGTCACTGCATCATTAGGTTTGGTCATACATTCCACAAAACACCATTTAGAGCTGTTTATCTAGCAAGGCACGCCTAACCTGTCTGGAATAGACTTTACGGATACACGTAAATGGAGTCACCTTGAATAGCAGCGCACAGATTTCAATCACCTTGGACGGTCAATCAGCCCAGGTTGACGCTACGTCTACGGGATTTACGCTGTTCAGCGAGAAAACTATTGTTGCTCAGCGGGTAAACGGGGAGCTAAAGGACCTGGCGCACACAGTGACAGCCGGAGACATCGTTGAAGGCATCGACATCCAGAGCGAAGATGGCCTGAACATCCTTAGGCACTCAGCTGCTCACGTTCTTGCTCAGGCAGTACAAACCCTCAACCCTGAAGCAAAGCTGGGTATCGGCCCTCCAATCAAAGATGGCTTCTATTACGACTTTGATGTTAAAACACCGTTTACTCCAGAGGATCTGAAAGCTCTTGAAAAAGAGATGGATCGCATCATTAGAAGCGGTCAACGTTTTGTGCGCCGTGTTACCAATGAAGTTGACGCAGCCGTTGAACTTGCAAGCGAGCCATACAAACTTGAACTCATCGGGTTGAAATCAGGCAATGCTGACGTAGGTGAAGCAGCAGCTGAAGTTGGCGCAGGGGAACTAACTATTTATGACAACTACGATGTGAAGGCCGATGATGTTGTTTGGAAGGACCTGTGTCGTGGTCCACACTTACCGAACACTCGAATGATTGGTAATGGTTTTGCCTTAACTCGAGTTGCTGCTGCTTACTGGCGAGCCAACGAGAACAACAAACAATTGCAGCGCATCTATGGAACAGCTTGGCCAAGTAAAGAGCAACTACGTGAACACCAGTCATACCTTGAAGAAGCGGCAAAGCGTGACCATAGACGTCTAGGTGCAGAGCTCGATCTGTTCTCTTTCCCTGAAGAGATTGGCTCTGGATTAGCTGTTTTCCATCCAAGAGGCGGAATCATTCGCAAGGTCATGGAGGATTACTCCAGAGAGCGTCACGAACAAAGTGGTTATGAATTTGTTTACAGTCCGCACGTAACTAAAGCAAATCTTTTCCAGACTTCAGGACACCTTGAATGGTATGCAGAAGGAATGTTCCCTCCACTTCAATTAGATGAAGAACGTGATGAAGAAGGCAACATCAAGAAGCAGGCTCAGGATTACTATCTAAAGCCGATGAACTGTCCGTTCCACTGTTTGATTTACAAATCCCAAGCACGTTCATATCGTGATCTTCCACTTCGTATGTTCGAATTCGGAACTG
The DNA here is from genome assembly GCA_040402475.1 of Rhodoluna sp. Lineage (GTDB taxonomy): Bacteria > Actinomycetota > Actinomycetes > Actinomycetales > Microbacteriaceae > Rhodoluna. The sequence continues at coordinate 46,059 of JBBAMM010000006.1, forward strand.
TTTATCGCTATGAGAAGTCAGGTGTTCTTCACGGCATTACTCGTGCAAGAGGATTCACTCAGGACGACGCACACCTTTACGTTGCACGAGAAAGCATTGAAGTTGAACTAAGCAACGTTCTTACCTTTGTTCTTGATCTACTGCGTGATTATGGCTTGACCGATTTCTACCTTGAGCTTTCAACCAAGGAAGAGGGCAACCCTAAGTTCGTGGGTTCCCCTGAGATTTGGGAAGAGGCAACAGCGACACTGGCACGTGTTGCAACCGACTCAGGTTTAAAGCTTGTGCCAGATCCAGGTGGAGCTGCTTTCTATGGTCCAAAGATTTCTGTTCAGGCAAAGGACGCAATTGGTCGCACCTGGCAGATGTCAACAATTCAACTGGACTTTAATTTGCCAGAACGCTTCGATCTTGAATACACAGCACCTGATGGCACTAAGCAACGTCCTGTAATGATTCACCGTGCACTATTCGGTTCCATTGAACGATTCTTTGGAGTTTTGACAGAGCATTACGCGGGACATTTCCCACCTTGGCTTGCTCCTGTTCAAGTTGTTGGAGTTCCTGTTGCAGATGAGTTCTCACCTTACTTACACGGCATCGCTTCTGAACTGCGTTCATCTGGAGTTCGTGTCCAGGTTGATGACAGTGATGAGCGTATGCAAAAGAAGATTCGTAACCATACTCTTGCGAAGGTTCCTTATATGCTCATCGCCGGAGCTGAAGATGTTGCGAACGAAGCAGTCTCATTCAGGTTCAGAGATGGATCTCAAATCAATGGCGTACCTAGACAAGAAGCCATCGGTCGCATTCTGAAGGACATCGCAGAGAAAACTCAGGTCTAATGAATCAGAATTCATCTGATTATGAAGACGCCTCTTCATTGCAAGGTGTCCCTGATGCTTTTCAGAGACTATGGACACCACATCGTCTGGTTTACATTCAAACTGGAACGCAGCCAGCAGAAGATGAGTGTCCATTCTGTATTGCGCCGACTTTGACAGACGAAGAGGCATTGATAGTTCACAGGGGAGAGACCTGTTTCGTTCTGCTAAACCTCTATCCATACAATTCTGGTCACTTGCTCGTGGTTCCTTATCGCCACATTCCCAACTACACAGATGGCTCTGCGAAAGAGGTGGCTGAATATGGGTTATTAACCCAAAAGGCAATGAAGGTGCTTACAGCTGTTGGCGGAGCCCACGGCTTCAACATAGGAATGAACCAGGGGGAGGTGGCAGGTGCTGGAATAGCTGCCCACCTGCACCAACACATAGTTCCAAGGTGGAAAAATGACGCTAATTTCTTCCCGATTATTGCTCAGACAAAGGCTCTGCCTAAGCTTCTAGGGGATGTTAGAGAAGAAATAGCCCAAGCCTGGCGTCAAATCTCGTAACTCTTCAAAAAGGCTTGTTCTGGCGGTTTAGACTTATCTCATGTCTGAAAAACTAAACACTTCAACCCCATTAGTTAAGCGCGGCCTAGCAGAGATGCTCAAGGGCGGTGTCATCATGGATGTCGTTACCGCTGATCAAGCAAAGATCGCTGAAGACGCCGGTGCAGTAGCCGTAATGGCTCTGGAAAGAGTTCCTGCAGACATTCGTGCACAAGGTGGAGTTGCTCGCATGAGTGATCCAGACCTCATAGATCAGATCATCGCTTCGGTTTCTATTCCAGTTATGGCTAAGGCTCGTATCGGTCACTTTGTTGAAGCTCAGGTGCTTCAGTCTCTAAAAGTCGATTACATCGACGAGTCAGAAGTTTTATCACCTGCCGACTATGTAAACCATATTGACAAGTGGAAGTTTGATGTTCCTTTTGTCTGTGGAGCAACCAACCTTGGTGAAGCACTACGTCGTATTACTGAAGGTGCTGCAATGATTCGCTCAAAGGGTGAAGCAGGCACAGGAGATGTTAGCGAAGCAACCAAGCACATCAGAACTATTCTCGGAGAGATTAGAGCACTGGGCGCTAAGACAGATGATGAACTTTATGTTGCAGCCAAGGAGCTCCAAGCTCCATATGATCTAGTTCGCGAAGTAGCAAGAACTAAGAAGCTTCCAGTTGTGCTATTCACCGCAGGTGGAGTTGCAACACCAGCTGATGCTGCTCTAATGATGCAGCTAGGTGCTGATGGTGTTTTTGTTGGTTCTGGAATCTTTAAGTCTGGTAATCCGGCAGCCCGTGCAGCAGCGATTGTTAAGGCAACCACTTCTTACGATGATCCAGATGTGATTGCAGCAGCTTCACGTGGATTGGGAGAAGCAATGGTTGGTATCAACGTTGCAGATATTCCTGCGCCTCATCGTCTAGCAGACCGCGGCTGGTAATAATTGGGACCCATCGGAGTCCTAGCTCTCCAAGGTGATTTTCGAGAGCATTTAGCAACTTTCGACAAAATCTCTGTTGCCACTGTAAAAGTTCGCAAGCCAAGTGACCTAGTTGGCATTTCTGGTCTAGTAATTCCTGGTGGCGAAAGCACAGTCATGGATAAACTCAGCAAGATTTATGAATTGCACGAACCGATCAAAAAACTTATTGCCGAAGGTCTTCCAGTATTTGGAACGTGCGCTGGGCTAATCATGTTGGCTGACAAATTGGAAGATGCGACTGCCACTCAGCAGACTTATTGGGGATTAGATGTTGTCGTCCAACGTAATGCCTTTGGGTCTCAACTGGATTCATTTGAAACAGTAATCAACTTCGAGGGTATCTCTAAACCAGTTGCAGCAGCCTTTATCAGAGCACCTATTGTGCTTAGCGTAGGCAAAGAAGTTCAAACTCTAGCAAGTCTTCCAGATGGGGCAATCGTGGCAGTTAGACAGGGAAATCTTCTAGGAATCAGCTTCCACCCTGAAGTTTGTGATGAGACTGCAGTTCATGAATACTTTGTTGAAATGTGTAAAACTGCTAATTTCACGGCTTCTAACTAAACTTGTTCTGAAATAACTTACTAGGAGCATCATGTCCGGCCATTCCAAATGGGCTACCACTAAACACAAAAAAGCTGTCATCGACGGCCGCAGAGCCAAACTATTCGCGAAGCTAATCAAGAACATTGAAGTAGCAGCAAGAATGGGTGGACCGGACCTCGATGGTAACCCAACACTTTACGACGCAGTCCAAAAAGGTAGAAAATCTTCCTTACCAAACGACAACATCGATCGAGCAATCAAACGTGGCGCTGGTTTAGATGGCGGAGCGGTTGAATATCAGACGATTATGTATGAAGGTTATGGACCTAACGGTGTCGCTCTTCTCATCGAATGTTTGACTGATAACAAGAACAGAGCAGCAGCAGATGTTCGACTAGCTGTCACACGTAATGGTGGCACCATGGCAGATCCTGGTTCAGTGTCCTACCAATTCAGCCGTAAAGGTGTGATTGTCGTGGAGAAGACTGACACCACCAACGAGGATTCAATTCTTGAAGCAGTTCTAGAGTTCGGTGTCGATGACATTCAAGATCGTGGTGAGCAAGTACTAATCACGACAGACCCTTCGCAGATGGTAGCTGTTAGAACAGCACTGCAGTCATCAGGTATTGACTATGAATCAGCTGATGTTGAGTTCATCTCATCAATGCCTGTTCAGGTTGACGTTGAGACTGCTCGTAAAGTTATCTCACTCATCGATGCTCTTGAAGACTCAGATGAGGTTCAGAATGTCTATTCAAACTTTGACATGTCAGCTGAAGTCGCGGCTCAAATAGAAGCTGAGTGATTTGAATCAGATTGTTTTAGGAATTGACCCTGGCTTAACTCGTTGCGGTTATGGACTAATTTCTAAACGATCTTCCCGACAGGTTAGCTTTGTTGACGTCGGAGTAATCCAATCATCTTCAGATTTGGAGCTAACTGCTCGCATAGCACTGATAGGAACAGCGGTTGCCAAATTACTTGATGTAACTAAACCGAATCAGGTTGCAATCGAACGGGTATTCGCTCAACAAAACCTGCTAACTGTTATGGGGGTTGCCCAAATCTCAGGCGTAGTTGTTTATCTTTGTCACGAGAGAAATATCCCAGTAACTTTCTATACGCCTACCGAGGTCAAAGCTGCGGTTACTGGTAGTGGTCGCGCCAATAAGACTCAGGTAACAAACATGGTCATGAACATTCTTAAACTCAAAACAATTCCGAAACCTGCTGATGCTGCTGATGCTTTGGCCATCGCTATCACGGCAGCTTGGCGTGGTGGAAACGAAGCAATCGATTCAATCTCGACCAAAAATGAAACTTCAGCCCAAACAAAATGGCGAACAGCCATAGCAGCATCCAAGAAACATTGAAGCTCGCAAGTTAGTCTTTACCTGTGATTGCCTCGCTTAAAGGAATAGTAACCAGATCATCTATTGGCCAAATTGTGCTTGATGTGAATGGTGTTGGCTATCTGGTTAACCTGACCCTGCAGACCAGTTCTGAGATGAGTATAGGAAAAGAACTGTTGTTCAATATTGCTCATGTTGTAAAAGAGGATTCGGAAACTCTATTTGGTTTCTTGACACTAGAGGAACTTGAAGCTTTTCAATTGCTTTGTTCTGTTAACGGCGTTGGTCCTAAATCTGCACTTGCTGTTCTAGGGCAGCTTGGAGTTTCAGGTATTGAAGAAGCTGTAAACACAGCTAATGACGACATGTTTAGGTCTGTGTCAGGTATCGGGCCTAAGACAGCGAAACTAATCGTGCTTTCCCTAACAGGAAAACTAATCAGTGGTGATCGCCCTAGTTCATCGACTAACAGTCAAACCGTAATCGATGCTCTTGTTGGACTTGGCTATCCTGAACGCCAAGCCAAGACCGCTGTTGATTCTGTCTCAAAGGAAGAAGGCGGACTTTCCGAACAGGAGTTACTGAAACGATCACTGGCTGCTTTGTCACTTAGCAGGAAAGTAACTAAGGATGAGTGAGGAACTGTTTGACTCTAATGCGGAAGCATCAGACCTAGTCTTCGAATCTGCCATTAGGCCTCAATCACTCTCTGAATTTATCGGTCAGGCTAAGGTTCGAGAGCAAATTCAACTTCTCATTGAAGCCGCAGCCATTCAACAGAGAACTGCAGACCACATTCTTCTAGCGGGACCTCCAGGGTTAGGTAAAACAACACTGGCGATGATTGTTGCCCATGAATCTAAAAGGGCACTTCGAATGACGAGTGGTCCGGCAATTCAGCATGCTGGTGATTTAGCAGCAGTTCTATCATCTTTATCCTCGGGAGAAGTTTTATTCATTGACGAGATTCACCGTATGTCTCGCTCAGCAGAGGAAATGCTTTATCTGGCGATGGAGGATTTCCGAGTAGATGTGATGGTGGGCAAAGGTGCTGGGGCCACGAGTATCTCTTTAGACCTTGATCCTTTTACTTTGGTAGGCGCTACAACTCGAAGCGGACTTTTACCTAACCCTTTGCGTGATCGCTTTGGTTTCACTGCAAATCTAGATTTCTACTCTGAAGATGAGTTGGCCCAGGTTGTTGCAAGAGCTGCGAATTTGATGCAATTGCAAATAGCTTCAGAGTCCATCCAGCTGATTGCGTCCAGATCACGTGGAACACCACGAATTGCTAATAGATTGCTGCGCAGAGTGCGTGACTTTGCCTTGGTTCACTCAGCGGGCTCCGTTTTGGAGTCCTCAGTTCAATCGGCACTCGAACTCTATGAAGTTGACGAACTAGGGCTAGACAGGCTCGACAGGGCTGTCCTAGAGACCCTAATAGTGAAGTTTGAGGGTAAACCTGTTGGGCTTAACACACTTAGCGTAGCCATCGGTGAAGAGGCAGACACCATCGAGACTGTAGTTGAACCATTTCTACTAAGAACAGGCCTTATAGCCCGAACTTCGAGGGGAAGACAAGCTACTGCTGCAGCCTATAAACACCTTGGTATTACGCCTCCTTCAGGCTTCCAGGGCTTATTCGACTAGCAAGTCGCTTATAATCATCTAGTTATCGCAAATTTCTAGCGGATTGGTCCCAAATGCCTTCGAACTCTAATGACTACTTACCATTTGTACTACTTATTGCGTTTGTAGCCTTCTTATTCTTTAGTAACCGTCGTCGTAAGACCGCCGCTACCCAACTAACCAACTCAGTCAAGGTAGGCGCTAATGTCGTCATGCTTGGCGGTATCACCGGAAAGATCGTGGCAATCAACGATTCATCAGTTGTCGTTGAGACCACACCTGGAACCAAAATTGAGTTCGTGAAGGCTGCTGTTCGTTCAGTTACAGCACCAAGTTTGGACAAAGCACCAGCAGTAAAGAAAGCTCCAGCTGCTAAGCCAGTAACCAAAACAGCTAAATCGTCCACCGCTACCAAGAAAACAGCTAAGTAAGTAATTACCTCAAGCAGAGTTAGGCACAACCATGTCTGAAAAGAACACCATCGCTAGAACAGCACTTAGGTCATTGACCTGGTTGCTTATTCTGATGTTCTCAATTGTCGGAATCATTGCTGCAAACATGGCAGCTGGGGAGAAGAAGGCGACTTTCGTTCCAAACCTCGCACTTGACTTGTCCGGCGGAACTCAGATTATCCTTACCCCGATTGTGAGTAAGGGTCAAGAAGTCTTGCCAGAGCAGGTAGCTCAAGCGGTCTCGATCATTAGACAACGTGTTGACTCAACTGGTGTTAGCGAAGCTCAAATAAACACCTCTGGAAACAACATCGTCGTTTCAATCCCAGGTGTTCCAGACAAAAACACTCTGGCTCTGATTAAGAGCTCAGCCAAACTAGAGTTCCGTCCAGTGCTTGCAGCTTCTGCCGGCACAAAGACTGTAATTGGCAAAGAGGGTTCAAAGCCACTAAAGACTTCATCGGCAAAGCCATCAAATGCGAGCGACCTAAACTACATTTCACCTGCTTTGCAGAAAAAATATGAACAGCTCGATTGTTCAAAGACTTTCCGTAAGCCAGGTCAAGTTGATCCATCAGATAAGCCACTTGTTACTTGTGACAGAGGACTTACTGAGAAGTACATTCTTGGGCCGGTTGAACTTAGCGGTTCTGATCTTTCAGACGCTCAAGCCGGAACTGTCACTGGCGCTCAAGGCGTCAGCACAAATGAATGGGCGGTCAACCTATCTTTCAATGCTGCCGGTGGTGACAAGTTCGGAAAAATTACCCAACGTTTGTTCTCCCTCAAAGAGCCTCAGAACCGTTTCTCAGTAACAATCGATGGTTACGTAATCACTGCACCACGCACGCAGTCAGTCATCACTGGTGGAACCGCTCAAATCACTGGAAGCTTCGACCAGAAGAGCTCCACTGTTTTGGCAGACCAACTAAAGTATGGTTCATTACCAATCTCATTCACAGTTCAATCACAAGAAAATATCTCAGCAACACTAGGCTCTGAACAACTACAGGCTGGTTTGCTAGCTGGACTGATTGGTCTATTACTGGTTGTTGGTTACTCAGTCTTCCAATACAAGGGACTTGCAGTTCTAACAGTTGGATCACTTTCAATCGCGGCAGTCTTCACATACATCATGATTGCTCTTCTAACCTGGCGACAGGATTACAGACTTTCGCTATCAGGTATAGCTGGTTTGATTGTTGCTATCGGTATTACCGCTGATTCATTCATCGTTTATTTCGAACGTGTTCGTGATGAGTTACGCGAAGGTAAGACACTCGCTGTAGCTGTTGAGGCAGGTTGGAATAGAGCCAAGCGAACAATTCTTGTTTCTGACGCAGTCAGCCTTCTAGCTGCTGCAACATTGTTCTTCCTAACAGTTGGTAACGTAAAGGGTTTTGCCTTCACACTAGGTCTAACAACTCTTATTGACTTGGCAATCGTTTGGCTATTTACTTACCCAGCGTTTAGATTGATGGCCCAAACCAAGTTCTTCTCATCAGGATCAAAGTGGACAGGACTTGAACTTAAAGAGGCGTCTTCATTTGGCTATGCAGGTCGTGGTCAGTTCAGGGTTTCAGCTGAAGTTTCCAGCGGTAAAGCCGCCAAATCTTCTAAGGAAGCTCAACGACGACAGACAATTGCCGAACGTAAAGCTGCAGGAGAAAACACAATTGTCAACAGTAAAGAGGAAGGTAACTAATGTCACGTTTTAGCGATTTTGGTAACCAGCTATACAGCGGTGAGCGTTCTATCGATTTTGTTGGTAGACGTAAGTACTTCTACTTTGTGGCACTTGCAATGCTTGTCTTAGCAGTGGTCATTCCTATGAGTCGTGGCGGCTTTAACTTCGGTATCGAATTCAAGGGTGGATCCGAGTATCGCATCTCAGCAAGCAAAGTTGATTCAACAATTGTTGCTGAAGGAGCGGTTCACAAAGTCATCGACACTATCCAGGTGAACACAACTCGAATTGGAACAGACACCATTAGAGTTCAAACTCCACAACTAAGTGATACCCAATCTGAAAAGGTCCGCCTCTCACTTGCAGCTGCCTATAAAGTTCCAGACAGCAATGTGACAAGCTCTTTCATCGGTCCTAACTGGGGAGCGGACATCACATCTAAAGCTGTTTCTGGTTTGGTGACTTTCATTTTCCTAGCTGCTATTCTCATGGCGCTTTACTTCAGAACTCTGAAGATGAGTGTGGCTGCAATGCTTGCACTTGCTCACGACCTTGTTATCACAGCCGGTATCTACGGAGCACTTGGCTTCGAAGTAACTCCCGCTGCAGTCATTGGTTTCCTCACAATTCTTGGTTACTCGCTTTATGACACAGTCGTTGTGTTTGACAAAATTCGCGAGAACACCTTGGAAGTCGAATTCAGTGAGACTGCAACATTCAAAGAGCGCGTAAACCTTGCTATAAACCAGACACTAGTTAGATCTATTAACACCTCGGTTGTTGCAGTTCTACCCGTTGCAGCTATTTTGTTTATCGGAGCGTTCGTTCTTGGTGCTGGAACTTTGCGAGATATCTCTCTAGCTTTGTTCATTGGAATCATCGTTGGAACATACTCAACCATCCTTATTGCTGCTCCTTTCTATTCCCAACTCCGTGAAGGTGAAGACAAGTACGCGAAGGCGGCAGCTAAGGTTTTAGCCAAGCGCGCTTAATCCAGAGCCGTCAGGGTAGTCTTTATAAACCTGTTGTAAAGAGGAAAAGATGACAGACATCTCTGGTGGAGGAGCCCTAGCGGCTCTTAGAAACCGTCTGCCTAGAATCTTTACCAGGCCAAGCCCAGACAGCAGCATCGCTGAAGTCATTAGGTCAGCAAAGCTAAGTCATCCTAAAAGTGATTTCTCTATTGTTGAAAAGGCTTATACGGCGGCTGAGAAGGCTCATTTAGGACAGACGCGTAAAAGTGGCGATCCATACATCACCCATCCAGTCGCAGTAGCTCAGATCCTTGCAGACCTAGGTATAGGAACTGCTGGTTTGGCTGCAGCTTTGCTGCACGACACAGTTGAAGATACCGAATACTCTTTGGATCAACTTAGATCCGATTTCGGTGAAGAGATAGCCATGCTTGTCGATGGCGTCACAAAGTTAGACAAAGTCAAGTTTGGTGATACTGCTCAAGCAGAGACTGTTCGCAAGATGGTTGTTGCGATGTCTAAGGACATTCGAGTTCTGGTAATCAAGCTAGCAGACCGTTTACACAATGCTCGAACCTGGGGTTTTGTCCCAGAGGAGAAAGCCAGAAAGAAAGCTCAAGAGACGCTTGAGATTTATGCACCTCTTGCTCATCGACTTGGTATCAGCACTATCAAGTGGGAACTAGAAGACATTTCCTTTTCTATTCTTTACCCCAAGGTTTATGACGAGATCGTTAACCTTGTTAGACAGCGTTCACCAAAACGTGAAGAGTTCATTCAATCGGTAATCTCAGCCATCGATGATGACCTCAAAGAGAACAAGGTAAAAGGTAAAGTAGCTGGTCGACCTAAGCAGTATTACTCCATCTATCAAAAGATGGTTATCAGGGGTAGAGAGTTCGATGACATCTACGACTTGGTTGGTATCAGAGTTATCGTTCCAGAGGTTAGAGATTGCTACGCGATTCTAGGATCTATTCACGCCCGTTGGAATCCAGTGCCAGGACGATTCAAAGATTACATTGCAATGCCAAAGTTCAATCTTTACCAGTCATTGCACACAACAGTTATTGGTCCAAATGGTAGGCCAGTCGAGATTCAGATTCGAACTCAAGAGATGCACAACAGAGCCGAGTACGGTGTTGCTGCTCACTGGAAGTATAAAGAAGCAGGCTCCGACAGCAGACTCAGTTCAGAAGATGACTTGGTTTGGCTCAAACACCTATCTGACTGGCAACATGAAACAGCTGATCCTTCAGAGTTCTTGGATGCACTTCGATTTGAAATCGGAGCTAAAGAGGTCTATGCCTTCACACCTAAGGGTCGCGTTATCGGATTAACTAAAGGTTCAACCCCGGTTGATTTCGCCTACGCTGTGCACACCGAGATCGGTCATCGCACAATGGGGGCCAAGGTTAATGGTCGACTTGTTCCACTCGAAACTACCTTGCAGTCAGGTGACGTTGTGGAGATTCTTACTTCGAAATCTCAAGAGGCGGGTCCTAGTCAAGATTGGATTCAGTTTGTTGCTTCGCAACGAGCCAAGTCAAAGATCAAGGCTTGGTTCACAGCCGAGCGTAAAGACGACTCAATCGAACGTGGTAAGGACCTTCTAGCTAAGGCACTTAGAAAGCAGAACGTTCCAATTCAACGAGCGCTTGCTGCAGATAGCCTTCTAAAGATAACCAGCGATTTGCGTTATGCCGAAGCTGCAGATCTCTATGCAGCAATTGGCGATAACCATCTATCAGCGCAATCAGTTGTTGAAAAGATGGCCGCAGCTCTTTCTGCAGATGAGGATTCCGAAGAATCAGTTTTCGAACTTCCTACGCACACTTCAAACATCCACAGACCTCGACACAGTGACTCTGGCGTTCTAGTCAGGGGAGATGCTGATGTGATGGTGAAACTAGCACGCTGCTGCACTCCTGTTCCAGGAGATGAGATTCTAGGTTTCATAACCAGGGCTACTGGTGTCTCAGTTCATAGAAGTGATTGCCGCAACGCGGATGATTTGAGATCTCAACCAGAACGTTTGATTGAGGTTAGTTGGGTTCCAAACAGCAAGAGTTTGTTCTTGGTTCAGATCCAAATTGAGGCCCTTGATCGCGGCGGTTTGCTTAGCGATGTCACAAGAGTGCTCAGTGAGCATCACGTCAACATTTTGTCGGCCTCTGTCTCAACTAGAGCAGACAGAGTTGCACTCAGCAGGTTCGTATTTGAAATGAGCAACCCTTCAGCTCTTGAAGGACTCTTGAATTCGGTAAGACAGATCGATAACGTCTACGACGTTTATCGAGTGAAGAACGGTTAAGCGTTAGCTATAACTACTGCCAACCAAGCTTTCTTTGTCTCCAAAGCTTCAGTTGCCTTAGCGATCTTGGTTGCGTCACCTGATTGCTGTGCCTGGGCTAACTCGCTTTCAAGCTTGACGATAGCAGCCTCCAACTGTGAACGAACTGAATTGGTTCGGTCGATGGTGGCAGGGTCAGTCTTGCGCCAGTTTTCTTGCTCGATACCTTTTATCTTTTGCTCGACGGCTTTGAGTCTGTCCTCAGTTGATCTCATTGAATCGCGAGGAACCTTACCGGCTTTCTCCCAGCGAGCCTGAATGCTCTTCATAGCAGCCTTAGCGGAGTCTAGATTCGATACGTCGATCTTTTCTGCTTCCTCAAGAAGTTCTAACTTAATCTTGAGGTTTGCAGCAAAAGCTACATTGTCAGCTTCAACTTTTAGCGTCTTTGCTGCATAGATTGCGTCTCCTGCAGCCTTGAATCTGGCCCACAGTGAGTCATCTGCTTTTGTCTTAGTCTTTGGTAAAGCTTTCCAAGCAGTTAGCAAATCTCTGTATGCAACAGCTGCATCTGCGCCTTTATCAACCAAAGCTTCTGCCTTAGCGACTAGATCTGACTTGGCATTTTTGCTTGCCTTTACAAGAGCATCCTGGCTTGAGAAGTATGAGCGCTTGTTTGAGTCAAAGGTGTTCCTAGCCTTAGAGAATCTGTGCCACAGGTCATCAGCTGCTTTTTTAGAAACCTTGGCAGTGCTCTTCTGCAGTGATTGCCAAGTGGTGAATAGCTCTAGCATCTTCGCAGAAGCTTGCTTGTAGTTAGTCTTCTGTGGATCTTGAGAAGCAATCTTCTCCGCTTGAAGAACAATCTCTTCACGAGCTGCCAAGGATGCCTTGACTTCTTCAGCATGTTTCTCAGCTGATTCTGTTAGCAAAGTAGCAATACTTGCTTGGACTGCTGCAACTCTGTCCCGAAGCGATTGGATATCACCGATAGCTTGAGGTTCCCTTAGATCTGCAACAATCTTCTCTGCTGACTTATTGATTGACTTTGCGTCGGCTTTAGCTTTTACGCGCTGCTCTAGAAGTCGAACTGAGGAAGCTAGGTCATCGTATTTCTTAACGTATAGAGCAAGTGCATCTTCTGGAGATAGTTCTGGCTGTGAGCCGATTAAGCGTTCTACACCCGCCTCGACAACATAAATGTTGCCGTTATCATCGACTCGGCCGAAACCGGTTTCAACTAGTGACACTTGTCTATCTCCCTGATCTATTTCTTACTTAACAGTAATGTTTTTGATGGTTGTCTTGGTCTTCGGTTTGCCATCAGTCTTACCACCGACAACTCCAGCTTGGATGATTGAATCCAAAGAGCTCAGACCATTCGTGATTTCACCAAAAACTGTGTAACCACCAACAACATCGTCTGGGATGTTTGAGTCTGCGTAGACGATAAAAAATTGACTTCCCATGGAAACACCGTTGTTAGATTGTCTAGCCATAGCTAACCAACCCTTCTTATAAGTTGGTGTTTTACCATTTGCTGCCTTTGGCATGTTCTCTAGAGGACCCCATGAGTAACCAGGTCCACCAGTTCCATCACCATTTGGATCTCCACACTGCAGAACGAAGATACCTGAGGTGGTTAGGCGGTGACAATTGTTTCCTTTATAGAAACCAATATTTGAAAGGTCAACGAAGTTAGCAACAGCTTGTGGGGCTTTGTTGCCATGAAGTACGAAATCTAGATTCTGACCGTTGATTGTCATGGTGCCAGTCCAATCACGACACTCTGATAGTGAAGCATCTGGCACAGTAGCGCTAGGTTTTTCTTCTGAGACAGGAGGAGTAGTTGGTGTGAAAGTAATACATGCAGTCGGGGAGATTCCAGGACCAAAGTTGAAATAGACAACCTGCGAAAGTAGCGCAAAAATGAAAACCGCAGAAGTTACGATGATCGCTAACTTGTTGTCTTTGCCGCGAACTGCCACACGGTGGTCGGCTACGTTCTGCTTCGCTTCGTAGGTCTTTAAGCTCTTCTTTGCCGCAGCTTCGAGATCGCTGCTCTTTTTCTTTGCCAATTCTGCCTCCATTTAGGGTACAGATTGATTTTAGAGTAGTTCCAAGAGGGTTTAACCTTAGAGAGTGAATACTGCAGGACTTTTTGACTACCCAGTGGGCATGCCTCTAGCTGCTCGGATGAGACCAACAACGTTGGCCGAATTCGCCGGTCAGGTTCACATCGTCGCTGAGCAAGGTCCATTGGCAGCCTTTTATGCTCCTGAACAAGGTTCGAATCAACTTCCCTCAGTCCTGCTTTATGGCCCTCCTGGAACAGGAAAGACCACGTTGGCGAAGATTCTGGCCAAGATGAGCCAGAGAACACTAATCGAAGTCAGCGCAATCAATTCCACAATCAAGGACTTGAGGTCAGCGATCGACTCATCCATAAACAGTATTGAAAAGGGTGGCCAGGCAGCAATCGTCTTCATAGACGAAATTCACAGATTTTCAAAGGTGCAACAGGAATCTTTGCTCCTAGCTGTGGAAATGGGTCAGATTGTTCTGATTGGTGCAACAACAGAGAACCCGCTGTTTGCTTTGACCTCTGCAATCATGTCTAGAACAACTTTATTTAGGCTGGTAGAGCTCACTGATGCCGAGCTGGTGAAAATTCTCCAAAGAGCTTTGGAAGATGAAAGGGGATTGAACTCTCAGTTCACTTCCACTGATGTCGTCTTAGCGGAGATAGCAAGACTAGCTGGTGGGGATGCAAGAAGAGCCCTTACCATCCTCGAGACTGTTGCTGTCAAGGCTAGGAAGCGGAATCTGACTGATCTCACACCTGAATCTGTTGAAGCAAGCCTTCCTACAGCTTTGGCTAGATATGACGCCACTGGAGACCAGCATTACGACATAATCAGTGCATTCATCAAATCTGTTCGGGGTTCTGACCCAGATGCAGCACTGCATTGGCTGGCAAGAATGATAGAAGGTGGGGAAGACCCTAGGTTTATCGCTAGGAGACTTGTGATTTTGGCTGCTGAGGACATTGGCTTGGCGGACCCTTCCGCTCTAGGACTTGCAAATGCCACCATGAACGTAGTTGCTCAGATTGGGATGCCAGAAGGCAGGATTCCTCTGGCCTCAACTACTATTTATCTTGCATTAGCGCCCAAATCTAATGCTGCCTATAACGCTATAAATACCGCTTTAGCAGAGGTCAGAGCAGGTTACACCCCCTCAGTGCCGGCACATCTAAGGTCTTCAAACATAGAAAATGACCGTATTGGCTATGAATACCCGCATGATCTGGCTTCAGGAGTATCCACGCAAGATTATTTGCCAGCTGAGGACGCAGACAAGCGCTACTACCTACCAAAGCCAGCAGGCTATGAGCTCAACCTAATAGAGCGGCTTGCAAAACTATTGAAACTTCGCGGCAGATCCTAGATAGGTAGTGGCATCAACAACCTGCTAACTGCTAAGATTGACAGGTTGCCGACCAAGTGACGCTCATGGCTGCGAGCGAACTAACCGGTGTGTGAATCTTATTTAGCCAAGATGCACCAGGCGCAAAACTTTTATTTGTAAGCATTCTTTGAAAGGAATACGTGTCTAAAACCACACGCACAAGAAGCAAGACTCGTTTGTCTCGCGCATTGGGTATTGCCCTAACTCCAAAAGCAGCAAAGTACATGGAAAAGCGTCCTTACGCTCCAGGTCAACACGGTCGCACCAAGCGTAAGACCGATAGCGACTTCGCAGTTCGTCTTCGTGAGAAGCAGCGTCTTCGCGCACAATACGGAATTCGTGAAGCTCAGCTTCGCAAGACTTTTAACGATGCAAAGCGCACCGAAGGCCTAACAGGTGAAAATCTAGTAGAGCTTTTGGAAATGCGTTTGGATGCACTTGTGCACCGCGCAGGTTTTGCTCGCACAATGGCACAGGCTCGTCAGATGGTTGTTCACCGTCACATCTTGGTTGATGGTCTTCGTGTTGACCGTCCTTCAGCTCGAGTCAAGGTTGGTCAAATGATCCACGTTGCATCTAAGAGCGAAACAACCGAACCTTTCCAGGTTGCAGCTGCTGGTGGACACGTTGATGTCCTTCCTCCAGTTCCTGGCTACCTATCTGTTGAACTAGACAAGCTTCAGGCAGTTCTTGTTCGTCGCCCTAAGCGTGCCGAAGTTCCAATCACCTGTGAAGTACAGCTTGTGGTTGAGTACTACGCTGCTCGCTAAGAAAACGGTCTAATCATGAATGGTGCAGATTTAGCGGCAATCATTTGCGCAGTCGCTTTCGCAGTCTTGGTAATTGCATTAGTAATTACTCTGCTTAAGGTTTCTAAGCTCGTTGACGCTACTTCTGCGACTATTCGTGACACCGGTGACTCCCTGATTCCTCTTCTCGATGAGCTAACTGAGACTACCAAGTCAACTAACAAGCAGTTAGAGAAAATCGATGTCATAACTGACAACGTCGTTGATGCAACATCAAACCTGGCTTCTTTGATCAACTCATTCACCACAACTATCGGTGGACCATTGCTGCGTGTCGGTGAAATTGTTAAAGGTGTTACCGGCCTTCTAGGTAAGAAGAAGAAATAGCCATGCGTAAGACAGCTGTGCTTATTGCTGGTATCGCAATAGGCGTTTATCTAGCTAGACAAATCGAAGCTAATCCAGAAGCTAAGAAAACTCTGGATCAAGCAGGCGACAAAATAAAAACTTTTGCTAATGCCGTGTCTGAGGGTTACAGAGAGCAAGAAGCCAAATCCGCAAAGTCAGCAACTTCTAAGCGTAAGATTTAGAAATGAAAACAGCCGAAATTCGCAATCGGTGGCTAGAGTTCTTTGCAAGCAAAGACCACGTAGTAGTTCCTAGTGCTTCGCTCATTAGCGAAGACCCTTCCTTACTTTTTACCGTTGCCGGCATGGTGCCTTTCATTCCTTACATGTCTGGTCTTATTCCTGCCCCATACGCGAGGGCTACTAGCGTACAGAAATGCGTTAGAACACTAGACATCGAAGAAGTCGGTAAGACAACTCGTCACGGTACTTTCTTCCAAATGAACGGAAACTTCTCCTTTGGTGACTATTTCAAGCGTGAAGCAATTGCTTACGCTTGGGAGTTCCTCACCAAGGATGTCTCTGAAGGTGGCTTAGGTTTCAACAAAGAGTTGCTCTGGGTAACTGTTTACAAAGACGATGAAGAGTCAATTGCAATTTGGCGTGAAGTAGCTGACATTCCACTGGATCGAATTCAAAAACGTGGCATGAAGGATAACTACTGGTCAACTGGTCAACCAGGGCCAGCTGGTCCTTGTTCCGAAATCTACTTTGACCGCGGTCCTGCTTACGGTGTTGAAGGTGGACCAGAAGCTGACGAGGATCGTTACATAGAGATCTGGAACCTCGTTTTCATGCAGTATGAACGCGGTGCTGGCGGGGGGAAAGAAGACTTCGAGATTCTGGGAGAGCTTCCAAAGAAGAACATCGATACCGGTATGGGGCTCGAGCGCGTTGCATTCCTATTGCAGGGTGTTGAGAACCTTTACGAAATAGATCAGGTCAGGCCTGTGCTTGACCTTGCTGCAGTACTTGCTGGTAAAACATATGGCGCTGACGAAACTGATGATGTTCGTCTAAGAGTCGTAGCGGACCACGTAAGAAGCGCGTTGATGCTCATTGGTGATGGAGTTAGCCCTGGAAACGATGGACGCGGATATGTTCTTCGTAGATTGCTCAGAAGAACTGTTAGAGCGATGCGTCTACTTGGTGTAAACGAGCCAGTGTTCACCCAGTTATTCCTTGCCTCCAAAAACGCCATGGTTGATGCTTATCCTGAACTCGAAAACGAATACTCAAGAATCGCAACAACTGTAAAGGCAGAGGAAGAAGCATTCCTGAGAACTCTTGTTTCTGGGACTGCTGTTTTAGAAACAGCAATAACCGAGGCAAAGAATGCAGGAGCAAAAGAACTTTCAGGGGAGACAAGCTTCTTGTTGCACGACACCTACGGTTTCCCAATAGATCTAACAGTAGAAATAGCTGAAGAGAGCGGTTTAGTTGTTGACAGAGAAGCATTCACCGCTTTGATGTTGGAACAAAAGACTCGCGCCAAGGCAGATGCAAAAGCTAAGAAAGCTGGAGGAACTGACCTATCTGTATTCGGAGACTTCAGAGCTCTTGGTCTTACAAAGTTCACCGGCTACGAGGAACTGGAATCTCTAGCAAAGGTTATTGGTCTTATTGAAGATGGTGTTCAAGTTAACTCCATCAAGCAAGGCGCTACTGCAGATGTAATTCTGGATCTAACTAGTTTCTACGCCGAATCTGGTGGTCAGACTGCTGATGCAGGAATCATCTTTGGTGATGGTTTTGAATTAGAAGTTCTCGATGTGCAGAAACCAGTTAAAGGTCTGGTCTCTCACAAGGTTCTAGTTCGAAGAGGTGAACTAGGAACTGGTGCATCTGTCACAACATCGGTTGATCCTGATTGGCGTTTAGGTGCAGCTCAAGCTCACTCAGCGACACACGTTCTACACGCTGCACTAAGACAGGCGCTTGGTCCAACAGCCTTGCAATCTGGTTCATATAACAAGCCAGGTTACATGCGTCTAGATTTCTCTTGGAACCAAGCATTGAGCGCTGAAACAAAATCTGAGATTGAAGAGATTACCAACCTCGCTATTCGTCAAGACCTAGCTGTGAGCGCGCAATTGATGTCACTTCCTGAAGCGAAGGCATGGGGAGCGGTAGCACTTTTTGGCGAAACTTATGACGAAAGTGTTCGAGTGGTTGAGGTTGGAGGACCTTGGTCACGAGAACTTTGTGGTGGAACTCACGTGCAGAGGTCTTCGCAAATTGGTTTAGTTTCAGTCACTAATGAATCATCTGTTGGCTCAGGTTCTAGAAGAATCGAAGCCTTGGTTGGAATCGAAGCGTTTAGAGCACTTACTCAAGAACGAGTTCTACTTCATGCAATAGCTGATCAGTTGAAAACATCTCCAGCTAGTAGCGCAGAAAAACTAGATCAAATACTTGCTGAACTAAAAGAAGCACAACGAAAGCTGCAAAGCGCGCAGAATGCTGCATTGGCTGAACTTGTTCCAGGTCTAATCAGTAAAGCAAAGTCCTTGTCGAAGGCAAAGCTAGTTGCAGCTGTTGTTGAAAACGCTTCAACAGTTGATGGCCTTAGAGACTTAGTTTTGAAGGTGCGCGATCAACTTTCGAACGAGAATGCTGTAGTGGCGCTCTTCGCTGTTGTTGAGGAAAAGCCAGTGGTTATCATCGCAGCAACCTCAGGCGCACAGACAGCTGGACTAAAAGCCGGTGACCTTGTTCGAAATGTATCTGCAGTCCTCGGTGGTGGCGGTGGCGGAAAGCCAGACATCGCACAGGGTGGCGGAACAGATGTTTCTAAGTTCCAATCAGCCATTGCTGCTCTTGAAGAAAGCCTCGCTTAGTTGCTCCGCATTGGACGAAGACTGGCTATTGATGTTGGTCAAGCTCGAATTGGTTTAGCCATCTCTGACTTTCACGGCATCCTTGCAAGCCCTTTGGCGACCGTCCAAGCAAATGAAGACCTATATAGTGTTTGCTCTGAGATTATGGACATCGCTGAGCGTGATGGAGAACTACTCGAAATCTACGTAGGCATACCAATCAACTTGCAGGGCAAGAGTACTGCCTCAACGCTTTCGGCTTTGGCCTTCGCTGAAGCGCTAGCGAACCAGACAAACACACCTGTGTATCTATTAGATGAACGTTTGACTACTTCGCTAGCGAATTCTCAGTTGAAAGAAGTGGGTAAGTCTCAGAAAGACGCTAGAAGCACAATAGATCAGATGGCTGCTGTGGCAATACTTGAATACGCTTTAACGTTAGAGAAACAATCTGGACAACGACCAGGCTTAGAAATCAGCGATTGGAGGAGAGAGAATGAGTGAGTTCCCTCAGCCAACACGGAGAGACAACAGACGTAAATCAACACGTATATCAAAGCTGCTAATCATTCTGATATCAATTTCAGTCATCATTGCTGGCGGAGCCTATCTAGGTAAGTCAAGCATTCGACTCTTGCTTGATGTTGTAGCTGGAACTGAATACAGCGGTTCTGGAACTGGAGAAGTAGCATTTCTAGTCAATAAAGGTGACAACGGCGAAATCGTAGCTAAGAATCTTGTCGCAGCAGGTATCACCAAGGAATTTGACTCAACCCTGCGCCACATTTATGCAGCTAATCCAACATTCTTTCCAGGTACCTACCTAATCCCAAAACAAATAAACACTGACGAGGCTATTCGCATCCTTACTGATCCAACTCAAATGGTCGTGGATAAAGTAACTATTCGTGAAGGGCTTCGTATTGACAGTGTCCTAACACTTCTTGCTGACTCTACTGGTTTGGCGAAGCAAGATTTTGTTACTGCAAGCAAGGCTCTGTCTTCTTTCGAACTGCCTAAGGCAGCTCCGAGCCTTGAAGGTTACTTGTTTCCTGCTACATATTCCTTTGACCCATCACTTAACGCGAAGCAAATTCTCACTGTGATGGTCAATAGAACCAAAGAGCAGTTGGTCAACGATGGAGTAGCGAAGAAGGATTGGCACAAAGTTCTTACCCTCGCTTCAGTAATTCAAATGGAAGCAAGACAGACACAAGACTTCTACAAGGTATCCCGAGTATTCACAAACAGACTTGCGATAGGTATGCATTTACAATCAGATGCAACAGTTTCCTATGGCGTAAATGGTTCAACAGTTTCGACCTCGAACGCTGATCGTAATGACGCTAACAAATACAACACCTACCGTTATGGAGGTTTGCCAATTGGTCCGATTTCAGGAGCCGGAGCAACAGCAATAGATGCAGCTCTTCATCCTGTCGATGGCAGCTGGCTGTTCTTTTGTGCCGTGAACCTCAAGACTGGCGAAACTGTTTTCAGCACCACCGTTGCCGAACACGAAAAAGCTGTTGCTCAGTGGCGTAAATGGATGCTCGAGAATCCGGGTTGGAATGGCTAAATCATTTCACGTTCTTGGCCATCCAATCTCTCATAGCCTTAGCCCAAAGATTCATGCTGCTGCATATAAAGTTTTAGGTTTGGATTGGTCTTACACTGCAGTTCAAGTTGCTAAAGGTGATTTAGCTGCTTACCTAACTAACAGTGACGCAGATGGTTTCAGTATCACTATGCCATTGAAGTACGAGGCTGCAGGAATAGCTGAAAGCAGAGATCCGCTGGTTGCTCTCACTGATGTTGCAAATACTTTGTTGCGAACGGAAAATGGATTTAGCGCTTACAACACTGATGTCTTTGGCATTTCAAAGGCACTAGAAAAGATTCTTTCCAAACAACTGGAGGTTGTTGCAATTCTGGGTGCTGGAGCAACTGCTAAATCTACGATGGTTGCAATAGCTAAAGCTAAACCCCATGCCCTTTTCGATATTTATGTCAGGGACTTCTCAAGAGCCCAAGACATGATTGATTTAGCAGGTGAGCTAGAGGTATTCCAGAGTGTCCACCTGCTAGAAGAGTTTTCGAATTTCCAGGAGCTAACAGTAAATACACTTCCACTAGGCGCCTCAGATCTACTTCCTAAGCATGAGCAGAAGGGATACCTGCTAAACGCTAACTATGCAGGGGGCGACACTGTCCTTGTCTCTTCATTCAATCCAGAACGAGTGGTCACCGGTCAGACCATGCTCGTTTGGCAAGCTTTACAGCAGATCAGAATCTTCACGGGGCTTGGATTGAATGAGAAGCTACCAAACGAAGAAGCCGTTGTGGCTGCCATGTTCGAGGCTCTATAACCACTTTGTTATAAATGTGCGAGAATAGAACGCATGTTACGTTGGCTTACCGCTGGGGAATCTCATGGCCCCCAACTCACTGCTGTCCTTGAAGGATTACCTGCCGGCGTAGAGATCAGCACGCAAGACATCCAACTAGCCCTAGCTAGACGCAGACTGGGCTACGGACGTGGTGCACGCATGAAATTAGAGCTAGATCAAGCCAGTTTCACAGGTGGTGTTAGACACGGCGAAACTATGGGTGGACCAATCGCAATTGTGATTGAAAACACCGAGTGGCCTAAATGGCAGCAGGTGATGTCTGCTGATGTTGTTGCCGAAGAAGAACTAACAGGAGCACGAGCAGAGGCCTTAACTAGACCAAGACCTGGTCATGCTGATTTCACTGGAATGCAGAAGTATGGCTTCCTAGATTCACGCCCTGTTTTGGAACGAGCTTCAGCTAGAGAAACAGCAGCCCGAGTAGCCCTTGGCGAAGTTGCTTCTGCGTTTTTAAGATCACTAGATATCAAACTTGTCACACACACAGTTGCTCTTGGCACAGTTTCAGCAAAGCCTGATCTAGCTCTACCAAAGCCAGAACATGTCGATCAGATTGATGAAGATCCGTTAAGAGCTTTCGACACTTCTTTGAGTGCTGCAATGGTTGCTGAAGTAGACAAAGCTCACAAAGATGGCGACACACTCGGTGGTGTTGTTGAAGTTCTTGTTTATGGCATGCCTCCTGGTGTTGGCTCTTTCGTGCATTGGGATAGAAGACTAGATAGTCAGTTAGCCGGAGCTTTGATGGGTATTCAAGCAATCAAAGGTGTTGAAGTTGGCGATGGTTTTGAAACTGCTAAGCGCAGAGGCTCCGAAGCGCACGATGAGATTCACGTTGGGGACTCCGGCTTGGTTGAACGATTAACCGATCGTGCTGGTGGTATCGAAGGTGGCATGAGTAACGGCGAGGTCATTCGAGTTCGTGCTGCAATGAAACCAATTTCAACAGTTCCAAGAGCACTGCAAACTATCGACGTTGCAACCGGAGCAGAGGCGAAAGCCCATCACCAACGTTCAGATGTTTGTGCCGTTCCTGCTGCAGGTGTAGTTGCAGAAGCAATGGTTGCGTTGACTATTGCAAACGCGGTCCTTGAAAAATTCGGTGGCGATTCAATTGCAGAAACCAAGCGCAACCTTGAAAGCTATCTAGCAAACATTCCAGAAACTTTACGTTCCAACATCGCTCGCTAATAAACATGACAAGTAAACCAATAGTGCTCATAGGACCTATGGGTGTCGGCAAGACCACTATTGGTAAGAAGTTAGCTAGAAAACTAGGCTTGCCATTTGTTGACACTGACGTTTTGATTTCGAAGGCCCACGGTCCGATCCCAGAGATCTTCGCTTCCAAAGGTGAAGCAACATTTCGTGCCTATGAAGAAGAGGCTGTAGCTGTTGCTCTGAGTGAAGTACAGGTAATTGCAACCGGTGGAGGAGCTGTGCTTAGCGGACAGACACAGCGCAACTTAGCCAATGCGATAGTCATATACCTTTCAACTAATGGCAAGCACATGAAGTCGAGGTTGGAAAAAGGTAACCGCCCATTGCTTAAGAACGGCATGGATGACTGGAATCGTATATATGAGGAACGTAAGCCACTCTATGAAAGCATCTGCACTTTTGAGATAGAAACATCTGAAGTGGGTTTGGCTCAGACTATTAGCGATATATGCGAGAAACTTGACTCACTATGAGTAATTCAACGACAGTAATTAACGCCCCAGGCACACCTGGATATCAGGTTCTAGTTGGCCGAGGCCTATTAGAGGAGTTGACTGCGACACTAGGGGATAACGTTCGTAAGGTCTTACTTGTTTATCCAGAAGGTATGCAAGCCAGCGCGGAACTTATCGCTGAGACTATGACTGAAGCTGGGAAACAAATCTGGCAGCTACCGGTTGCTGATGGCGAGAATGCAAAGACAGATAAATGGTTGTCGGTAGCTTGGTCGAGTCTTGGGCAAGCAGAGTTCTCTAGAAGCGATGCTGTTGTTTCTCTAGGTGGAGGAGCAACAACTGACCTTGCTGGTTTCATTGCGGCAACATGGTTACGCGGTATTGCTGTTGTTCATGTTCCAACCACTTTGCTTGGGATGGTTGACGCTGCTATCGGCGGTAAAACAGGAATCAATACTCTGGAGGGTAAAAACCTAGTTGGAGCTTTCCACGAGCCTAAGGCCGTCATCGTAGATCTCGACACTTTAGAATCTCTGCCTAAGTTAGAACTAATCTCAGGCTTTGGTGAAATCGTGAAATACGGTTTCATTGCCGATCCAGTAATCCTTGAC
>JBBAMM010000007.1:0-2513 GCA_040402475.1 Rhodoluna sp.
GCTTTCTTTAGCTCTGCATAATCAAAGACATAGACACCAGCGTTAACCTCAGTTATCTCAAGTTCTTCTTCGGTGGCATCTCTGTGTTCAACGATTGAACTAAATGAACCGTTATCTGATCTAACGATGCGACCGTAACCTGAAGGATCACTAAATACTGCTGTGAGTAATGTGGCTCCTGCCCCGCTACTTAGATGAACATCAAGCATTGATTCAATGGTTTGAACATCAAGTAGAGGAACATCACCACTGGTAACAACAACAGCACCTGAGAAATCATCAGGTAAAACACTTAGAGCACACTCAACAGCTCTACCGGTGCCAGGAACTTCGTCTTGGTGAGAGATGTGAACAGTTGGATAGAAGGCTTGGATGTATGGTTCTAGTTTTTCTTTTTCATGACGAATAACTGGAATCACGTATTGAGCACCAAGAGCTGTTGCGGTAGCTAGAGCGTGACCGATCATAGGAAGGCCAGCTATCTCATGCATAACCTTAGGAGTTGCTGAGCGCATCCTTGTGCCTTCGCCAGCAGCGAGGACGACAACGGCTAAGTGCTGCTCGCTCATCTAACCTCCGTTGTCATGGAATATCGCTGCTCCCCCAGGATTCGAACCTGGACCGAACACCTCCAAAGGGTGCCGTGCTGCCGTTACACTAGGGAGCATTGTGAGCCACCTAGGGCAGCTAACACCTTCTAAGTCTGCCAGATGTTTAGGGTCTTTGAGCCCTCTTAGCCCTCGAGCCTAGCCCCAGCGCTAGGACCAGTACTAGCCAAAGCAAAAATACCTTCTGCCTTCAAAAGCTCAACCACTTCATTACATCTTGCAGCTGAATCAAATAGGGCAGCAATGGTCGGTCCAGAACCTGAAACCATGGCTCGAAGTGCGCCTAATCCTTCCAGTCTGTCCTTGAGATCAGAAAGAGCTGGCATCAGAGCAAATGATGCCTCCTCTAAATCATTAGACATAACTGCAGCTAGATCCTGGGCATTGGTTATCCCCAGAGAACCCAAATCACTAAAGCAATTACCTACGCTCAGTTCATCGAACTTATTGAAGACCAAAGGTGTTGATAAACCTTGATTACTTATGCAGAGCAACCAGTTGCTCTCAAATTCAAATGAAGGTAATTCTTGTATTTGCTCACCACGGTTAGTGCCGATGGCTAGACCGCCATAAAGACAGAAAGGAATGTCTGACCCTAGCTTTGCTCCTAGTGTTGCTAACTCTGCAATAGAGAGTCTTGCAATGCCTTGTTCTTGAAAGAGGAACTCATTCAAAGCCACCAGCATGGCAGCTGCATCTGAGGACCCTCCGGCCATACCACCGGCAACCGGAATGCGCTTCAAGATATCTAACTGCAGATCAGGAGTTGGAATATTGTGGTGATTAGCCAGCGCTTGAGCAACTTTATAAACCAAGTTTGTTTCATCGGTTGGGACAGCTTGGATATGTCTTTCAGGCAAGGTGTCCCCATGAACATAAATGCTGATTCCTGTGCCAGGTTCACCTTTGACCATGGTCAATTCTTCTCTGAGGTTTAGCCCTAGGAATAAAGAGTTAACCGGGTGATAGCCATCAAGTTGGATTCCCCCAACTTCAAAAACTAGGTTCACCTTAGCTGGAGCTGTTGCTTTGATTAGTTTGGTCATCGCTTTACCTGCTCCGCTATCTGGTCAAGTAAATCCTTCCAGAACTTAGTTCTAGCTTTGAGCATTACTGGGTTACCAATAAATTCATGTTCGATTAATACTTCGCAAACACCATCAACTTGTTTGATGGTAAGTGTTGCTCTGGTCTCATCTTTGAAAGTTAGGGTGATTCGTTCAGATTGAACCTGCTTGAGGAATCTTTCAAACCCTTCACCATAGATGCTGGTAGAAATCAGGATGTTGTATGCAAGTGCAGGAGAAGTCTCTAAGACCTTGCTAACTCTAAGCACCGAATGGCTACCGGTATTGGTCTTAGGCGTTTCCCGCCATTGCAGATACATCAGAGCAATAGATGTTGCCCACCACTTTTGAACTTTGTAGTTCTCTTCCAAGAAGCTGATAATAGCTTTCTGTTTAGCTTCACGATGACGTGATGCAAAGATCAGCTCCAGCCACTCCTCTTTTTGTTTTCCGGTATTAGTCAATAGCTGAGCTGAAGAAACATTTGGGTTAGCCGGTGTTTCAGGGATAAGCATTGCTCGACGGCCATGTTTCTTATGTTCTGCTCGTTGAGTTGAAGGGTGACTTTCAAAGACTGGTAAGTCATCGAAAATACCTGGCTCTTGTTTTTTCTTCTTGAAGATCATTGCTTCGCCTTAGCAATACTCACGAAGTCCAAAATGGTTAGTGCTTCACCGCGTTTAGTTGGGTCAATACCTGCACGTAGCAAAATCTCTTCAGCTAATGCAGGGGACCCTGCCCAGTTACCTAGTGCTTGTCTCAGAGTCTTTCTTCTTTGAGCAAACGCCTCATCGATGACTTGGAAGGTGTCAAGACGCAGTGCTTCATCACCTAGTGG
>JBBAMM010000007.1:2613-9891 GCA_040402475.1 Rhodoluna sp.
ATGTTGTATGGCAGGTTAGCCACCAAGGCTTGAGGCTCTTGCGGTAACTCAGTCACCTTAAGAGCATCTGCTGAAACTAGGAAGAAGTTTTTACCTGGAGCACGTTTACTAACGGTGTCTTGAATAGCTGCTGCCATCTTGTGATCAATCTCAACCGCAATAACATTCTTAGCAACTTCTAATAGCCCTAGAGTCAGAGAGCCTAAGCCAGGGCCAATCTCAACCACTGTTTCATTGCCAGTTAGTTTTGCTTGGGCGACAATCTTTCTAATGGTGTTTGGATCTGTTACAAAGTTCTGACCCAGTTTCTTAGTTGGAACAACCCCTAGAGCATCAGCTAATGCTCTTATATCTGCCCCGCCTAAAAGTTCAACCATTAGAGACCTTCAGCCCAAGAACCATAAACAGCTTCAGTGTTAGCTGTTATTTGAGCTGCCATTTCATTGACGCTAATTCCTCTAACCTCAGCCATTCGTCTAACTGTTATACCAATCAGGTAAGGAGAGTTAGGTCTTCCCCTAAAAGGTTCAGGTGTTAGGAAAGGTGCATCTGTTTCAACCAAGATAAGTTCTGGTGGCAACATCGCTAAAGCATCTCTAAGTTCTTGATTCTTTTTGAAAGTTACTGTTCCTGAGAATGATGCATACCAGCCATGTTCAATCAGAATCTCAGCTAGTGCTCTATCGCCGCTGAAGCAGTGGAACACTGTTCGCTCAGGTGCTCCAACTCTGAGCAATGTATTCACAACATCCTCATGAGCATCACGATCATGAATTTGCAATGCAATGTTGTTCTCTTTAGCTATTTCAATATGAGCTTCAAAAGAGTGCTGTTGCAGAAATAGCAGTTCTTCTGAAGTTCTGAAATAGTCAAGGCCAGTTTCACCAACTGCTCGAACTCTTGGTTCTTTAGCTAGCTTTGCTATTTCAGCAATACCGTTATCTAGTTCTTGCAGGGATTCATATTCAGCTGCAACATTTGGATGCAATGCAACAGCAGCTAACAGCCTTGGTTCAATAGCCGCTGTTCTTGCTGACCAAACAGATGTTTCAACTGAACCACCAACCTGAACAGCACCAAGGATTCCTGCTTGGTTAGAAAGTTCTAGATGCTCTCGGTAATCCATAGGATTCTCACCATCAGCTATCTCGAGGTGAGTGTGGTTATCGTAGGTGCCAACTTCTATTGGTTCTGGAACCTCTGGGTAACTTAGATCTCTTGAACCACCGTCTTCTGACTTACGGTTACGTACGCGAATATAGTTTTCGCTTGGCAGATCCTTATTTGGCTCGGTGCCCATGAGTTAGCTAGCAGTCTCAGCTTCAATGCGAGGGAAAAGTACCTCTAGTTCTGAAACCTGAATACCTGCAGTTAGCTGACCCCATGTGCCGGCATCACTTAGAGGTTGGTCAGCTAGTTCGCCTAACTTACCTTCGGTTAGAGCAGCCCACAGTTTGTTCGCAGCCTTAGGAATAACCGGTGCTAGTAATACCGAGAGCACTCGAAGTCCTTCACTGCAGACATACATAACAGTTGCTAGACGATCACGGTTAGCCTCATCTTTAGCAAGCACCCAAGGCTCTTGGCTGGTGATGTATCCGTTTAGTTCATCAACTAGTGTCCAGGTGGCATTGATGGCTTCGTTGATAGCAACTACATCAATAGCCTTGTCTGCATCAAGCACGGCTTTAGCAGCAACATTTATTACCTGGTTATCTGCTTCGGTGTATGAAGCAGGTTCAGGAATAACACCATCGAAGTATTTTCTAACCATGGCAAGAGTTCTTGAAGCTAGGTTGCCAAAACCGTTAGCTAGTTCAGCTTGGTATCTAGCTGATAGGTCTTCCCAACTAAATGAACCATCTTGACCGAAGGCGATAGCTTTCATGAAGTAATACCTAAAGGCATCGCTACCAAAGATATCTGTGATCTGGTTAGGTGCGATACCGGTTAGTTTTGACTTCGACATCTTCTCGCCACCAACAAGTAACCAACCGTGACCAAAGATTTGAGTCGGTGGGGCTATCTCGGCAGCCATCAACATTGCTGGCCAGATAACTGCGTGGAAGCGCAAGATGTCCTTACCAACTATTTGAACTGTTGCTGGCCATCTCTTTTGGAAAGCAGCTTCATCCTGGCCATAACCAATGGCGGTGATGTAATTCAGCAGTGCATCGAACCAGACATAGGTGATGTGCGAATCATCCCAAGGGATATCGATTCCCCAATCGAATTTCTCTTTAGATCTAGAGATTGAAAGGTCTTCTAAGCCACGTCTAACGAATGAAACAACTTCGTTCTTAGCTGACTCAGGTTGAATAAAGTTTGGGTTCTGTTCAAAGAAATCAAGGAGCGGTTGTTCAAACTCACTTAGCTTGAAGAAGTAGTTGTTCTCTTCTAGTTGCTCAACTGGCTTTGAGTGAATGGCACAAACATCTTGGCCTTCGAATTCTCCTGTGCCATCAACAAGATCAGCCATGTTCTTGTACTCTTCACAGCCAACACAGTAAGCACCTTTGAATGAACCCTGATAGATAAAACCTTTGTCATAGAGCTTCTGCATGAACTTCTGAACATTAGCTTCATGTCTAGGTTCAGTGGTTCTAATGAAATCCTGGTTATCGATGTCGATGGTCTCTAGAAGTGGCAACCATGAATCATGAACTAACTTGTCAGTCCACTCCTGGGCCGAGGTCTTATTAGCTGCCGCTGTTCTTAGAACTTTTTCACCGTGTTCATCGGTACCGGTAAGCAGGAAGCTATCTTCGCCTCTTTGGCGATGCCAACGAGCTAGAACATCTGCTGCCACCTCGGTATAAGCATGCCCGATGTGTGGAGCATCATTCACATAGAAGATGGGGGTCGTCACATAAAACGACTGACCGTTGTTATTTGTTGGCATTAGTTCAATCTTAACTCTCTCTTGAATCTAAGACCTGCTGATACAAATCACTCTTACTTACCCCATTGGCTAAGGCAACTTTTGCTACAGATTGTTTCAGCGACAAACCAGAGTTCCTAGCGAACTCGACTGCCTCTAGAAGATCAGCTTCGGTAGCCTCAGGTTTCTCTTCTTGGCTGATACCAGCTATTACTAGAACTAGCTCTCCCCTTGGTTCAACTTCAGCCCAAGTTAGCAAATCAACCAAAGACCCTCTAACAGTCTCTTCGAACTTCTTAGTAAGTTCCCTTGAAACAGTTGCTTTGCGATCTGGACCAAACACAGTTACCGCATCACTTAACGAATCTTTGATTCGATGAGGTGATTCAAAGAAAACCATGGTTCTAGGTTCATTTAGTAACTCTGTGAAGAACTTCTTTCGTTCTCCTGCTTTTCTAGGCAAGAAGCCTTCAAAGCTAAACCTGTCGGTAGGTAACCCTGAAACAGCAAGAGCCGCTAGCACAGCTGACGGTCCTGGAATAACTTTTACAGCAATGCCTGCTTCAATAGCGGCTCTGACCAAAACAAAACCTGGATCTGAAACCGTTGGCATACCGGCATCGCTAACCACTAGCACATCTTCGGCTTGGGCTATTTCGAGTAACTGTTGCACTCGATCTGCTTCATTGTGTTCATGCAGGCTAAAGAGCTTGGCATTGAGCTTGACCCCTAGCCCATTGGCTAGTTTGAGTAGGGTTCTGGTGTCTTCGGCTGCTATGAACCTGGAATTCTGTAAATGCTCAATTAACCTCGCAGATGAGTCTGAGAGATTACCTATAGGTGTTGCCGCCAAGATGAGCACGTTCTATTCTCGCAAACTAACATTTAGGGGTGTTAACACTTTTCGCAAGATTTACTGCCACCGGTGGCAGAATGGCCCTATTTAACACTTGGGCTCCACTTGCGGTACTCATTCTTGCTGCCTTTCTAAGGCTCTATAACCTGGCTTACCCAACTTCACTGGTTTTTGATGAGACCTATTACGTCAAAGATGCTTACTCTCTTTGGCACTTAGGTTACGAAGGTAACTGGGGCTCAACCGCGGATGACTCTTTTAATAAAGGCGACCCTTACGGTCTCCTGACTAACCCTGCCTTTGTGGTTCATCCACCTTTGGGTAAATGGTTAATCGGTCTAGGCATGGTGATCTTTGGTACTGGTAATCCATTTGGTTGGAGAATCGTTGTTGCTCTCTTTGGCATTGCTTCGGTTTGGGTAACTATGAAAGTTGCCAAGATTATTTTCAATTCAACAATTTGGTCAGTGTTGGCTGGTTTGTTCTTTGCTATAGATGGTGTTGGGATCGTTCTTTCAAGAACAGGACTCCTTGATCAGATTCTTGGTTTCTTTGCAATTCTTGGTTTTTATTTCTTACTAAGAGATCGACAAGCAGTTCGCCTTGGTAGCTGGAATCGACCTTGGCTGCTAGCCATGGGGTTAACTCTTGGAGCAGCAACTGCTGTCAAATGGTCAGGACTATATTTCATAGCTGTGTTTGTTATCTACGTGGTTCTAAGTGATGCAAACTTCAATGCAAAAATTCACAGCAGCATTGAAAGACAATCCGAGGGACCGCTACCTGCACGATTCTGGATTGTGCCATCGATTACGCAGACTATAAGAAGTGGATTGCTAGTTACTATTCCTGCTTTCTTTGTTTACCTAACGAGCTGGACCGGTTGGTTAGTAACTAAAGATGGCTGGGATAGAAATTGGGCAGAGCAGAATCCGGTAACTGGAATCTTTGCTTGGGTTCCAAAAGCTCTGCAATCGCTTTGGCATTACCATGCAGAGATTTATAACTTCCATGTGAATTTACACACTTCACACACCTATGCATCCAATCCTTTGACATGGCCATTCATGCTCAGACCAACATCGTTCTTTTGGGAAAGCAAAACTAGTGGCTGCTTCTTAGATACTGCGACTCAAGATTGCTCTTCAGCTATAACAGCTCTTGGTAATCCAATTATTTGGTGGGCAGCCATATTGGCTTTTGGTGTTCTAGTTTCTTCTTGGTTTAGAACTATGGATAAGACCACATCACTGATTGGGTTGGGGCTGTTAGCAGGCTTTGTCCCATGGATAGCCTTGATGAACAGAACAGTGTTTGAGTTCTATGTCATTGCATTCGAACCTTGGGTGATCTTGCTCTTAGTAGCGGGGCTTAGGGCTTGGTTTAAAAATAGTGAACGACCAAAACGAGCGGCTAACTTCATTTCTGGCTTTGTAATCCTTACGGTCCTGGTCTCGGTATTTTTCTACCCAATCTGGACTGGAATGTGGATCGGTTATGACTTCTGGAAGTTGCATATGTGGCTTCCTTCTTGGATCTAAGGCCTAAATCTAGGCGTCGTAAGGCTCGGTTAGGCTAGACCCATGCGCACCTATCTTGAGCTGTTTAGAACCAAAGGCGTAGCCGCCGTTATTTGGTCTCAGCTACTTGCAAGATTCGCTTTCGGCATGAGCACAATCACCTTTGCCGTCCATTTGCAGCAGATTTTCAACAATTACACCGTTGCTGGTCTTGCTATTGGTGCAACAACCGTCGGACAAGCCCTCTCTGGCCCCATTCTGGGACGCGCCATGGCCAAACTGGGAATAAAGCCTGTCGTCCTCGTGGGCTCACTGCTAACGCCTATTTGCTTCCTGCTAATAGGTTTTGCGCCTATAAGTGAAGGATTCGCAATCATAGTTTCACTTGTGCTCGGTTTAGCTATGCCGCCGATTCAACCAGCAGCCAGAGCTGTTTACCCGACCCTGGTGAAATCTGAATCTCAACGCACCACATTGTTTTCGGTCGATGCAATTCTGCAGGAGATCATCTGGATTCTCGGTCCAGTTCTTGCAACCGTTTTGATTGCAACAACAAGCACAATCGTTCCTATCGTGGCCATGGCTGTTATCCAATTAGTTGGCGGTTGCTGGTTCGCTTTCTTGCCTCAAGTTCATGACGCCCCTATTCCAAGATCAACCAAGCGAATGGGTTCAGTGCTTCGTTCCAGGATGGTCAGAGTAATGATCACTGTGAACCTGCTTTTCGTGGCTTCCTTCTCAGCACTTGAAATCGGAACTATCGCAGCTGTTGGTCAAGCTGAAGCAGGTTTTGTAATTTGTATGCTCTCTATCGGTTCGGTTGTTGGTGGTCTGGCTTGGGGTCACCGTGCAAGATCCCCTAGAGCTCTTACCTACCAACTTGGAATTGTGTTACTTGGCGATCTATTGATTTTCTTCAACGCAACTAATGCAATTTGGCTTGGAGTTTGTCTTTTCATCTCAGGTATCGGTGTCGCATTAGCTTTTGCAACGATCGGAATGATTATTAGCAAGACCGTCAAGTTAGATGACACAACAGAGGCTTACGGCTGGATCAACAGTGGTCAGAGCATCGGCTATGGAGCAGGTGCTGCGGTAGCTGGAATTGTTGTTGACAAGTTGACCAGCACCACATCATTTGCCTTGGCTTCTAGTCTTGACTTCCTAGCCCTAGTAGTTGCCCTTTCAGCAGTTGCTATCACGCCAGCTTTCCTAAACAGTGAATCAAAGAAAGAGGACTCCAAGTGAGTGTTTTTGCAGTTACCTATGCATACAGTGCAGATGAGATTGAACTAAACCAAATAAGACCAACCCATCGAGTTTGGCTTCAAGAGCAACTAGATGCAGGAAGGTTACTAGCAAGCGGCCCTATGGTTGACCGTCAGGCAGCACTTCTTATTTGGAGCTCTTCAAACATTGAAGAACTGAACTCGCTGTTGGACCAGGACCCATTTGAGATAGCTGGCGTGATTGGCGAGCGCACTATTGAGCAGTGGAACCCAATCTTCGGCCCTTTCGGTAAATAGGTAAAACATGAGAGTTCTAATCTCTGGAGCATCAGGGCTTGTTGGTACTGAACTACAAAAACAATTACTAGCTCAAGGTCACACACCGGTTGTCCTAGTTAGAAGACCTGCAACAAAACCAAACGAGCTGGAATGGAATCCAAGCCAAGGTCAACTTGATGCAACAGCTCTTGAAGACATCGATGCAATTGTGAACCTAGCTGGTGCAACAACAGGAAAACTTCCTTGGACTAAGCAATACAAGCAAGAACTTATCCAGTCTCGCGTTGATTCAACTAAGACCATCGTTCAGGCAATCGCTAAAACTAAAAACAAACCTAAGGTTCTTGTTTCAGGATCGGCTTCAGGTATCTATGGCGACTGCGGTGACAACCTGTTGGTTGAGACCGCCCCTAAAGGCGAAGGCTTCTTAGCTGACCTAGCTAGCGCTTGGGAACGTGAAGCTATGAAAGCTCCATCAGGTGTTCGAGTTGTTTTAGCTAGAACCACCATGGT
>JBBAMM010000007.1:9991-11588 GCA_040402475.1 Rhodoluna sp.
TTTGAGCACCCAACATTACAAAGTGCTTGCCAGTGGGTTACTCGCTCTTAATTGAGCCGATAAATCTAATTCCAGTAGAGGCAATGATTGTGGCTGCAATACCGCCAACGATCATTGGCAAGGTGATATCTATCTTTCCTAGGAAGCCACCGATCAAACCACCGATAGGCATAAGCCCCCAGACCAGAGTCCTTCTGGTGCCATGGATACGACCAAAGATTTCGTTAGGAATCATGGCGTGATAGGTAGACATCAACAAGATGTTCCACTGCGCAATAAAGAAACCATGCAGCAAAGTTGCTGCCATATACCAAGTTGCATCAGGTGCAAGGCCAGCCAAGAGCAGAGTCAGTGCTGAGACAGGCAAGCTATAGGCCAGAGTCTTACTTCTACCAAAGCGAGCAGATAGCAGAGGTGAGGCAAACGCACCTAATAGTGCACCAACAGCTAGTGGAATCATCAACAACCCGTAGCTTGCCTCAGGAACGTGCAGATGGTCCAAGATGAATAGCACCAAGGTTGACTGACCCAAGGCGTAACAGAACCCAACAGCACCGGTAGTGACAACAAGTCTGAATAGCACCTTGTCTTTCCAAAGATAGACAAGGCCCTCTTTCATCTCAGCACGAAGAGTTGAACGCTTAGGAGCATCCGCAGAGCGAAGGCTCTGCATGGCCTTGGGGGCTATGGAACTAACCAGGATGATGGCGATCACGTAGCAGACTGAAATGCCCATGAAAGGTGTGAAGGCAATAGCAGCAAAAATAATCGCACCTAATGGAGCTCCAATAAAGCTCTGCATGACAGTGTCTGCTATCTGCAGTCTTGAGTTACCTCGTTCCAATTGATTGCCCTTGAGCAAGGCAGGGATAGTCGATTGGGTTGCTGTGTCATAGACCACTTCTGAAATTCCAAAGATGAAGGTAAGGGCCATCAAAACCCAGAGGTTCATCTGACCGGTAATCATAAGAGAGGCAATGGTTGCTCCAATTGCAACCCTGGTGCCTTGAACCAACAACATCGATAAACGTCTGTTCAAGCGATCCATTAGAGCGCCAACAGGAATTGCGAAAAAGAGCCAAGGCAAAAGCATCATGTTTGCCTGGATAGCGATGAGAACCGAATCTCTAGTGAGGGTGGCAGCTAGAAGTGGAATTGCTGCACCAACTAATCCATCAGCAAATTTGCTGAACATGGCAGCTGACCAGAGTTTGTTAAAAGTTGCCCCTAAACTTTCATTCGTTTTAGTTGCCAACTCGCTCCTTCGCCTGAACAAGCCTAGCCAAAAAAGAAAGACCCCGATCTTTCGACCGGGGTCCAACTTCTAAAAAGAAATTTACTTCTTCTTAGCTACAGTCTTCTTAGCAACCTTCTTAGGTGCTGCCTTCTTTGCAGGAGCCTTCTTTGCAACAGCCTTCTTAGGCGCTGCCTTCTTGACTACCTTCTTAGCAACTGCCTTCTTAGCAGCAGGCTTCTTAGCCGCTACCTTCTTAGCAGGAGCCTTCTTTGCAACTGCCTTCTTAGCAGCAGGCTTCTTAGCCGCTACCTTCTTAGCAACTGCCTTCTTAGCAGCAGGCTTCTTAGCCGCTACCTTCTT
>JBBAMM010000007.1:11688-16708 GCA_040402475.1 Rhodoluna sp.
CTTAGCAGCAGGCTTCTTAGCCGCTACCTTCTTAGCTGGTGCAGCCTTCTTTGCAGCAGGCTTCTTTGCAGCAGGCTTCTTCTTAGCCACTGCCTTCTTTGCTGTTGTTGCCATTTTTTTCGCTCCTTTGTTTGCGGCCTGTTCGGCCTTAGCAGTAATCACAGGAGTTGCCTTTACGACAACCTTTGCTGCTTTCACTACACCTTTGTTTATCGCCTTCGAAGCTTTTGCAGTTGCAACAGGTACGGCTTTATCAATTGCCTTCGCTGCTTTAACTACGCCTCTTCTAGCGTCTTCTTTTAGATCATCAAGTTTGTCGTCTAACTTGTCGACAGCCTCGTTGACTTCTTGCTTGATTTCCTTGACGGCGTTCCTACGAGAACGTCCGCCTCTTACAAGGTCATCTAGTAATCCCATTTGTAAACATCCTTCACTTAGGGGTTCTATTAAAGATTAGTGGAAGTTATAAAGCAGTTGGAGAAAAAATTGCATTAAGTTATCGGCGAGTTTTATAAAGATTTTTAGCCATTTGAGCGTCTTCTGCGTAAAATTTCATCCAAATTTTCTGAACTTAATTGTTCTTTTTCTGCTCTTGCATCTTCAAGTTCATGAACTTGAGCCCACTGCACACTCTCAATTTTTCCAAGACGAGCTGAAAGTGGATCAGGTAAACGATTCACAACAACCTTTTGTGGTTGCTGCGCAACAGGAGCTTCTGTTTCAACCGCAGTAGCCCTGGATGGCAGATAACTATTGGCCTCGCGAGGAGCCGCAACAGTGTTCCGCTGTGCTGCTGAATAGCTAACAGTGCGAATATTTCTCTGCTTTTTTGTCTTAACTTTCCGATCAGATAAGCCACGCTTACCCGATGGTGTCATGAACCCCAACCAGAGCACGGCGACGATGAGCAGAAGAATGCCGCCTGATCCAGTGATTTCCATATCTCTAGGCTATTTATTGCTTTTGTTATCTTCGGCTATTTTTTGGCGTGTCTAAATTGCAAAAATTTTGGCTTATTTTCGAAAACTGTACTTAATTTTCGGAATTTCTTTTCTAAGCCATCTATTTAAGACTCCCGAGCTAACCTCATCTGATGTCAAAGCGAAGACGTAGTGGTCGCGCCAATCGTTGTTGATGTGAATGTAATTTTCTTTCAAGCCTTCATACCTGAGTCCTAATTTTTCGACCACTCTGATGCTGGCTTCATTCTCCGGTCTGATATCTATCTCAACTCGATGGATGCCCACGACCTTGAACATGTAATCCATGGCTAGAGCAACTGCTGTTGGAGTTATACCTAAACCAGCCACTTCAGGAGCAATCCAGTAACCGATCACACACGAAGATACTGATCCATGCAAGATGTTCGCGACGTTTAGTTGCCCGACAATCTCATCTTTATAAATAATGACAAACGGAATGCCTTCGCTATTTTCTAATGCTCTAAGCAGAGATCTGATTTGAGCTTTGAAATCAAATGATGTTGGTCCATGAGGATTTGTTGCTTCCCAGGGTCTTAGCCACTCTCGATTAGATAGCACTAACCGCTCAATAGTCTTTGCATCACGGTGTCTAACGATCCGTAGCGAGATATCTCCATGGGTCAGTGCAAAAGAGTTGCTCATGGTGGCAAGATTAGTGGCATGAACGATATCCAGCTTGCCAAGGCACAGCTAAGAGCTGAAATTCTTTTAGCTCGTAAATCAAATCTCGCTTCAGAACAACAAAAACAACATGTAGCTAAGAACATAGTTTCTCTAGTTAAACGACTTAGCCCAACCAGGGTTGCTATCTATATTTCTTACCCAACTGAACCTGATACGCAGTTAGCTATTGCTGGACTTATAGCTAGCAAGATTCCTGTTCTAGTACCAGAGACTTTGCCTGAAGGAATACTAAGCTGGCATGAAGTTGGTTCTGAAGAAAAAGAAGTATTGCAAGCAACGGATCTTTTATTTATTCCTGCTTTAGCAGTTGATACTCTAGGTAACCGGTTAGGTCGAGGCAAAGGTTATTTCGATCGAGAACTTGAGAAGAACTCTGGGAGCCTGGTCTATGCCGTGGTCTTTGAATCTGAAGTTTTAGCTAGCGTTCCGGTTGAAGCTCATGACCAGAAAGTTACCGGTGTGGTAACCGAAGCAGCTATTCGGGATTTAAACTAAATAGATGCCAACCTACTCATACAAGTGCACAGTCTGCTCTCACGAGTTCGATGTTCAACAATCGATTACTGATGAAGCTTTGACCACCTGCCCTGAGTGTGAGGGTCTTATTCAGAAGGTGTTTGGCAAAGTTGGTGTGACATTCAAAGGAACTGGCTTCTATAGAACTGATAGCCAGAGTCCACCTAAGAAAGAAGACTAGTTAGCCCCAGTGGGGTGGCTTATCGTTTTTTAGACGATCATCGTTCGAAGTGTTTTGGTCTCCCCAGGCAGAATCAGTATCTTCAAATACTCTTGCTACCGGTTGAGTGTTCAACATCGTTGGAGTTATTTCAACACCAAGTCTGATTCCGATGCGTTCAGCAACTAACTGAGGGTCACTAAAGATTTCAAAGGAATAAACTCTCTGGTAACCCCAACCAAGTGATCTAAGTAGCGCTGGTCGCAATCTGATTCTTTCGGTGAGGTCCAGTTCAGCATTCGCCCAGTCGGGTTCAACTAATAGCGATTGGTTACCAAACGATGCCACCAGAGGAATGCGCTCACCGAAACCTTCAACCACTCTGATGCCAAAGCGCTTAAGTCTTCTGGCTAGATCTGCCAGCATTGGATCGCTTTCAAAGGTGTCGCTCTCAACACTCTCGTTATAGATAGGTCTAAGTAGAGTCTCTAGATAGGCAGTAGCGGTCTCTGCTCGTAATTCAGGTAAGTCATAGGCACTGAAGCAGCTAACTATGGTCATGCGGTATCTAGCGCTAACCAGCATGTTAGCTAACCAGCGTTTAGCCTCAGGTTCATTTAGTAAACCAAAGTGGTTCAATACCTTGCCCTGCGGAG
Organism: Rhodoluna sp.; assembly: GCA_040402475.1. Taxonomy (GTDB): domain Bacteria; phylum Actinomycetota; class Actinomycetes; order Actinomycetales; family Microbacteriaceae; genus Rhodoluna. Next base: position 14,688 of record JBBAMM010000007.1, read on the forward strand.
TCCTACCAAAACCAATGGTGAAAATGATTCGATCAGCTAGCCGGTGATTCAGATCAGCCAGGGTAGCTATCTCGAATTTCTCTCTGCCGTGCTTTTCAAAGAACTCCATCAAATCTGTATTAAGTTCAAGTGCTTGCTGCAAAGCAAGGTGCAGGTTCTCGACATGTTGAGCACTGGCACTGACAACCAGCAGAGACTCCTCAGGACTCTTTCTGACATGCTCCATGATCAGTTCAATGACCTTGTGAACTTCAGCTGCAGGAGATTCAGTGCTAGCTGACTTATTGCCATTAGCCCTATTGTCACCATCGACTATTACTAGTTCTAAATCAGATTGACCATCAAACTCAGCAGCGGTTGGTTCAATCTCTAAACGACCTTGATAGAACTCTTTATTTATAAGCTGTCCAAATAGTTGACCTTTTAGTCGGTATGAACGCTTGAGTACTTCTCTACCAAAGACTTCAGAGACAACATCGAAGATGCTTGGGCTCTCCGGTGCTTTAGCTTTCAGAGCTAACTGCCACTCAACTTCAAAACCGCTAGGAACAGCAATCATCGGATCGCCTATAGCGATTATCTGCTTGCTTCTCAGAACACCAGATAGGTTCTCTGCAACTGTTGTGCCAGCAGCATCCATGACTATGACAACATCGAAGTTCTTCTCTTGCAATAGAACATCAGGTAATTCATAAGGAGATGCACCAACGTGACTGACTAGGTTAGGCCAAAGCTTTCTAGCGTTAGCTGTCAAAGTTGGCATCCAAGAAACACGTTGTTTCAACATGTTCTTGAGCACTGCTACTTCTTGAGGCAGGTTGGCAACTGCCTGGTTCCATCTAGATGCAGTTATGAAAGAGATCTCTTTCCTTGCTTCAACCATCAATCTCTGGTCAGCTTTGACAAACTCTGACTCCAGTTCAGCTAAGAACTCAGGAGTGTATGAAGCGAAAGCGTTATCGCCGGCTAGTAGATATTCCAGTGCTGAAAGCCACCAGCACTGATCGAACTCAGCTATCAAATCTTCATTACGAGCTTGGCTAAGCGCTAATGACTTCACGAGAGAACCAAGACCTGCTTCTTGAACTCTTCTTCGTAGATCATTTTTAGCAACCAGGTTATCCAAAGGAGCTGTTTCTACGGCTAATGCTCGAAGCTTGGCACTTAGTTCTGGGATAGGTAATTCAAGAAGGTTCTTACGTTTAGGGTCAGGGTCTAGGTGTGAATCTAGCTTTATGAGATCTGCTACCAGTGACTGGTAGATAACCTGAGCATCATCTAAACCGAGCGGAACTAGCGGGCTAATTGGTTGGGTGCAGAGAGCTTTCCACTGCTGAGCCTGCTCTTCTATCTGTAATAAAGAGGTGTGCAGGTCGCTTACGTTAACGCCAGCTCGAACATACTCTTTGGCGTGCTTACTAAGCGCTCTTCTTGTCTTACCTGACATAGCGCTCTTCTCTCGACGAGGGCTAGTTGCGGTAATCAGGTCAGTTAGTGGTCTATCGAATACCTCTGGCTGGAATCTATCCAAACTGTTTCTAATGCTGATAAGTAACCTTAGGTACTCTCCCCACTGAGAAACGTTGATGGCTTCAGGGAAATGAACTTCCTTGGCGAAAGCATCTAGGCGGTCACCAAAGGTTGGTAACACATCCTCTGCCAATCGGCTAGCCAGAGATAGAACTCTTGGCACTTCAGTTGCATCTTCAAACTGAGCATTGACCCAAGGACTGCCTTGAACCGATTCCTCAAATTCACCCAGTTCAACTGCTTCTTGCAAAAGCGCTATCGCTTGAGATCTGTTCCTTGTTTCAAACAAGGCAGGCCCTGCGATACGAGCATTGGTTTTAGGAGGCTTAGGTAGTGCACTTAGTTCAGCTAGCTTGGTCAATGCATCAGCGATGCTGATACCTAGAACATGATGTCTACTCTCAAGTGAATCTAAGTATTGGTTTAGCTGTGATGCTGCATTAGCTCTGATGAGTTTTGCATCAGTGAGATTAGAAGGCTGTGCTTTTTCA
>JBBAMM010000007.1:16808-24659 GCA_040402475.1 Rhodoluna sp.
TGCATTAGCTCTGATGAGTTTTGCATCAGTGAGATTAGAAGGCTGTGCTTTTTCATATCTAGATATAGCGGTAACGATATCTAGCCAAGTTGAATATGAGCGAACCAAGATTCCATTGAGACCAACCTGAGCCAACCGATCGCTGAGCTCATTCAAGGTTTGTCTTCTCGGTGCTAAAACCAATGCACGCTTACCCTCAGCTGCAAGAGCTCCAAGCATGTTGGCAACTGTCTGGGTGTAGCCAGTGCCAGGTAATGTCTCAACGGCAAAAGAGTGTCCAGCTAATGCTCTTGAAATGATGTGTGTTTGGTTGGCATCAGCATCAGCGGCTAATAGCGGTTGTTGCAGTGGCTCATCAGGTACCTCTAAAGCTTCGCCGCCAGCTAATGCGGTTGCTAGACGGTTAGGTTTCTTCGGTAACTCATGTCTCATCAGAGTTGGTGCTATCACAGCGTTAGTGAGCACCAGGGTTCTTTGGATCTCAAGTTCAGGAACACTCTTGGTGCTATCGGCTAAGAAGCTAAGCAGAGTTATTGGCACCAGGTCATTGGCTTCAACATAAAGCTTGACTAGTCGTTTGACATCTAAATCAATGTTGAAGTGGTTCTTCAAAGTCAGGATCAGTTCAGGGTTGACCGTTGGTTCACCTAAAAGCTCTAATTCAAAATCAGAACCCTTACGAATCAGTTCTGCCCGCCACATCATCGCTGGAACTCTTAGGTCCAGATTCACAGTTCTGAAATCAATTGCTCCAGCTAAAAGATGAAGACTTTCTAAACCGAAGTTTGAAGCTATGCGTTCGCTCTTGATCTTGATGCGACGAGCTTCAGTTAGCGCTTTTGAATATGCAATAGGGTCACGAACCAGATTGGCAAGTAAGCCTCGGTGGCTCTTAGTGAACATGGATAGCCCAACAGGGTGAGCACGCTCAAGATCAACTAGCCCTAAAACATCTAGGTCAAGGTTAGCTAGTGGGTTAGCGCCACCGATTCCTCGAATCTCTTCGAGCCATCTGTCGTATTGTGCTTGTGCTATCTCAGTCATTAGGCAACTAGCCTAACTTTTGCGGATTACCGAACATCGTAGGCAGGGCGGTATTCGGGTAAGTTTGAGAATTGCAAGAAAACATTAATGCCCTCGTAGCTCAGTGGATAGAGCAGTGGTTTCCTAAACCATGTGCGGAAGTTCGATTCTTCTCGGGGGCACCGATTAGGCAGCTACCGGTAACTGCAAATACTCATTCCACTCAGGTTCAACTCGTTCAGCACCTCTGATCATCCAAGCTCCACCGGTTGGCATTCTTGGAGTGACAGCTAAGCTCCAACCAAGTTCATTCAGTGTCTTATCACCTTTGATGTTGTTGCAGCGAAGGCATGCAGCAACGAGATTCTCCCAGCTATCTCTACCACCACGTGATTTAGGTTGAACGTGATCTACGGTGTTAGCAGCTCGATTGCAGTAAGCACAGCGGTGACCGTCTCTACGCAATACACCTCTTCTAGATAGTGGGATTGCTCTTGAGCCTGGAATTCTTACATACCTACTTAGCAGAATTACTGAAGGTAACTCATATTCGCCTGTAGCACTGTGAACTTTACGATCCTGGGAACCTTCAAGCACGGTGGCTTTCTTATTGAGCACCAAAATAATGGCTCGCTTGAAAGACACCACCGCTAGTGGTTCGTAACCCGCATTCAGAACTAGTGTTTTCATGTTTCTTCCTTTCGAAATCACCTGCACGGATTGCAGGTTTTCGTGAAGTCACTTCAGAGCACAAACAAAAAACGCGCCACCATTACTGGTAACGCGTTTAGGCTTGCCAAGCTTGGCAGGAGCAAACCATATGAAAATGCTGGAACTCGTGCTTGGCGGGCACGTGTATAGCGTCCATTAATCTCTCCTAACAAGGCACCTAGGTGACTTGCCAAAAGATTACGAGATTTTAGACAAGAGATAGGTAAAACACACCGCACCGAAAGGTTAAGAATTGGTGTTATTTATTAAGGGATAACTCGAACTATGTAGTAGTTATCAGTAAAGATCGGAGCTAGTTTTACACGGTCACCTGGCTGAGGAGCGTGATAGAACATTCCAGAACCGGCATAAATACCCTGGTGGCTCAGGTTAGTCATAATTACGATATCCCCTGGTCTGGCATCTGAACGGTGCACTCTTCTGACATGTGGATCACGTGACTGGGAGATAACAGAGTGCGGTAACAAGATACCGAACTCAGCAAAGACTAGACGGGTGTAACCAGAACAGTCCAAACCGGTAGGTAGCTCGCCACCAAGAACATAAGGAACACCAACATACTTAGCAGCTACCTTCAAGATATCCGCAGAGTTCAAGTCCGCATAGTTAGGACTAGATGCCAAATCGATGGCAGTTAGACCTTTATAACCTAGATAGTTATTTCTGTTGGTCATACGTTCAATTTCTGAAGCAGACATCATGCCGTATGAACCACGTTCAAAGTTCAAAGCAGTTTCACGAAGAAGGCTGATGCTCTGAGCATCTCCGCCTTCAGCAATTCCACTCTGGGTAAAACCTGACACAGCGGTAACCGCTGGTCCATAAGCATATGCAGGCAAAGCAACAGTTGCGGTAACACCGGCAATGACGGCCATGACAACAGTTGTGCGGACAGACTCTTTCTTGCGGAATCTGATCTTAGGAATAGCTGCAACAACACCGATAGCTGTTATTGGGTTACTTGGTGGATTAGCTGCAAAATGTTTGCGATCAAGTTTGGCTGCCCTTTTTTCGGCGCGTTTAGCATGGCGCGTTTGGCGCTTGCGTTCGCTCTCTCGAATCGAGCGACGACTGCGAAGCTCAAAGGACTCGAGAATATTGATCTCGACCTCTGCGCGGCGTCTACCCGAAGGCTTTTCCTTCAAAACTTGTCCTCCTAGAACATCATCGGATAAGTATCCGACCCTGTTGCGAAACTTTACATCTGTTGCCCACACCGCAGGCTAAAGGATCTAGTGCGGGCTCGCACCTCAATTTGGGTTGGCTTATTGAGGTTCTATGATTTTACCCCGAAAGGCTGGGAAAGGTTTTTCTTATCCAGGCTTATAAGGCCTAAATAGGGCTAATTCTCAGTGTTTAGGCGGGAATTACAAAGATATGAGCAACATCAAAGGCGGTGAGGCTTACCGAGTGTTGCCCGTCTGCTGAGCTGACTAAGACCCTATCGCCAGCAGATTTGGCTGTGACAACGGCCCCGGGGATTACCTGAGCTGCTTGCAGGTGAGCCAAAGCATCTGAATACACCTGAAGCGGTTCAGCTATTCGCTTCACAATGACCTTTTGATCTAAAAGCTCGATAAGCGGAGTTACTTCTTCATGCAGGGCAGTCGATTCTCCCCTACCTAAGTGTTCTAAACCTGGAATTGGATTACCGAAAGGGGATTTCTCAACATTAGAGACAAGTTCCAGAATCTTAAGTTCAACCTGTTCGCTCATCACGTGCTCCCAGCGACAAGCTTCCTCATGAACTAGATGCCAATCCAGTCCAATGATGTTAGCTAGTAGAAGTTCAGCCAGTCTGTGCTTACGCATAACCTCGATGGCTAGTTTTCTACCCTCATCGGTGAGCTCCAAATGGCGATCGCCACTGACAATGACAAGACCGTTCTTTTCCATTCGGGCTACAGTCTCAGAAACAGTTGGTCCAGAATGGTCTAAGCGCTCTGAGATTCGAGCTCGCATAGGAACGTGACCTTCTTCTTCGAGTTCCAAAATGGTTCGAAGATACATCTCGGTGGTATCAATAAGGTCGGTCACACTCTAAGCCTAAATCTTCTCCCCCATTTGCTCGGCTAAACTTTCACAATGGTAGAGATCAAAATTCCCCAAGACTTACTTCCCGAAGATGGCCGCTTTGGTTGCGGACCTTCCAAGGTAAGACCAGCTCAGATAGCAGCCTTCGCAGTTGCTGGAGCAGAGCTGATGGGAACCTCGCACCGTCAAGCTCCCGTGAAGAACCTAGTCAAGCGTGTTCAAGAGGGACTAATGGATCTGTTCCATAACCCACACGGCTACGAGATTGTTTTAGGTAACGGTGGCTCAACAGCTTTTTGGGATGTTGCATCTTTTAGCCTGGCTGAAGGTAAATCACAGTTACTGGTCCATGGTGAATTTGGTGCCAAGTTCGCAACAGCGCTATCTGCCCCATGGTTAGAAAAACCAACTGTCATTCAAGGTGAAGTTGGCTCTCGGTTAGAACTTAAAGCTGAAGCGGGTATCTCAAGTTACGCCTATCCACAAAATGAAACCTCTACCGGTGTTGTTGCACCGGTCAAGAGAGTTCATGGTGCAGATAAGGATGCACTGTTTCTAACCGATGCAACTAGCGCTGCTGGCGGTATTGATTTTGATGCTCATGAAACAGATGTTTATTACTTTGCTCCACAAAAGAACTTTGCATCCGACGGTGGTCTCTGGTTTGCACTGATGTCACCAGCAGCTATTGAAAGAGCAGAACGCATCGCAGCTAGCGAGCGATACATCCCTGAGTTCTTATCGCTAAAGACTGCTATCGATAACTCAAGGTTGAACCAGACTCTGAACACTCCTGCTATTTCAACGCTGTTCTTTTTAGCTGAACAGATTGACTGGATGAACGCTAACGGTGGTTTGCAGTGGGCCGATCAGAGAACTAAGGCAGCTTCGCAACACATTTATGACTGGGCAGATAACAGCAGTTATGCGACTCCTTTTGTGACTAACCCTGAGCACAGATCACAGGTTGTCACAACAATTGACTTCGATGAGAGCGTTGATGCGGCAGAGGTAGCCAAGATCCTTAGAGCTAACGGAATTGTTGACACTGAGCCTTATCGCAAGCTGGGTAGAAACCAGCTAAGAGTTGCGACTTTCACAGCAACAGAACTTAGTGACGTTCAGAAACTTACTCAGGCAATCGATTACGTGGTTGCAAACCTAGGTTAGGTTTTTCTTATGCGCTGGATTGCTAAAGACTCTGAAAGAAAACCAGACCCTGAGCCAATTAAGGGAACTGCTCGAATTGCAGTGATAGTTGGAATGATCGGTTTTGCTTTAGCGTTAGTTTTGATTTTGGTTTTCTATAACCAAATCACTAGCGACCATAAGATCTGGTATCCATACACTTGCGTGGTTGGACTAGTTCTTGGCGTCTTCGCCTTCTTCAAGGTCGGCAACCGCTAACTCTTCTTCAGAGTCTGTGTCAACTGCAGCCTCGGCAGCATCTAGAGCAGCCTGTTTCTCAAGTTCAATTTGCAGTGCTTGATAATCAGCTAGACGTTCAGCCCAAGGAACCCAATTAGGTGCAATAAGTGAATCGTCACCTGGCACCATCACCACTTCACACAAACTAGGTTCTGTTGCAGGATCGTGTTGATAAACGGTTACTGCCCAGCGCCAATCTCCGTAACCCAATTTCTTGGATTCCCAGAAGTATGTGGTGATGCCTTCGCCTTCTTCAATGTGGTTTTTGTATTGACCCAACTCATCTGGAAGAGCTGCAGCTTTAGCTGCCACCTCAGCAAAAGCTTTCACATCAAATTTCGCCTTGACAACCTTTTCAGGTTTGATCAACTTGACGAATTTAGGAAGTTTCTTGATTCTTGCCATTAGTTATGTAACTGGTCAGCAAGAGTTCTAAGTAAACGAGCAACCTTCTCAGCGCTTGCGCCTTCAGGAAGACGACCGTGCTCGATACCAGGGCGAATGTTATCCAGTGCTGAGATAAGCCCCTCAACCAAGATGACGAGATCTTCATTCTTCATACGAGTTGAAGCTCGTTGCTTCTTCTCAAGGCTCTCAGGGACCTCGAGGATACGCATAGTCATGACCTGAGCTCCACGCTTAGAGTCAACGATGCTGTATTCGATACGAGTTCCAGGCTTGACGTCGGTTACCCCATCAGGCAGATTGCTCACATGCAGGAACGCTTCGGTTCCTTCATCTGATTGCACAAAACCAAAGCCCTTGACGTTATCGAAGAACTTTACATGTCCGGTTGGCATAACTACCTCTTTCATTGCCGCAGGGTTCATTTTACTTTAGCTTTGCAAGTATCCTAAAAGGATGACCAAGAAAGCCAATTCAGCTAAAGCTCAAAACCTTCCAGAAACCGCAACAACCTTGCCGTTACTGGAAAAAATCCTCGCTTTTGTCTTTATTACAAGCGTTGCAATCTCCGTATTAGCAATTCTGGTTATCTTGCTAGCAGCTTTCAGCAATGGGGCTTGGATCCCAGTGGGGCTTGGTTTAGTGCCTATGTTGGCTCTTCCTTTTGGTTTCGCAGCCCTTGTTGGACTGCTTATTGTCTCTAGTTTCAGGAAAAGAAAGTCTTCACGTAACTAATGAGTGAAGTCCTTCAAGTTGCTAAGGCACTTAGTAGATCAAGCGATGAAGAGCTAGTTCGAGTCATCGGAATCAGGTTGATGCCTTCTGGTGCTTTCAAAGACTTCTTCGATTTTGCAACCGCTTTACTAAAACCTCAGAACGTTTCTGGTGCTATCGCAGGTCTTACCAGAAGACAGATAATTGCTTTCAACAATCTCTTAGGTAACTCCTCCACCAAAGCCGATGCTCAAAGTCTTGAAGTTTTGGCAACATTGTTTTTAGTTGAAAAGAAAACCGCCAACGGCAAGATAACTTTTGTTCCTCTAGATTCAGCAGTTGCAACATTCAAAGCTTTGGTCACTAAGAGTGTTCTGAATCAAACCATTGAAACTAAATCAGCACTTAGCCAAAGTGATGCAGCTTTAGTTGATCCGCAAGCTGGTGTTGGAGCTTTTGAAACAGTTCAAGCACTAACCGAACTCGTTATTGAACTGGAGCAGCGCTACGTCAAAGAAGTTGGAAGAGGCGCAGTTGGCTTACCTGAACTAAAGAGGCTGGCTTCTCACCTAGGCAGAAGTGTTGAATATGCCAGATCGCTTTACGCGTTAGCCCAAATGTCTTCGCTGGTGGTGTTATCCGATAAACGTTGGAGAGTTGGTTCGCATTACCTGACTTGGTTGAAAAGTTCCCCGACAGAACGCTGGTTGCATCTAGCTAGCACCTGGCGGTTATTACTCGGTGAAGACTCAGCTTCAGAACTAGCTGGAGCTCAGAATCTAAATACTGCTATGAAAGAAACTTTTCCATTAGCTAATGATGGAATCACATCACACATGACCAGGTTGATCTCTCTTGCTGAACTTATTGGTCTTACCAGTGGTGATCAGATCTCCAGCTGGTTCTCTCCGCTGATGGAGGGAGATCTAAACAGGGCAGGTAGCCTGCTGTCAGCCCAGCTACCTAAAGCACAAAACAAAATTATTGTGCAAGCAGATCTGACCATTATTTCTGTTGGACCACTGCCTACTGAAACTGAATTAGAGCTCAGAAGATTTGTTGAGACTGAACGAATCGGGGTTGCCTCGACTTATCGAATCAATTCGCTCAGCGTTACCTATGGTCTGGAAACTGGTTTGACTGAAAAATCCATTAGAGAACTTCTAGCTAAGTTATCTGATGCTCCACTACCCCAGCCGGTTGACTATCTGATCCGTGAAGCTGCTCAGAGATTCGGAAGGCTTGTCTTAACTGAATCAACTAATCGAACTTTGATCAGATCAAATGAACCAATTCTGCTTACTCAAATATTGAATGACACAAATCTGAAAACTATTTCAATCACAAGAGTTGATGAGACCACCTTAGAATCGCGTTTTGAACTAGATATCGTTTACTACCAACTCAGAGATAGTAAATACGCTGCCATCCGTCAGGATGCCAAGGGTAAGGTCATTAGTAACTGGAGTGCTGCTGGTGGGGCAGACTCAATTCAGTCAGATACCAAATCGGTGC
>JBBAMM010000007.1:24759-27706 GCA_040402475.1 Rhodoluna sp.
AACTGGAGTGCTGCTGGTGGGGCAGACTCAATTCAGTCAGATACCAAATCGGTGCTCGCTGACATCAGCCGTTGGCGCGATCACGACAAACGTCTAGGTGAAGCCCCTCAAGGCGGAGACATTGTCCGACAGCTAGAGATGGTCATCAAGAACAAGGGCAGCATCGAAGTCTCAGTGAATATCAACGGTCAGACCAGGCAGTTCACCCTAGAGCCATCAGGGCTGGCTAACGGTCGCCTAAGGGCGAGAGATCGCAAGGCTGACTGTGAAAGAGTGCTACCGCTAACCAGCATCACCTCTGTTCGCATAGGCTAGAAGGATGTCTGGCGGACCTCTAATCGTTCAAAGCGATAAAACTGCCCTGCTTGAAGTTGATCACTGGCAGGCCGCTGACGCTAGGCATGACCTAGCTGTATTTGCGGAACTGGAGCGAGCTCCAGAGCATGTTCACACCTACCGAATTACAAAACTAGGTCTTTGGAATGCTAGAGCTGCCGGTCACGACAGCGACTTTGTTTTAGCGGTGCTTGACCGCTATGCCAAGTTCCCTGTTCCAGCATCCATTCGCGTTGACATCCAACAGACCATGGCTCGTTACGGCCGTCTGGTAATTCAAAAAGGTCCAGATGGTGATCTTCAATTACATTCAGCAGAACCTGCTGTTTTAGTTGAAACCACAAGACAAAGAAGAGTGAACGACTTACTCCTAGATCGCATCGACCCTAATACTTGGCGCATCGCCGACTGGGCTAGAGGTCAAATCAAACAGGAACTACTAAAACTAGGTTGGCCTGCAGAAGACCTCGCCGGATACACTCCAGGTAAACCTCATGAGATTGATTTAGTGCAGTCGGGTTGGGGTATGCGCAACTACCAAAGTGCAGCAGTTGAAAAGTTTTGGGAAGGCGGCTCAGGAGTTGTTGTCTTACCCTGTGGTGCTGGTAAAACAATTGTTGGTGCTGCCACCATGGCGGTTGCTAAAACCAACACACTAATTCTGGTTACCAACACTGTTTCAGCTAGACAGTGGAAAGCTGAACTACTCAAGCGAACAACTCTTACAGAAGATGAAATCGGTGAATACTCTGGTTCACTAAAAGAGATAGCTCCAGTAACTATCGCTACCTACCAGATCCTGACCACCAAACGTAAGAATGAATATGCTCATCTAGCACTACTCAATGATCATGACTGGGGACTGATTGTTTACGATGAGGTTCATTTACTTCCTGCACCTATCTTCAAGATGACTGCTGATTTGCAAGCAAGACGAAGACTTGGACTAACAGCAACTCTTGTTCGTGAAGATGGAAAAGAAGGCGACGTCTTTTCACTGATTGGACCTAAGCGCTTTGATGCGCCTTGGAAAGAAATTGAAGCTCAAGGATATATCGCTCCTGCGGCTTGCTATGAAGTGAGAATTGATTTGCCTGAACTTGAGCATCTGGAATATGCCATTGCTAATCAAGATGACAAGTATCGCTTAGCTGCATCTTCGCCAATCAAGATTCCGGTTATTCAAAAACTATTAGCAAAGCATGCTGGTGAACCAACTCTGGTTATTGGTCAATACATTGATCAACTCCATGCTGTTGCCGCTGCATTAAAAGCAGAGCTGATCACTGGAGATACCCCGGTTAGTGAACGTGAGCGTTTATTTGCTGAATTTAGAGAAGGCAGAATCTCTGTCCTGGTTGTCTCTAAGGTGGCTAACTTCTCCATTGACTTACCTGAGGCATCGGTAGCCATCCAGATATCTGGGTCGTATGGTTCAAGACAGGAAGAAGCCCAACGACTAGGTCGACTATTGAGACCTAAGGCTGATGGCAGAACCGCTAGCTTCTATACCCTGATAGCCCGAGACACAGTGGACCAGGACTTTGCCCAGAACCGTCAGCGCTTCCTAGCTGAGCAGGGCTATGCCTACGAAATCATTGATGCCGTTGACCTATAGGTCATCTTCTCTCAGGAAACACTCAGGCTATCTTCAGCCTTTAACTAACAGTTGCTGACAGATTAGAGGCATGAAGAACCCTAAGGTACTAATCGTCGATGACGAAAAGAACATCAGAGACCTCCTAGAAGCTGGTTTGAAATTCGCTGGCTTCAGCGTCTATTCCGTAGGAACCGGAACCGAGGCAGTTGCAGTTGCCGAAAAAGCAAAACCAGACATCATGGTTCTCGATGTCATGTTGCCTGACCAGAGTGGCTTCAGCGTAACTAAGAAGCTTCGTTCAATGGATATCGATCTACCAGTGCTATTCCTAAGCGCTAGAGACGACCGAGGAGATAAAGTAACCGGCCTTACCGTAGGTGGCGACGATTACATGACTAAGCCATTTAGCATCGATGAGGTCATTGCTCGCATCAATGCCATTCTCAGACGAACTAGAAAACAAGAAGTTGAAGAGAGCATCATCGAAGTTGGCGAAATCAAAATCAACCAGGATGCTCATGAAGTTTTCGTCAATGGAACAGAGATTGAACTCTCCCCTACCGAATACAAACTACTTAGATTCCTAATGGGTAATGCCAACCGAGTTATGAGCAAAGACCAGATTCTTGATCACGTTTGGGAATATGACTTCAACGGTGAACAAGGAATTGTTGAAAGCTATGTTTCATACCTTCGTAAGAAGATTGACCCACTAAGCAAGAACCAACTAATTCAAACTAAGCGTGGAGTTGGTTACATGTTCCGCACCTTCAAGAACGAAGAGTAAATGAATAAGGTTTATCGCCCAGATAGCCTTGGGCCTATTGGTAGAGCATGGGCTCGCATATCTTTGCGAACCAGATTGACATCTATTTCAGTAGGTCTAATCGCATTGCTTCTGGGGATAAGCCTGTTTGGAACTATCGCTCTACTTAGAACTTATCTGCAACAAAACACTGATGCGATGTTGGTGCAAACAGCTTCTGTTTTATCTCTTGAAGATCCTGAAAC
>JBBAMM010000007.1:27806-31523 GCA_040402475.1 Rhodoluna sp.
ATTGGTCTAGGGTTCAGCGGGTTACTGCTCTTAGTAAGCGGATTAGCGCTGTGGCTTACCATTTCATCTGCTCTGAGGCCCCTACGAGAGGTTTCAGCAGCAGCTGATGCAGTTCGTAAAGGTCAGTTTGATAGAAGACTTCCACCAGCCGATGGCAAGACTGAGATCGCTCAACTAAATAACTCTTTGAACGAGATGCTTGGTTCCATCGAAGGTTCCATCAAATCTCGTAACCAAACGCTAGATCGGATGCGTCAATTCGTAGCCGATGCAAGCCACGAACTTAGAACTCCTTTGGTAACCCTTCGAGGCTATGCAGAGCTCTATAGAAAAGGTGCCTTCAAATCTAAAGCCCAGGTTGACGATGCGATGGCTCGTATCGAAAGCGAAGCTGTTCGCATGTCAACCCTGGTTGAATCTCTGCTAGCGCTAGCTCGCTTAGATGGCGATGCGAAACTAAATCTAACTAAAGCTAACCTCGCTGACGTTGCCAAATCTGTAGTCGTGAACATAAAAACTGGTCACCAAAAACTAAACATCAAAGTTACAAACCTCAAAGGTGAAAAACTAGAAGGTGAAGTTATCGCTAATTTTGATGACGCAGGTATGAGACAGGTACTAACCAACCTTCTCACCAATGCCCACACTTTTGCAGGCGATAAACAAATCGATCTAGCGCTTGGCAATACCGATAACTCAACCATCATCAAAGTAATCGACCGTGGTGAAGGTATCCCTAAGCAGCTTAGAAACAAAGTATTTGAGCGCTTCTATAGAAGTGACAACTCGAGAAACCGTGACACCGGTGGTTCTGGTCTTGGCCTTGCCATCGTCAAAGGAATAGTTGAAGGCCACGGCGGAAAGATCGTTGCCGAGGAAACTCCTGGCGGCGGAGCTACCTTCAAGATCACTTTGCCTAACTAGTTCTCAACAACAAATCGTTCTTTGAGTTACTAACAGATTCCAAAACATTGCTCTATTGAGCTTCTCTTTGTTGTGAACTTGTTTACCGAAGGAGGTAAACACATGGCACAAATACAAGTAGACAGCGAGCATGTCCTCGCGGCAAATAGCACTATTCAAGCAACCATCGCAAAGCTCCAGGCTGAAGTCGATGGCTTGCATGTTCAACTAGTTGGTTTGCAGGATGTCTGGCGTGGATCAGCAGCGAGCAGTTTCCAAGAGTTAGTCACTCGATGGAAGGTAACTGCAACAACTGTTGACACTCAGTTAGGCGAACTAGGTCAGGCTCTTCGATTGGCAGCTCAGCAATACAGCGAAATCGAATTAGCTAACCAACGTCTGTTCCTCGGCTAGTAAAAAGGCTCCTTGTTTGGGTTAAGGAAAAGGGGTGGAACTAATAAAAGTTCCACCCCTTTTAGCCGGAGCGATTCTGGCTAAGTTTTAGAAGTCCATCCCGCCGCCCTGAGGCATCTGTGCTGACTGTGGTTCTGGTTTCTCAGCGACAACTGCTTCAGTGGTTAGGAATAGACCTGCGATAGATGCGGCGTTCTGCAAAGCTGAACGAGTCACCTTCACTGGGTCGTTGATGCCAGTTGCAAGCATGTCAACATACTCACCGGTAGCGGCGTTTAGACCGTGACCTGAAGGTAGGTTGGCAACCTTCTCAGCAACAACACCAGGCTCTAGGCCTGCGTTGATGGCGATCTGCTTTAGTGGAGCTGAGATAGCAACGCGAACAATGTTTGCACCTGTTGCCTCATCACCAGTTAGCTTCAAGGTCTCAAATGCAGCCTTACCAGCCTGAATTAGAGCAACACCACCACCGGCGACGATTCCCTCTTCAACAGCTGCCTTAGCGTTACGAACTGCATCTTCGATGCGGTGCTTGCGCTCTTTCAATTCAACTTCGGTAGCTGCACCGGCACGGATAACTGCAACTCCACCAGCAAGCTTTGCTAGACGCTCTTGGAGCTTCTCGCGGTCATAGTCGCTGTCAGTGTTTGTGATCTCACGACGGATCTGCTCAACACGTCCTGCAATCTGTTCCTTGTTGCCAGCGCCATCAACGATGGTTGTCTCATCCTTGGTGATAACTACCTTGCGAGCAGTTCCAAGCATGTCCAAAGTTGTGTTCTCAAGCTTTAGACCTAGTTCTTCAGTGATAACTGTTCCACCGGTAAGAATTGCGATGTCCTGAAGCATAGCTTTACGACGGTCACCAAAACCAGGAGCCTTAACAGCAACTGCCTTGAAGATTCCGCGCATCTTGTTCAAAACTAGAGTTGCAAGAGCCTGGCCCTCAACATCTTCAGCAATGATAAGAAGTGGCTTACCTGACTGCATAACCTTTTCGACGATAGGAACAATCTCAGCAACCTGAGAGATCTTGCTGTTAGCAATAAGAACAAGAGTGTCCTCAAGAACTGCTTCTTGACGCTCAGGGTCAGTTACGAATAGACCTGATATGAAACCCTTGTCAAAACGCATACCGTCAGTTAGTTCCAAGTTGATTCCGAAGGTGTTACCTTCTTCAACTGTTACAACACCTTCGTTACCGACCTTGTCGATAGCGTCAGCGATGATGTTACCGATAACAGTGTCACCTGCAGAGATAGATGCAGTTGCTGCAATCTGCTCTTTAGATGAAACAGGCTTAGCCTGCTTGAACAGTTCAGCAATAACTGCTTCAACTGCCTTTTCAATTCCGCGCTTCAAGCTGATTGGATCAGCTCCGGCTGCTACGTTACGAAGACCTTCTTTAACAAGAGCCTGAGCTAGAACGGTTGCTGTTGTTGTTCCATCGCCGGCAACATCGTCGGTCTTCTTCGCAACTTCTTTAACCAGTTCAGCACCAATTCGCTCAAACGGATCATCGAGTTCGATTTCTTTAGCAATAGAAACACCATCGTTGGTGATTGTTGGTGCACCGTACTTCTTTTCAAGAACTACGTTGCGACCACGTGGGCCAAGGGTGACCTTCACAGTGTCAGCAAGGATGTTCAAGCCGCGCTCAAGACCACGACGTGCCTCTTCGTTAAAGCTAATAATTTTTGCCATGTTGGGTTACGCCCTCCTGGACGATCAAAGTGATTAGTTAGCACTCGCGTATTGAGAGTGCTAATCCATTTTGGCACTCTAACGGGCAGAGTGCAAGTTTGGCTTAAAAGACTAGAGCCACCCCGAAAGGGATGGCTCTAGTGGTTGAAAATTGTTATTAGATAACGTGGACGTTGTCAGCCTGTGGGCCTTTGTCGCCGTTCTTTACTTCAAACTCAACGCGCTGGTTCTCTTTAAGTTCCTTGTAACCTTCAGACTGAATAGCTGAGAAGTGTACGAATACGTCTGCTCCACCATCCTGAGTAATGAAGCCGAAACCCTTTTCAGAGTTGAACCACTTTACGGTTCCTTGTGCCATTTAATGCTCCTAATGCTTTTTGAATCAGATCCGGTACTTCCTTCACTGCAGCCTCACCAAAAGTTTTACCCTTTGGTTTGATTTCGAGTGTTGTAGCAAACGAATCTTTTTCGACCTTGTTCAGTCTAGGGCTGTTTGGGGTAATGTGTGCAAGTCAATATTTGGCCTATAACAGGACTGTTATAGAGCAATATCTAGCCCAGTGGGACGAAATCAGGCCCTATTCGCACTTCAACTAGGTATTTGCTGGCTTTATCAACCTCGATCGGCAAAGCACCTAGAACCTTTTGCATGCGCTTAGCTAGTGGTCGATACTGCTCATCTTGAATCCTGATACT
>JBBAMM010000007.1:31623-34328 GCA_040402475.1 Rhodoluna sp.
GCCAACCAGGCTAGTTCAATCCAACGCTCTCTAGGTGTCTTTCTGGCACGGTGGCGACCGACGTGCTCATAGTCTGCTTTAAGCAGATCTATAGCATCGGTGCTCTTCGGCTTAGACACTTAGTTGACTCCTAGGATTTGGATAACTGTTCTATATTAGGTTCCTAACCTGTGAAAAATCTGAAGAAGGCTAATGATGACCGAACGTAAAGTCGAAAAGACAGAAGAACAGTGGCGCGAAGAACTAACCGAGTTTGAATTTCACGTCCTAAGAGAAGCAGGCACTGAGCGAGCCTTCACAGGAGAGCTCCTAAACGAAGAGCGTAAAGGTACATTCCGCTGCCGTGGTTGTAACGCAGAACTCTTTACCAGCACGACCAAGTTCGATTCACACTGTGGCTGGCCAAGCTTCTATGAACCAAAAGAAGATCATGCTGTTGAACTTAGAGAAGACAATAGTCATGGCATGAAGAGAGTTGAAGTTCTCTGCCGTGCCTGTGGTTCACACCTAGGTCACGTTTTTGAAGATGCACCTCAAACACCAACCGGTGACCGTTTCTGCATCAACTCAGTAAGCATTACTTTTGAAGCAGAATAAAAGAGCTCTTATAGTCATTGACGTTCAAAAGGGCTTTACCGAATTTGATGTCAAAGGTGAAAGAAACAACCCAGACTGTGAAGATAACGTCGTCAAACTTATTGATGCTTGGCGTAAGCAAAACCTTCCTCTGGTTTATGTCAAACACAATTCAAAATCTGAGACATCGGTGTTAAGACCTAACCAACCTGGTAATGATTTCAAAGACATCATCACCGGGATTCCTGATCTGCTAGTCACAAAGAGCGTGAACTCAGCTTTCTATGGAACACCAGATCTGCATCAGTGGCTCAAAGATAACGACATAGCTTCAGTTGCCATCTGCGGCATTCAAACAAATATGTGCTGCGAGACAACAGCGCGAATGGCTGGCAACCTAGGGCTAGATACCTGGTTCATTCTCGATGCCACACATACTTTTGCCAAAGAGTTCAATGGCGTGAAAATCTCAGCTGAAGAACTCGCCCAGACCACCGCTGTCAATCTTGCCAACGAGTTTGCTGAGATACTGAATACCGCAGAAGCAATTGCAAAACTAGATTGAAAGTAAGGGAAATGACAGAATCTGATAGCTCCAAGTTCAAAAAGAAACTAAAGAAAAAGATCAAGAAGAACATCATCAACAACAAGAACTACACCATCAACAACAAGGGTTCTGTTTACTTTGTTGGTGCCATCGGTGCAGCTATTTACTATGTTTCAACCGCAACAGATTTCTGGGTTGGCGTTCTAGGTCTGCTCAAGGCTGCAGTTTGGCCAGCATTCCTCGTGTATGCAGCTCTCAAAGGTTTAGGCGGATAACTCCCCCAAAGACAAATGCCTCCCAACTTGGGAGGCATTTTTTCTTATTGGGGCCGACCAGGGGACTCGAACCCCTAACCCTCGCATTACAAGTGCGATGCGCTACCAATTGCGCCAGGTCGGCTCAGAACAAAAAGATTTGTTCCTCGTAAATACTACCTAGTCTGAAGGGTTTGCGTAAAACCCAGTAAAACTCTAAGGAGTAGTGATGACTAGCGGGGAGCTCACAGCAGAGAGGCCAGCACTGTTCCTAGCGGCAACAGTGAACCAATAATTGGTTTTAGTCTTCAAGCCTTTAATGCTCAATGACGTTGCTGTTGAGGCTGGCTTGATATAGACAGTCCAAGTTTGACCTTGATCACTTGAATACTTGACTTCATAATCCGAGATCTTTGCTCCCCCTGTTGCCGGAGCTTTCCAAGTTATGGAAGCTGCAGTTGAGCTCGCTGACTTAAGAGATAGCAAGGCAGGTATGCCTGGTGTAATTGGCAAAGTTGTGATGTTCAGAGTTGGGCTTACTTTAGAAACACCAACACTATTTACTGCTTTGACTCGAACAGAGTATTTAACTGCTGGAAGTAAGTTAGTGATTTCAAGGCTTTGACTAGTTGAATTCTCATGTGGCACGGTAGCCCAAGCGTAGCCACCACCATTTATCTCGACCACAAAGTTAGTCACATTTGCACCACCATTGAAACCTGGCACCCAGTGCAATGTGAAGGAGTTGGCTGAATTGTTTGTAACACTAAGTGCACTTGGCACAGCAGGGATAGTTGCCAGCGTGGTGAATGAGCCAAGGAGATAGCCACTAAGACCACTGTTGGCAACAGCTAAAACTCTTACCTGATAGTTAGTTCCAACTGACAAGTTGGAAATAGACAAACTTGTCGAAGGAGAAACCTTCTTTGGAGCTGCAACCCAAGTTTGCCCATCAAGAGACAGGTCAACTAGATAATTTGTAATTCTTGTGCCGGGCTGCAAAGTCGGTGCTTTCCATGAGATTGCAACGCCTGTTGTTTTAACTGAAGTGACTTTGAATTCACTTGGAACAGTTGGCTCTGGGATTGCCGGAGTTTCCACGTTTATAGAGCTAGTTGTCAAGCCAATTCCAAATGATGTCACTGCAGAAACTCGGAATAGGTAGGACTTAGCTGGTAGCAACGATTGAACTACGATTCCTAAAGTTGTCGTTGTATTGTGTGGGACAACGCTCCAAGATGCACCTGAATCAGAAGATACTTCGACCACATAATTAGTGATCTGTGATCCTCCATTACTAAATGGCATTGACCAACCAAGAGTTGCTG
>JBBAMM010000007.1:34428-37141 GCA_040402475.1 Rhodoluna sp.
TTAGTGATCTGTGATCCTCCATTACTAAATGGCATTGACCAACCAAGAGTTGCTGAGGTGTTTGTTACTGCCTTTAGAGCTAAACCTATTGGCGCTGATGCGGCAGCCAGCAAAGTAGTTGCCGATCCGGTTATGTAAGTGCTTACCCCAACTGAGTTGACGCTAGCTACCCTCAGAAGATATGTAACCCCTGGTGATTTACCTTGAACACTTAGCTGTGTGCTGATTGATTCTGCGGACTTGGCACTTACCCAACTAACGCCAGCATCAGTTGATAGTTCGACACTGTAATTAGTAATCGGAGATCCACCATTATCAACTGGAGCATTCCAATTCAAATTGAAACTTGAACTTGTTAGCTCACTTAGAACTAAATCTGTTGGAGCCCCTGGTATTGATAAAACAGGAGGCAGCTCTACATACACACAGGTTGTGGTTCGTTTCTCGCCTTCATCAAAGTCACAGGTGTTACTTCCAACGCCACCGTTGAGGCTGTCTATTCCTGTTCCACCTCTTAGTAAGTCATCACCCTGCTGACCGCTTAGTGTGTCTGCACCTTCTTGACCATAGATTTGGTCATCACCTGCATCGCCATACAGAAGGTCAGCTCCATCGCCACCATAAATTATGTCGTTGTCGATACCACCTATCAGAGTGTCATCACCTGAACCACCAGATAAGTTATCGATCTCATCTCCGCCATCAATAAGGTCATTACCACCATCACCGAAGATGTTGTCTTTACCTTCATCACCTAAAACAATGTCATCGCCTAAGCCCCCATAAAGAGTGTTATCCCCTAAGCCACCATCTATGGAGTCATCCCCTGCACCACCGTAAACAAGGTCAGCTCCATCCCCAGCTTCAACATCATCAGCACCATCACCAAGATCTATTGTGTCGTTGCCTGCAGAACCGATGACGGTGTCATCTCCAGTTCCTGCATCAATGGTTACTGAACTAGCTAAGGTTGCATCGATTGTGTCATTACCAATACCAGCGATGATGGTTGCTGAACCAGCACCTTTGATGATGGTGTCATTTCCAGCTCCGGCGTTGACAGTGTCATCGCCTGCTCCTAAACAAATAACATCATTTCCTGATGTTCCTGCGATGGAATCATTTCCTGCTGTGCCGTTTATTGTGCAGAACGGATATGCAAAAGCTGCATCTACTTGAGTTGGCAGAAAGCTGATAAACAGGGCAGATAGGGCCAAAGCTGTAACCCTTGCACGAATCTTGTTCATGTCTGCGACCTTCCTTTAAGAAGACTAACTAATAAGGCCTATATCTGCACTAGAAACCTTGTTAAAGCAGAAGAGCCGAACCCTAAGGCCCGGCTCTTCTAAGACTTAGACTAGTTTTTAGCCTTGTAGTGAACGGTGATAGGAGCTGAGGTGAAAGGACCGTACTCCTTGCCACTGATTACTGCGCGGTACTGGTAGTCGCCTACTTCATTCTTGACTAGTGCGAATCCAATACTGCTTGAACCCTTGTGAGCTACGAACTTACGGAACTGTGTCCATGAACCACCAGGAACTAGCTCTTCGATAACAACATCGAACTTAGTAATTTTGGCATCACTTAGATCTAGATCGCCAACAACGTTTGCACGCTGACCAAGAGTGTATGTGTCAGTCTCACCAGTAGCTGGGTGCAAGACAATCTGCTTCGCGCCTGTTGGTGAACAAGCTGCGAGTGTCACTGCAAGAACTGTTGCTAGAACTGCTGCGAAAATGCTTTTCTTCAATGTGTTTCCTAACTTCGGTTATCTATTTAGTTTGTTGTGCTGCAAAGAATTGTGCGAATCGACCTGGGTTAATCAAGTCAGCGTAAACGCCTCCCCAATCGTATACCTTGCCGTTTACCAAGATGTAAGGAGTTCCGGTTGGAACTGCTTTGCCGCTAACAGCTGGCTGGCTGAAAGCTTCTGAAGTTCTAAGTTCAAGGAACTTTGCATATCTCTTCTGATCAATACAGGTGTTGATCTCATCATTTACTTCAGCCCCGGCTGAACGCAAGGTGTCTTTGATAGCTGAGTCTGAAGGACCTGCAGTGTTTTCTGCAGGCTGCTTTGCATAGAGCGCGGCGTTGACATCAAAGAAGTTTTCAGGTTGCGTATTCGCAACACATAGAGCAGCGTTAGCAGCTCTTGATGAATAGTTGTTTAGAGACTGACCATCTAGGAAAGAGATTGGGTGGTATTCAACAGTTGCTAAACCTTTATCAACCCAGGTTCTAATCTGTGAAGAGTTAGGGTCTTCGAACAATTTACAAATAGGGCATTGGTAGTCCTGGTAAATAACGATTCGAGTAGCTGAGCTGACCTGATCAGGTGTCGCTGGAAGTAGTCCCTTACCTAGAACGACGCCACCAAGTTTGGTTACGTTTGCTGGAACCTTTTTAGCATTCTCAGTCGTGTTTGAAGTACTTGAAGCGAAGTTGAAAATTGCAAAAGTAACTCCCGCGACAACACCGATGATGGCTAAGGTCACACCTGTAGTGATTAGGGCACGCTTACGCTTATCACCTTTTGCTCGTTGCTCTCTCAATTCGCGAGCTTTAGCTCGGGCTAAATCACGTTGCTCTGAACGAGTAGGACGTGGAGTTTGCGACATTTCTGTTCACCTCTAAATCGGGGTTATTTTGACTAAAAGCCAAAAGCATAGGTTTCTAAGTCTAAACGACAAGCCAGAAATGCGATAATAGATAA
>JBBAMM010000007.1:37241-41243 GCA_040402475.1 Rhodoluna sp.
CAAAAGCATAGGTTTCTAAGTCTAAACGACAAGCCAGAAATGCGATAATAGATAAACCTGAGGCATTTGCCCTAGGCACTTATTCACAACGGATCGTGCGGGTCGTTCCTCCCGCTGAAGGAGTATTACCATGGCATCAGTAACATTTGATAAGGCCACAAGGCTTTATCCGGGCGGAACTCGCCCAGCAGTAGACCAGATCGAGCTAAGCGTAAAAGACGGGGAATTCCTTGTTCTTGTTGGCCCTTCTGGTTGCGGTAAAACCACCACCCTACGTATGCTCGCTGGCCTTGAAGAGGTCAACGAAGGTCGTATCTTGATTGGTGACCGCGATGTAACCCAGGTTCCACCTAAGGACCGCGACATTGCGATGGTTTTCCAAAACTACGCACTTTACCCACACATGACCGTAGCCGAGAACATGGGCTTCGCTCTAAAGATTGCCGGTGTTCACAAGACCGAGCGTGCAGCTCGTGTTCTTGAAGCAGCAAAGCTTCTTGACCTTGAGCCATACCTAGACCGTAAGCCAAAGGCTCTTTCTGGTGGTCAGCGTCAACGTGTTGCTATGGGTCGTGCGATTGTTCGTAAGCCTGAGGTTTTCCTCATGGACGAACCACTATCTAACCTTGATGCAAAGCTACGTGTCGCAACTAGAACTCAGATTGCTTCATTGCAGCGTCGTCTAGGCGTTACAACTGTTTACGTAACTCACGACCAGGTTGAAGCTATGACCATGGGTGACCGCGTTGCAGTTCTTAAGGATGGACTACTTCAGCAGGTTGACACCCCTCGTGCACTTTACGAGCGTCCAGCTAACGTATTCGTTGCTGGTTTCATTGGTTCTCCTGCGATGAACCTAATGAAGCTAAAGATCGTCTCAGGTGGAGTTGCTTTTGGTAACACCACAATCAAGATCGATTCAGCTGTTCTAGGTAAGACCAAGGCTAAGCAGGTAACTGTTGGTCTTCGTCCAGAAGATCTAGTTATCACCAAGAACGACGGTATCGCGGTTCACGTAAACATCGTCGAAGAGCTAGGTGCGGATGCATTCCTTTATGGAACTGCTGAAGTCGATGGCGAGAAGGTTGATGTTATTGCTCGTGTTGGTTCTAAGAGCAGCCTGCGTCTAGGTGACAAGGTTTACCTAAAGCCTCAGGGTGGAATCACTCACGTGTTCGACATCGCTTCAGGTCTTCGTCTAAACAACGATGCGCCAAAGGCAGCCAAGGCAGTTGTAGCTAAGCCTGCAGCTAAGAAGGCAGCTCCTAAGGCAGCAGCCAAGAAGGTAGCAGCTAAGCCTGCAGCTAAGAAGGCGGCACCTAAGGCAGCAGCGAAACCTGCTGTGAAGAAGGCAGCTCCTAAGAAGAAGTAAATAACTTAAATAAATAAACCCCTGGTCTTAATTGATCAGGGGTTTATTTTTATGTTTGCTTATTTAAGTCTTGCCTTGGCAACTTCGTATAGTGCAACAGAAGCTGCGATACCAGCGTTTAGTGATTCAGTTTCTTTAGCAATAGGAATAGAGAGAATCGCATCACAGTTTTCTTGAACTAGACGAGATAGACCTTTACCTTCGCTTCCGATAACTAACAGCAACGGTTCATTGCCTAGTTTGAATGTTGGTAGCGACATGTCTCCCCCGCCATCTAAACCAATAACGAAAACTCCACGCTTCTGGAATTCTTTGATAGTGGCATTTAGGTTGGCAGCCAGAGCAACTGGAATTCTTGATGCTGCACCAGCTGAAGTTTTCCAAGCTGAAGCTGTGACACCAACAGATCTTCTTTGGGGAACTATTACACCTTGACCACCGAAAGCTGCAACTGAACGAATAATCGCACCTAGGTTTCTAGGGTCAGTAATTCCATCAAGGGCAACAAGTAGTGGTTTCTGTCCACGACTTAGAATCTTGTCCAAGAGTTCACTTGGGTGCTGGTAGTTATATGGAGGAACTTGCAAAGCAATACCTTGGTGAACTGCATCGTTACCGGTCATCCGGTCAATCTCAGGTCTGGTTACTTCACCAACAGAGATGCCTCTGGCGTTAGCAATAGAGATCGCTTCTTTGACTCGATCATCCATCTCAATACGTGCAGCGATAAAGAGTGCTGTTGCTGGAACCTTTGCTCTTAGCGCTTCAAGAACTGAGTTACGACCTGAAAGAACTTCGCTAGCATCTGCTGCCTTCTGGACTCTTCTTCCAGTTCTAGCTGCTCCGCCAGCGTTACCTGCTGTTCTAGTGCCAGGCGCTAGGAACTCACCCTTCTTAGCTGTGATGCCAGGCTTAGCCTTAGCTACCCTAGGTGTCTGTGAAGCCTTACGCTCACGAAGAGCCTTGGCCTTAGCGGCTGGGTGATACTTACGGTCTTCAGCCTTAGGGGTTGGGCCACGGCCTTCTAGAGCCTGACGACCTTTACCTCCGGTGCCAACCTTAGGAGCTCCTTTAGAGCCACCCTTTTTAGCTTTTGCTGCCCCTGGGCGGCCTGGTTTCCTAGCCATTGAAACTCCACATCGTTTGATCTTTCATGTCCTTGAGCGTTACGCCCAATTCTTCTATCTCAGCTCTAATCTGATCCGCTAGAGCAAAATCCTTAGCCAACTTGGCTTCATGACGCTTTTGGATAAGAGCGTTCACTTTGTTCTCTAATTCTTCACTAATAACTGGTTCTTGGTATGCAAATGTCAGACCTAATACATGAACCATAGCTTTGACCTGCTCAACACAGTCAGCTAGCTGCTCTGCTTCATTGTTATCAAAAGCAGTGTTACCTGCTCTAACAACATCATGCAGCACAGCTAGTGCACCTGGCACATTCAGATCAGCATTCATGGCATCAGTGAAAGCTTGAGGTATCGAAGCATAATCAAGTTCAATACGTTTGACGTTTGTGGTTCTCTTCAGGAAACCAGTGATTCGATCTAACGCTGCTTGAGCATCTTTTATGGAGCTCTCAGAGTAATCAAGATTAGATCTGTATTGCGCTGAAGAAAGCCAGTATCTAATAGCCCCCCAACTGCCTGCTTTTTCTAAATCTTGAACTGAAACACCATTGCCTAAACTCTTTGACATCTTGTTGCCATTGATGGTGATGAGTGCGTTGTGTAACCAGAAGTTAGCAAACTTATCTCCTGCTGCACTTGATTGAGCAAGTTCATTCTCGTGATGTGGGAAACGAAGATCTAAACCACCACCGTGAATGTCAAAAGATTCACCTAGGAAATGTTTAGCCATAGCTGAACATTCAATATGCCAACCAGGTCTAGCTAAGCCCCAAGGTGTTTTCCAAGCAGCAGTATCTGGTTCATCTTCTTTATGTGCTTTGAATAATGCAAAGTCATTAGGAGATTTTCTACCGAAAGTATTATCTGCTTCACCTTCCATGTTCTCTAACTTCTGGTTAGTAAGCTCACCGTAGTTAGGCCAGGAGGCAGTATCAAAGAATACGTTTGCTGAACCATCGGTTGCTTGGTAAGCATGACCTAGTGTGATCAACTTCTCAGTGAGTTTGATCATGTCTTCGATGTGTTCAGTTGCATGAGGCTTATGGGTTGGTTCAAGAACGTTTAGTGCAAGGTATGCATCATCAAAAGTTTGTTCAACTTCTTTAGCGAACTCTCTCCAATCACGAGAACCAGCATTGACTAAAACCTTGTCATCGATGTCAGTAACGTTTCTAACCATAGTCACGGTGTGATCGGCAGCCATGAGCCATCTTCTTAATAGGTCATAAACCAAAGCGCTTCTAAGGTGGCCTAGGTGAGGTGCAGATTGCACTGTTGGCCCACACACATACATCTCAACATGCCCTGCGGTCAGGGGTGTAAAGGCTCTAAGTGTCTGTGACTTAGAGTCAAAGAGTTCAAGTGCCACGACTAGAGCCTACCTTTGGGCCTCTGAATAAGAGCGGTGGCAACAGCCCCAACTCCTTCAGATGAACCTAAGAAACCAAGGCCATCAGTGGTTGTTGCACCTAAACTAACCGGTGCTCCAACTAGCGCTGT
>JBBAMM010000007.1:41343-44497 GCA_040402475.1 Rhodoluna sp.
GTTCCAAGATAGAGCGGTTTACCAACAGCAAACTTATGAACATCTGTGCCAATGCCTGAGCGTTGTTCAGTTGCACCATTTAGTAATAACTCTGCATATTCAAGATCAGCTTGAACAGTAATCTTGAATGCCATTGCATCTCCTGGCACAGCTCTAATAACTTCACCGGTTGATTGCATGAGAGATGCATCATCGGTGAAATCTGCTGCTGCGTCCTGGTACGCCTTAACTAGTTTTTCTCTTAGGAAACCTTGAGGTGTCTGAGCAACTCTTAGCTCATCCCGATCAACTGTTGCTAAGACAACATCTTGCTTGACCTGTTTGATGGTGTCAGCAACAGGTAACACTGGAACAACACCGAAGCCAGTTTCAATTACTGCATTAGCAACTCGTTCAAATAGTGAAGCAGGTGCAAAACACCTTGCTGCATCATGAACTAAGACAACATCGCCTTCAGTAACCTCTTGCAAAGCATTAGCTATTGAGCCTTGTCTTGATAAACCACCAGGAGTGAAAATAAGTTCAACCTTGTCTTTGACGAATTCTCTAGCGATAGCTGCAAACTCTTCAACGCGATCTTCATGTGAGGCAACAACAACTTGAGCTAAGTTCTTAATTTCCAAGATGTTCTCAAGAGCATGCTCTAAAAGAGTTTTGTCAGATACTTTGACCAGTGCTTTAGGTATGCCTGCACCCAGTCGTGTTCCGTCGCCGGCGGCAACAAGAATGACAGCGATTCTGCTCATCATGTGCCTCCTAGTTGGGCAAAGATTTACTGAAAGTTACTTGGCACCCTTAGCCAAAACCTTGAGAATATGTGCTTCTGCCCCAGCGTCATCGACTTTGAGGGCAAGAGCAAGTTCAGATACCAAGATCTGCATCGCCTTGGCTAGCATGCGCTTTTCACCGGCTGAAAGACCACGGTCCTGCTGACGTCTCCAAAGGTCACGAACGATCTCGGCAACCTTCATCACGTCTCCTGAAGCAAGCTTTTCCTGGTTGGCCTTGAATCTTCTTGACCAGTTAGTTGGCTCTTCAATGAATTCTTCTTTTAGTTTGGCCTCGACCTTACGGACACCCTTAGCATCGATAACGTCTCTAACGCCAACCTCAGATTCAGCTGTCTCAGCTGGAACCCAAATAATGAGGTTCCCCTGCTCAACCTTTAGTTTCAGGTAAAGCTTCTTCTCACCACGGAATTCCTTTTTAGCAACTTCTAGAATCTCGGCGGCTCCGTGGTGCGGGTAGACAACTGTCAGTCCCTTTTTGAATTCCATGGATAGCTTTCCCTTCGCAAACCCCAAGTTTACCACAGGTACCTATTTTTAGAGCCGATAGACTAGAAGCGTTCAATCAGGAGGAAAATTGCTTATTCGTCGCGCAATTCTAGGATCAGTTATCGCCCTAACCGCAGTGCTAACAACAACAGGCTGCAACTTCACAAGCCCTGTTGCATCTCTTGATTACTACGCACCTAGCGATGGTTCACAGACTGACATTGGTCGTCTAAAAGCTAGAAACCTCATCTACTTCACTGATAACCAGGG
Organism: Rhodoluna sp.; assembly: GCA_040402475.1. Taxonomy (GTDB): domain Bacteria; phylum Actinomycetota; class Actinomycetes; order Actinomycetales; family Microbacteriaceae; genus Rhodoluna. Next base: position 42,891 of record JBBAMM010000007.1, read on the forward strand.
ACACACTGGCTTCTTTGGTGCTTTTGCTAACTCTGGAAGCACAGCAACCACTTTTGCGATCAAGTTCAAAAACGCAACAGGTAAAACCGAATACCGTGAATTCAACGTAGGTGCATACCAAGTTCTAAACTTTGGTTACCAGGGCACTAAGCCTCTACAGATTGATTTAGCTGGCAAGCCAGGAGATATGGTCAATTTCGTCGTTTACACAGAAACTGATGAATCAAGCGTCAATGTGCCAATCATGGATGCCACCTTGCCGCAATACACCGACCTTGTTGCAGGTCTTAGTTCTAACTAAACCTCGTATTTGTAACCAAGACCGCGAACGGTCAAAAGGTGCATAGGCCTTGCTGGGTCTGCTTCAATCTTTGATCTAAGTCTCTTAACATGAACATCAAGTGTCTTGGTGTCACCGTAGTAGTTAGCTCCCCAAACTCTGTCAATAATCTGACCTCTGGTAAGCACTCGGTTTCTGTTCTCTAAGAACATCTCAAGTAATTCAAATTCCTTTAGAGGCATCGCAACTTTTTCACCATTGAAGTAAACAAGGTGACGATCAATATCCATACGAACTGGTCCTGCTTCTAGGATGCCGTTCTCAGCTTCTCTAGGTCCACCGTTACGACGAAGCACTGCCTTCATACGAGCTAACAGTTCATTCTTGCTATAAGGCTTAGTCACATAGTCATCGGCACCAATTTCAAAACCAATGACCTTATCAATCTCAGTGTCCTTAGCAGTCAGCATGATCACTGGAACATCTGAGGTAGTTCTGATTGCTTTACAAACATCTTTACCGGAAAGCTTAGGAAGCATCAGATCTAAAAGAACTAGATCCGCTCCTTCTTTGGTAAACAGTGAAACAGCTTGTTCGCCATCTTCAGCTTCTAAAACTTCATACCCTTCAGAACGCAGCAAGAAGGTTAGCGCTTCTCTCATGTTTGGCTCATCTTCAACAACAAGAATTTTGGTCATTACTCTGGCCTTTCGTCGGGTTGTTCTTTATGGATGGGTAACCGTAATGTGAAAGTTGACCCTAAACCAACACGTGAGAACACTGTTACTTCTCCACCATGGTTATTAGCAGCGTGCTTAACGATGCTCAAACCTAAACCAGTTCCACCGGTATCTCTTGAGCGTGATGGGTCAACGCGATAGAAGCGCTCAAAGATTCGATCTTGCTGGTCAACTGAAATACCAATGCCGTTATCGATAACCTGGATTTCAGCAAAATCACCATCGGTGATAAGACCAATACCAACCTGAGAGTTAGCTTCGCTATAAAGCACAGCATTCTCAATCAGGTTCTTGATTGCCATAGTAAGCAATCCTGCATCCCCTAGAACGCTTATCTCACTTGATGCATCGAAGTTGATCTTCACACCTCTTGAGTCGGCTAAGAACTGATTCAAGTCAACAGCTTCAATAACTAGCTGAGATAAATCGCAGACTTCGATTTCACCTTTTAGATCTCCTGCTTGGATTCTAGAAAGCTCAATGATCTTAGAAACCAATGAACCTAGTCGCTTAGATTCTCGCTGCAGATTCTTAGCAAACTTAGTCAGCTGCTCTGGGTCATCGACTGCCACCTGAAGAGCTTCAGC
>JBBAMM010000007.1:44597-47512 GCA_040402475.1 Rhodoluna sp.
TAGCAAACTTAGTCAGCTGCTCTGGGTCATCGACTGCCACCTGAAGAGCTTCAGCCAACAGTGAGATGGCGCTAATGGGAGTCTTTAGTTCATGGGAGATGTTCTCAACGAAGTCTTTGCGAGTCTCTTCCAATCGCTTTGCCTCTGTGACATCTTCAACCAGAACGATGACAAGCTCTTCCGACAGTAAGGTGGCTCGGGCAGAGATGAATAATTTAGCAGAACGAAGGTTCTTTGCAAAAGAAAGGTCAGCTCTTACGCTTCGGCGTGCTGACCTGGATTCTTTGACCAAATCAACTAGCTCAGAGCTGGTGAGCTTGCCATATTCAACTAAGCCCATTTCAACGGCTAGCGAGCTCTGATCGATGACTTGGTTTTCGGAATCGAGGACCACTCCAGCGGTGTCTAAAACCTCTAGGAAGGCGACTGCGTCGGAGGCAACTTGCTTGATTTTCTCGGACTTAACCACAAGTTCCTCCTATCCACGAATCCAAGGTTAACTAGGAAATCTCTTCTCCTGTTAATAGTATTAACACTAAGTGGTAACGAGATGTCTTGGACATTCAAGTTTGATGCTTGTTAGGCACTGTTTACCGGTTCTTACCCATTCGTTCACCAAAGTTTGAAAAGGTTCAAGGAGTTAGGAAGAAAGTGGCTGCAATGCGTGAAGTGTTCCAAAAGGAACTATCTGAAGTCCAGGAAAGACTAGTTGACCTATCTGAATCTGTGACTGAGATCATGGAGAAGGCTTCTATGGCCTTCCTAAACTCTGACGTGAAGAAGGCTGACGAAGCCATCGCTTTGGCAGAGATAAATGAAGAGCGAGCCCTAGCTATTGATGAAATGGCTATCCGTATTCTCTCTAGACAATCTCCTGTTGCTAGGGACCTACGTGTTCTAGTTTCAGCTCTGAGAATTAGTGCTTCGTTAGAGCGTATGGGTGCTCTTGCTGGACACATCGCAACTATTGCTCGTTTCCGTTACCCAGAAACAGCTGTTCCTGAAACCCTTCGTAAGACCTTTAGCGAGATGGGTGCTTTGGATTGTGCGCTGGGTAGAAAACTTACTCAACTACTACGTAATACCGATGTTGATTTAGCTAGAAGCATTCAAGCTGAAGATGCTCGTGTTGATGAACTGCACCGTTCGGTTTTCGAACTAGTCCTTAGCGACAAGTGGAAAGAAAACGCCATGTATACCGTGGACGTAACTCTTGCTAGCCGTTACCACGAAAGATTTGCAGATCACGTAGTAGACATCTCAGCCAAGGTTGCTTACCTAACCACCGGCGAGTGGTCTGAAATAGAGTCTTAGAACTTATTTACCCTGATTAGCAACTGCAGCTGCTCCAGCTGCTGCTGCTTCAGGATCTAGATACTCTCCACCGGCAACTAGTGGCTTGAAGTTTTCATCTAATTTATAAACCAGTGGAATACCTGTTGGAATATTCAATTCAGCAATATCTGCATCGCTAATACCATCAAGATGCTTCACGAGTGCTCGAAGAGAATTACCGTGCGCAGTAACCAAAACAGTCTTACCTGCAACTAAGTCTTTGCTGATTTCGTTTTCCCAAAGCGGCATCATCCTGATAAGAACATCTTTTAGACACTCGGTCTTAGGAATGTTCTGACCTAGCTCTGCGTATCTCTCATCGTGAGCTTGGGAGTACTGGTCGTTGTCATCAATCGGTGGTGGCGGAACATCAAAAGATCTTCTCCAGATTTGGAATTGTTCCGGTCCATATTCTGCAAGGGTTGTTGCCTTGTCTTTACCTTGCAAAGCGCCGTAGTGTCTCTCGTTCAATCTCCAGTCACGCTTAACATCTATCCATGAACGATCTGCTGAAGCCAGAGCTATGTTTGCTGTGTTGATAGCGCGCTTGAGTCTTGAGGTGTATAGCAAATCTGGCTTTAGACCTGAGGCTAATAGGAGCTCTCCAGCTCGGTGAGCTTCCTTGCGACCTAGGTCGCTTAGGTCAACATCAACCCAACCGGTAAACAGGTTCTCCTGGTTCCATACCGAGTTGCCGTGACGTAACAAAATAAGTGTGTATTCAGCCATGAGTCAAGTTTATCTAGTTAGCCTTGAACTTATGGCTCAAAGAAAACCGGTTGGGAGCATAACCCGAGGAACTACCAACCCAAATCGTCTTAGACGAGTTGATCGGTATATAGCTAGCCTTCCCATCATTCGAAGAACAGCCAACCCAATTGTTGTGGATCTAGGTTTTGGAGCAACTCCAACAACAGCAATTGAAATGCTGGCAAGGCTAAGCAAAGAAAACAGCAACACAAAAGTTGTTGGCATTGAGATCGATCGTGAACGAGTTGAGCGAGCACTACCTTTTGAAACTGAAAACTTGCTATTTGGTTTAGGAGGCTTTGAAGTTCCTTTACCAAAAGACCTGACTGCAAAGGTGACGGTCATCAGGGCCATGAACGTCCTACGTCAATATGACGAAGCAGAGGTGGAAGCCGCCTGGGAACTAATGCAGTCAAGGCTTGATACCGATGGTCTAATCGTTGAGGGCACCTGCGATGAGATAGGTCGTATCGCTAGTTGGGTAACACTAGATACTTCTGGACCAAAGTTATTCACTATCTCACTACGGCTTAGAGGTTTAGATAAACCATCTAAGGTTGCTGAGCGTTTACCTAAAGCACTTATTCATCACAACGTTCCAGGTCAACCAATCCACCAGTTACTCAAAGACCTAGACGCAGCCTGGGCTAACCATGCAGGTCTTGCCATCTTCTCTCCGGCTCAACGCTGGGTAGCAAGTTGCGAAGATCTGAAAGCTAAAGGTTGGCCGATAAATAATGAAGCTAAACGATGGAAGCTAGGGGAACTAACAATTAGTTGGGAAGCTGTTAAACCTCAGGTAACTCAGCTCTAGCATCATCCTCGGTCAT
>JBBAMM010000007.1:47612-59427 GCA_040402475.1 Rhodoluna sp.
AGTTGGGAAGCTGTTAAACCTCAGGTAACTCAGCTCTAGCATCATCCTCGGTCATACCACTGGCACACAGTAAATCAACTAGCAACGGTCTAAGTAATAGTAAGACGCTGGCTTCTCTAACCTGATCGGCAATACCAAAGCGCTTAGGGTCTAGCTGTCTGATGATCTCTAATAATTGCTGCTGAGCAGATTCAAGGGCTTCTTTGTCACTTAGCCCTTCACGCATTAGTAATACTGCATCTGCTAGCTGATCACATAGCTCAGAAAGATAAGGCCTTGCCTTGCCATCTTTGAGTAAGAAGTCAACTCTTCTAACTATGACTCGAAGATTACGAGTGGCAAGGTCCATGCCTCGCATCAGCCTTACTTGACCTTTTAGTTCATCGCGATACTTATTGAGGAATGGACTGATACGGCTAATAGCAACAGCGCTATCTAGCGACATACGCCAGTTATCGATAAGTGGCTGAGATCTTCTAACCTTACGAAGAGCATCATCAGCTAAAGACATGTTCACATCTCTTAGAGCAAGTCTTAGTGACTCCAAAGATTCAATAAAGAAATCGAATAACTTATTAGCATCAGTTCTTGCTAGTCCTCTTGGGTCTCTTGGAATAAGAGCTGTAACAACTAATGCCATGACTCCACCGATCAGACCATCAATGGTTCTGACAAATACTCCACCGGGCGGAGCAGGAAGTAATTGAACAATCATCGCTTGAATAGCGGCGGTAAGTGCAAAGGCGGAACTACCTGAAATGAATCTTGCTGCCAGTAAAACAATTAGCAGCACTAAAGCAAGTTCAAGGATTCCTGAACCTAATAAAACTAAAGCAACATCACTAATGGCAATTCCAACAACCATGCCGATACTTGTCTGCAAGATTCTTCTAGGTCTAGCATCTCTTGAGAAACCTAAAGAGGTAATACATACTGTCATTGCTAAAAGTGGAACTGCATGCTGCAAACCATAATGGGCTAAAGAGTATGCAAGTAAAGCACCGATAGTTATCTGCAAGGCAGGAGCAATTGATTCAATTACTCTTCTGGTTGATTCTCTAATTGACCAGTGCAGTGGACTACTTTTTCTTGGCACGGAATTCACCTAAATCAATTACTGAACCAGCGCTCTGCGGAACGATAACTTCCTGAGTTGCACTTATAGTCTCTGTTCCAGAAACAATTGAAAGCTCTGCATCAAGTGAGAGGTTTCTCTTAACAAGAGCAAGCGCTATTGGCCCCATCTCAAAGTGTTGACCAACGGAAGTAACCTTGCCGACTACTTCCTCCCCTAGATAAACCTCATCACCGGTATCAGGTAAAGCATGAGCAGATCCATCAAGGTGTAAGAACACCAAGCGACGAGGAGGATGACCTAGGTTATGAACCTTGGCAACGGCTTCTTGACCTCGGTAACAACCTTTGTTCATGTGAACTGCTGTTGCTAACCAATCTGATTCATGAGGTAGCGCCTTCTCATCAACCTCATTAGGACCAGCTGGCTTGAAAGCCGCTACCCGTAAGGCATCTAGGGCCATGGTGCCAGCTTTAGTAAAGCTTTGCCAAACCTGAGGCTCAGTTGCTACCGGCACTAAAGCTTCTCTGTATTCCCAAGCTGCTGTTGGCTTATCGCCATATCTCCAACCACCAGGAGATGTGGTTGGCCATGGATCTTGCCACTGCAAGCTAACTCCATTCGAAGTGTAAGTTTCAGTAACAGTCTTGTTCCAGGTAGCGATAACAACAAAGTCTTCGGTGCGATCAGTAATAACAACTTTTGCTCTAAAAACCATTCGCTTTAGTTGAGTAAGTAATTCTTCTAACTCTGCTTTGAAAGTAATTAGCCAAGTAGTTTCACCATCATCGATGATGTGAAAATCCCTAACAATTCTTCCTTGAGCATCAAGCCAAAGCGCTTCCGTTGACACACCTATTGCTAGCTCATCTAGTTTTTGAGAAAGGATGTCATTGAGCCAGGTAAGTCGGTCTTCACCTGAAATAGCTATGACTGCTTTATCTTCTAAAGAGATTGCTGCCTTGCCTGCAATGAAATCTCTTTGTTCAACTAAAGGGTTAGAAAAACTTTGAGTCATGATCTAGGCAATGCGATCAAGTTCAACTGAAACAAGTGGAACCAATGGATCACGAACTGAAGCAGCGACTTCCATAACCCAAAGTAGTTTCACAACACCTTCTTGAGTAAGGGTTCCAAACATGCGCTCTGCATAGCCCCAACTCTTACCAGCATCAACTAGATGAGCTGGCATATGTGAACCTGCAACTGTTCTCATATCTATTCGACCTTTGAGAACTTGTCCTGCATAGAACTCATATGCTCCACCTGGATGAATAATCGAGGCTTCGATATCAAAGCCACCACGTTCATTTCTAAGTAGTTCTAGATCTTCAGCAGATTTGATGTTTCTTAGACCTGCGCCTGGTAAAACTGAGGGACCAAAGTCAGCTACCTCAGCAGGCTTAGCTAATCTCCAGAAACCTATCTCTGCAGGTAGTTCAACATCTTTAGAGCCATTGGTTTCATCGCCAATAAGTCTTGAGGTGGCGTGGTAGGTCAGGTAATTACCTTCGCTTACAGCAAAGGTGGCTTTTTGTTGAAACTTCTGTTCAGTTGCTTCACCGCTGGCAACAAACTTGTTGCTGACCACACCAATGCCCTCCCATGTTCCAACCAGGAACGCTAAGGGAGTTAGTTCAAGTGGTAAACCTTCAGGGAGAACGAACAACTAGCGCTGACCCTTGAAGAGTTTGTAAAGCACGAGGATGCTGATGGCACCGATGGCAAGACCTGCAAGTATTAGCAGTCCTAAAAAGAATAGATCTAGAGGCATAGTTACAAGTTTAGCCAAGAAGCAAAATGTATAGCCCGGCCACAGCCAAAATGGCATATGCTCCACCAGCAGCAAAGATCAGTCTTCGAACTATGCCTTCGGAATGGGAGCTGAACAGGTGCACCAGAGACACTAGGGCTAGTGAGCCAGCTGCTAGCACTCCGAAGCTTCTAATGGCTTCGCCCTGCTCTAAGTTCAGGATGACCAGGACAGCACCGATGGCTACCAACAACCAGACGGAGGCTATGGACAGCCATTCTTTCCTCATAAAAACCATCATGCCCTATGGGCTCTCATCCAAGGGTAAGATTTAAGCACTAATCAGGAGGCAAATTGGCACATTTGCTCGTCTTGTCTGAATCCTCAGACCACAGCATGCTCCCTGCGTTAGCTCTGCTCAGCCACAAGGTCCGTCAGATCCCAGCAGAGCCAGCAGCGCTCATGAACGCTCCTGCTGCCGACTTAATCTTGCTTGATGCCCGTAAAGACCTGGTTGCCGCTAAATCGCTAGCAACACTTCTGAAAACCACGGGTTTATCTTCTCCTCTATTCCTTGTTGTCAACGAAGGAGGACTGGCCGCCCTCTCAGTTGAGTGGGGTGCTGATGATTTCCTATTGGATTCAGCAGGTCCTGCCGAGATCGATGCACGAATCAGACTGGCTATCGCGAAGTCCGTTTCCACTGAATCTGAAGGCAAAATCCATGCCTCCGGTGTTGTCATTGATGAAGCTTCCTATTCAGCCAAGGTTCATGGTGAACCTATGGACCTTACATATAAGGAATTTGAACTAATCAAGTTCCTGGCTCAGCATCCAGGAAGAGTATTCACCAGAGATCAGTTACTCAGCGAAGTCTGGGGTTACGACTACTTTGGTGGTACCAGAACAGTTGATGTTCATATTCGTCGCCTCAGAGCAAAACTAGGTGACCTTGAAGGACTCATTGGAACTGTTCGTAACGTTGGTTACCGTTTCAACAACTCAATCGAAGATGCTGCTTCGATTCCTGGTGGTTACTAACCGTTCACCAACTGTCAAACATTAAGTGCGAGGATAAAGGACATGTCTGAAGAGACCATGGCAATCACATTGCCGCCTAACGGCCATGACCTGCCGCACGACCGGTTTATAGATCGTGAACTTTCTTGGCTTGCTTTCAATGAAAGAGTTCTAGAACTAGCTGAAGATGAAACACTTCCACTTCTTGAAAGAGTCAACTTCCTAGGCATCTTCGCATCTAACCTGGATGAGTTCTTCATGGTTAGAGTTGCTGGACTCAAAAGAAGAATTGCAACTGGCCTCGCTGTTACTTCAAGTTCAGGATTTGAACCACAAGAAGTGTTAACTCTCATCAGCAGAAAAGCCCACGCTCTTCAAGAACGACACAGCAAACTCTTTATTGAAGTTATTGAACCTCAGCTAGAAGCTGCTCGGATCAATATCACTTCTTGGAACAAGTTGGAAGATGCTGAAAAAGAAGCTCTTACTGATTACTACCGTAAGCAGATCTTCCCTGTTCTTACTCCACTTGCAGTTGACCCTGCTCACCCTTTCCCATACATCTCAGGTCTATCGCTAAATATTGCTGTGATGGTAAGACATCCAGAAAACGACAGCAGATTATTTGCCAGAGTAAAAGTTCCACCAACACTTCCTCGTTTCGTTCGTGTGCCAGGAGCTAGCTCGGGTGTTCGCTTTGTTCCACTTGAAGAAATTATTGGTGAGCACCTAGGTTCATTATTCGAAGGTATGGAAGTTGTGCAACATCACAACTTCAGAGTTACCCGTAACGAAGATCTAGATGTTGACGAAGATGAAGCAGAGAATCTGTTACAAGCTCTTGAAGCTGAGTTGCTTAGAAGAAGATTTGGTCCTGCTGTTCGATTAGAGGTATCCAGCACCATTGATAAAGAAGTACTAGAACTTCTCATGGAAGAACTAGATATCGAATCAGAGGATGTTTACTCCCTTGAAGGTCCACTTGACCTAACTGGTCTTAGTGACATCGCTTTCATGAAGCGAGCAGATCTGCACTATCCACCACACACCCGAGTAACCAACCGTTACCTCAAGTCAGCCTCTGATGAGGGTTTGAGCATCTTCAGTGCCCTTAGACAAAGAGATGTCTTACTGCACCACCCATACGAGTCTTTCTCAACCAGCGTTCAAGCCTTTATTGAACAGGCTGCTAATGACCCTAAGGTCTTTGCCATCAAGCAAACTCTTTATAGAACTAGCGGTGATTCACCCATCGTTGACGCTCTCATCAATGCAGCGCGTGCAGGTAAGCAGGTTCTAGCACTAGTTGAAATCAAGGCTCGATTCGATGAGCAGAACAACATCGGTTGGGCTAGAAAGCTTGAGCAAGCTGGTGTTCACGTTGTTTATGGAATCGTTGGGCTCAAGACTCACTGCAAGCTAGCTCTTGTTATTCGTCAAGAAGATGGCAGATTAAAGCGTTACTGTCACATTGGAACCGGTAACTACAACCCTAAAACCGCAAGGTTCTATGAAGACTATGGACTACTGACCAGCAGAGATGCTGTTGGTGAAGATGTTGCTAAGTTATTCAACCGCTTATCTGCCTACGCTGAAGATCTTTCATTCAATGAACTATTGGTCTCTCCTGTTGGCGTTCGCGAAGGTCTAACTAACCTGATTGAACAAGAAGCTAAGAATGCTGTTGCTGGTAAAACTTCAGGTATTCAAATCAAACTGAATTCTCTTGTTGATGAACAGATTATTGATTCGCTATACCGTGCTTCAAAAGCTGGTGTTCCTATTGAGATTCTGGTTAGAGGTATGTGTGCTCTAAAGCCAGGTGTTCCAGATCTTAGCGAAACCATCAAGGTTAGATCTGTGCTTGGTCGTTACCTAGAACACTCAAGAGTATTTAGATTCCAGAATGAAGGTGACCCGATTGTTTATATCGGTTCAGCTGACATGATGCATAGAAACCTAGATAGAAGAGTTGAAACTCTGGTTCGTCTTCGTGCACAAGATCACTTGAATGAAATGGAAAACCTTTTCAACTTGGCTATGGCTGACACCTCTGCTTCATGGCATCTAAGCTCAGATGGTTCATGGCTCAAAAACGGTGGTAACCCATCGGGTGTTGGCTACGTTGATGTTCAAGATCGAATCATGCAAAACATTTTGAATAGAAGACCTGGTTCCCAGTAATGCCTGTTGTTGCAGCCGGCGCTATTTTATGGCGCAAGGAAAAAGGCGTGCTAAAAGTTCTTATGATTCATAGATCACGTTATGACGACTGGAGTTGGCCTAAAGGCAAACTTGATAAAGGTGAAGCAGTCAGTGAAGCAGCTGTTCGTGAACTTAAAGAAGAGACCGGTCTCAAGGTTTCTCTTGGAGTCAAGTTATTTGTTTCTGAATATAAATTAGACAACGGTGCAAAGAAGGTTGTTCATTACTGGTCAGCTCAGGTTACCGATGAAGCAATTAGAAAACAGAAATTCAAACCAGATGATGAAGTAAGCACTTTTGAATGGCTATCTGTTGAAGATGCCAAGAAGCGCATGACATACAAGCACGACAACGAACCGCTGAAAGTTCTCATTGCTCTAAACGAAAAGAACCAGTTAGACACTCGTCCTTTTATTGTTTTGCGTCACGCTAAAGCCACTCCTAGAACTGAATGGTCAAAAGGAGAAGCAACTAGGCCATTGTTGAACCAGGGAGCCATTCAGGCTGTTGCCCTAAGAAACATCCTGAATGCCTATGGTCCAAAGCTGGTTGTGACCAGCAGCTGGAAGCGCTGTTTGGATACTGTGCTGCCCTTCATTGCTAAGCACAAGATCAAGCTCGTTGAGCGATCTCAACTAAGTGAACTAGGGGCTAAGAATGGCCCGCAGCGGACTGTAAAGCTCGTGAACAACCTAGTTTTAGCCGAGAAGCGTGTGGTGGTTTGTAGCCATCGTCCAGCCCTGCCGACCATCATTGAGGCTCTAGGTGCCTATGGCGATAAAGCCCAGCGTAAAGAGCTTGAAGAGGCTCTGATCCTCAAGCCTGCCGATATGTGTGTGGTGCATTTAGCCAAAGGAACAGGCAAAAAGAAGGCCAAGATTGTTGGCATCGAGTTCGAAGGACCAGCCAGCTGGGATTAGTCTTTTTAGATGACTACTTCTCCTGCAGCATGGCTTACCTGGCTTGAAGCCAGAAACAAGAACTTCGCTAACCCAACCGGTTTCCTATCAATTACCAACTTGGTTTGGCTAACTCATGAACCACAAACCATTCAAGGTATCTCTGGTTCATGGTGGGCTGAAGGTGACACAGTGTTTGTCAACGACAGCAACACCGGTAACCACTCTTGGAACATTGAACCTAGAGGTGAAATCTCTTTTGATTACGATGGCATCAAAGTAGAGCTAGCTAGTCGTAATGGTCAACTAGTAGTTAGACCAAGAGATCCGAATAACCAGATGTTGCAATCTTTCGAAGGTGTAATCACCTTTGATTACAACCCAGAGTTCTGTGTAACAGCAACTCTAGAAGCAAGCGATGCTCCTAGAGAAGTTGTTGTTGGATCTGTTGTTGAAGGAATGACACACGCATACATCTCCCCTGGTGCATTAGTTTTCAGCATTGAGGGTAATGAATACCGACTAACTGCTTTTGATAAAGCAAACAGCGAAGACCTAACTGTTTATTACAAGGACGCTACCTCAGGAAACATTACCTATGGCACAGGTCGATCAGTGAACGCTTTCCACCAGGAAGACGGTTCATACATTCTTGATTTCAATTACTCGGGCAACTTCCCTTGCTCATACACAGATTTTGCAACCTGTCCTGTTTCACCTGTTGAAAACAAGTTGCCGATTGCTATTGAAGCAGGAGAAAAGAAACCGTTATACAGAAACACCGTTGAAGGAATTCAATCTCAGGTTGCTAAATGAGAGATGAAGTTACCGGTGGATTACCACTTGCCCTAAATGCTGACGGTGAACCTGCACTTTGTTTAGTAACCGGAGCTACCGGTTACATCGGTGGCAGGTTAGTTCGTGAATTATTAGAACATGGTTACCGTGTCCGAGTTTTTGCTCGTCATGCTGAACGACTAACCAGTTACCCATGGTTTTCTAGAGTTCAAATTGTTGAAGGTGATGCTAACGATCGTGAGGCTGTTAGCAGAGCTCTAAAAGGTGTTGACGTTGCTTTCTACCTGCTTCATGCTCTGATGGTCAGAGATGACTTCGAACAGTTAGAACGTGACTGGGCTAAAAGTTTTGGTGAGTGCGCCAAAGAGAACAATGTTCAAAGAATTATTTACCTGGGTGGCATGGCCGAATCTGAAGCCAAGCTAAGTGCTCACCTTTCAGCCAGAGCTGAAACAGGAGAAATCCTTAGAAACTCAGGTGTGCCAACCATTGAGCTTCGTGCAGGTGTTGTCATCGGTTCAGGTTCAGCTTCTTTTGAGATGCTGAGATACCTAACCGAAAGGCTTCCAGTTATGGTTACCCCTAAATGGGTAACCGTGAGAATCCAACCAATCGCAGTTAGAGATGTCTTGAGATATCTAGTTGGTTCAGCTGGAGTTAAAGAAAAGTTGAATGACCATTTCGATATCGGTGGACCAGAGGTACTTACCTATAGAGATCTGATGTTGCAGTATGCAGAAGCTGCTGGGCTCAGAAAAAGAATCATCATGCCACTACCAGTTCTAACTCCAAGACTTTCTAGTGGTTGGGTGGGACTTGTTACGCCTGTGCCAATTACCTTGGCCAGAAGATTGATTGACTCACTGAGAAATGAAGTTGTTGCTCAAGATGATTCGATCAAGAAATATATTCCAGACCCTCAGGGTGGACTAACAACTTTCAAGAAAGCTGTTGCCCTTGCCCTAACCCGTATCAAAGAAGCCAACGTTGAAACACGTTGGTCTAATGCATCGCTACCAGGCACACCTAGCGAACCGCTACCGACAGACCCTAAGTGGGCTGGTGGTTCACTATACACAGACATCAGAGTTGAGACCGGCACAGATCCAATCGAAAAGGTTTGGCAACGTATCGAATCAATCGGTGGCGATAACGGTTATTCAACAGCTACCTGGGCTTGGGAACTAAGAGGATTACAAGATCGTCTAGTTGGTGGTGTTGGCCTAAGACGCGGCAGACGAGACCCTTACTTCCTACTCGAAGGTGAGTCACTGGATTTCTGGAGAGTTGAAGCCATTGAAAGACCACACCTTCTAAGACTCAGAGCTGAGATGAAGATGCCGGGTCTTGCTTGGTTGGAGTTCCAAGCCGAATCGACTAAAGATGGTGGGACTAAGGTTACTCAACGAGCAATCTTCGTTCCTAAAGGTTTACTAGGTCACATCTACTGGTGGACAGTATTTCCTATGCATGGCTTGGTATTTCCAAGCATGGTCAAGCACATCGCTCACAACACTGTTATCAAGCGCCACAAATAGACTTACCTAGTGAAGAAAAACGGCTTAGGTGTTCTAGCGCTACTGGTAGTCACCGTAGCTTGGGGTGCTTCCTTCGTTGTGATGAAGCCAGCTATGGAGAAGATCCCGGTATTTGATTTTCTAGCCATTCGATTCACCATTGCAGCAGCTCTTATGATTGCTGTTAAACCTCAAGTACTAAAAGCCTTTAGAGGTAAAACACTTTTCTATGGCATCATCCTCGGCGTGATCCTAGGTTTCTCCTATGTGACACAGACCATTGGTCTCACACTCTCAACAGCTGCTATCACGAGTTTCGTAACTGGTCTCTACGTGATTCTCACCCCGATACTGATCTGGGCAATATTCAAAAAGAAACCTAAATCAGTAGTTGCCATCGGAGCAATCCTTGCAACAGTTGGTTTAGGTTTCATCACCATCAAAGATGCATCTTTTGACTTAGGTCAGATCTGGACCATTTTGTGTGCTCTGGGGTTCGCAGCTCATATCGTAGGTCTGAGTAGATGGTCCCCTGGTAAAGATGTTTATGCACTCACAGTCATCCAGCTAGCAACAGTTGCAGTTGTTTGTTGGATAGGAGCCTTGCCTGATGGTTATCAAGCACCAGCTGATGGTGAGGTTTGGTTTGCTGTGCTCTTCACAGCAGTCTTTGCAACATCTCTAGCTTTCTTTATTCAGACCTGGGCTCAATCAATTATGGATGCCTCAAGAGTTGCCATTATTTTGACCATGGAAGTTGTCTTTGCGGCCCTCACCTCTGTTGCTGTTGGTCAAGAGATTCTTTCTCTGCAAACCATCTTTGGTGGAGCACTAATGCTTGCAGCAATGCTTTTAATTGAATGGCCACGAAAAGATTCAGAACCAGAAGACCTGGTTTATGAACCTATGCCTCACTAAGGACTAATCATGATTCTCTCTATTGATGCAGGAACCACCGGTGTCACAGTTATCGCTGTCAACCTTGAAGGCAAGATAACTGCCAGGGGCTACCAAGAGTTTCCTCAGCACTATCCGCAACCTGGTTGGGTAGAACATGATCTAGAAGAGATCTGGCAAGCAACCCTAAGTGCAGCTAGAAAAGTTATCGCTCAGGTGGGCAATACCTTCAGTGCTATTGGAATTACCAACCAGAGAGAAACAGTTGGTCTCTGGAACAGAACAACCCTGGTCTCCCCGTGCAAAGCGATTGTCTGGCAAGACAGACGAACAACTGAAGTTTTAGAAGAACTAAAGTCAAACCCTGCCATAAACTCAGTTCAACAAAAAACTGGTTTACCCCTAGACCCTTACTTCAGTGCTTCAAAACTTAGATGGATTAAACAGAACAAACCAGAGATCTGGCAAAGTGTCATCGATGGTGACACCATCGTTGGCACCATCGATACCTACCTAATCTCAAGACTTACTAACGGTGCAGCACACATCACCGATGCCAGCAATGCTTCAAGAACTCAGCTATACAACATTCAGTTAGGATCCTGGGATCAAGAACTTCTAAACCTCTTTGAGATTCCAGAGCATTCACTTCCTGAAGTTGTTAACTCAAGTGGTCTGCTAGCAACTTCTAACCCAGCAGCATTTCTAGGTTTAGAGATACCTATCTCTGGAATAGCCGGAGATCAACAAGCAGCGCTCTTTGGTCAAACTCAGTTTGATTTAGGTGGAGCTAAATGCACCTATGGAACAGGTGCATTCATTCTGCAGAACACCGGCGATAAAGCCCTGGTTCAAGACAATGGACTAATCACAACAGTTGCTTGGCAACTAAAAGGAAATAGAACCTACGCTAATGAAGGTTCTGTTTTTGTTGCAGGAGCTGCAGTTCAATGGCTTAGAGACGAACTCAGGATCATCAGCAGTGCTGAAGAAATTGAAGATTTAGCAAAAACAGTTCCAGATAACGGTGGCATTGTTTTTGTTCCAGCACTGACTGGTCTTGGTGCTCCTTATTGGATTCCAGATGCTAGAGGATCAGTGTTTGGTCTAACCAGAGGAACTGAACGAGGACACCTAGCTAGAGCAACTCTCGAAGCCCTTGCTTTCCAAGTGAAAGATGTCTTCGATGCCATGGCAACAACCGGTGTGAAGCTCCATTCACTAAGAGTCGATGGTGGAGCATCTGCCAATAACCTGCTGATGCAACTGCAAGCAGATCAACTCCAGGTTTCAATCGAAAGACCAGCAAACCTCGACTCAACAGCCCTTGGGGCTGCCTATCTTGCTGGTCTTGGCATTGGATACTGGAAAGACCTAGAAACACTTAGAAACCTAAACCCAGTTGAGACATCTTTCACTCCAGTTGAGACAAGCCCTGAACCTTATAAACGCTGGAAGCAAGCGGTCCAGGCAACTATTACATTCTCTGAGAAATAACCCCTCAAAAAAGTTAGAATAGAAAGTCTGCATTGCAGACATGGGCCTCTAGCTCAGTTGGTTAGAGCAACGGACTTTTAATCCGTGGGTCGTCGGTTCGATCCCGACGGGGCCTACTAGAACCCCTTCCTCCACGAAGGGGTTCTTTCACTTA
>JBBAMM010000008.1:0-1272 GCA_040402475.1 Rhodoluna sp.
ACTTCATTCTTAGTTCTTTCAACAACAAGAACATGCTCGACTGAAGGACAGTTACCATCGGCTAGAGCCTGATCAACAGCTTCTTTCAAAGGGTGAGCTTTACCTTTTCGGTAGCCACCATCAGAAGTTATAACCAGCTTGGCTTGAGCATCATCAATTCTGCTTCTAAGGGACTCAGAACTAAAACCACCAAAGACAACGCTGTGAACTGCGCCAATTCGAGCCACCGCCAAAATAGCGATTATGGTCTCAGGGATCATGGGCATATAGATGGCAACTCTGTCGCCAGCTTGAATGCCAAGACTTAACAGAGCATTGGCCGCCTTCTTGGTTTCAGCCAAAAGCTGGCTGTATGTATAGGACTTGGTATCGCCTGGCTCACCTTCAAATAGCAGAGCGACTTTATCCCCTCGACCTTCTATAACGTGCCTATCCAGGCAGTTATAGCTGGCATTTAGCTGGCCATCTTCGAACCAGGTGGCAAAAGGAGCATTAGACCAGTCCAAGGTTTTAGTGAAAGGTTTGTGCCAGTGGAGGGTATTTGCCTGAGAAGCCCAGAAGGCTAAACGGTCCTTTGCAGCAAGGTCATAGAGGTCAGTCATGGCTTATCTCCTTCCTTAGATAAGTATCCTGCAAACCTCAAATGAGTATTCCCATAGCTCTGAATATTAGGTTATGATTTTCTAGTCAGCTTCGGCTGACCTGCGATATTTTGATTCCCCCAATCATATATCGCCGGCCCCGGTCACTCCCCCCAGAGACCGGGGCCCCTTAATTTAACGGGTCTTTACACACCTAAAACACAGGTCTATCTCTCCACATTCTCCTCATGGGAGCAATAGTAAATCGCGACAATCGCAATGCTTTGTCTATGGAGATCCTTGAACCAATTAGAGAATTCTTAGAACAAGCTGATGTTACTGACGTTCTTATTTCAGCACCGGAAAGAGTTCTAGTTGAAAAAGCTGGCAACTTGAAGTCAGTACCCAGTTCTTTCAAATCTGAAACTGAAGTTCGAGAGTGGGCTGTTGCTGTTCTGAGAAGTGGTGGAGCACGAATCGATATCGCTAAACCAATATCTGAAGTAAGCCTCAATACAGAATGGGGGCTATTGAGATTTCACTGTGTTTTAGGTGGAGAGTGTTCCAAGCACACAGAGATTTCTATGAGACGACACTCAGCTAAACACTTCACTCTTGAAGATCTTGTTAATAGAGATTTTGTAACGCATGAGCAAGCATCGCAGCTTAGACAAATCCTCATAGCTAAAGA
>JBBAMM010000008.1:1372-7367 GCA_040402475.1 Rhodoluna sp.
TATTGAAGTTAAACGAACGATAACCGGTAGGGAAGTAGTGGGCATAGCACGATTGGTTATAGAGCATGAGTGATGCTTTGACGCTAACTAAGTTTGCTGGCTTACTTCGTTCAGGTGTTGATCTTGATAAAGCCATAGAACATATTGGCGGAATCCCTCAAGATGCATCTGGTCTTCGCTATTTGTTAGAGGTTGCTAGAGATGCTGGATCTAAGGTGGCTTATGAGATTGATGTTGTTGCAGACCTGTTCATGTTCAAAGAGAGATCTTTGCAAAGGATAGCGGTGGCTCACGCTAGCCCTAAGGCAAGCGCAAGATTAGTTATCTGGCTTCCGTTACTAACTTTGGGTTTAGCTCAACTTGTTGGCATGAACATCTTGGAGGCAATAACTACTAAACCAATAATGCTTTTGAGTTTAGGCTTTGGTCTATTACTACTTCTACTAGCAAAGATACTCAGTGCTCGACTCATCAAGCGAGCAAAACCAGTAGATAGTGCAATTGGTTTTTACCTGATGGGGGTTGCCTTAGAAAGCTCTGGCGGAGCTAGTTTGAACCAGGCGCAGAACCGGGCAACAGATATTTACCTGAGCGTATTTGGGTCAAACCCATCGAATGAAGAACTAACCGCGATGGCTCAGGTTGCCTTACTGGTTGAAGAAACTGGAGCAAGGGTCGGGGATCTGCTCCGCAGGCAAGCGGAACAGCTTCAACGAGAAGCATTGGTAGCTGCCGAAATCAAAATAGAGAAACTCAGTGTTCGCCTGATGGTGCCATTGGGCTTGGCAGTTTTGCCAGCTTTTCTATTTATGACAGTTATTCCTCTGATGGTTTCCATGCTGGGACCTAAATGAAAGTGAGAAGCAATGAAAGAACTTCTATTGGCAGAAGATGGAGCAACAACAGCCGAATACGTAATCATCACCCTTGCTGCGGTTGGCTTCGCCGGGCTGTTACTTACCATCCTGAAAAGCGAGGAGGTAAGGGCGATGTTGCTAGATCTAATCCGGTCGGCGCTAACAGTTCAGAGCTAGGTTCGGTAACTGCAGAATTCGCACTAATTCTGCCTGCTGTCTTATTGATTCTGGTTTTTTCACTTTCGGCTTTAGCAATGCAGTCAAACCGAATGGCTCTAATAGAGCTAGCAGCTGAAGGTGCCAGGGCATTAGCTAGAGGTGAAACCGAGGAAGTTCTAGAGACCTTGATTCAGGATCGAGCTCTAACCCCTCAACCTCAAACAAAACTCGAATACGAGTCACTCTCAATCTGTTTAGTGCTTAGCCAAAACATCAAATTACCTATTTTGGGGAACTTTATAGATTTTCCAGTGTTGGAGAGACAATGTGCCAGAAAATCTGGGCTATGAGAGTTTTTAGTGACCAAGGGGCTGGTTCAGTACTGGGTTTCGGAGTTATTTTCTCAGTCTTGGGAATAATGACCCTAGGTTTAGGGGTTAGTGCTCAGAGCCTTGCAATTGCTAGGCTTCAGACCCAGACGGATAGCGCAGCATTGGCTGCTGAGGACGTTTTACGGGGTTTAGCCATCGGTTATCCCTGTGAAACGGCTGAACAGATTGTGCAAGAATTTGGCGGGACACTAGAGACATGCCATATAGTCAGTTCTGACATCTATATAAGTGTGCGTCAGCAAGTTATGGGTATAGTTCATAGAGTTCATGCTCGGGCAGCTCCGGGTTTGAGTTCTACAAGGTAGGAGATTTAGTGTCAGCAGGTTCAAAACTCGTCATCGTAGAGTCACCGGCGAAGGCTAAAACCATCGCCAAATATCTTGGCGATGAGTTCCGTGTACTCGCCTCCGTCGGTCACATCCGCGATCTCATTGACCTAAAGGATCTACCTCCTGAGCTAAAGAAGCAGGGCACAATCGGCAAGTTCTCGATTGATGTCGAAGATGACTTCAAGCCTTACTATGCAATTTCAGCTGGTAAGAACAAGACAGTTTCTGAGCTAAAGGCAGCTCTAAAAGATGCAGATGAACTTTTCCTCGCAACGGATGAGGACCGTGAGGGTGAGGCTATTGCCTGGCATCTTCTAGATGTTCTAAAGCCTAAGGTTCCAGTGCACCGCATGGTGTTCCACGAAATCACCAAAGAAGCCATCCAGGCTGCTGTGGCTAACACCAGAGCTATCGATGACAACTTGGTTCAGGCTCAGGAAACCAGACGAGTTGTTGACCGTCTATATGGCTATGAGATTTCACCGGTGCTTTGGAGAAAGATTGCCAGAGGACTAAGTGCTGGCCGTGTTCAGTCTCCAGCTGTTCGACTAATTGTTGAACGTGAACGTGAGCGTATGGCTTTCGTTTCTGCTGCATACTTTGACATCAAAGCAATCTTCGATACCAAGATTGCTGGTGAACCTAAGTTCGAAGCAAAGCTGCACACATACAACAGTCAGCGCATTGCAACCGGAGATTCATTCAATGACAAGGGTGAGCTGACCGCTCAGGTGTTATTGCTTGATGAAGAGAAGGCAACTTCTCTAGCTGATGCAGTTAGATCTCCTAATGTTCCGATCGAAGTTATTTCTGTTGAAGCCAAGCCTTCAACTAGAAGACCTGCTGCTCCGTTCACAACTTCAACTTTGCAACAGGAAGCTTCTAGAAAACTTCGCATGTCAGCAAAACAGACAATGGATGTTGCTCAGTCTCTCTATCAAGAGGGTTACATCACTTATATGAGAACTGACTCACCAACTCTTTCTTCTCAAGCTATTACTGCTGCAAGATCTCAGGCTAAAGAAATGTTTGGCGAAGAATATGTTTCCCCTGCACCTCGCGTTTACCAAGGTAAGAACAAGAACGCTCAAGAGGCGCACGAAGCTATTCGTCCAGCTGGTGAAGTATTCAGAAAACCAAGCGAAGTTGCATCAGAATTGCATGGCCGTGCGTTTGAACTTTATGACTTGATCTGGAAGAGAACTATTGCCAGCCAGATGCAAGATGCCAAGGTTTCAACAACTACCGCCAAGATAGCTGTATTCCCGCTACCTAACAATGACAGAGCAGAGTTCACCGCCAGTGGAACTGTGGTTACCTTCAGAGGTTTCATGGCTGCTTACGAGGAAAGCCAAGATGAGCCACGCAATGAAGATGAAGCTGAAGAACAAGAGAGCAAGCTTCCTAATCTTGAGACTGGACAGAAACTAGAGGCTGTTGAAGTAACAGCTAAGAACCACCAGACCTCACCTCCTCCTCGTTACACAGAGGCTAGCTTGGTTAAAGCTCTAGAAGAAGATGGCATTGGTCGTCCTTCAACATATGCTGCAATCATTAGCAACATTTTGAATAAGGGCTACGTGATCAAACGTGGTCAAGCTCTGGTTCCTGAGTGGATTGCTTTCACGGTTATTCGTTTCCTTGAAGAGAACGTTTCAAGACTTGTTGACTACGCATTCACCGCTCGCATGGAAGAAGACCTTGACGAAATTGCTAATGGCAAGATTGAACGAAGCGCATGGTTGAAGCAGTTCTATTTCGGTGCAGGGGAAAACCCAGGACTTCACAGCATCGTTGAGAACATTGGAGATATCGACCCTAAGGCTTTGAACTCGCTAGACCTAGGCGATGGCGTAACCCTTAGAACCGGTAAGTTCGGTCCTTATCTAGAGATCTATATCGAACCTAATGCCGAAGGTGCAGACGAGAATGGTCGTCGCATTATCAACATTCCAGAAGGTCTAGCTCCTGATGAACTTACTCTTGCTAAAGCTCACGAGCTAATTGAAGCCCCTATTTTGCAAGACAGGATCTTGGGTCAAGACCCAGCAACAGGACACAACATCTTGTTCAAAGATGGTCGCTATGGTCCTTACGTTCTAATCGATGACCCTGATGCAAAAAAGCCTAAGACTGCTTCATTGTTCAAAACTATGTCTGCAGAATCGATTGATTTAGAGATCGCACTCAAGTTACTTTCTCTTCCTCGAGTGATTGGTCAAGATCCAGAAACCGGTATCGACATCACTGCCCAGAACGGTAAGTTCGGTCCATACATGCTCAAAGGTAAAGAATCTAGAAGCCTTCAAGCCGAAGATCAGATCTTTGATCTTGATTTAGCTGGAGCGTTAGAGATTTTTGCTCAGCCTAAGTATGGCGGTCGCAGAACAGCTGCAACTCCTTTGAAAGAGTTCGGTGAAGACCCAGCAGCTAAAACCAACGTTGTTGCAAAGTCTGGTCAGTTCGGTCTTTACGTTTCAGATGGTGCAATCAACGCTACTGTTCCTAAAGATGAACCACTTGATGAGCTCACTCCAGAGCGAGCTTTCGAACTGCTTGCTATTAGAAGAGAGAAGCTAGGTCTAGAACCTGGCCAACCTGCACCTAAAGCTTCAAAGGCTGGCAGAAGAAGTACCTCTCCTGCTAGGACTGTCAAAAAAGGCGCAACAAGAAAGAAAGCCGAATAGTGTCAGGTTTGTTTATTTCATTTGAAGGTATTGATGGTGTTGGTAAGTCCACCCAAGCAGACCTTCTTGAAACCTGGCTCTCTGAACAAGGCAAGACAGTAATCAGAACCTTAGAACCAGGTGGCACTGATGTTGGCGTTGAGATTCGAAAGATTCTTTTACATCACAAAGGTGATTTAGCTCCAAGAGCAGAAGCTGCTCTCTTTGCTGCTGACCGTGCTCATCACGTTGCTAGCAAGATTCGTCCTGCTTTAGAGCGCGGTGAGATTGTTATCACAGATAGATACTTTGATTCATCTGTTGCCTACCAAGGTGCAGGTAGAGATTTATCTCGAACTGAAGTTAGAGATTTATCTTTGTGGGCAGTTGGCGGATTATTGCCACAGCTAACTGTCTTACTTGACCTTCCAGCAGAAGAAGCACGCTCAAGAAGAAACAAGTCTGGGACAGAACCAGACCGTCTAGAGCGAGAGAAGATTGAGTTCTTTGAAACTGTTCGTTCTGCTTATCTAGATTTAGCCAAGGCTGAACCAGAGCGGTTCTTAGTTGTTGATGCTTCAGTGTCAGTTGAGCAAATGCAGGACGAGATTCGCGCACGAGTTGCGGGACTTATCTAAATAAATGCAAACACCAAAGGTTTTTAGAGATGTTGTTTCCCAGCCGGAGGCAGTCTCGGAACTGTTGCGTTCTATTGAGCAATCGCAGGACAACATTCACCATGCTTGGCTCTTCACTGGTCCACCAGGCTCGGGTAGATCACAAATAGCTTTAGCCTTTGCTGCAGCCCTGCTATGTTCCGAAGGTGGCTGTTCCAGCTGTCAATCATGCGAAATGATTCGGGTTGGCAACCATCCAGATGTTCTAGTGCTAAACACTGAGCGAGTTCAGATAAGTATCGATGAGGTTAATGAGTTCATCGAGAAGTCGATACACATGCCTGCTATCGGTAAGTATCGAATTATGGTCGTTGAGGATGCTGACCGCATGAGTGAGCGAACCAGTAACGTGTTGCTCAAATCTTTAGAAGAGCCACCTCGTGGAACTATTTGGATGCTTTGTGCTCCGAGTGAGGCAGATCTGATTCCGACTATCCGCTCTAGAGTCAGAAGAATCCAACTCAAGGTCCCAACTGTTGAAGCAGTAGCTCAACTATTGGTTGACAAGTATGGAATTGGTTTTGATTTAGCTCAGCAATCGGCAGCTCAAGCACAGAGCCATGTTGGTATGGCTAGAAGACTTGCATCAAACTCTGGAGCTAGGGATAGAAGAAAGCAAGCACTGCAGACCGTACTTGGTATTACCGATATCCCTTCAGCTGTGAAGGCAGCAGAAACTCTAGGCAAGCTAGCTGAAAGTGACAGCGCTCAGCTCACAGGCGAGCAGGATGATTTTGAACGTAAAGAGCTATTGACCCGTCTCGGTGTCGCTGAAGATTCTAAACTTAATGCAAGTTCAAGATCACAACTAAAGAAGCTTGAAGAATCTCAAAAAAGACGCGCAACAAGGTCAAAGCGAGATGGCTTAGACCGTATTCTTGTTGACCTAATGGGTCTTTATCGAGATGTTTTGAC
>JBBAMM010000008.1:7467-26391 GCA_040402475.1 Rhodoluna sp.
TATCCAGTAATTCAATCCAGTGTGAATAAACCTTCAACAGAATCTGAGACGGAACTAGTTTCTGTTCCTAAGAACCTTGATGGCTTCTATGCTCAAAAGCCGTTATGGAAAGACTGTGAAGGGGATAACACCGAAGCTCGCTGTGGCTTTATCCAAGTTCCTTTGAACTGGGCCAAGCCTTCTGAAGGTGCAATCAAGATTGCTGTTGCAATTAATCCAGCAACCGATCCAAAGAACGCTCCTTATCTTCTAATGAACCCAGGCGGTCCTGGTGGCAGCGGTAGAGACTGGATCACCCAACACATTGATGGTTTGGGAACTGCAAAACTTCGTGCTCATTACAACATTGTTGGTTTTGACCCTAGAGGCGTTGGAGCTTCAACTGCTATCAAGTGTTATGACACTAAAGGCATGAAGTCTTTTCTTTATGACCCTTCACCTTATGAGTGGGGTTCCGCTAAGGACATTGCCTTTAGTAAGGCTGCCATCAAAGACTTTGGTGCTGCATGCTTGAAAAACACCGGGCCATTACTTGGTCACGTTGACACATCATCAGCGGCTAAGGACATGGACATCATTAGAGCTGTTCTTGGAAGCAAGAAGTTGAACTACCTAGGTTTCTCTTACGGAACTTTGCTCGGCGCAACTTATGCTGCTTTCTATCCAACTAAGGTTGGCCAGTTTGTTCTAGATGGTGTGGTAGATCCAACTACTTCACCTGAAGAGGATTCATTGAATCAGCTAGTTGGATTCCAAGGGGCTATGAGAGCGTATTTGGCTGACTGTATCAATGTTGATTTGACTTGCCCTTTCGCTGGTTTGACAGTTGACCAGGCTATGCAAAAAGTCGGCACAGATTTCTTGAGCCCCCTAGAGAAGAAATCAATAACAACCTCAGAAAAGGGCAGAAAGCTCTCTGCTGGTTCAGGTTTCACTGGAATGATTGCTGCTTTGTATTCCAAAGAGAGCTGGCAGTATTTAACTGCTGCATTCAAAGAATTCTTCAACAAGAAAAAACAAGATGGCAGAATCTTCTTACTGCTAGCCGACTCATACAACACCTATAACGATGAGACCAATACTTTTGAATCAAACGAGACTGAAGCGTTCAAAGCTATCAACTGTCTTGATTCAAGAGAATCAGCCAAGATGTCTGACATGTTGGCCCAGAATGCCAAAGCTGAAAAGCTAAGCCCAGTCTTTGGTCATTACTGGCAGTACGGAGGGTTAGCTTGCCACGGTTGGCCTTTTGGAATTGTTGCAGGACCTAAAGACTATTCAGCGAAGAAAGCCCCGACCATGTTGGTAGTTGGAACCACTAACGATCCAGCCACTCCTTATAAGCAAGCAGTTAACTTTGCTCACAATGTTTTAGCTCACGGTTGGCTGCTAACTTATGAGGGTGAAGGACACACTGCCTACGGTTCATCTAATGCTTGTATTGCAAATACTGTTGATGACTTCCTAATAAAGAACAAACTTCCTCTTAAAGAAAAGACCTGTTAGAAGTAATGCCAAATAATAAGCTGCAAGACTTCTTCTCCAAACAATTCAGAGCTCTTTTATCTAATGAGCCCAGTGGAACACCACCATGGCTTGACACGATAGCTAAAGGTGAAACCGGTGGACTATTCATGCCTACCGATGCACCTTGGATTGTGCACAGAGACTTTGGAACCCTTGTCGGTGGAATCAGAGCACTACTTATGCAGGCACTGCACCCAGGTACTTTAGCTGGCGTTGCGCAGCACTCTCGTTATGAGCAAGATGCACTTGGAAGATTGGCTGGCACTATTCGATGGCTAACAGTTACAACCTTCGGTTCTCATGAAGCGGTTGCAGGCGAAGCAAGCAGAGTAAACAGGTTGCACGATCGGGTTAAGGGCCAGTATGAAGACTCAACCGGTAAGGCTAAAGAATACAAAGCAAGAGATGAAGATCTTTTGCTGTGGGTGCACATCGCTTTTACTGATTCATTTCTAACCTGTCACCAGGACTATGCATGGAGAACAATTCCAGGTGGTGCCGATGCATACGTTGATCAGTGGGCAAGATCTGTTGCGCCTTTAGGTCTAGCTAAAGTCCCACACACTAAATCTGAACTAGATAAACAAATAGGTGAGTATCTCAACAGAGGAGATCTCAGGGTTGATGACACCACTCGTAAGGTAATCAAATTCATTAGAACCCCTGGCATACCGCTAACTGTTATGCCTATTTATAGATTGCTATTTGCAGCAGCTGTTGTTTCCCTTAGACCAGAGCATAGAAAACTACTAGGACTCAGAGTCTTACCCAAGTGGCTGGTTGTCCCACTGACTAGATTCACCCTTAGATCTATTCAGCTCATCATCGGTAACGATTCACCTATTGAAGACGGTGCTTTAGACCGGTTACGCCGTTTAGGCCTCATCGTCAAATAACTAAACTAAATCTGATCGCCGCCTTAGCTCAGTTGGTAGAGCAGCTCCCTCGTAAAGAGCAGGTCAGCAGTTCAATTCTGCTAGGCGGCTCAAGAGGTGTTTTTGTATTATTTTTATAAGTAGATTCCTTTGTAACTGGGGAGGGTAATTATGAAGTGTCAAACATGTGGGAAAGATATGGACGCCTTTGGCTGTCCTAATTGTCGAGTAGAAGAGAAGTTCTGGGTCACAGAAGTACTCGAAACAATCTTTTGGTTTATCTTTGTGGGGTTCTTGTTCTTTTGTGCATTTCTCTGGTACCTGTGGCAGTCATCTCACCAGCCAGAAATGGAAGCAGTGCCGAGTTCTCTAGTAGAAGAACACAAAGCTGAGATCGATACTTTTATGAATCTCGCCAAATCTAAACGTGACCTTATTCCTGCGTTTGAGAGCCTCGGTCCAGAAACTGGGCAGATAGGACCACTGACCTGTGGTGAATACTTCCTTGGGCATTCAGATCGCTGCATAGCTTTTAGAACATACTTTTCTCAAGGTTTACCTGAAGGTGACAGCTTTTACTGCAAACAAGCCCTAGCCTTTGCAAAGGCACTGGGAGCCAAAGACGAGTTCACTATGGAAGCTAATGAGCCTAGGCCGATAGGCACTAACTCACTTGAACACTGTGTTGCTAATTTTAAAACCGGTTATTTATTGACTGGAGTTTCTGCTAACAAGGTTCCTTTCGCCATTCACCTTATGAACAGCGATTATGCCTTGCAGATCACTCTCTCACCTAGGTATGAGAATCCAGATATAAAGCTTCTTTACTAAGAACCTTGCGGGACTCATAGACTGAATGCATGAGCAGAGTAGCCGTAATCAGAAGATCAGCCATAGGGCTTATCGCCATCTTCTCTGCGCTAGTGGCTATGTCAGGTAGTGCCGAGGCCGCTTCTCCTCTTACACTCACCGATATTTATAACCCAGCCAAAATCACAAGAATTGACTTCAACTTACCTGCTAGCTCTGTTACTTCTTTAAACACGCAAGAAACCCTTGAGACGTATGTGCCAGGATCAGTGACTCTAACTAGTGGAACTAAGACTAGCGGTGCTCAAGAGATTCAGGTAAGACTAAAAGGCTCTACCTCATTACAAAAACTTGACTGGACTCCTAGCTTCAAGATTAAGTTCAAGAAGGGCCCTACCGGTCTTGGCTATCTAGGCCTTCGTCGTATGACGTTAAATGCGATGACTCAGGATGACAGCAAGCTTCATGAGTTTGGCGCATACACTCTGTTCAATGCCATGGGTGTCCAAGCTTCTAAAACAGGTTGGGCAAGAGTTTATGTAAACGGAATCGATAAGGGTTTATACATAAACATCGAAACCCCTGATGAAACCTTTATGTCAAGAAAATTCAGAGACATCACCCAGCATGTCTATGAAGGTGCTGGTTCAGATTTCTGGATGGGGGCAGACTACGGGGATAACAAGACCGGGCCATTCTTAGTCGACTATGGCTGGAAAGTCACTCCTAATAAATACGACTTGAATAACCTGATTGCATACACATACCTCTATGACCCAGCAACATGGTATTCAGGTTTGAACACTGTCACAGATCGAGCATCGCTACTCAAGTTCTTTGCAGTTGAAAACTTCATAGGTCACTGGGATGGTTACTCAGGGCCGGATAAAAACAATTACTTCATTAGGAGTAATACTCAAGGTAAGTTCACCTTTATTCCTTGGGGAACAGACCAAACCTTTGGTGAAAACAGATGGTCACAACAAGTTGGTGACACATTCGACATGCCTATGCTGTCTGACAGGTCAGATCAACCTTGGGTTCAAAACCTAGACCGCGGCAGGTTGTATGTTCAATGCATAAATTACAAACCTTGTAAAACCGCTTACCTTCAAGCTCTGAAAGCGGTTTCTGCTAAAGCAGCTTCAATTGGGTTAACCACTAAGTTCTCTAATGCTGCAAAAGTTATTGATCCTGTGCTGCAGAGCCAATACGGCCAGAACCTATCAACCATGAAATATCTAGATGATATTAGAACTGAACAAAACAGAACCATTTGGTATGTGGGGAATAGACGCACTCAGGTTGCTGATCTTTTGAAGCAGAACGGCATCAAGTAGTTAACTGACTGAGACATAGTCCACAGAAGCCTGTTCTTTAGGGGCTTTCAGCGTCTGATTTACATGGGTAGGCTAAGAACTAGGATGAACTTTTTCTTCCGCAGCGAACAAGGAGGTTTGCGTGGGAACTGTCAGTGTCGGGTTATCGGGCATAGAAATAGTCAAGACTCAGGAATGGGAAGTCATCAAGTCCGCTTGTTTGACCCTTCGGGGACATCAGGTTCAAGATGGCAGCATTCCAGAGAAGTCAGTTCATAAACTTTGTTCAATTGCCGTGGCTGGTATTTCAGGAGCCTTGCGAGAGCTTGCTAGCCAGATTCCGCACGATAAAGAATATCTGTTGGCCTGTGCTCAAGATTTCGACGAGTGGTCTGATCAAGGATTCTTGATTCCTGATTTCTTTGATTCACTAGCTGCTTTTCATCCAGAACAAAACAGAGTTAATGCAACTTCTCATTTGGTTGTGTTTCCTATGTATACACAGAATGGTTCAACCGATCGATTTGTTGAAGCAGTCGTTCTTGAAGTGATCTGGCCGGATTTTGTATCTGATTTGGAAGCAGGGGATTATTCCAATCCTGCTTTCGTTCCGATTCGTTTTATAGATTTCACACCTGGCTATGTCACCAACTCAGCTGTTCTCTTTCCTGAATCTGTTGCTGTGAAACCAAGGGTTCTAGTAGGTGCAGATCCGGGAACTAAGCCTTCGTTGCCAGATTTTACTTGGGGCGGCATCTTTGCTGACCGCGAGGCAGCTAGATACAGAAAAGTAGTTGAAGCGGCAGCAGAGATAACAAGAATGGATCTGCCTCTTGGGGTTAGGGAACTTTTAGCTGATCAGGAACTAGCGGAGCAAACCTATGTGATGTGGGATTTGATTCATGACAGAACCCACATGCGAGGAGACTTACCTTTCGATCCTTTTATGATCAAGCAAAGAATGCCATTTTTCCTTTATGGACTAGAAGAGTTACGTTGCGACTTAACAGCTTTTAGAGAGTCTGTGAAACTCTTTAGAGCAAAGGACACTGAGCCAAAGCTTAGACAACATGCACAACTGGTTCAGTATGCAGTTCTATTCGACCGTATCTTTAGATTCCCGTTGAGCGGGAACCGCGTAAGGAACTACGACTCGGTTGCCGGTCAAATGCTATTTGCATATCTGCACCAACATAAGGTTTTGCATTGGACTGATACCTCGCTATCAATTGACTGGGAGAATCTCCCTGATGTTGTTGTCAATCTCTCTGATGAGATAAATGAGCTCTATTGGCGATCAATCGATAGACCTAAGGTAGTTCACTGGTTGGCAGCCTACGACCTGGTGTCAAGTGTTTTAGCTCCGCACCCTGCTTCAAAGTGGGCTAAACGAGATATTCCACTATCTGGAACTACTAGTGAATTAACAGATCAAGTACTCGATGATGAGTTCCCGTTATCGATGTTCTACGAGGCTTTGATGAAGAAGATGACTCCAGTAATACAAAGCACAGTTGGGATTACAGGAAAGAACTAGCTTTGGCTACTCTGATGCAGCAATCAGTTGCTTTGCTCTATGCAACCGCATGACCAATTCGGCTTGTCTGATTCCTAGATCTTGAGATACATCGCTCATAGATCTTTTCTCAATAAGTAATCCCTGAGCCACTAATAGAAGCGATTCAGGAAGCCTGTTCACAGCAGCTTGAAGCTGCTGGTCAGTCAGGTGAGATAGATCAGGTTCGTTCTCATCAAAGGTGACATCTAAATCAAATTCGTTAGCCATTGTTTTTCTCCTAAATAAACTTTGCTCTATAACTTTGAACAACTGATCTCATTCCAATACCGCAGACACCAACAAGTTGGTCTCCTCGGCTGTATTCAAAAACACAATCGCCTGAGGTGTCTCCGGCAACCAGGGTTGCCTTATCTGCTAATCCAAGCAGCCCAAAGGCAAGTAAATGGTTGTCATACTGATCTGACCAGAACGAAGGAACCGGCTTGAAGGGTTCATCCAGGATGGCAGGATATAAATCTGTTTGATTTAGGTAGGCAGCGATTACTGCTGCTGCTCTCTTAGCTGTTTCAGTCGGTATGTTCCAGTGCTCAACTTTTCGAGCCTCTAGATCAAAGATTGGGTTAGCAAAGCGGGCAACATCACCAATGGCAAAGACATTAGGAACAGCATGTCCAGTTCTAGTCATAACGCGCATAGCGCTATCTACTAGAACTCCATCGTTTCTATCTATTTCATTACCTGAAAGCCATTCAACATTGGCATGAGAGCCGATAGCTTCAATCAAAACATCACAGTCAAGAACTGTTTCATCATCTAACTTGACACCTTCAACATGAGCTGAGCCAATCAGATCTGTCACAGTTCTTTTGAGTTTGAAGGTAACTCCCATGGCTTCATGCCTGAGTTGCATTTGCTCTGCTAGTTCACTTCCTAGTGGTCTAAGCATTGGATGTGCTGCATTATGAACAACAGTGACATTGCAACCCAGTTTGATTGCTGTTGCTGCTACCTCGCAGCCAATAAAGCCACCACCTACGATGACTACGTTCTTACCTTGAACTAGTTCTGTTCTTAGAGCTATAGCGTCTTCTAAGGTTCTAAGGGCATGTCTGCCAGATAGCTCACCATTAGGAACATTCAGTCTTCTTGATCTAAGCCCGGTAGCAATAACTAGGGCAGCATAAGGGTGAACTTGACCATCAGAGTCAGTAACTGTGTTGTGTTCAAAGTCAGCACTGACTGCTTTTGTCCCAAGCACCCAGTTAACATCAGCTGTTGCAGCTCTTTCTTCAAAGGCAACGGCTTCATGGGTAACTTCGTTAGCTAAGACTTCTTTAGATAGCGGAGGGCGGTTATAAGGCTTATGAGTTTCTTCACCGATAACGGTGATCGGACCTATATAACCAAATCGTCGTAGTGATTCAGCTGTGCGCAATCCACCCATGGATGCACCAACGATTACTACGGGATGGTTCATAACTATTCGACGATGCGGATAGCTTGCATCGGGCAAACATCGATAGCAGCTTCGATGTTTGCTCGCTCTGAATCATCAGCCTCAGCTGTGTATTCAAGCTTGTCATCTGAGTTCAAACGGAAGATATCTGGTGCTTCAAAAACACACTGACCGTAGTGCTGGCACTTAGTCATATCAACTTCGACTTTGATCATTTGTTATTCCTTTTCTTCGACTGTTGAAGGGTAAAGATCTTTAGATGGGGTTCTGATTCCTCTGAACTCCCAGTCACCACCAAGGGCTGTTGAAACTACTTCTTCTGAAGAAGTTGGCTGAGCTCCAACATCAGTTCTAATTCCGGTTGGACCTTCAACGATGTGGTTAGTCAGCTTTCCTAGGCCTTCAACTTCAACCTCAACAACATCGCCTGGTTCAACTGGCCTTGAGTTAGCAGGGGTTCCTGAGAACAACATGTCGCCTGGTACCAGTGTGATGGTTCTAGCAATGTCTGCAACTAGGTAGTGCATGTCCCACTCCATGTTTGAAGTGTTATCTTCTTGCTTGACGACACCATTGACATAGGTTCTGATGAATTTGTTTCTGAAGTCCCAATCAGTAACTAAACCAGGGCCAACTGGGGCTAAAGTATCTGAACCTTTAACTCGAAGCATGGAACCAGCATCAGTATCTCTAAAGTCATGGAGACCAAAGTCATTACCGATGGTGTATCCAGCGATGTATTCCCCTGCTTCTTCAGGGGAGATGTTACGACAGGTCTTACCGATAACAATTACGATTTCACCTTCATAGTTCAACCACTTCAATCCAGCAGGTCTAACCACAGCTCCGTTGTGTGAGTTTAGAGCGGTGATTGGTTTGTGAAAGTAAGTAGGAGCTGCAGGTAGCTTAGTCATGAACTCTTTAGTTCTAGAGTCATAGTTCAGGTGAACAGCAATGATCTTGGTTGGTTCAACCGGAGGCAGGTGGATTGCATCTTTGATAGCGACAACTCTGCCATCACCAGCAACTAGGTTCTCACCGTTTCTAACTACCTGGGTTGGATAACCATCGATAAGGATTCTTCTATATTCAGTCACGGGATAACACAACATCCTTAGGTAGTGGGAAGCCGCCTTCAGGCTTAGGGAAGTAAACGTGAACCTGTCCGGTTCCGATTGAGTTCTCATACTCTGAATACATAACACCCTTAGCGGTGTTTAGTTCTTCACCGGTAGCACCTGCCATAGCAAGCCAGTGGTAGAAGTTAGCTTCTGGCTTTACTTTAGAAAACTCTGGCATGGTTTCAAGAATCTTGCCATGCTCACCGTTTTTCATCCATTCCAGTCTCTCGTAGTCCATCTCACGAGCTAGATCTGAATAGATGTGCTTAGGATCTGATGCTTCATGCTTACGAAGATCACGGAGCTTATAGAAAGTATGTGAAAGAGCACCAGATGCTAGAAGCAATACTTTTCTATCACTGTCTCTAATTGCTTCACCCAATGCACGACCTGCTCTTAGGAAGTCTTCATGGGTTCCAGTTTGGCAAACTGACATAGAAATCCAACGCTTGTCATCTAGTCCTCTACCTAGGTAGTGCCAAAGGTTCACAGTTGCATAGAAGATCGGAAGATGTGGATCTGCAATAGGAGTAATCCAAGTGCCATTCTTCTCATCGTAGTTACGCAGTGAGTTAGCTAGCTCTGGGTCACCCTTCATTGCATAAGGAATCTGTGACATACCGCGAGGTAACTCTTCAGAAGTGAATAGACCTGATCGCTCTGCTGCTGATGTAATCACAAACTCAACTGTGGTCGCCCAGTGACTATCAAGAACAACTACTGTGTCATAGTCCAAGGTCTCAAAGACATCTTTACGAAGCTTCTTCAGTCCTGGAACTAGTGAGAGTTCCTTACCTTCATTGAGGTCGTATCGAACTGCCTCAGGCAACATGATTGTTGGTACGTGAGCTAAAAGAGCAGCTCCTACTACTTCTCCCATGATCTATTCCTTCCATCCATTAGGTGAAACCACTGTGTTCTTAACATCAGCATAAAAATCAAATGACCAGTTACCGCCCTCACGACCGATACCTGATTTCTTAGAGCCACCAAAAGGTGCTCGAAGATCTCTAACAAAGAAGCAATTAACCCAGATAGTGCCAGCAACCAGTTGCTGAGCAACTCTTTCAGCACGTTCTTTATTACCTGAAACCAGGATGGCAGCTAAGCCGAACTCAGTGCTGTTAGCCATAGCGATAGCTTCTTCATCAGTTTTGAAGGTCTGTAAACAAAGCACAGGACCGAATACCTCAGAGGTAACAATCTCAGAGGTTGGGTCTGGGTTCATAACCAGTGTTGGTCTGAAATACAAACCACCTAAGTCAGAGTTAGGTTCCCCACCCATAACAATGTTGGCACCTGTTTCTTTAGCTCTATCAACAAAGCCTTTGACTCTGTCGAAGTGCATCTGGTGAATCTGAGGACCTATCTGAGTGGCTTCATCTCTTGGGTCACCTTGAATAATCTGTGATGCCTTCTCTTTGAACTTCAAAGCAAAAGCATCCGCGATGTTCTCATGAACCAGAATCCTTGTTCCTGATAAACAAACCTGACCAGCGTTGTCATACTGCTCAACAGCTAGTTCAACGGCTAAATCAATATCGGCATCTTCTAGAACAACACAAGGTGATTTACCCCCTAGTTCAAAAGAAACAGGAGTTAGGTTATCGGCAGCAGATCTTGCAATCACTTTTGCTGTTGGGACTGAACCGGTAAACGAGATGCGAGCAACATCTGGATGGGCAACCAGTGCTGATCCAACTTCTTTACCAAAACCTTGAACAACATTGAAGACACCATCAGGTATTCCAGCTTGTTTTGTTAGATCTGCAAAGAAAGATGCCGATAGCGGTGTCCATTCAGCAGGCTTCAGGATTACTGTGTCGCCGGCAGCTAGCGCAGGACCGATCTTCCAGGTGGCAAGCATCAGTGGAGCATTCCAAGGTGTAATCAAAACTGCAACACCGGAAGGATCCCAAGAAATCTTGTTGGTGTGTCCTCTAGTTTCAAAATCAGGATGTTGTAATTCGTTGATTGCCCACTCTGCAAAGAATCTGATGTTCATTGCAACTCTTGGCATAACACCTCTGCGGTGTGATCTCAGAAGTGAACCATTGTCCATAGTCTCTAGCTGAGCAAGAGTTTCAATGTTCTCTTCGACAAGTTCAGCAAGTCTTAGTAGTAGTTCTCCACGACCTTTAGGACCAAGAGCTGCCCATGCAGGGAATGCAGCTTTAGCTGCTGCGACTGCTAGGTCTGCTTCTTTTTGAGTTCCTCGGCAAATATCTCCTAGGAAGGAACCATCGATTGGGGAAGTGTTAGTAAAGGCTTCAGCGGATTCGACTCTTTGCCCGCCAATGTAATGGCGGGTGTCTATCTTGGTGCCAACAACTTCTATGGTGTTCAAGCCCTTTGTCCTTACCTTTAGCCCTATTCATTAGGATACTAATGATTTAGATTAGGGCATACTTAATCTGTATAAACCCTATGTTCCATAACGATTATGTAGCCCTAAGGAGCACACATGACTCGTCCCCGGATAGCCCTAGTTGGCAGGCTTACTGAGCACGCCAGCGCTATTAGACGCCTTGGCGTAGTTTCATCCAGAAGGCTTTTAGAGTCAGTCTGGAATGCAGGGGGAGAACCGGTTACCTTCCTCCCGGTTTCAAATCCAGACTGGAAAACCAGACTAGAAGGCATCTCAGGAGTCTTGCTAGCTGGCGGTGGGGATATAAACCCAAAGTGGTACGGGCAGGAACCCACTTCAGATCAGCTTTATGGCATTGACGATCTGCAGGATGAGAATGATTTCTCGATTGCTAAATACGCCTTAGATAACGGCATCCCTGTTTTAGCTATTTGCCGAGGCTGCCAAATAGTAAACGTTCTCAAAGGTGGTTCACTAGTTCAACACATGGAGAACGACCACCTCAACCACGTTCACAATATCCACGTTGATAAAGAGGTTGCTGAACTAGGGCTATCTAAGCCAGATCTAGAAGCTTCCTGCTATCACCATCAGGTAATCGACAAACTAGGTGAAGACCTAGAAGTTATTGCTCAAGCAGAAGAAGGCCATATCGAAGCCTTCAAGATAAACGCTAAAGCCTGGTCCTATGCATTCCAATGGCATCCAGAAGATAACTCAACAACCAGCCAACAGCAGCATGAGCTCTTTGTGAGGTTTGTTTCAGAGGCTGCTAAGAATTAGATTCAGCGAACTTAGTAATAGTTCTAAGTTGATCTGCTAGCACACCTTGTTTTGATGGTGCTACAGAGTTAGCAACTGCTGTTTCTTGTTTGTTGAAAGCAGGGAATAGGGTGTCCATAAGTTTTCTACCCTTGTTAGTAAGTTCAACAATTACTAGACGACCGTCTTCTTTGCTTTTCTTTCTAACAAGTAA
The DNA here is from genome assembly GCA_040402475.1 of Rhodoluna sp. Classification (GTDB taxonomy): domain Bacteria; phylum Actinomycetota; class Actinomycetes; order Actinomycetales; family Microbacteriaceae; genus Rhodoluna. The sequence goes on from JBBAMM010000008.1 coordinate 19,439, forward strand.
TCCTCTTTTTTCAAGAGTTGAAAGCACGCCGGTAAGGGTTGCTTTAGAGAAGCCACCTTCTGCCGCAATCTGACGAGTCTCAATTGGCTCCCAGATCCAGGTAACCCAGAGCACTACAAACGCTGTCCAGGACAGGTCTTCTTTAGCAAGGACAGTGCGCTCTAAATGGTTTCTAACTGAGTTAGCAGCTCTAAAGAGGTTAGAGGTAACGGCCATCGCTTCGAAGTTGATGTTCTTGTGAACAAGCTTCTGATTGACCTGTCTCTCGGTCTCCGCAAGGGTGTGTGGTCCAGCCATGTGTTCCTCCTAGTGTCTCTATTCTCCACTAGTCGTTCGCATCTAAATAACTTTTTAGGCACAAACACCAAATCTTTGGGGTTTGGTGTGTAATCTGAAAATGATTCGCATCCAAACAATCGGAGTTGAAATGACAGCATTGTCTGAACTAACCCTGGCAGATCTAGACATCTTTGAAGGTGGTGCTCCTTGGCAAATCTTCGACAAGCTCCGTGCCGAAGCTCCTATTCACTGGAATACCGAAGAAAAGCCAAACAGTGGCTTCTGGTCAGTAACCGGTTACCACGACATCGTGAAGGTCCTTAGAGATCCAGATACCTTCACCTCGACGCACTTCACCAACTTGGAAGAAGTAGATGCTGAGCAAGAAGAAGCTAGAAGATCTCTTCTTGAAACAGACGGTGCTCGTCACCGAGCACTTAGAAGATTGCTGCAAGGGCAGTTCACCCCGCAGGCAGTTTCAGGTTATGAAACATTCCTTAGAGGTCTAACTGCAACAACTCTGGATGCAGCTTTTGCTAAAGGAACTTTTGACTTTGTTGAAGAAGTTGCAGCAGATTTCCCGATTAGAGTTCTAGCTCGAATGCTTGATGTTCCAGATCATGACACTGACAAGTTGATTGAGTGGGGTAACCGCATGATCGGTAACACCGATCCTGAGCACGCAGATGTTTTGTTAGAAGATCCTGAGAGTGAAAAGTATCGCCTAGTGCCTTTTAGATCACCTGCTGCTTTAGAGGTATTTGAGTATGGTCAGAATCTTGCTAATGCACGTCGTGGTAAAGATGGTGTTGACCTAGTCTCAACACTTATCAACCAGATACCATCAGATGGCATTCCATTATCTGAACGTGATTTCAATACTTACTTCCTGCTGCTAGTTGTTGCAGGTAACGAGACCACTCGTCATACCATTTCACACACCATGAACTACCTAATTGAAAACCCTGAGCAGATGGCAATGCTGCAGGAAGATCCAACACTAATTCCTTGGGCAGTTGAAGAGTTCATTCGTTTAGCATCTCCTGTTTATCACTTCAGAAGAACAGCAACTAAAGACGTGGAGTTCCAAGGAACTCAAATCAAGAAGGGGCAGAAGATTGTTCCTTGGTTCGCATCTGGTAACCGAGACAGTGCTGTCTTTGCTGACCCATACAAAATGGACGTGAAGAGAAACCCTAATGAGCACATGGCATTTGGTCGTGGTGGACCACACATGTGTTTGGGTAACTCACTAGCTCGTCTAGAGGTTCGAATTATGTTTGAAGACTTGTTATCACGTGTTGACAAGGTTGAACGAATGGGAGATATCGATCACTTGCGTTCAAACTTTGTGAACGGAATCAAGCGATTCCCTGTGAAAATAACCCTTAGATAAGTTTCGCTATATCTTTGAGATAGGCATCAACTAGATCAAAAGTTCTTTGCTTTGAAGCTTCGTCTTCAGCAATGGTTTGATCCATCATGATTTGAGCATCCTGACCATCTTCACCAACTGACCGTAAACCTCCCCAGTCAAGCCAACCCTTTAGAACTTCTGCGTTTAGTTCTGGATGAAATTGAACGGCGAGAGATTTGCCATAGATGAAAGCTTGAGATGCGATTGGGTTACGAGCTATCTCAACTGATCCTTGAGGTAACTGCCAGCGGTCATAGTGAAATTGGAACCAAGGACCATTGCTAACTAAGTCTTTGCGATCTGACCAGATGTTGGTCCAACCGATCTCACCTTTAGGGCCAGGTGCCACTGAACCACCTAGAGCTCGGGCTAATAGCTGACCCCCGAAACAAATGCCAAGGATTGGCTTATCGGCAGCTACTGCTCTTTTGACCCAGTCCAGTTCTGGCTGTAACCAGTTGCCGATGCAGGCATCATCCCAAGCACCCCAAGGAGCACCTAGGGGGATAAGCAGGTCATAGTCATTGAAGTCAGGGAATTCAAAAGGAATGTTAGGGCTCTCAAAGGAACTCTCAGGAACTACTAATACCTCTGTCATCTCAAAGCCGTGGCGCTTTAGAGCTTCGCCAACCCAGCCGGTTGGGCTGACATGATCATGTTGAATAAATAGTGCTTTCATGATTTCCTTCATAACTTTTCGGTTTAGTAGGTCAATTCCTAGGCTACTAGCAAGTAGTATCCAAATATCGTTTGAGTACGAATGAAAAGTAACAAAGGAGTTGCAATGAGTACCGACCTAACTGCTCTTAGAGAGAAACTACAAGAACAGGGAATTGATGTTCTAAGAATCATCTATGCGGATGTGCTTGGCATAACTCGTTCTAAAGACCTGCTGGTTAGTCAATTAGAGAAAGCTGCCGGCCATGGCCCAGCCTTCTGCCAAGGTGTTTGGGTTACCACCACTCAAGGTGGTGTCCTTGATGCAGAGAACATCGCAGGCGATGGTCTGCAAGATCTGGTTACTCAACTAGACCCAGACACTATTCATGAGTTGCCTTGGGAACCAGGTGTTGCTTACGCAATTGGTGATGCACTAAATCCAGACATGTCACCGAACATGTTCTCACCACGAACCGTGCTTAGAAAAGTTATTGCTGAGTATGAGAAGTTAGGTTTGGTTCCTGTTGTTGGTCCTGAGCTTGAGTTCTATATCGCAGACCGCGTTGAAGGCGGTGGCTTCAAGAGATCTCTTGAGCGCACTGGTCGTGTTTATACCAGCGGTGCGTTAGTTGATCCAAAAGGAACCTTCCTGCACTTACTGCGCATGCTAGACCAACTAAACATTGGAGTCTTCGCTGGTAACCATGAGTTCTCGCCAGGTCAGTATGAAATCAACCTTTGGCATTCAGAGGCAATGGATGCAGCTGATAGAACATTCTTGTTCAAGACTTCAATCAAAGACATTGTGCACCGTGAAGGTCAGCATGCAACTTTCCTAGGTAAGCCTTGGAGTGATGAAGGAGGATCAGGTTTTCACTTGCACTTCTCAGTAACAGACAAGCAGGGCAAGAACCTAATGTTTGATGGCAGTGAACTTAGTGAAACAGCAAAGCAAATGATTGCTGGTCTTTGCGAAAACGCTAATGCACTAACTGCTTTTACTAACCCAACTGTTAACGCTTTCAAGAGACTAGGCCCGGACACCCTTGCACCGTTTAGAGCTAACTGGGGTTATGACAATAGAAGCACCATGGTTCGTATTCCACCTGAGCGTGGTCAAGGAACTCGTCTAGAGGTTCGTGTTGGTGATGGTGCTGCTAACCCATATCTTGTTATCGCAGGTATCTTGGCTGCTGCTTTAGATGGCATTGTAAGAAAGCTTGAAGTTCCAGCAGCAGCTGTTGGTATGGCTTATGACAATGAAGATGCTCCAACACTGCCAGCAACATTTACAGAAGCACTAGATGCACTAGAGGCTAATGAGCGCATGCGTGAGCACATGTCAACTGGTTTGATTGGAATCTTTTTAGTGATGAAGCGCGATGAAATCGAAAGATACAACGCGGCTGTTTCAGACCCAAGTACTAGAGATGTTACTGATTGGGAGATTCAAGAATATATGGAGGATTACTAAATCTTGTTTGAGTTATCTTCAAGGAGAGTTCCTCCGTTGAAGGTAACACCAACCTCGCGATAGTAACCACCGAGTATTTCCTTCACTGGAAGGATTGAGGCTAGTTCATCCCACTGAGAATCAGCGAGCGTAAGTTCAGCATCTCCTACCCAAGGTGTTCCTAGATCTGCATCAACTCCACCCATGGTGATTAGTTGATCCATTGAGTTACCAAGGCCTGGAGTAATCGAAGGCATCCATCTTGAGTGAATCATTGGATGACCATTTACAAAACCATTAGAGTCGGCAGGCTTTCTCAAAGTAACAACAGCAGAAGCCAGTCTGTGATCATATGCCGCAAGAGAAGCACCTAGCTTTGCTCCTGCTTCTAGTTTTGGAGTTGCTTTACCGTGGTTGAAGATTCTGGTAACAGCAACATTGCCAAGCTTCTTTGGGTAACCCTGGAACCAACCACGAGCAATCGCGAAGTCTTTGGTTACCCAGATAGCAACACAACGTGAATAAGTCTTACCTTGGTATTTGCATCTAACAACAACGAATGCTTCAAGGTATTGAGATCTAACAGGATCTAGTAATTCAGCTCCACCGGTAGAGCATGACTGCCAGTCTGCCCAGATAAGAGCAACTGCACCTGGGTGCTCATCAGCTAGTTCGAGTTCTGCTGGCAAGATGGCACGAACGTTAGCTTCATCGGTCAGATACTCAACGGTTAGTAGTGTGCCTGAATAAAACCAAGGCATATCAGGAATGATTGCGCTTTTACCAGTTGGGGTCTTAGGAGCCATAAATCCATGTAATTCAGTCATGAAACCTAGATTACTAACCATTTGTATCCAAATGAAGCAATAGTGTCGTGCAGATAACGATTAACTAACCTTCCCGTTATTTAAGGCCTTTAATCAAAAATAGTTAGCAAATCTGCACCAATCTAGTAAGAGGTCGTTCATACCCGAACGATTCCTTGACTCGACTAGGAGATCCAATAATGTCTAAGGAAACTAACGACAACTCATTACGGAAGAACCGTCTTGGTGTTCTCGGAATTGTATTTTTTGTGGTGGCAGCATCTGCTCCACTGGTTGGTATGACTGGAGCTGTTCCAGTTGCCATCCTTGCCGGTAACGGCGCAGCAGCCCCAGGAGCATATCTCTTGGTCGGTCTAACTTTGATTTTGTTCAGCGTAGGTTTCACCGCGATGACCAGCAAGGTAACTAACGCTGGTGCTTTCTTTGCTTACGTTGGTAGAGGTCTAGGTAAGAACGCAGGTATTGGTTCTGCTCTTGTTTCTATCGTTGGTTACGTAACCATTCAACTAGCGATCTACGGTTTCTTCGGTGGAATCCTTGCTGGCCAAATGGCTGCTATTGGAATCGACATGCCTTGGTACATCTGGTGTGCAATCGCCTGGGTAGTTGTTACAGCACTCTCACTACTAAGTGTTGATGTTGGTGCCAAGGTGCTGGGTGCTCTAATGATTCTTGAAGTTCTTTCACTTCTTATCGCAGGTGTGGCAATCTTGATCAACCACGCAGGCGAAATGAACTTTGCTGCATCATTCTCACCAGAGAACATTTTCGTTGGTGGATTCGCTGGTGGCGCAGGTATTGCTATCGCTTTCGCACTAGCCTCATACATTGGATTTGAAGCTACCGCAATTTACGGTGAAGAGTCTAAAGATCCTAAGCGTTCAGTTCCAAGAGCTACATATCTTGCAGTTGGAATTATCACATTGCTATTCACAATCGTTTCATTCGCTATGGTGACTGGACTGGGCTCGTCAACTGTCGTTGACCAAGTTGCAACCATCTCTCAAGGTGGAGCAGACCCAGCAGCGGTTCTATTCTCACTAGTGGAAACAAATGTTGGAGCATGGTTGGTCTCAATCATGGAATGGCTTGTAGTTTCATCACTATTCGCAGGTCTCTTGGCTTTCCAGAACGCTAACTCACGTTACGTGTTTGCTCTAGGTCGCGCAGGTGTACTACCTAAGTCATTGGGTAAGACAAACGCCTCTGGCGCTCCTCAGGGTGGTGTGATCGTAACTTCGATTCTTGCGGCTCTAGTTATCTTGTTGTTCGCTATTCAGAACCTAGATCCAATCTTGAACTTGTTCTTCTGGATGAGTGCTATTACAGCTATTGCCATCATGCTTGTTGAGTTCTTGGTGAGCGCTGCTGTTATTCGCTTCTTCATGCAGAACCCAGGCACACACTGGTTCAAAGCTCTGGTGGCACCTCTTGTTTCATTGGCGCTACTAGGTGTTGGCGAATACTTGCTGATGTCTCGTTTCAACCTACTGTCAGGCCTTGCTCCATCTCCTGAAGAATCAGGAAATGCATGGTCAATGACTCCACTGGGTTGGACCCTTGTCTTGCTTCCATTCGCAGCACTGGTTATTGGTGTTGTTTGGGGCATGATCAACAAGAATGACGACTCAAAGATGAGTGACGACATCCTTTCCTAACTAGTACTAATCAGAAGAGCCCAGACTTTTTGGTCTGGGCTCTTCTGTTTTGGTTAGGAAACTAACGATTTCGTGGCAGACTAAAACCATGTCAGCAATGAGGCTAGAACATGACCTGCTCGGTAACTACGAGATACCTACCAGTGCTTACTGGGGGGTGCACACAGCAAGAGCGGCCGAGAATTTCCCTATCTCCGGTGTTCCTATTGGACACTACAGATCCCTTATCAAAGCGTTAGCCATCGTCAAAGAGGCAACTGCTAAAGCCAACCTAGAAGTTGGTGAACTAGACGAACAGATTGCAGCTGCAATCATTGCTGCTTGTCATGAAGTGGCAGCTGGCAAGTTCGATAAAGAATTTATTGTTGATGCCATCCAGGGTGGTGCTGGAACTAGCACCAACATGAATGCCAATGAAGTTATTGCTAACAGAGCCTTAGAGCTAGCTGGTTTTGATAAAGGTGACTACGAAAAGATTCACCCACTGAACCATGTCAACATGTCGCAGTCAACTAATGACGTTTATCCAACAGCTCTAAAAGTTGCTTTGATTCTTGAGATCAGAGAACTTATCAAAGCAATGGAATATCTGAGATCTTCTTATACAAAGAAAGCTGTTGAGTTCAAAGACCTAATCAAGATGGGTAGAACTCAATTAC